>CAJWDP010000023.1 GCA_913030835.1 uncultured Flavobacteriales bacterium | reverse complement strand
TCCACAATTAGCCTCCAAATTAGAAGCTAAAAAAGAAGACCTTCTATATCTTTGCGACAATCGAGTATGGCTGGGTGGATTGAGAGCTGGTCATGCGATTGTGGAAGACATAGATGACTCTCTACAAGGAGAACAGATTGTTGTAGGTCAAAGACTTTTTGATGCTTTGGTCAAAGGAAGAGAAAATGAAAAACTTCGAGTAAAACGATTGTATTAGAAGAAGGAATACAACGCGGACAAGAAAATTTTGCCCGAATCAGAGCCAATGAAATTTATTGGATTATCAGCGGAATGGATCCTGAAGAAGAATATAGAAAGCATTACTACAACAATGAGTCTAACACTCGACTGAGCTTTGTTGCAAAAGGGAGCGAACCGCATTACTTTTTAGAAGAAGACTCTATAAGCATTGATCTTCTTACTTATCTGGATCAATTAAAACATCCGCCCGTGATCGATAGCATCGATATTGAGATGACTGTTCTCGATACTAAAGATAAAATCAAGGATCATGAGGATACCACAAAAAAACAAAAAAGTTTGTTCTGGTTGATGGTAGGTATAGCTGCAATGATCTGCATATTACTTGTTGTACTTGCTATTATTCGTAAACGCAAATGACCTTTACCATTCGTATTGCAACACATCGTAAAAACGATGCCTCCTATTAAACAACAAACATGAAGAAAATTGAGACGATTGAAGACATAAAATTGTTGGTTGACACGTTTTACAGCGCTGTACGAAAAGATGATTTAATTGGACCGATTTTTAACGAAACGGTTAAAGATCGATGGCCAGTTCATTTGGAAAAAATGTACAGGTTCTGGCAATCCATACTATTGAATGAGCCTAGCTATTCCGGAAGGCCATTCCCCCCTCATATAAAGCTGGACATTAACACAAGACACTTTGAACGATGGGTGACCTTGTTCGAATCTGTTGTTTCGGATCACTTTGAAGGAGAAAAAGCTCAAATAGCGATTGACAGGGCCAAACTGATGGGAAAACTATTTGAGGCAAAACATGCCCATATTCGAAATGAGAACAGTTAGGACCCAGCCACCTCCTAAGGTAGTAGGAAAGAAATTTTCTCTTTTTCAATTTCAAACACGGCAGGACACATCCCAAAATATTCTCCATCTGTTTCTATGTGACATTCTCCATCAATCAGCTCAATCGTGTACTTTTCGCCAAAACCGTAACCCACTTTAGGGTGATTCAATTTCCTACCCTTTTTTAGGCGCCTTAAGTTTTTCACATACTCCCCTACTGAAACATCTCCAATTAAACAGCTGTGCAACAGTCCATCATCTAATCTGGCATCCGGCTGGATCACCAAGCCATTCGCGAAAGTAGTGCCATTGCAGAATGCAGCAGTCAAGACCAAAGCCTGCACCTTGGAATCTCCCCACCGAATAACTACCTCGGCTTTTTTCATGCGAAAAAAACCTTCCACGATCAACCTCGGGTACTTCAAAACACCCCCGGCCTCATTGATTTTTTGTGCAACATATCCTCCAATACCTATACTGGCAATATTGATAAAAAACTTCTTCCCTTCATCGTTCGTTACTACCCCGACATCAATCTCCCTGACGCAGTTCTTTCTGATCATAGCAACGAATTTTTCAGGGTGCTTTCCAATACCCATCGCTGTTGCAAAATCATTACCATTCCCACAAGGATACACTGAAAGTGTCGTTGACTTTCCGGAAGCACAAATACCATTGACCACTTCGTTCAACGTTCCGTCTCCTCCGGCCGCGACCAATACATTTGCAGCCCCACATGCATCAATCGCCAGATCAACAGCGTGACCACTGTATTCTGTAGTCATTACTTGCACAGTGTGCTCCATTTTCAACAGCTCGATCATGCGATTGATCCTGCTGGAAAATCTCTTCTTCCCATTTACTATTACCGCAATTTTTTTCATAAAAAAATCCCACCATCCAACGGGACAATGGGATTAATAATAGGTATATCTTTTTTATACGACGCCCTGATCGATCATTGCATCAGCAACCTTAACGAATCCGGCGATGTTCGCTCCTTTCACGTAATCCACATATCCAGCCTCAGTGCCATACTCAACACACGCTTCATGTATTGACACCATGATGCCGTGTAGTTTTTCATCTACCTCTTCTCTTGTCCATGACAATCTCAATGAATTTTGAGACATTTCCAAACCTGAAGTTGCTACACCACCGGCATTGGACGCTTTTCCTGGAGAAAATAAAATTCTTCCGTTATGAAAAGCTTCTATCGCCTCCGGCGTAGAAGGCATATTCGCACCTTCTGCAACGGCAATACAACCATTGGCCAGTAGGGTTGACGCTTCTTCACCATTGAGCTCATTCTGGGTAGCACAAGGAACAGCAATATCACAAGGAATACCCCATGGGCGTTGCCCCTCGGTGAAGGTAGCATCTGCAAAATGATCTGCGTACTCCTTAATTCTTCCTCTTCTGTTGTTCTTTAGATCCATGATCCACGCCAGCTTTTCAGCATCAATTCCTGACGGATCATGAATAAATCCTTTGGAATCCGAAAGCGTAACCACTTTTGCCCCCAGTTGGGTTGCTTTTTCACATGCGTACTGCGCAACATTTCCAGAGCCGGAAATGACCACAGTTTTTCCTTCCAACGAATCACCCTTCGTTTTCAACATTTCCTGTGCAAAATATACGGTTCCATATCCTGTTGCTTCCGGACGGATCAGAGAACCACCCCAATTCCTTCCTTTTCCTGTAAGTACACCGGTAAACTCATTTCTCAATCGTTTGTATTGGCCGAACATGTATCCAATCTCTCTTCCGCCAACTCCTATATCTCCTGCAGGAACATCTGTATCCGGACCGATGTGTCGCTGCAACTCAGTCATGAAAGATTGACAAAACTTCATGACTTCATTGTCCGACTTTCCTTTCGGATCAAAATCAGAACCTCCTTTTCCGCCACCCATAGGCAATGTGGTTAGGGAGTTCTTAAATATCTGTTCAAAACCTAAGAACTTGAGGATCGAAAGGTTGACGGATGGATGAAATCTTAATCCGCCTTTATAAGGACCGATTGCTGAATTGAATTCCACTCGATATCCTCTGTTGATCTGCACATTTCCACTGTCATCTACCCATGGCACCCTGAAAATCAACGTGCGCTCAGGCTCGATGATTCTTTCCAGAATCTTGTGGTCTTTGTACTTTGGATTGTCAGCCATAAAAGGTATGATGGCTTCAGCCACTTCGTGGACTGCTTGTAAAAATTCAGGTTCATGGCCATTTTGTGCCTTTACCTTCTCCATAAATGCGTCAATTTCCGCTTGAAACGGTGTCTCGACGGTTTGATCTATGCTTGTCATTATTCGTAGAACTTAAATTGGTGGCGCAAATGTAGGAAAATAAATAGGGATTTTTACAAATTGAAAACTAGAATCAATCCCCCGTCGGTATCGATTTAAAAGCCTTACCAAACAAGAGGAATTTAGAATGCTTTTTTGGGAATAGCGGCAAGTCATTTATTGGTTACAAAGCTCAAATTTTTTCCCGGGGAGCTGCCTGACCATACCTTTGAACTCCATTAGGAGCAGGTCGGTCGACACATCACTGATGGGCCTGTTGAGCACATGGACCAATTCGTCCATCGTAAGCTGATCCTGGCTCTGCATTGATTCTACAATCTTCACCTGATTATCGGTCAAGTCGGGAAATAATCGTGTTTGTATTAATTTACTTTTTTTACTCTCCCAACCCATCATACGAATCAGGTCTTCAGGAGTTTGCAGCAAATGGGCTCGATTGGTTTTGATCAAAAAATTACATCCTTTTGACCTTTCGTCAGCTACCCTTCCCGGAACGGCAAAGACTTCCCGCCCATACGTATTGGCAATATTTGCAGTGATGATCGCCCCTCCCTTCCTCGCAGATTCAACCACGATCGTAGCTTCTGTTATGCCGGCTACAATTCTGTTTCTTTTGGGAAAGTTTTCCCGATCGGGCGTGGTACCAGACATGAATTCCGTTATCCATCCGCCCTCTGCTAACATTTGATTTGCAAATTTGGTGTGTTTCTTGGGATAAATTCGGTCCAATCCATGTGCAAGTGTACAATACGTTGGCAAACCATTACGCAACGCCTCTTTGTGAGCTGTAATATCAATTCCATATGCCAGCCCACTGTGTATCGCAACATTAAAACGAGATAATTCGCGAACCAGCTCTTCTACAAATTCTTTTCCATAGCCTGTTGCTTCTCGGCTACCCACAATGGATACTGCTTTCTCTTCGTTGAGCCTGCCTCCTCCCTTCAAAAAGAGCACAGCAGGACTATCCGGACATTCCTTCAACCATTCCGGATAACGGTGATCTGAGATCGACATACCAAGAATTCCCTCCCGGTCCATGAATTCCAGCTCCGTCTCTGCCAGATGCAGCAGCTTAGGGTTAGATACCCCACCGGCTAGCTGCTGTCCGTATCTCTTGATCTTACTCAAGGTTTCGGGCTTCTCCTTGAATATGGCTTCTGCACAGCCGAAAAACCGAAGCAATTCTTTACCCACGATGGGGCCTATACCATCAATTTGTGTCAGCGCAATTAGATATTTTAGTTCGGTAGACATAATTTGTTTAAAACTAAAAGAAGGAAAGAAGAACGTAGTCTATTTGAGGCCTTACATTTGTTTGGTGTCTAAACCACAAAATATCATACTGATTGTTGCAGACAGTTTGCGTTACGACTCTATGCACCTTGGAACAGCACCCGGATTATCGTATGCCGAATCCCATGGCACAAAATTCACTGAAGCAAGATCTGCAGGATGCTGGACTTTACCAGCCACTGCTAGTCTATTTACCGGATTGATGCCACATGAGCATGGGGCAACCAGCCAGACCAGAAAACTTTCTGAACACGCTCCGACGCTAGCCGAGCGACTGCAATTGGATGGCTTTAAAACGTATCAGGTTACCGCCAATGTAGTTACTACAGAAATATTCGGGTTAGATCGTGGGTTTGACGAAGTGCATAAGATCTGGGGAATGGTCCAGCCTAAATTCAAAAAAACACTTCGATTTGCCGTATTGGCCGGAAAACCGAGAGTTCGAAAAATGTTGATGTCAAAGGATGGCCTAGTCAATGAGCTATCTGAGGACCTTACCGTTGGCAATTGCTGGGTGCAGAATACCTTCGAAGATTCTTTTGAAGTGGCAAGAAAGATCCTGCAACGTAACGAACAAAAAAATGAGCGATCGTTCATCTTTATCAATATGATGGAGTCTCATTTTCCCTACCATATAGGGCCTACATTTAAACTGAGTCAAAAAGGCCTTAAAAACAAAACCAAAGAAATCAAAGGGCTATACCACCTCCTCAATCAAAGCTTCCTGAAGAAAGACAAAGAGTACATCCAGCCAAAAATTGCAGAAGTTATTCAAAAACGACAGCATGAAAGCTGGAAGATACTTCAACAAAAGCTAGATGAATATATTCAGGAACTTCACGAAGACAAGAACAATTTGGTTGTTTTTTGCTCCGATCACGGTGATAATTTTGGGGATCAGGAATGGTATTATCACTTTTCGAATGTAACCGACGCCGGTAATAAGGTACCTCTATTTTGGATGGATAATGAAAGTAAAACCTCAAGAGTGATCCATACACCAGTTTCTTCCCGATTCATTCAGAATTCAATCCTTAAAAAGTGTGGCCTTGAACATGCCAATGGTACGCTTTTCGATGACGAACAATTTACACTTCCCATTATGCAAAGCTATTGGTACGACAACAATGGGAAAACCATGGACAAGTTCATTTACAATCAATTCTGTTTCGTACAAGATAAGATGCGGTACGTCTACAAAAACGGAAATTGGTCCGCTGCCCGCATCACGGAAAACTCCATTGAACCAAAATTTGAACCGTTACCAACAGGAGTTGATCCAATTCAGGAAACGGTTTCGGATCTTGAGCGCAAATCGTTTTTAATCAAATCATTAGCTGAATTCAATTCGTTTCAAAAAGACCTTTTGCCGTAGCATTGAAAATTACATTTTGTGATAAGCTCTTATCCTAACCGGGACGATTCCTTTCTCGTTAGCTCAATTTTTCTATATTGTGATCGAAACACGAAAACGACCAAATGGGAAAACTCTACCTGCTAATTCTCTTTTTATTTCCAATTGTATCGATTGCCCAAACCGGGACATTGAAGGGAAAATTACTCGACGATCTGGGCTACGAACTGATCGGTAGTGACATATACATAGATGGCAAAATGGTTGCTACTACAAATAACTCCGGTGAGTATAGCGTAGAAGTGAATGTGGGCAAACATGAAGTCACCTTCAAGTCATTTGGGTTCGATGACATTACGGAGTCGATTACCATAAAGGAAGGCGAAGTGCTGGTAAAAGACATGACCTACAATGACGATAAAAATCTGATCGAGGAAGTGGTTGTTTCAGCCGGGAAATTCGAGCAGAAAATTGGAGAAATCACGGTATCCATGGCCATATTGAAACCTGATCTTATTGAGAACAAAAATACGGTAACCTGCGAAGAAATCATTGAACAGGTCCCTGGGGTAAACATGCAGGAAAATCAGATTTCAATCAGAGGCGGAAGTGGTTTTAGCTACGGAGCAGGAAGCAGGGTGCTACTGATGGTAGACGACATGCCCATGCTTGCAGGTGATGCCAATGACATCAAATGGAGCTCTCTGCCTATCGAAAACCTGGAACAGATCGAGATCATCAAAGGTGCCTCATCCGTTTTATATGGCTCGTCCGCATTGAATGGTGTTGTGCACATACGTACCGGATTTCCAAAAATAAAACCACGTACCAACGTCAGAATATTTTCCGGATTCTACGACACTCCTTACGCCGACTACAAGGGCTCAAATTTAACCGGAACATCAGATTCCACATTCAAAAGAAAAGATCAGAAATGGTGGGTGGAACCCAGGTACTATACCGGCGTAAATTTCTTTCACTCCAGAAGAGTAAAAGAAAATCTTGATCTGACCTTCGGAGGAGCAGGATTTAAAGATCTTGGCTATCGACAAGGCGAATGGGAGGAACGCGGCCGTCTGAATACCAATCTAAGGTATCGATCGAAAAAGATCGACGGACTTGCAATTGGACTGAACAGTAATGGACAAGTCTCGAAAGGAACTTTATTCTTTCTGTGGCAAGATGCCGATAGTGTTTTGATTCCCCAGGGTGGAACAGATACAGCTACAACCACTTTGAGTGATTACCAGACCATTCGGATCAATGTAGATCCCTATCTTACCTATTTTTCTAAAAAAGGGTACAAACACAGCTTAAGGTCTCGATGGTACAATACGACCAACCGAAACAACACGAATCAGGCGGCTACGGCCAACACGTATTACGCAGAGTATCAATTTTCCAAACGAAATAAGGAAAAGTCAAATCATTTCACTGCCGGTCTGACGACCATGTACACATCTGTGGTATCTGAGCTTTATGGCAATCATAATTCCAATAACCTTGCTGCCTATGCCCAGGTTGACAAAAAATTCTTCGACAAACTGAATATATCTGGTGGTATTCGGTTCGAATACTTCAGAATCGACACGGCAGAGACGAGTTCAAGCTTTACTATTGGAGAAAGCAAGCTGCCTGTACAGCCTGTTCTCAGAGCAGGCGCGACTTATGAGCTGGGTCAATACACCTTTCTTCGTGCATCCTATGGGCAAGGTTATCGATTCCCGACCATTGCTGAAAAATACGTATCCACATCGGTCAGTTTGCTTAATATATTCCCCAATCCAATGGTCGAACCTGAAACCGGATGGAGCGCAGAAATCGGCTTGAAACAAGGCTTTAAGATCAACAAGTTTAAAGGATACATTGATATCGCCGGTTTTGCCAATCAATACGACAACATGATGGAGTTCATGTTCGGTATATATAATACGGATGGAAGTCCATGGGACTATGCTACTGGCTTTCCTTCCCTATCCAATTTCGGAGCCCAATCTCAAAACGTGCAAACCGCCAGAATTACCGGGTTCGATATACAGTTGATGGGAGCCGGACATTTGACAGACGATCTTCAGTTCAACATATTTTCGGGCTACACCTATATGAATCCTATTTCCTTGAATACGGACTCTGCTTATGTCTCGACCTTCAGCAACGACTCAACCAATATGCTGAAATATCGATTCACACATCTCGTGAAAATTGACTTTCAGATAGATTATAAGATCTGGAGTGTAGGTTTAAGTGCAAGATACAATAGCTTCACCCCCAATATTGACAAGATTTTCCAAACGGAATTAATTCCTGGAATAGCTATTCTGCCCGGCATGGACACCTATAGATTGACAAGAAACAGAGGCGACTGGGTGTTCGACTCAAGAATTGCTTGTCAGGTGAAAAAATACCTGAAGGCATCTTTTGTAATCAAAAACCTACTCAACCGGGAGTACATGAGCCGACCCGGTGACGTAATGCCACCGAGAACTTACGCCGTTCAGATGTCATTCAATTTTTAGATCGAACGAAAGTAGATTCAACGTAGGCATGGTCGGACAAATAATGCCCGCCCCTTTTCCTCCAAGTGGACTTTGGCCGATATATTCTTTGGTCAATTCGACTCCAATCTGATTGGGCTTTAACAAAAATAAAATCGATTCGCCTCGGACCTAAACCATCGGATTCAAACAGACCATTGTCTGCAAAGTTGGATGTGAATTTTTCTTTGGGTCGGAGCTCACTACCCTCCTTACCCATCACTGACTTTTTCAACAGAGAAAAGGAAGAAGAATCTACACTGGTATTAAAATCACCGGCTATCCAATAGCTGAGCGCCCTGTGGTTTTCGAAAATTTCTTGGAGCTGTTGATACTGTTTGTTGCGAACCCGCTGTTGCTTCGGTTGATTCCCTGCCTGAAGATGCGTATTCACGACAATAATTTCACCTCCTTCTATTGCAATCTTTACCAGCTGAGCTCCTTTTCTAGCTGCCGCATCTATACCACTACCCGAACGGTAATAACCAATGGTATCGTAAACAATTCGATGTTTCGAAAAGATCATCAATCCGGAACACTGTTTCATGCCGGCCCTACCCGGCAAGAGATAATGCGGATATACATCATTCAGTTCTTGAATCAGCTTCTTTCTGCTTCTGGCATGAAACACTTCCTGCAAACAAACAACGTCAGCGTTATACTCAATAATCGCATTAGAGATCGGAACAACTCGGTCCTTTTGATTGTCAGTTAGAATCGCCGGCCTAAGGAAAACATTCCACGTAGCAATCGTTAGCGTATCCTGCGCAATCATTGCCCCTGTGAAAAGGAACACGAAAAAGAAACAAAAGACTTTCCCCATAGGTGTGGACAAATTTACAGCAAAGCTCTTGAATACAGCATGCGAAAACCGTACATTAGCTTTGAGTAAAGGGCATGGACACGATTGCGAAGCACATAACAGAACTGTTGTATCATCACGATTGCGTGATACTCCCTGATTTTGGAGGGTTTATTTCCAATTACCACTCGGCCAAGATCGACACACACAGAAAGCTGATTCACCCACCCACCAAGAATGTTCTGTTCAACAAACATGTTAAGGTGAACGACGGTTTACTCGCCAGCAAGTTGGTTAAGGAGGAATCCATCAGCTATGAGCGGGCAATTAAAGAGCTGACAAAGTTCACCAATCGAATCAAAAAGCAAATCAATTCCGGAGAACGCGTTTCGCTGGATAAGGTCGGTGTGCTGTATCTGGACAAAGAGAATAACATTCAGTTCAATCAGGATGCCACCAATTTTCTTACGAGCAGTTTCGGGTTGCCATCCGTAGATCTGATACCGATTGAAAAGCAAGCAATCAAAGTACCGGAGAAAAAGGAAAGTAAAGAGCCTAAAGTAGTTGCAATAGATCCCGCTCCTAAAAAACAACAACCTGCACCCGTAAGAAAACTCCACCCAAGAACAACCCCGTATAAAGAGCCTGCTGCGAAAAAAGTGGATCAATCCAATGAAAAGAGACGAGGTCTTGCGTTTTGGGCTGCAGCCGTTCTCATACCTATCCTTCTTCTTTATGGGGTGCTAACAGGATACAACGGATTTAAAGACGGAAACGGATTCAATACTGCATCGTTCAACCCATTAACCTGGTTCGTAGGAAGCGATTCCGTTTTTTCGGAAGAGCCAAATACAATTTCTGAAGAAGTGCACACTCCTGTTGAAGTTGAAAATGAAATCCCTACTTTAATAGAGGAGACCTCATCCGTCCAAATGGATTCAGAAATCCCTGCTGATACAGTTGCAGTTGAACCCGTTATGGCTGAATCTGAATTTGAGACGGTAGATGATCTAGTTGACTTAGATACAGCTGTTGCTGAATCCACTTATGTCGCGCCTGAACCGGAAGAAAAGATCCGGTATCGCTATTACCTCATCGGTGGTTGTTTCAGCAAAGAAAAGTACGCTTCAGGTTTTATTGAAGATATGATCGATGAGGGGTTCGAAGCGGAAGAGCTCGACATTCACAAGGGATTGCATCGAATTTCTTTAGGAGGAACAGATTCACGTCGTGAGATCAGAAAGCTACGAAAGCTGGCAAAAGAGAAAGACATCTCTTGCTGGATCCTGAAATTTTAATCACAAGCCCCTGCCGTATAGTCTTTTATCCCGAAACACTCGGCTCTGCACGCATTGCTGTACGTTTTATTGTCGCATCCGCATACGGGATCATACTCCATGGTACAGATACAATCGCCTGCAGGATCGTGAGCAATACAAGGAGCCGGCTGAGTTGCACAACCCAGGAGCAGCATCAGGATACCAAACACCCCTATTTTTTCCATAATTTTTTTACCAGCTGAACAGCAAGCATCAAAACAACACCCGTGCCAATAAAAACCAAGGTTCCCCAGATCCAGTTCATTTCGTGTTTTAGCTCAATGACAAACACGATGGACACCAAAAAAACGGTGGCCACTTCATTCCAAAACCTCAGTGCCGTAGAGCTCCAAAAGATCTTATCCTGCTCAAACCGATTCAGAATCACCTCACAAAAGAGATGATACACGATTAGCACCCCTACAAGTACGAGTTTCACCATCATGAACGGTTCTGACAACAACCAAGACTTTAAAAACAGCATCCATACGCCGAACACAATGGTTAAGATCATAGATGGCCATCCAATGATGTACCACAATCGCTTCTCCATAATTTTGTACTGCCGCTGCAGGGTCAAGCGTTCCACCTCCGGTTTCTCCTGTGCTTCGGCATGATAGATGAATAAACGTACGATGTAGAAAAGTGCCGCAAACCAGCAAACCACAAAAATGATGTGCAACGATTTTATGACCAGATATGTCTCTTCCACACCATAAAGGTAATGCTCCTAAACAAAATAAGACCCTTTTCTTTGCCATAATCGCTACATATTGAATTACTTTGCATTTTGAATTGAACCGGTTATGAAAACTGTAAAAGCAAAAGATACCTGTGCAACGGCTACCAAGCTGGTGCTACCCAACGACACCAATACACTGCACAATCTATTTGGAGGACAGCTGATGGCATGGATGGATGAGATCGCCAGTATATCTGCGTCTCGACAATGCAGGAGAGTAGTCGTTACTGCAGCTGTTAATTCGGTTTCATTCGATTACCCGATCAAGCTCGGAGACTGCGTTACACTAGACGCAAAAGTATCCAGAGCGTTCACCTCATCTATGGAAGTGATCGTAGATGTTTACGTTGAAAATCAGGTTACCGGAAACAAAACCAGAGCGAATCAGGCCATCTTTATTTTTGTGGCGATCGATCAGATGGGAAGACCCATCGAAATTCCACAAGTGGAAGCTGAAACAGAAGAGGAAAAAGAAAGATATGATGCTGCACTGCGCAGAAAACAGCTGAGCCTTATCTTAGCGGGAAAAATGAAGCCGAAAGACGCTTACGAGCTTAAAGCCCTTTTTGAATGATGAAAGCAACAGAATGTATTGCCCTATTTAACCGGGCCATAGATGATTACCATGTCACAGACGATGTGGATGCAAAAATGAATTCAGACTTCGTGCCGGACAGTATTGAAGAGCTGCTCTACCGAAAATGCTGGATCGACACGGTTCAGTGGCACCTGGAAGACATCATTCGGGACCCTGAAATTGACGACAAAAAAGGAATTGAGATCAAAAGGAGGATCGATGCCTCCAATCAGGCACGAACGGATCTTGTAGAACAGATCGACGATTGGTTTAACGCGACCCTTAGCGAGGTAAAGCCAAAAGAAAATGCACGTTTGAATACAGAAAGTATTGCCTGGGTAGTGGATCGGATCTCAATCCTGTGTTTGAAGCTGTACCACATGAAAGAGCAAACCGAAAGACCGGACGCTGAGCCGGCTCATCTTCAAAAATGCCATATGAAATATGCTGTTTTGCTTGAGCAGGAACAAGACATCACACGGTCATTCGATGAGCTGCTGGAAGACATTGCATCCGGCGACCGAATCGTAAAGGTGTATCGACAGATGAAGATGTATAACGATGAATCGTTGAACCCGGTGCTCTACCAAAACAAAGACTGATATGCATCTGCTGGTCATCCGTTTTTCGGCCATGGGAGATGTTGCACTCACCGCTCCGGTAGTGCATTCTTTACTTGAACGCAATCCAGCACTCAAGATCACATTCGTATCCAACAAAGCATTCGAGCCGTTCTTCAATCGCTCCGATCGTTTTTCGTTTCATCCGGCGGAATTAAAAACAAAGCACAAAGGAGCCGGAGGATTGTTCGAATTGTTCAAGGAGCTGAAAACCCAACCGTTTGATGCTGTTGTTGACCTGCACGATGTGCTGCGATCGAGAATCCTCTGTACCTATTTTAAAGGGCAGGGCAAACGAATTATCCGATTTAACAAGGGCCGATCAGAGAAAAAAAAGCTGCTGAAACCAGATTGTGATTTCAAACCGCTTCCACATACAACAGCTCGGTATTTTGAGGCCTTTCAATCGTTAGGGCTATCCATTGGAATGACAGATGATCCTTGGAAAAAACCGAAATCTTCGGGTGAGCTGAATGAATTTTTCACTGCAAACAGGCTATCACCGGAAGCTAAGCTGATCGGAATCGCTCCCTTCGCACTTCATGAATCTAAAATATGGGGAAGCGATAAGATCGATGCGCTGATTGGCAAGCTCAAGGAAAAAGGTCTGGACAACATTCTCTTATTTGGAGGAAGGAACGAGATCGACCGGCTACAGAGATTACAAGAGAACCATCCCGAAGTGGTGATCGTAGCCGGACAGCTGGAGCTGAATCAAGAGCTGGAGCTGATGACAATGCTCCGCGTGATGGTTTCCATGGACTCCTCCAATATGCATTTAATGAGTATTTTAGGAAAAAAGGTGGTGTCCATCTGGGGCGGAACGCATCATTTTCTGGGTTTCGGTCCGTTGGGCAATGAGGGGCTGATCGTGGAAGTACCGAGAGAAACGCTACCTTGCCGTCCGTGCACCATTTACGGAAAGACGGATTCTCAAAAACAACGTGACTGTGCAAAAGCGGCAATGGATGGAATTACAGTGGATCAAGTACTGGAAAAGATCCGGAAAGTGCTGCTCTGATGTAATGCTGATAATTGCGAATGAAAGAATCTTTGTTGAATAGCTTTTTTGTCATAACCGTAGGCTTGCTTACCTGCTCAAGTTATGGCCAACATCGATTAACGGTATCAGGCGGCAGTCAATACACGTGGTTTGCCGACTTTTATGGATCAACAAGCAATGTGATAGATCGGTTTGACGTTGTAGATACGTTCAATTTTTATGTCGGATCACAACATTCGGGTTATCCTATCGACAGCATCACCTGGGAACAGGGTTTTATTCGAAACAGCATGGCCGGGCATTGCTCTTTTAATGCCCGGATCGGGTATGACCGTAGACTGGGTAAGCACTGGGGTTTCAATTGCGGTCTGTCTTATAGAGAACATGTAGTAAGTTTTGAATATATTAGGAATGAGATCGTTGGCAAATATCCGTTGTATTATTACTATCGCCCCGTTCTGGTCTCCTATAAAGATATCTATCGAGGTATTGGTGGCTATTTTTTACTGGGGTACAATTCCTCTGAGTCAAAAAGAGTGTACGTATCTGCATTGTTCGGGCCGGAATTGACCTATTTTGGGTTATACCGACGAGAATGGAGGTATGGAGAGTTGGTGGAACGACGCAAATTAAGGGGGCTTGCTGCATTATATGTCAACCTATTGACTTCTATTCCTTTGACTGTTAACATCAGTGAAAAATGCTCAATGTCCATCGAATTCAATTATCGTTGTCTGATGCTTCCCATTCCAGGGGAAAATGATTACAGTAACGAATTTCGGCACTCTGTCGGGATAAATTTGGGAGCAGGTTTCAAGCTCTGCTCAAAGGAAAAGGATTGAAACAGATGCTGAGCTTCAATGACAACATGGTTTTAGTAATCTGACGTAAAAAAATAAAATGGATTCAAATGATAAAAGCTATTCTAAGAAAATGTTGGTGCATTCACCTTATGTTGTTGCTGGCCATTTCATTGCCGACCGGTTGTAAAAAAGATCGGCTGGTTGACGATAAGACCGAGCTTATAGGCAAATGGGAATGGTTGTATTCACTTTCTGCAGGATATGGGCCATCTCCTCCGATCAAATATTTCACACCGTTGACAGATGGAAATGATTATTCGTTGAAGTTTACTGAAAAGGGTAAATTGGAATTCTACAAGAATTCAGATCTCCTTTGTAGGAAACGGATGGTCTTTTCGGAATGGAATCAGATTCAAAGTGCTGGTTACCATACATTCAATATACTGCTTAACAATGATACGGATGATCAGCTATCGGGGTCTTTAGACCAGCACCCGGACACGTTAACGATTCAATACGATTTCCCTTTCAACTCTGATGAACCCGAATGCTATTGTCATTATACGCATTATTTTGTGAAGGAATAATTGAACAAGGAGGTGCATGAAAATTATCAGGAATTGTACGCCTCCATGAAATTGCTGTACCCCTTCTTACTATTCACGATCTTAGATGCCTTCAGATAGTCTTCATCCGGAGCATAGATGAACAAACAGGATCCGTCCCGGATCATTTCCACCAGTTTGTCATAGTCCTTAAAAGGAACAGCCGGGCAACCCAGGCTCTTTCCCAAAACGTTGTTGGAGTCCAAATATGACCGATTGGCATACTCTGCACGGTGCACCACAACACCCCTAAAAAAGGCCTTATCGTTGATGCTTTTTTCCTGTCCATAAAGCTTTACACTTTCTTTGTGCTTTCCGGTATATACGATGCCGGTGATGTAGAAGCCAAGGCTACTTTTGTGGGAATCGTGGTCATTGGAAAAACTCGTCGGTATGCGATCCCCGGATTCTTCCCCGTGAGCAACCAACGACCGATGCACCACCTGATTCTTGGCCACATCGATCACAAATAACCTATCCCGATCTGACGGTATGGAAAAATCAACGATCGTCAGGTATTGCTTCTTTTTCAGCTTGTAGCTCTTACGCAAATAATGATAACCCTTTAAACCCGTGTGAAGTGCATCGTAGCTGATGTTTTCATCTTTAATACAGTCGTAAAACGACTCTGTAAAGTTTTGGAACACTTCTTCGGCATTATCTCCATCTTCCTCGCCGGAGGTAACCGATACTCCGACACCCCAAAACAAGATTAATAGCAATATGTTTACTTTTACATTTCCCATCCTGAAAGGCGTCAAATATAATTAAATTGAAAATAGACGAAACCGATGCTCACTGACACCCATAGCCACCTGTATGCAGACACACTTCAAGATGATCTGGAAGCCGTTATGCAGCGGTGCAAAGACCATGGAGTTGACCGGATTTTTTTACCCAACATTGACCTGGAATCCATCGATCCGATGGTGCAGCTGGAAAAAGCATATCCGGAAAATTGTTTTGCGATGATGGGATTGCATCCCTGCTCTGTTGATCATGATTTTCAAGCATCGTTGGCTACTATTCGTTCTTGGTGGAACAAAAGAAATTTCGTTGCCGTTGGAGAGATCGGCATAGACTTGTATTGGGACACCACCTATGTGGAAGAACAAAAAGAGGCATTTCGAATTCAGATCGAATGGGCAAAAGAGCTGAATCGCCCGATCGTGATCCATACCCGCAACTCGTTCAATGAGGTGTTTGAAGTTTTAGACGATTTGAATGATGATTCACTCTCCGGTATCTTCCATTGCTTTTCCGGAGATGCAGAGCAAGCCCGACGAATTCTGGACTACGGCAATTTCTGGTTGGGCATTGGTGGTGTGCTTACTTTTAAGAATTCCGGACTGGCAGCGGTGATCGAACCGATCGATCTGAAGCATCTGGTATTGGAAACCGATTCACCGTATCTAGCCCCTACACCTCATCGGGGCAAAAGGAATGAATCTTCCTACCTAAAATTGATTGCACAACGGTTGGCTGAAGTAAAAAATGTAAGTTTGGAAGAAATAGCAGCAACCACAACGGAAAACAGCAAAAAGATCTTTGGAATTTAAGCGATGAACGGGAAGTCAGTACTTATCATATACACAGGAGGGACCATCGGTATGATGAAAGATCCCGAAACCGACCGGCTGAAACCTTTTGACTTTGAGCAGATCAACAAGCAGGTACCCGAGCTGAATCGCTTCGCGCATCGAATCGACACCGCATCCTTTGGAAAGCCCATCGATTCTTCCAACATGGGCCCTTCTACCTGGATCGAGCTCGCGAACATCATACAAGAGAATTACGACAACTACGATGGATTTGTGATTTTGCATGGTTCTGATACCATGGCGTACACCGCATCGGCCCTCAGCTTTATGCTACAGAACTTATCCAAACCGATCGTACTCACAGGGAGCCAGCTGCCGATCGGAACCATTCGAACAGACGGCAAGGAAAACCTCATCACTGCTATTGAGATTGCTTGTGCGAGCAACAACAACTACCCTATCGTTCCGGAAGTAGTGATCTATTTTGAATACCAATTGTACCGAGGTAATCGAACTACCAAAACCAATACAGAACATTTTAATGCCTTCGAGTCCTACAACTACCCAAAGCTGGCACAGGCAGGAATTGAAATCAAGTACAATTACAAATACCTCAGAAGTGTTAAGTCTATCGTTCAGAAACCGCTCATCGTTCATACGAACATGAACTCAAACGTTGGTGTTCTCAAGCTGTTTCCGGGCATCAATAAAAAGCAGATCATGCACTTCCTGGACACACCGGATCTGGTTGCCGTTGTGCTTGAAACATTCGGTTCCGGCAATGCTCCATCTCACCAGTGGTTTAGAGAAACACTGCAATATGGGGTAGAAAAAGGCATTGTATTTACCAACGTCAGTCAATGCCAGGCCGGATCGGTAAAACAGGGGAAATACGAAACGTCAAGTGCATTTGATGATTTCGGAGTGCTTTCCGGGAGGGATATGACCACGGAAGCGACTGTAACCAAGCTCATGCATCTGTTTGGCAAATACGATGATGTTGAGACGATCAAACAGAAATTTTCTGAACCCATTTGTGGAGAAATCACATTATAAGCATCCTTTTTCTAATGCTGTAATTTCTGATTGCAAAGACGATCAAAAAATTGAAATGTACTATGCCTTTGAATTGAGCTGAATTGTGCATGCAAGTAATGTAATTTTTTGTATTTTGGCCACCCAAAAGAGGATTGTCTTTGAGGATTTTGGAGAGGTGCCAGAGCGGTCGAACGGGCTACCCTGGAAAGGTAGTGTACTCGTAAGGGTACCGAGGGTTCGAATCCCTCTCTCTCCGCCAGTGATGTAAACGCCAAAAAGTAAGGCCTCTGAACAATAAAAAGATTAAGTAACAGTTTGAAAATTTAAATAATAAACACGCAATTTTAAAATCATGAAGAAGTTATTCACCTTATTCGCATTGGTAAGCTTGATGGCAATCGGAACAACAAGTGTGTCGTATGCTCAAAATCCTGATGAAGGAGCGCCAACGGAAGAAGTGCAAACCGCCAATAAAGCGGAGATCACCCAATCTTTGAAAGAAAAGTTTATTGAAGGTGGGCCGTTTTTCATGTCATTTGTATTGATCGCCTTGGTATTGGGTCTTGCTCTTTGTATCGAAAGAATCATTTATTTGAATCTTTCCACCCAAAACACCGACAAACTTTTGGTGGAAATTGAGTCTTCACTCGCTTCCGGGGGAGTAGATGCAGCAAAAGAGCTGTGTAGAAATACCAAAGGGCCTGTAGCCGGTATCTTTTATCAAGGATTGGACAGGGCTTCAGATGGTGAGAACTTGGATGCTGTAGAGAAATCAGTAATCGCCTACGGTGGTATTCAAGCAGGTATTCTGGAGAAAGGATTACCTTGGATCCAGCTGTTCATTGCATTGGCGCCCATGCTTGGTTTCCTTGGAACGGTAATTGGTATGATCGATGCCTTCGACGCAATTCAGGACGCAGGTAAAGTGGACGCCGTAACGGTAGCAGGTGGTATTAAAACCGCACTGATCACCACGGTATCGGGATTGGTTGTAGCCATTATCCTTCAGGTATTTTACAACTACATCGTTTCGAAAATAGACAGTCTGATCAACGGAATGGAAGATGCTTCTATCTCTTTCATTGACCTGCTGATCAAGCACAACGTTTCAAAAAGCTAAAAAAGGAACCTTCTGATGGAAAACAAGACAATAAAACGAATATTGACCGGACTCACGGTGGTTCTGATGTTGATCGGAGTTGTCGTGTCTGCGATCTCTATTCACTATGGAGACACCCCGGGTGAGCGGGAATCGAAGCAGCTGGGCATTATTGCCTACAATGCAGAAGCCAACGCTTGTCAATGTAATCCGGAAAAGTCGGTGGATGAGTTTGAAAAAGAGGCCTATACGCGTGTGATGAACAACATCAACAACGCGACAAGTACATCCGTAGGTTGGGCACTATTGCTGACCGTTATGACAGTTGTCATTTGGGTCATCTTCATCTTTCTTGGGTTCATTAAAAACCCAAAAGGCATTGTGAAGGTGCTGGTAACGTTCGGTTCATTCGCTCTGCTGCTGCTCATTATATTCTTTGCTACACGTGCCGATGCGGTTCCAACTGAATTGGCTGAAGTGTTGGATAAAAACAATGTGGCTTACGATACGTTCGGATACAATCTTGCCAGCTGGGGAATCACCACTTCAATCGTGTTGATCGGCCTAGCCGTCCTATCCTGGATCGGCGGAGGAATTTACGGTATCATAAAAAAGTAAAGGTAAATGGCGAAAAAAGACATACCAGAAATTAATGCCGGCTCCATGGCCGATATTGCATTCCTGCTGCTGATCTTTTGGCTGGTTACCACAACGATGGACAGAGACATGGGGCTGAGGCTAACGTTACCTCAAGAGCTGCCGCCATGTGAAGATTGTCCTGAAGTGCGGGATCGAAATGTGCTGAAAATAGCTGTAAACGGTAAGGACGAGCTTCAAATTGAAGAAGAAAGAGCGGAGATCGAAGACGTGGAGCAATGGGTCGATGATTTTTACAACAGCGACGCGGACAATATGCCCGAAAGGCATTTGGTGAATGAAAACACCATTGCGGATACCATGGCAAGACTAGCTATTCTCATCAATGAAACTAAGCTGATTCCCGACGAGAACCTGAAGGTTGCTTTGTTGGATAAATACGAGAAAGCTTTGGAGGAATGGGAAGGGAAAGAAAGCTGTTTGGAGCTGACGAAAGAGCCATTTATGTGCATCTCCAAAAGAGCGGTAATACGGTATGAATCGAACAACGGGACAACCTTCGAAACCTATTTCGAAGTGTTGGACCAGATCAAAGGTGTGCTGAAAAGATTGCGAAATGATTTTTCCATGAGTGCTTTCGGTATGACCTACGATCAAATGGAAAAATTAGAGGATGGTGGCGACAAGTCATTACGCCCCATGATCAAGGCGGTGCGAGTTCGTTATCCGCTGAGATTACTTGAACCAGATGCAAGAAACATTTAATCCGGAATTATGTCTAGGATAAAGAAAAAATCAGGAAAAGGACAACCGGGGATATCCACCGCATCTCTGCCGGATATCGTATTCATGCTCCTTTTCTTTTTCATGGCTGTTGCAGTAATGAAAACAACAGATCCTTTGGTTGAATACGAAAAGCCAACCGGGGAAGCGATCTATAGATTTGAAGATGCCTCTATATTGGCAAACATCAGGGTTGGAAGACAGATCGGATCTCCTTCCAAGGTTTCCAAAATACAATTGAATGATGCAATCAAGTCTGTGGATGATATTCCTGACTTTATTTGGGAGAAAAGAGGTTTGGTTGCCGCGGTTGATGTGAATAAGATCGTTGCGTATCTGGACGTTGATGTGGACACTAAAATGGCCATTGTCAATAAGATCAAAGAACGCCTTCAATCCGTAGAGCAATACGAGCTGGCCTACTCTGCCAAGGAAAATAAATAACCGCAACTAGTGAATTGAGTGCTATGCTTCGTCCCGGAGCATGGATTGCTCCATTTCATTCCAGCTTCCTTTATTAGAAGCCCGCTTCAGCAAATAGGTAAAAAGCAGTAATGCAGCGGCTCCAACAATCAGCCAGATTAACACGTTGTTGTCTGATTCCAGTTGCGCTGTAAACTCTGCTCCTGAAGGTGTTGATTCCAATAATATGTACACCGCATTATTCAGAAAGTGCAATCCCATAGGAATCAGCAAAGAACCGGTATAAACATACAAATACCCAAGTAGCATTCCCATAAAAACAATGGCTAGAAAATTGTTGAATTCCAAATGCACCAGCGCGAACAGGATCGCTGAAAGCAATACCCCAACATGCATTCTTTTCGTCCCCTGATAAGCCAATCGCAATATGACTCCTCGAAAAAACAATTCTTCTCCGATCGCCGGAAGTAACGCCATCGTTAATACATTCAATAAAACAATGCCTATTCCATCGGTTTGCAGCAATGCCGAACGTAAATTACTGGTCTCTTCCTGAGCATCCATTAAATAGCTGCCACCGCTGATCATTTCATTGAGCTCTGACAGCATCTGAATCGCGGGGATTGCAAGAAAAAAACAAATTAAGATCAGTCCTAAGTGCTTCCATTGCACCCCCGAATTGAATCTAAAGTACGATCTGATCTGAGTGGTACAGAACCATGCAAAAAGGATCGAAGCCAACAAAAATCCCCCGACATTCGAAAAGACGACAGCTATTCTATATGCCTTTAGTGTATTGGGATTTGAATAATCCATCTCACCGGTTTCTGCATAGGGTCGCACACCGGTAAGCCACTCTGCCAGCATATTTCCAATACTACCGAAAAATGTAAGCATACACAGGCACACACAGATCGCCATAAAGAACTTAAGGCCCGGTGAGAAGTGTTGAAAGATTGGTTTCCTCACGATTTTAATACTTTTGCCTTTTTAATAGCAGAATTGGTTCTGCCAAAATTTTTAAACGGCTGGTAAAGATAGGAAATATTGAAGTTGGTGAATTCCCGTTGTTGCTTGCACCAATGGAAGATGTGAGCGACCCTCCATTCAGAGCTTTGTGCAAGAAGCATGGAGCCGATGTAATGTATACAGAATTTATTTCTTCTGAGGGACTGATCAGAGATGCACTAAAGAGCAAAAAAAAGCTGGACATCTTTGAAGATGAGCGGCCCGTTGGCATTCAGATCTTCGGCTCTGAAATTGAATCGATGAAAAAGGCGACCGAGCTCGCCGCAGCAGCAAATCCAGACATCATCGACATCAATTACGGTTGCCCCGTAAAAAAAGTGGCTTGCAAGGGCGCGGGAGCCGGAATATTGCAGGATATTCCGAAAATGGTGCGCATGACGGCAGAGATCGTCAAATCGACGAACCTTCCGGTAACCGTAAAAACAAGACTAGGTTGGGACAACAACTCACTCTTCATTGAAGAAATCGCCGAACGGCTTCAGGATGTGGGTATCAAAGCACTTTCGATCCACGGCAGGACCCGGGTTCAAATGTACAAAGGAGAAGCCGACTGGACGTTGATCGGGAGGATCAAGGAAAACCCAAACGTGGTAATTCCAATTTTCGGGAACGGAGACATCAATTCGCCCGAAAAGCTCATGGAATACAAAAAGAGGTATGGTGTTGACGGCGTGATGATCGGGCGAGCCAGCATCGGAAATCCATGGGTCTTTGATCAGCTAAAACATTTTATGCATACGGGAACCCATCTGCCAACCCCGGGAATCAAAGAACGGGTAGATGTTGCAAAAGAGCATCTGGATCGATCCATTAAGTGGAAAGGGGAACGCGTAGGCGTCGTGGAAATGCGAAGGCACTATGCCAATTATTTTAAAGGGATACCGGACTTCAAACCGGTCAGAACGAAGCTGGTTACAACAGATGATGTGGCTGGTCTCTATGAAATATTTGAAGATATATTGTGTCAGTTTGCCTGATCAAAGTGCCGTCTTACCAGGTATTTTGAAGGAAAATAAGTGGCGATAACACCTATACAACCCACCGTTGCCATAATTAGCAAAAAATCTTCCCATTGGGTCTCAATTGGATAGTATGAAATGATCGCACCTTCCATTTTTAATAGGTGAAATTTCATTTGTACCCAGCAGATCCCGTAGCCGGTCAGCAATCCGATGAGAGCCCCCATAAATGTGATCATTAAGCCTTGCAGAAAAAACACTTTCCTGATCTGCCGTAAAGAGGCCCCCATGCTCGCCAGAATCTTTATGTCGTTCTTCTTATCGATAACCAGCATGGTCAATGAAGCAATCAAGGTGAATGATGAAAGGACTAAAATGAAAGAAAGTATGATGAACGTCATACCTTTTTCACTCTGATGTACCTGATACATGAGCTCATTCTGTTCCATACTGGTTTTTACGGTAAAATCAGAGCCGATGATCTGCATCACTTTTTCTTTGATCTCATGTACATCTGCATCGTTCATGCAATTGATCTCAAAACCGGTTACTTCCGTGTCGTACTCGAGTAATTCTGAAGCAAATGCCAAGGGTACTATGAAATACTTTTCATCAAACTCAGGGTTCACGCTGCATACTCCCCCAATGAGAATCATTTCCTTATTGAAGGGTTGCGCATCCTTTCTCATGTCCTTTGTTCGAACCAATCCATGGACGGAAACCACATCTGAGAACCGTGGGTCCGCCGTAACACCCAGCCGGTTTTTTATCCCATAACCTACTACAGCCATTGGAGCATCCCCATAATCACCCAGATCGAGAAACCCTTCAATGATCAATGAATCAAATCCGGACTGCTGCAAAAATGAGTGATCAAGGCCTTTCATCGTACAGGTAATCCATCTGTCCTCGTGTTTCACCAGCGTAATCTCCTCAATAACAAACGAAGTATGGCTAACTCCGTCTATTGCCTCAATCGCCTCCTGTGCTACTAAAGTTGAATCAAAGCTTTTCCCTTCTTTCAATTCGACTTTCAAATCGGTATCCGTGGCTGTATATACCCCTTCTACTACTCCTTCAAACCCATTGAATGCGGATAGGACAATGACCATAGCTGCTGTGCTGACCCAGATCCCGGCAACCGAAATAAGTGAGATCACATTGATTATTTTATGTGATTTCTTAGAAACCAGATATCGTTTAGCTATGTAAAATGGAAAGCGCACCTCACGAAAATAAACTGATTTCTTAAGTCCACACGATTGCAGACCAACATAATTCTAATAAACGTTAAAATCGAAGGCCTTAACCTTAAATTCCATACATTTAAAACAAATCAAAACGAATGACCCGATTGCTGAAACATCCAATTTTAATGCTTTTGATTGGAATTTTGGTCGTTATTCTCTCCGGTTGTTCCGGATACAAAGCAAAGGTTGCATTTTACACATTTTTCTTCTATTTAATTTTCATTCCAACGTGTATGCCTGCAATCATTCTTGCTGCCTCTGCAAGAGGGAATGGATCCAAAGGAGCAAAAGTGACAGGAATAGTTTTTGCCTCCATTGGTAGCTTCTTTGGTCTTATCTACACATTAAACTGCATTGAAGATTTTTCAAATGGAATGATGAGCGATGAGATCCTCTTGTATCTCTTGATCCTATGGGGTGCACTGATTGGGGCGTGGATCATGCTGCTCATCCCTAATCCAAAACTCAAGGCTAAACAAAGCAATTTGCGGTTTGAACAGCCGTATCAGCAAACACCCAGAAAAGAGCATCCCTACGCATCGGATGCAACCATTGTAGAAGAAGATCATGGGGAGTCAGAGCCAGAAGAGAAGCCCGAATCGAATATGGAAAAGGCAAACAATACGGAACAACGAGAAATGACCGATGACGACATCGACATGAGTGGTTTGGAAGGTCTGTAATACAAATTTGGCAGCTATCTACCCGTCTTTCAATAGCTGATTGATCTGATCAGCATAGTCCAGTGAGTCATCCAAAAAGAACATCAGCTCAGGGGTTCTCCTCAATTGATTTCTTGTGCTCTTGGCCAGATCATGGCGAATCGTCTTATTCTGCGCTTGAATGTTTTTGAAAACTTCATCCTTACTGGCCGAACCGAAAATGCTAAGGTATGCTTTTGCCAAACCCATATCCGGAGACATACGCACTACCGTTACCGACACCATTGCCCCAAGGCAAACGGTACGCGCTTCTTTTCTAAAGATCTGACTCAGCTCTTTTTGAATAAGGCCTGCTATTTTCTCTTGTCTGATACTCGCCATGGCCATCAAAGGTATGAAATGCAACTTGATGAATTCGGTTATAAATACAATAATTGAAGATTTGCCGTTATCAAATTCAGCTATATTTACCCATTGAATGAGAGACTTTTTCAAAATTATACAACTGATCAAGGGTTATCGGCCTTATGCCATTGCCAATATTTTATTCAATGCAATGGCCGTAGTGTTCAGTCTGTTCTCCATGGTTTTGCTCATTCCGGTACTCGAAATTTTGTTTAAATCGGAAGCAGAGCTTACCGAAATGCTCGCACATCCTCCAATCACCGATTTTTGGGCTTCCGATTATGACCTAAAACAGCACGGCTTTTATTACCTCGCACAACAAGTTCAAATGCTCGGAGCTGAGCAAGTGCTCTTGTATGTTTGTATTTTCATCGTGGCTGCTATTTTGCTCAAAAATCTGTGTACTTATGCTGCGCTTTATGTAATCGCAGTATTACGAAATGGCATTATACGGGATTATAGAAATGGGATTTTTCGCAAAATCCTTGACCTTCAGCTGGCCTATTACTCGGATGAACGAAAAGGCGATATTTTATCGAAAGTCACCAATGACCTGAAAGAAATTGAATGGTCGATCCTAAGATCTATTGAAGCATTATTCCGAGATCCGATCACCATCATTTCATTCTTCATTATGCTCATTTGGATGAGTCCTCAGCTGACCGTTTTCTTGGTGATCTTTTTTCCCATCGCAGGATTACTGATCGGTATTATTGGTAAAAGCCTAAGAAGAAGTGCACAAAAAGGACAATCAAAGCTGGGTCTGCTGATGTCGACTCTGGAAGAAACGCTAAGTGGATTGCGCATTATAAAAGGGTTCAATGCGAAAGACAAATCGTACCAGCGATTCAAAGAACAAAATGAAGATTATACGTCCACTATGATCAAAATGTACCGCAAAGGAGACCTTGCCTCACCCGTAAGTGAATTTTTGGGCGTAGCGTTAATCGCCGTTGTTCTGTGGTTTGGAGGGCAGCTAGTGTTTGGTGGGGAGCTGATCGGATCCTTCTTTATTGCTTACATCGCATTCCTATCCCAGCTGATCGCTCCGTTCAAAAGTATCACCAATGCATATTCCAACGCTCAACGCGGATTAGCTGCTTTAACCCGAATTAAAGAAATTACTGAGGCGGAGGTTACCATTCTGGACGGCGAAAAAGACAGCATTTCGAGTTTTTCGAAAGAGGTGAAATACAGCAATGTTTCTTTTAGATACCAAACAGAATATGTATTGAAAGGGATCGAGCTGACCATTGAAAAAGGCAAAACGATCGCACTGGTCGGGCAAAGTGGTTCGGGCAAAACAACCATGGCCGACCTGCTACCACGATTTTATGACGTAACGGAAGGAGCTATTCTGATCGATGGTGTGGACATTAGAAATGCTAAGCTTCACGATGTGCGCGACCTTATGGGAGTGGTCACACAGAACCCGATTCTTTTCAATGACACGGTATTCAACAACATTGCCTTCGGCAAACCCAATGCTACCAAAGAAGAAGTGATGGAGGCCGCGAGAATAGCCAACGCCCACGATTTCATCCTTGAGCTGGAACAAGGATATGACACACGCATCGGTGACAGTGGAGGTAAATTATCAGGGGGACAGCGGCAACGGCTGAGCATTGCCCGCGCCATATTGAAGAATCCCGCAATCCTAATCCTTGACGAAGCTACATCGGCATTGGACACAGAATCGGAACGACTGGTACAGGATGCCTTAAATAAGCTGATGCAAAACAGAACCTCCCTTGTAATCGCACACCGATTGTCTACCATTCAACATGCAGATGAGATCATTGTGATGCACGAAGGATGCATTGTGGAACGTGGAAATCATCAAGAGCTGATCAATAAAGCCGGGGTGTACAAAAAGCTCACCGATCTGCAGTCGTTTGATTGAACAAACCTCTTCGGTATTTGCTTTACTATCTGTCTAATGTACTCCCAAGAAATTTTAGAATTGCTCCTATTGAAGATTTATCATTGAAATAAGCTCATTGTACGGTATAAAAACACTAGACTCCCCGAATGGTCCGCTGCAATACGCAGGCACATCCAATGGAGTAGTAAAAGTAAGCCCTGATTCGTCAGACAAAAATTGCATTTCAAACCACATTGGAGCTTGAAATTCAGTCTCCTCGAAGCAACTTGGATCCTGCTCACTCATTTCGTTAAAAGCTTGCTCAAATTTCGACCCTAAAAACTCCATTCCTTTCGCGCTATTTTCAAACAACTCGCTAATGTGAATCTCACCTTCGTTTTTATAAATGAATTGACTTTTACACCCAAACTTACAATCATCTGAATCATAGAAGTTTTCGGTTACAAACTTGTAGATACCCCATACACAGCTTGTGATTTCAAAATCTCCTTCATTCGACACATCGCATTTGCAGGACTTATACCCATTCATCAACTCTTCCTTTTCTTTCTTCTTCTGGAGTTCCATTGCCAATTTCTGTTTATCCTCACAGAGCCTATTAATGATTTCGTAGTTATTGACACAAATAAATTCAGCTTTATTACCGCCTACATAGTCAGTTTCAATCAGTAGTTCTTCATTACTCAAGGATCTAATCAAAAAGTTAGCATTTACAGTAAAGGGGAAATCAAACAATTCATCATAACTAGCAACATACTCAAACCTATCTTCGACAATCATTGCGTCAGCGCAAGACAGTTTGAAGGAAAATTTCTTCGCAAGTTCTCCACTATAATCCGGATCTCTAAGAAATTGTGGTAGACTACTACTTTCATAGTTTTCTTCGGATTCGTAATCCTCCTCCGTTAATTCCGGAGTTGAAATCTTAAGTTGATAAACCAAGGATGAATCGTTATCTGTAAAATACCATTCCCCCATTATCTGATCGGTTGATTTGTAAAAGGCATTACGATCTTCTTCGGTGACCAGATTTTTGGTAGAAACGTTATAGATAAGTAGAATTACCAACGGAACAAACAAAATCGAATAAAACAGTTTCGGTTTAAAGTAATTTACCACTTTTCCAACCCCTTCCGGAATGATATTGATTTCTTTAACTTGAAAAAGCTCGGTTATCAAAATTGCAAAAAACACCAAATAGAAAACAATATTAAACCAGGTCGCAAAAGAGCCAAATGCAAGTGATGAAAAATAGCTAAAAGACGACATGTTGTCTTCACCTCCAAGAAACCCGAGGCTGAAACTGGGGTTGTAATCAAATATGTAACCCAAAATATAAAAAGCAATCAATGGGATGAACGCTAGAAATGATCTCTTAAGCTTCAGATAAAAAAGTATTCCTGCAGGGATAAAACACCCAATAAATAGAGCTGTGAGTAGATTAGAAAATTTATGTAGCTCAAATTCACCCCCAATCAGAGGAGTTAATATCAATAGAATAGCGATCGTAAGTAAAATTGTGAATTTGTGTTTGATGAAAAATGATAGGATGTTTACCGATCCTCCACCACCTTCTACAGACTTTTTTAGAAAAAAGGTTGAAACAAATATCAAACAACTGGATATTAGAACTATGACCGGTCCTATAGCAAAGCCAACCCTTGCACTTGCGGATCCTACACTGGCAGAAAATGAACCAATTCCAGATATCACAGCTATTGAATCCAACAACGCAATACCTGCTGGAATTACTACCCAGACTTTCTTTAACGCAATTAGAACTGCTACCGCTATTGCGCAAAGTAATATGATATAGCCGTGACCCACTTCCAACCCATTGATTGAACCACTGAAAGAAAAACCTCCGCCTCTAGACTTTCCGGAGATCCAAGGCAAAAAAGTGGATACAATAAGTGCCAAAGAACAAACATATCCCACGATATCACCAATAGTGATTTTTCTTGAGGGTAATACGGTTGGCTTTTCTTTGCTTTTTTCCTTCTCAAAGGCTAATTTTTGTTTCTCCAACTCTAATTTCTGCTTCTCCAATTCGAACTTTTGCCGTTCCAAGTTCTCTGAATTATCCTCATTTGTCATCTTCAATTCATTTAAATTTGGTTATCATGTTGCCTTTTCAACATGGAATGGTATTTAGTTTAAATTATGTTCCTGGACCCTATTCCACAAACTCATAAAAAGGTAAGCCCATGGTAGTCACGATTTGTAATATTTATCTTAATCAATTGAAATTCGAAAAGGTAAGTCGCTATGTTTGTTGAACACACATTCTTTTGAATACACTAATGCCAATTCAACTCAAATATTTACTTTTTGTATTGATTAATCTGTGCGTAATCAATGGTGTTCGCTGTCAGTCAATTATTAGCGATTGGCAAGTTTCATTTGAACGAGGTGAATTCACATCCTTATTACCATCTCTAAAAAATTCTGTTCATCATCCGAATTTGAAAATTCAGCAATATGCTTGCAGACTGCTTGGAGACATTGAGAAAGTAAAAGGGGATTTTGAAACAGCTCTATATTATTGGAATCAATCAGACAGCATCGGACAGGAAATTGGCACAGCCAATCCGGCTCTTCGAGCTATTCGATTGGGACATTTAAGTACTTATTTTTACGAAAAGTTTGATGTATCAAAAACAAGATTATATGTCGACTCACTATTCAAATTAACAGAAGACAACAGACTATCAGATTCCTTACAGTGCTGGTTACTTAATGTTTATGCACAATCAAAAAAATTAACCCTGAGAGATTATTCCGGAATTGAGTTGGTAAAACAATACCGCCAACATATTTTTCCTACCTATGAGAAAAGTCTAAGAATTCAAGAAAATTCCAGTGGTAATGCATTCATGTACGCCCAAACCTTGCATTTATACGCCAATTCTTTTGTCGATTTAATCCCAACGATCAAATCAAATACCACTTCTTATAATTTTATCGATTCTTGCCAATTGGTAGCGAACGAACTTTACGACAGGGCAATTGAAATTTATCATGAACTTTCTAATGATCAACATTATCAAATCGCCCGATCCAAATTTGTAAAAGCACTTGCTTACACGTATACATTTCAAAACAGAACAAGTTTTAATTTTGACTTTTCTTTATCCCTTTTTGAAGATGCATTGGCGTCTTTTGACCTCAAAAATGTAGACGAAATAATAAGCCCAACAAATGCACTTAGTTGTTCCAAACATTATCAGAGAACATTACTTCAGTATTACAAAATAAATTCAAACGCAGAGATCAAAAATAAACTTGACTCCGCCTTTTATGATGCTGAAAAATTATGGCAGTGTGCATTCGCATCATACAGAAGTCAAAATCCAAATCAACTCTTCGCTCTTTACGACTTAGTTCCATTTTCTGAACGCATTAAACAAAAGTATTTTGAGTATCTCCATCAAAACTCTGATGATGTTGAATCTATATTTAAATGTCTTCAATTATTAAAATATCATGACAAAAAAAAATGGAGCAAATCAGCTTATTCAGAAATCGTTTCTATTGAGTCTGTTCAATCCGAACTAACGAAAAACCAGTGCTACATTGACTTTTCCACCAATCCAGAACCATTCCTATTATTCGTATCCAAATATGACTATCAGGTACTTCCTCTAGTCGTATCAGAATTAGAGGTACTATCCCTTCAAAAGGCCATAACAGATTTAAATTACCAGGAATACGTTACAACAGCGTATAATTTATTCCTAAAAATATTTAAAGATGTAAACCTAAGCTCCTTCAGTGAAGCAATCATCTCTCCGTCAAATTGGTTTCATAAAATACCGTTTAATGCTCTATTAGGTTCGAAGAAAGGAATTGAAAGTAAAGACTATAGAAAACTTGACTACCTCATGCACCATGTCAATTTCAAAATGGTATTCTCAGTGAATGATTTTATAACGAATCCTACACAAATCAGTAATTGGTATGTTGATGTTATTGCTCCTGAATATGAGAAACAATTCATACTGCCTTTTGGACAACAATTTGTCGACAGTATGGAGTCATTCGGTTTGCACAATAAACAGAACGAACATGCGCTGCAAAAATTCATGGAATCAAAAAGTGCTATTTTACATTTTTCCGGACATGCGAATTGGGACAATACAGAACGGGAATCCTCCTCTCTTGTTTTTAACCAAGATAAGTTTTCAATAGCGGATGTCTATGCAAGAGATTGGAACTGCAAAATGGCCGTTTTAAACGCTTGTTCTACAGGAGAAGGAATCCATAATGAAGGAGATGGATTAGATGGGTTTCAAAGAGCCTTCTACATGAAAGGTGTAGCTCAAATTATGTATTCAATCTGGGATCTTGATGATCGATCTTCCCACATCATACTAAATCAGTTTTACAAGAACCTTGCACTCGGATCAACCACTTCTGCATCCCTTCGAACCGCACAGTTCGATTACATTTCCAACGCATTAAACAGTAGCTTGGCTGCCCCATTTTATTGGGCTGGTCATAGAGCCATGGGGGCTGATCAAAAATTTAAAAAAAGAAATAATCATTCCGAATCATCCCTATCACCTTGGATACTTTCCCTGCTAATTATCCTTATTCCTATTCTCTACATCATCTCCAACAGTTGGAGCGCTAAATCGTGATATTCACTTGAAGAATCCTGAATAATATCATCAAGTGTAATCTTCGCCACCTGTTTCTCTCCGCAATAAATTGACAGTATCGCGAATCTAATCTGTGCATCAGGATAGTAGGACGAATTATTATCAATAGATAAAAAGATCTTTTTGGCTTTTACATAGTCTTTAAGATAAAATCTTGCGTTTCCTTCGAAATACGCCGCCGTATCTGTTTTTAGTTCTGAAAAAAGAAGAATAGCCTCTTCCCAATTTTCCAGCCTATAGGCATTCATAGCAGGATTATACTTGATTGATGATCCCATTTTCACTACTAACCCTTCTTCATAGGGCCACATATCCAGAAAATTAGCTTGTTCCTGATCGTCATTTTTATTGTAGTATATCAATATTGACAATAGGATTACCGCTGCTGATCCAATGACAGCAAAACGACCTATATGAAGACGACTTATCCCTCTGCGACCTTTTATTTTTGAATCAGCATCAGACTTTCTGAGTTTATTTTTGAGTGATTCCCGTTCAAAATGTCTCTTTAAAGAGCATTCGAGTTCTTTATATTTCTCGAAAGAAAAACGAAATTCTTGATCCATTTCAAGCCGTGATTCAAAATTCAATTTTTCATCCGGGCTGAGCTCTCCACTCAAATAATTTTCAAATATGTCAATATACGCTTGTGTAATCATAGCACTAATATTTTTGACATTTTTGCTAACTCTCGAATTAACTTTTGCATGCACAAGGACTTCTTCGACTTCGCAGTATTTGCATTTTTGTAATTCAGCTCTCGGGCTATAGAGGTCATGTCATATTCATTATGATAATAAAGTCTTAAAACTTTCTGACAGTCTTCTGGCAACTTTGATAATGCCTCGTTGATTTGATCGGAATTAAAATCGGATTCGTTATCCATCGTATATATCTGACTTTCACTATTTATCAAATTCAAATCTGAGAGGTAAGTTGTTCGAGAATCTTTATTTAATAGATTGATCAGCTTAAATTTTGCAATTTGAAACAAATATGTTTTCAAACTACAAGTCAATTGGTCTAATTGACCGGAGACCGTGTTTTGATAAAAGTCAATCATAGTTTCTTGGAAAATATCTTTTGCTTGCTCTTCCGAAACTGAAAATTGGGTTTGGCTCCAGGTCACAAAATTATCTCTGTACTTTCTATACAAGTCTACCAAACTTTCTTCGCTTCCTGCTCTTATCCGCTCCAGATATTTTAGATCTTCCTTATTCATATTCCTTGCACGGGAAACTAACCTTTGTAATATTAAAAATTCTCGAAGCGAGTTAAAAGAATTAATTGTCCCATTTTATCTACTGTACATACAAAAGCTCTTTAAACCAATATTTCATGAATTACCGAAAATATTGAATTGAACGATCACTTCTTGTGTGAAATGGATTGATTCATCAATAGGTATTAACCAAAAAAGAAAGCCCACTTGCGGCGGGCTTTCCTAATCAACAATTAAACGCTAACAGCAGATTTACTGTATTGATAGACAGATCAATCTTCTATCCGCTACACATCTCGCAATTATCCGGATCGTCCAAAGAGCAAGCGATCTCCGCCTGTCTTTCTTCCTCCGTTTTTGCAATAGGTTGTACCACGGCCGTTTTCTCAAGAGTAAACTTGATCGCATCAACTGCGGCCTTCGTTCTCAGATAATACATGCCTGTTTTCAACCCCTGCTTCCATCCATAGAAGTGCATGGAGGTCAGTTTCGCGAAATTGGCATTTTCCATAAATACATTCAGCGACTGCGACTGACAAATGTAGGCTCCTCTATCGGCGGCCATTTCAATTATGGTTTTCTGAGAAAGCTCCCATGCCGTTTTATAGAGTGCTTTGATGTTGTCAGGAATCTCTTCTATTCCCTGAACCGACCCATTCGCCGCCATCAATTTGTTTTTTAGCTCATCGCTCCAGATGTCAAGCTTAACCAAATCTCTCAGTAAGTGCTTGTTTACAATAATGAATTCACCGGACAATACCCTTCTCGTGTAGATGTTGGACGTGTAGGGTTCGAAGCATTCGTTATTTCCAAGGATCTGAGCCGTTGAAGCAGTTGGCATTGGGGCCAGTAACAGCGAGTTTCTAACACCGTGTTCCTTCACTTCTTCTCTCAGCACATCCCACTCCCATCTGTCGCTTGGCGTTACGTTCCACATATCGAACTGGAATGTTCCTTCTGAAATCGGAGATCCCTCGTAAGTTTCATAGGGACCATCCTCCTTTGCAAGATCTTTGGATGCGGTGCATGCCGCAAAATAGATCGTTTCGAATATTTCCTTGTTCAAGTCTTTGGCTTCGGTTGAATCGAATGCATATCTCATCGTGATGAATGCATCAGCAAGCCCTTGTACTCCAATACCGATTGGTCTATGCCGCATATTTGAATTTCTGGCCTCAACAATCGGATAATAGTTCGCGTCGATTATTTTGTTCAGATTTTTCGTGACCTGGTAGGTGACTTCAAATAATTTTTCGTGGTCGAACTCGCCGTCTTTTACAAATTTGGGCAGTGCAATAGATGCCAGATTACAAACGGCCACTTCATCAGCAGAAGTATATTCCATGATCTCCGTACACAGATTGGACGACTTGATCGTACCCAAATTCTTTTGGTTTGATTTTTCGTTCGCAGCATCTTTGTACAACATATACGGATTGCCCGTTTCGATCTGTGACTCCAGAATTTTGAACCACAAGTCCTGCGCTTTTATCGACTTTCTTGCTTTTCCGGCTTTTTCATATCCCTCATATAGTTTTTTGAAGTCTTCTCCGTACGCGTCTGAAAGGCCAGGACATTCATTGGGGCACATCAGTGACCACTCTCCATTGGACTCGACCCTTTCCATAAAGAGATCCGGTATCCAAAGCGCATAGAACAAGTCTCGTGCACGCTGCTCCTCTTTTCCATGGTTTTTCTTCAGGTCGAGGAAGTCGAAAACATCCGCATGCCATGGTTCAATATAGATAGCAAAAGATCCTTTTCTTTTTCCTCCTCCTTGATCTACGTAGCGAGCTGTATCGTTAAATACCCGCAGCATAGGAACAATTCCATTGGAAGTCCCATTGGTACCCTTGATATAGGAACCTGTTGCACGAATGTCGTGAATCGATAGCCCTATACCTCCAGCAGATTGTGAAATTTTAGCACACTGCTGTAAGGTGTCATAGATTCCGTTGATACTATCTTCTTTCATCGTCAAAAGAAAGCAAGAGGACATCTGCGGCTTTGGTGTTCCTGCATTGAACAAAGTTGGTGTAGCGTGCGTGAACCAACCTTCACTCATCAGGTTATACGTTTTGATAGCAGCCTCGACGTCGTTTTTGTGGATTCCTACGGAAACCCTCATCAACATGTGCTGTGGTCGTTCTGTGATCTGACCGTCCAATTTCAGTAAGTACGAACGCTCCAATGTTTTGAACCCGAAGAAATCGTATCGAAAATCTCGGTCGTAGATGATATTCGAATCCAACAGCTCAGCATTCTCCATAATTACCTTGTATACGTCTTCGGCAATCAGTGATGCATTCTTCCCGGTTTTCGGATCTACGTATTCATACAACTGTTTTACTGTTTCCGAAAATGATTTTTTGGTATTCTTGTGCAGGTTAGAAACTGCAATTCTTGATGCCAGCAATGCATAATCCGGATGTGTGATCGTGTTGGACGCAGCCACCTCAGCTGCTAGATTGTCTAGCTCGGATGTTGTTACTCCGTCGTAAAGACCCTCGATGACCTTCATGGCCACCTGTTCGGCTGAGACCAATGGGCTCAATCCATAACATAACTTCTTAACTCTGGCCGTGATCTTATCAAATTTCACAGCCTCTCTTCTACCGTCTCTTTTAATTACATACATAGTCTACTTGTGTGTTTCGCGGTTAATATTCACTACTAATTCTGGTTGGTGCTTCTTAGAAGTCAGCATCAAGGCTGAACGTACTTCTCGACGAATCGCCAGTTTTTACACCTGCTTTTTGATACTCTCCAACTCTTTTCTCGAAGAAATTCGTTTTCCCTTGAAGGTTGATCATATCCATAAAGTCGAATGGGTTGGAAACGTTGTATACTTTTTCATTCCCAAGCTCCACCAAAAGTCTGTCAGCAACAAATTCAATGTACTGCGACATCAAATCCGCATTCATGCCGATTAATCTTACCGGAATTGCATCTACAACAAATTCCTTTTCGATCTCAACTGCATCCTTAATGATCTCCTCGATCCGTTCTTTTGGAACTTTATTGACCACATGCTTCCCATGAAGCAGGCAGGCAAAATCCATGTGCATTCCTTCGTCTCTGGATATCAGCTCATTCGAGAAGGTAAGTCCCGGCATCAGCCCTCTTTTCTTCAACCAGAAGATGGAGCAAAAGCTGCCGGAGAAGAATATTCCTTCTACTGCGGCAAACGCTATCAGTCTTTCGGCAAAGGAGCCATTATCGATCCAACGCAATGCCCACTGGGCTTTTTTAGCAACACAATCCAATGTCTCGATTGCGCGGAACAATTTATCTTTCTCGACTTTATCTTTTATATAGGTATCAATCAATAATGAATAGGTTTCCGAATGCACATTTTCCATGGCAATCTGAAAACCGTAGAAGAATTTGGCCTCCGTATATTGTACTTCAGCTAAAAAGTTTTCAGCAAGATTTTCGTTTACAATTCCGTCACTCGCTGCAAAAAACGCCAACACATGTTTAATAAAGTGTCTTTCGTTGTCGTTCAGTTTATTTTCCCAATCTGAGATGTCTTGTGACAGGTCTATCTCCTCAGCAGTCCAGAAGCTTGCCTCCTGTTTTTTGTATTCTGCCCAAATGTCATCGTGTTCAATTGGGAAAAGAACAAATCTATTGTCGTTCTCTTTTAGAATCGGTTCCTCTAGCGTAGTATTTTCCGTCAACACTTCATCTAATTTGACCTCCCGGTCCTCGGCTGTTTTGCTTGTTTCTTCCATACTCTTGTCTTCATTTTTTGGTAAAAATCCTCCCGAACCTTCACCTGTTTTTTGTAAAGTTAATTTCAAATTAGGGCTGTAAAATCTAATGATGAGGTTTCCCAACTTCATCTCAATTCTACAGGAATATCAGTCCTGAAACCGATAAATTTTAAAAGCGTATTTAGCGTCTTTGGTGATTACAAAAATTCAAAATTTTGACATTCCATCGGCTTAATATTCTCTCACATTTTTACTTAGTTATTAACACTCTCTTTTGATAACCCTCTTAAGTCCCTGCAATTGTGGGAGATGGGGTTTTGGTCGGGCAAAAATTAAGCGTTTAAGAATGCGTTTGGCTTTCGCAATACCCCAATTTACAAGGTTTTACGCGGTTATAAACAATTTCAACCATTGTTAATATCAACACCGAATTTTTGATAAGTAGCTCAATGTCAGGCCACACGTTGGCTACAAAATAATAGGACAAATGGAAACAAATTTTTTCTGCTGTACGGCGACTAAATTGGCATCAAAATTGGAGGAGAATGATCGGACAAAATTGTTTCAGGTGTCAGGTCTATATTCTCTTTTCCCTTTCTAATTGAGAATCAACTAATTTCAGTTCGTTAAAGAATTCTTCTCCCCATTTTCGGATGATGGGTTCCTTCAAAAATTTATACGTTTTTACTTTTAGTTCTTTCCCCAACGCACAAGCCGGATCACACAAGTGCCAGCTGTTGTAATTCAGCGCCTCATACTTTTTCAATTGACTTACTCGAATCGGATACAAATGACAGCTGATCGGTTTTTTGAATTGTGATTTTCCATCTTCAAATGCCTCTTCTATCGTACATTTTGCTATCCCTTGTTCATCGAACCGAACGAAAGCACACTCTCCACCATTTACCAACGTCGTTACCGGCTCATCATCTGCATCCATATAATAAACACCATCCCGATCAACTGCTTCCATCCCTTCTTTCCTCATATACGGTTTAATTGAATCCAGATCTTCCTCTATCCAATGAATTTCCTCCTCTGTAAGTGGCGCTCCATCATCTCCTTCAACGCAGCATGCACCTTTGCACTTGGACAGGTCGCACACAAATTGCTTTTGAAAAATATCCAATGAAATTAATTTCCCTTCTATTTCAATCACAGTGTTTACTTTAGCACTAAAGTAATCTAAATCGATAGTTGACTGAACAATTACGATACAGAATCTTCAATACAGCAACACCAGAGATCGTTGATTTGCTTAGCTCAACTGTTTATGGAAGCTCAGGATTGCGCTACACCCACCTGGATGCGGAGCAAAAGATCCACGACTTGACTACCCCTGATTTTCACACCCTGTGGAATGGAAATGAATTGATCGCAGTTGCTGCATATTGTAAAAGAAAAGTCAAGTGTAGCTCAACCCTGTATGACGCATACTACATTCGCTATTTCTCAGTAAAACCTGCTCATCAGGGAAAAGGAATCGGGAAATTACTAACCGGTAAGCTGGAGTCACATTACCGTGAAAAGCTGACAAAAGAAACCGTATTTTATGCGTACATCGAAAAGCGCAACCTTCAATCTATCGGTGTTTCAAACCATTTTAAACAAGAATCTATTGGGGCATTTAAGCCTGTACTTTTCAGCCGTTTCTTTCCGAAGGTTGCTGCCGGCTTCGAACAAATCAGCACAACTGAGTATGAAGCCTTTGTTTCTGATCAATACAGTGAGCACGCTTTGTTTCACACCAATAAAGTCGGATACAAAGGGCAATGTTATGGCATCAGGAACAACGGACATTTGAAAGTTGCCGTCCAGGCAAATCCCGTTGGCTGGAAACTACACAACATTCCGGGAATGCTCGGATGGTTGGGGAGAAACATCTTTCACTACCTGCCCATTTTGGGGCGGCTATCGCCAAGAAATAAATTCCACTATCTAGCATTCGAGGGTCTGTGCGTGAAGGATCAACATCTAGTGTCTCCTTTACTGGAATCTTGCCTGGCCACCTTCAACCGACATGTCGGGATGCTATATTTAGATCTCACCGACCCCTTCTTTTTGTTTTTTGAAGCCGAAAAAGGAATGGGGCTCATGCAGAAATTACAGCATCCTCCATCGGTGAGTATTTTGTGCAACTTTGTTAATTTCGACGAGAAAAAGAAATCCAATTTTCACGATTTCCCGAAATATATTTCTTGTTTCGACCTAACCTAAACTTTTCTTGTAGAAGTTCCGTAGATTTAAATTAAAGTTAATGACTATGCTGAAACCGATTTCGTTTGTTTTATTGTTGACAATTCTGACTGTTTCATTCCGTGCTCAAATTACCGTTGATGGCTCAGATATGCCCATTGTAGGTCATCAATACATTTCGGAAAGTGTAATTGACCTTTTTACCATCGACGTCATATCCACCGGTTCTGGATACAACTGGGATTTTTCCTGGGTGTTCGGAATGCCGGGGGACACCCTGAATCCTGTGAGCGTTTCATCCACTCCACTGGCCTATCAATTTTTTTTCAATAATCCGCTACTGTATCCTGATCATTCGGCGGATTATGCGATTGCATCGGAGGACATTGGAAGCTCGGGTGTGGTCTCACTGTCTGACAGATTTGAATACTTCAGAGACGACGCTTCAGGACACAAGATAACAGGCTCAGGAGCTAACCTGAATGGAATTCCAACTTCGATCCAATACGACCAAATCGACGTGATCTATGATTTTCCAATGAATTTCGGTAACACCCATTCCTCAGAAGGCAGCTACTTGATCGACATCCCAACTGTAGGTGCTTACGGACAGGAATTTTTTCGAAACAAAGAGGTAGATGGATGGGGAACTGTCACGACGCCATACGGTTCGTTTGATTGTCTTCGGGTAAAGACGGAGCTCACCATCACAGACACCTTGTATCTTGACACAATTGGTCTTGGGAGCAGTATTCCTACAGCAACCAATTTCATTTACGACTGGATTGCAAAGGATGAAGGCATTCCGGTATTCACGGCCACAACGAACAGTCTTGGCATTGTGACATCAGCAAGCTACCTGAACGAACATCTAACCACAATTGACCCGGGCGTTGACCATTCTGTGAAACTTTTTCCTAACCCTACTTCCGAAGCGCTTTTCATCGAATCGGATCAATCCGGAAGCTTTTCTATCTATGCACTGTCAGGAAGACTCGTCTCCAGCGGGGTCTTTGGGGCCTTTTCCAAGGTGGATCTGTCACTATTAGAAGGGGGGGTGTATCTCATGGTAATGACAGCCGAAAACGGCGGAGTCCTGACAAAAAAAATAGAAATTCTTCACTAGCTCTATTTTTTGGTGGCGAATTGTCATGAACTTTTTACTTTTGCCACATGGCGGACCAGCATGATATTTTAAAGAAGGTTATTTCACATTCGAAAGAATACGGGTTTGTATTCCAGTCTTCCGAAATTTACGACGGATTAAGTGCAACGTATGATTATGGCCAGTATGGCTCTGAGCTGAAGAACAACATCAAAGAATTTTGGTGGAAGGCAATGGTTCAGATGCACGAAAATATAGTCGGAATTGATTCCGCCATTTTTATGCATCCTACCGTTTGGAAGGCTTCAGGTCATGTGGATGCTTTCAACGACCCTTTGATCGACAACAAAGATTCAAAAAAGAGATATCGAGCGGATGTGTTGCTGGAAGAGCACGTCGCTAAAATCGAAGGGAAAATTCAAAAGGATGTCAACAAGGGAGCAAAAAAGTTTGGGGCAGATTTCGATGAAACAGAGTTCAGAGCAACGAATCCGAATGTTCAACGCAGACAAGCTCAAATTGATGATCTGAACAAACGAATGGAGCAGGCCTTTTCCGGTGACGACCTGGAGGCCATCAGAGATTTGATCATTGACATGGAAATTAAGTGTCCTGTTAGTGGCACGGCCAACTGGACGGAAGTGCGTCAATTCAATTTGATGTTCGGAACAGAGCTAGGATCCGTTTCCGGGGAATCGGCAACTATTTATTTGCGGCCAGAAACTGCCCAGGGAATCTTTGTGAATTACCTAAATGTTCAAAAAACCGGCCGAATGAAGCTCCCATTTGGAGTTGCACAGATCGGAAAGGCATTCAGAAACGAAATTGTTGCCAGACAATTTATTTTCAGGATGCGGGAATTTGAGCAAATGGAAATGCAATACTTCATCCAGCCCGGTACACAGAAGGAATGGTACAGCTATTGGAAAGAGGCTCGAATGGCATGGCACAATGCGCTCGGTTTTGGTTCAGATAATTATCGATTTCATGATCATATCAAGCTGGCCCATTATGCTGATGCAGCTTGTGATATTGAATTTAATTTTCCCATGGGATTCAAAGAGCTGGAAGGGATACATTCCCGCACAGATTTTGATCTGAATGCACACCAGGAATTTTCCGGCAAGAATCTAACCTATTTTGATCCCGAAAAAAATGAACGATTTGTACCTTATGTAATCGAGACTTCGATTGGGCTAGATCGAGTTTTTCTGGCCGTATTGGCTGCATCTTACAAAGAAGAAGAGCTCAACGACGGAACCTCGAGAGTAGTACTTCGGATCCCTCCGCCGCTCGCTCCGATAAAAGCAGCGATTTTCCCTCTGACCAAAAAGGATGGCTTACCTGATAAGGCGAGAGAAATCATGCGTTTGCTCCAGTTTGATCACAGCTGCCAGTATGAAGAAAAAGATTCTATCGGGAAACGATACAGACGTCAGGATGCGATTGGAACACCGTTTTGCATTACCGTGGACCATGAGACTCTTGAAAACGACACAGTTACTATTCGAGAGCGGGACACCATGCAACAAGAACGGGTTTCCATTTCGAAATTACCTGAGCTCCTGGGAGAAAGTGTCGGAATGAAAAAATTACTGAATTTTTCTACAACCGTATCAAAATAGAATCCGCTTAATTTCTACTTGTTGTTGAATTGGTTCATTGTTCTATCGATACCGATGGTTCCGAATGATTTTATCAGGTCAATACAGATTTCTTTTCTGCCATTGAGTGCTTTACTTTCGTCATCTGTCCATTTACTTAAGACATAGTTCACCTGCTGTCCGGGTCCAAAATCGGACCCTACTCCGAACCTTAATCTGGGATACTTCGAAGTTCCCAATGTCTCCTGAACACTTTTCAGCCCATTGTGCCCACCGTCACTTCCCTTTGCCTTGAGCCGGACTGTACCAAACGGCAAGGCAATGTCATCGGTGATGATAAGCAGTTGTTCGGGGTCAAGTTTTTCCTTTTGCAGCCAGTATCGAACCGCTTTTCCACTCAAATTCATATAAGTAGAAGGCTTGACACATATGAATGATCTGCCCTTGTGCTTTATTTCGCAGCGGGCTCCATATCGGTCGGGTGTAAAAACAACACTGGACGCTTCTGCAAAAGCGTCCAGTATTTCAAATCCTATATTGTGTCGAGTACGATCGTACTTCTCTCCGATGTTCCCTAATCCAACGATTAAGTGTTTCATCTACAGTGGGCTCTTACTCCTCAGATTTCTCTGCGGCAGGCTCAGCTTTTTCACCTTCTGCAGCTTTTTCACCTTCTGCTCCCTCAGCTCCTTCTGCTCCTTCTTCTTCCTCTTCTTCCTCATCCTCAACAGCTCCTCTTGCCACTCTCACCGCTACAACAACTGCAGATTCAGGATCTAAGAACTTCACTCCTGGATATTTCAGGTCACCAACTCTAATTTTTTGCCCAATACGCAATGGAGCAATATTGATGTTGATTGCATCAGGAAGGTCAGATTCCATCGCTTCTACCTGTAGTCTTCTAAAAAGTCGTGATAATCTTCCTCCGTTCAAAACACCTCTAGCCTGTCCTTCAAGTACGACGGGGATATTAATCTTAACCGTCTTCCCATCAACAACTTCCAAAAAGTCCATGTGCTGTACCGTGTCTTTTACAGGATGCATCTGTAAATCCTGCAAAATTGCCTTATACACTTTGCCTTCTACATCAATTTGAAGTACATATACTTCAGGTGTGAATACGATCTTTTTAGCTTCGTTTTCTTCAAGGAATATGTGAACCTGTTCAGAACCTCCATAAATTACAGCAGGAACCTTTCCCTGTCTGCGAAGTTCAGCAGCATCTTTCTTCCCTACGTTCCCTCGAAGGGAACCGCTCAATGATAACTGTTTCATTTTATTATTTATTTATGTTCATTATGCAATTACAAAATGTTCGCTTATGGATTCATGGCTTATTGCTTTGGCCATCACATCCGCGAACAGCCCATCGACAGACAATACTTCGATCCTATCGCTTTGGTGCTTGATCGGAAGTGTATCTGTTACAATGAGTTTCTTTAATACCGATTGGTTGATTCTGTCGTAAGCAGGACCACTGAGTACAGGATGAGTACACAATGCTGTTACACTTTTTGCCCCATGGTTCATGAACAACTCAGCTGCTTTTGTTAATGTTCCGGCCGTATCAACCATGTCGTCTACCAACAACACTTCTTTTCCGGAAACATCACCGATTACCGTCATATCCGAGATTTCATTGGCCTTCTTACGCTGTTTATAACATATCGCCAGATCCACATCCAAGTGTTTGGCATAGGCATTGGCTCGCTTTGTACCGCCTGTGTCCGGTGCTGCCATGACCAGGTCTGTCGTATCCATGTTGTTCCTGATCCATGGTAAGAATATGGTGGATCCAAACAAGTGATCTACGGGAACCTCAAAAAAGCCCTGAATCTGGTCAGCATGCAGATCCATCGTCATGATTCTGTCTATACCAGAGGCCGTTAACAAATTGGCAACCAGTTTAGCACCAATAGCCACGCGCGGTTGATCCTTTCTGTCCTGTCGAGCAAAACCAAAATAAGGGATAACGGCAATAATTCTTTTTGCTGATGCTCTCTTTGCGGCATCCACCATTAACAATAGCTCAAAAAGATTTTCAGTAGGTGGGGGTGTTGACTGAACGATAAACACCACATTTCCTCTTACAGTTTCCTGATACGATGCCTGAAACTCCCCGTCACTAAATTCCAATATATCGATCTTACCCAAACCGGTACCATAGCTCTGAGAGATTCTCTCCGCTAATGCTCTGCTGTGACGCCCTGCAAATATTTTTACTTTTTCCGACATGCTGTAGTTGTTCGGTGCCCTTTAACGGGTGGCAAAGTTAACCAAATTCCTTTCAAATCATACTAGGTGCAGGAATGAAATTTCGCCCCCTGCCTTACACGTTTCGAAATTATTAATAAATTCGCACTCCAAAGTTTCCAATTGTTGGAAATGCCGAAGTGGCGGAACTGGTAGACGCGCACGACTCAAACTCGTGTGTCTTCGGACGTGTGGGTTCGATTCCCACCTTCGGTACTGAAAAAGGAGAAGGTCTATCCTTCTCCTTTTTTTTCTGACTTAACTCTCTTACCTCACAGCAAACAACAGATAAGGTCGAGGCTTTTCATTGTTGTATTTTTTAACTAACTTCCCCACCTAACTTAATTAACGATTAAATCATGAAAAAAATTAGCTTGTTGTTAGTGCCGCTGTTAGTTTTGCTGGCCGGTTGCAGTTCAAGTGTAAAGCTGACCAAGGTTTCTCCTGCTGATAGATACAACAGTGTTTACTCCAGTGTGGTGGAATGGGGCGGTGAGATAAATCACAAATCAACAAATTTCCTGTTGTCGAATTTGCTGCTGACGCGATTCGAAGAAAATCCGGACGAAGTTATCCGCTTGCTCGATCAGCGCGCAAAGATGAATAAACAGCGTCACCTGATGCAGATATTGGCCGATTTGTGTTCCGCCATGGGATACCGTTACCGCAGCGATCCGGATAAATCGGTGAAATATTACTGTTCGGCGGCCTATTACAGTTATCGCTATTTATTTGACCGGAGTCTTACTCCGGAGGGCTTGCCTAAATACAATCCTGTTGTCTTTTTTATGACGCGGTATTATAACAACTCACTTTTGATCATCGGCGAGTATTTGAAAAACAGGCAGATGCTGAAAAATGATTCATTCAGTCTGGAGACCGCGACTGATATGAAATTGCGCTTCAGTAAACCACTATATGACCTGCCGTTCCCGCTCAATGATTATCAGGATATTCTTTTTTGTCCTGAATACATGCCGGAAAACTTGAAAACATTCAGTCATAGCTCCGGCCTTGGAGTGCCGCTTATCGGGATAACTAAAAAACTGCCACCGCAAAATGGTTTGAAATCATTTGATAAATCATGTAAAGAAGGAATTTTAAAAGGGATGTATAAAATTAAAGAGTTTAATAAATATAAAAAAACTAAAATTCAATTTTTGGGATCTGGTACTATTTTAAGAGAAATGATTGCAGGTGCTG
>CAJWDP010000022.1 GCA_913030835.1 uncultured Flavobacteriales bacterium | reverse complement strand
CCGGAGTTTTTGTCATATTCACCTTCTCTGCCATTTCTTTGACATCCATTTTTGCGTCAGTTTGCAGCATTCTTAATAGAGCACCATCTGTTTGATCCAGTTCTTTCATAGGATTATTTCCTTTTCACAATAATAAATACAATCGAAAATAGTGTTTTTTCCTTTAATCTATTTTTTAATAGTATTATTTACTTCATTTATTATTTTTAAAGATAATTTTTTCTGTTTTAATTAATTTTGCAGAAAATTAGTTTTATGAGTAGAGAAATGAAGCCTGAAAGCCTGATGATGACCCACGGATACCAACCTGAACTATCTGAGGGAGCCGTGAAATGTCCTGTATTTCAAACATCAACTTTCGTTTTTAATACAGCAGAAGAAGGTAAAGCCCATTTTGAAGTAGCCTATGGACTGCGAGAAAAAGGAGCCGATGAAAATTTAGGTCTGATCTATAGCAGGATCAACAATCCCAACCTTGAAATACTGGAGAATCGGTTGTGTCTTTGGGATCAAGCGGAAGAATGTGCGGTTTTTGAAAGCGGTATGTCGGCCATTTCTACAGTGCTTCTCGAATTTTTAAACCGGGGAGATCTACTACTCTACAGCTCGCCTACCTATGGTGGGACAGATCACTTCATACAACATTTTCTCACAAAAATGGGCGTGAATACGTTGGGTTTCACACCCGATCAAACGAAAGAAGAGATCATTGCCATGATCGAGAATAGTGGACATTCCAAACGGCTGGCATTGATTTATCTGGAAACTCCTGCAAATCCGACAAATTCTATAGTGGACATTGAAATGTGTCGGGAAATTGCAGATCACTTCCAATCTGAAGATCATCCTACCTATGTTGCTGTTGACAATACGTACATGGGACCGCTTTGGTCACACCCTCTCCAGCTGGGAGCGGATATTGTGCTCTATTCCGCCACCAAATACATTGGTGGACATAGCGACTTAATTGCCGGAGCAGTTTTGGGATCTGCCGAAGTAATCGGTCGTGTAAAAACGCTGCGTACTTTTCTGGGAAATATGATCAGTCCGCATACTGCCTGGTTACTTCTTAGAAGTCTTGAAACACTGAAGGTCCGGATGGAACAGCAAGCCAAAAACGCACAGGAAGTGGCCCGATTTCTTGCTGGCCACCCTAAAGTAGAAAAGGTCCATTACCTGGGCATGCTTACTCCGGAGGATTCAAATTATCAGCTGTACAAAAGACAATATAGCTCTCCGGGTGCCATGGTCTCTTTCGATATTCATGGAGGAGAACGGGAAGCGTTTCAATTTCTGAATAACCTCAAACTGATCAAGCTTGCAGTAAGTCTGGGTAGTACGGAAAGTCTGGCTCAACACCCGGCCACGATGACACACGTGGGAGTTGACTCGGACATAAAAGAAACATTAGGTGTAACGGAAAAGCTGGTCCGACTATCTATTGGCGTTGAATACCATGAAGATCTGATCTGGGACATTCAAACTGCTTTGGAACGAACAGAAATTGCGAATGCAGATCTCAACGCAGCTGAATTGGAATGCATCAGCTGATGATCTTACCCAAGGTTTTGAAAATGATCTTCAGATCGGTAAGAAAACCTTGCTCCTCAATGTATTTTAGATTCAACTTGAGCTTGGCAGGCATGACCTCATCTATGTACGTTTTCTCAGGATCTTGTGACTGACCCAGCAGGTCATTCTCATCAATGTACTCGATGGATGCGTAATCGGTAAGACCGGGCCGAACGGACAACACTTTTTTCTGCTCCGGCGTGTACATATTCGTGTATTTACTCACTTCCGGACGAGGCCCCACGACACTCATGCTGCCGGCAAGCACATTCAGCAGCTGCGGAAGCTCATCTAGCTTGAACCTGCGGAGAAAACGTCCAGCTTTCGTGATTCTCGGATCATCCCCTCCTACTGTCAGCTGACCTTTTTGTTCGCTGTCCAATCGCATGGTTCTGAATTTGTATAGCTTGAACTCCTTTTCATTTCGACCCACACGCTTCTGCGTAAAAAAGACGCCTCCTCTCCCACTAAACACTACCAACATGGCTATGATCAGCATAAACGGCCAAATGTGGATCAAGACGAAAAAAGAAGATAGAATATCAAAAAGTCGTTTACCCATGTACTAAAACAGATTCTACCGCTCGGATAACACTGTTTGCTACGGCATGTACCTGCTCATTCTTTAACGTGTAATAAACCGGAAGCGAAATTTCACCGACGTAATTGGCTTTTGCCTGAGGATAATCATCCAGGTTGTATCCTTTTTCCTGGTAATGGGTCATTGCCGGGACAGGCAGGTAATGTACGTTCACCGCAATCTGATCCTCACTGATCCTTTTTATGATCTCATTGCGATCCTCCTCCGATGCTCCACGAATGCGGAGCATATACAAGTGATACGAAGACTCTTTAGATCCGGTCCGAAATCGAGGACAATGCGCCCAGTCATACTCCCTTAATAGATCCGTATACAAACCGAATATTTGCTGTCGACGTTCAAGATTTCCATCATAGCGGTCGAGCTCCACCAATCCCATAGCCGCTTGTATATCTGTCATGTTGCACTTGAATCCTGCTTCAATCACATCGTATTTCCAACCGCCAACCTGCATCTTGGAAAAAGCATCTTTACTTTGACCGTGTAACGACTTTGTTTTCAGCTGCTTCTTCAATTCTTCACAGTCAAAAGTGTCGGGAAGATTAAGCGCAATCGCCCCTCCTTCTGCTGTAGATAGATTTTTTACCGCATGGAAAGAAAACACGGAAACATCGGCACACGTACCTGTCCGATCTCCAAAATAGGTTGCTCCAATGGAATGGGCCGCATCCGCAATTACCGCTATTCTCCCCAATTTTTGTTGTTGGGCGTTAGCTGGATTGAAGAGAGCTTTTTTTGAATCAACCACCTCATAGATCTCATTGTAATCGCAAGGGAATCCTCCGATGTCTACCGGCATTACTACCTTGGTCCTTTCGGTGATAAGACCCTCAATGCTTTTAAAGTTAATGTTGAAGTCCAGCTCGTTGACATCAGCAAAAACGACAGTAGCTCCCAAGTGTTCAATGACATTGGCCGTTGCGCAATAAGTATAGGCAGGAACAATGACTTCATCACCCGGACCAATTCCCAACCAATGCAAAACAAGATGCAAGCCGGCCGTAGCAGATCCTACACATACGGTAGCGCGATTACCGCAGTACTTTGCCAGGTTTGCCTCAAATTGTGCCGTTTTCGGGCCTGTAGTAATCCAGCCACTTTCCAAGGTATCAACTACTTCGTCAATTATCTTTTGGTCAATTCTTGGAGGAGAAAATGGAATCATAGCGCAAATTTAGTGAATTGGATACAGTATGAATCGGACTAAAGTAACATTTAGAGCTATTTCGACCTATATTATATTGCATTTATTATTCGTTTATTAGCAAGATCAAATTAGAACTAAGCCCGTCGATCCGATAAAAGTACATATCAGCTCCGATTTCAAAACCGAAAAGGAATACATCGTTCGTATCCTTTTCGAACATTATCTCGGGATACCTATTCAAGTAATTCCATCGGAAAACAAAAACTATATTATTGAATTAGGTAATTCCACACTGGAGATTGGTAATCATTTATTTAACAATTCTAAAAAATCTTATTTATCACGAGAAAACTTACCTAAAAAAAAGAAATTTTCTCACTTCGATCCATTTGCGAATGACCTTCCGGTTTTGTTCGGGAATGGCAATATGAAAATCAGTGAGGAGGGAATTTTTATCGACCTGGACATTTTTGCTTCCTCCTTTTTCATGCTCACCCGATGGGAAGAAATTCTGGATGAAAAACGAGATCTTCATGGGAGATGCAAAGCGGCAAATTCTATTGCTGAACAATGGGGTTTTTTGCATCGACCTGTTGTAGACGAATACGCCGACTTACTGTTAAAATGCCTTATTCATTTGGGTTACAATGGACCCAGGAAGAAAAACGAATTCACCTTTTTGCATACACACGATGTTGATGAAATCGAAAAGTGGAAGGGAACCGGAACACTTGCAAAGACCATTGGTGCAGATGTGCTCAAGCGAAAGTCATTGCAGCTGGCAAAAAAGAACCTGAAGCAGCAGAAAGCGGTAAAGAAAGGGACTCAAAAGGATCCATACGACACATTTGATGAGCTCATGGACATAAGTGAAACCAAAGGGATTACTTCCCATTTTTTCTTTTTGCACCAGGGCAGCTCTCAATACGATAACGGTTACAGCTGGGATGATCCGGTTGTCCGCAAAACAATACAGCACATCAAAAACAGAGGACATCAAATTGGGCTACACCCCTCCTACAACACCCTAGAGAAAAAATCATTGTTCCAAAAAGAAAAAAATAAGCTGGAACAATTGACAGCACAGCCTGTCACTACCGGAAGGCAGCATTATCTCCGTTTTAACACCCCTGAAACCTGGCAGCTATGGGAAGATCATGGTATGGATTGGGATTCGTCCTTGTACTATTCAGAGAAGGCTGGATTTCGCTGCGGGACGTGCAGAGCGTACCCTGTTTTCAACGTATCAACAGGTAAAGCACTACAATTAAAAGAGCTTCCTCTGACAATTATGGACAGCACCTTTTTCAACCAAATTGAAGAGGGTCATTCAGAAATTGTGCTTAAAGAAATCATCGAACTATTGAATCGGGTTAAGCAACATCAAGGTCAATTCGTTCTGCTTTGGCATACCAACTATCTCAACCTAAACATCTTTGCCCGTCACAAACAAGTGTATTTAGAATTGTTGCGCAATCTGTAAACAAAGCTAAAATCAGACCTGCTTATTCTCATCAGCTTGCTGCAGTATCGGCAGCTTATTAAAAAGCACAAGAGAAACGAAAAGAACAAAAGGAACTACGCCTGCCTGCTTTTCAAGAAACGACTCTGTAGAGAGTGAGGATACCATGACCACCACTAGCAAAATCGCCCATAGATTTCGAGTCTTAATGGCTTTAAAGAGCGTCCATAGCAAGATCAGCAATAGCAAAAACAAACCGATTGATCCAACCGATATCGCAGTGGTAAGGAATTGGCTGTGCGCATTGTATTTCTTTTCCACCACGCCTGTAAATCCTTTTTCATTGTTGCGCTGAATCAAGGCATTTACTCCGTCCCCTGCTCCTACTCCTGCTATTGGATTCTCACAAATCAGCTCTATCGCAGAATCCCAGACCAAAACTCTGGTGCTATTGCTCTCCGCAGAAGCCCTATCTACAGCTTTTCTGTTTTGAATTACATCGTACATTTCTTTGAATCGATTGGAAATCGAATTCTCCGTGCCAAATACAAGACACAATACCGCACCAGGGATGACAATCAACGACCACTTCAAGTATCTGCTCTTGACACGAACGAATTCACGGATCAACACTACAAAGGCCACCAACAGCAAAGAAATAAACGCCTGCTTTGACGTAGTGGAATAAAGCGAAAACAGAAAGAGTATTCCGATGAGAGGCCCTACCGCCTTCGACCAACTTCCAGTTAGCTTAATCGGATAGCAATAGAGCGTGCAAAGCCCGATCACGAGCATGGCTCCAAAATAGCTGGGGTGAACCAAAAACGAGAAGCGAGATACAGCAAAAGCATTGCCGATGCCTATCTCACCTGAAATAGAAAAAGCATGCACAATGCAAATGATACTCGACAGAACGAGTCCGGAAATAAATGCAATTCTCAGCTGATCGAACCGAAATTGCAACGACTGAAGAAACAACAAGGGCACCAATACAAAAGAAAGCTTGATCTCTATCGCTTTCCAGCCCGCCGACAAATCTTCCGTGTACAACAGGCTTAACAGATGAATAAGAAAAAATGAAAGAAATAAGAGAACCACACTGGAATGGCTGGCCCATGATTTCCTGTAATCCATCGGTTTCGTTCTAATCAGACCACACAACAGCACTCCCCCCAAAAGTGGTGAAGTTGCCAATGGAAATAAACAGAACACAAAGAAAAGTCCATAAATCAACCATTCTGCTATTTGACTTAACCTATTCATCAAATCAGCTCCTCATTGAATTGTTCTAAAAATCGAACGTACCGATCAACATTCACCGTATCGCACGGTATGTTCAAAATATGTGTTGCAATGTGCTTCGAAATCGGATACATTTCCACATTGAGCCCCCAGCGAATCAGATCACTTTGGACAGGGTGCAGCTGAGAATTGAACCAATCACCCAGCTCTAATCGGTTTTGAACTGCCAGACTTTCGATTTTACTTTTGTCCTTAACCAGAATCGGGTATTTTAAAAATGCATGATCGGCATGTAATTCTTCCGAAACATGGTATTTGCCCAGATCGGCTAATGCCCTTGTCAATAGCATTGCATTCTGTTTGCGTCTCTTCAGAACAGCTTCAAGACCTTCAAGAGCCTTTACACCAGCCTTATATTGAACCTGACTAGACCTAAGCTCATACCCATTTGGTTTTTGAACATCGGAAATTTCTGACCCACTTGACGAACCCAGCACCAGGTTGTTTTTACTTAACCAACGGTATAGCTTTACAGCCGGCCAGTAATTCCATCCACGCAACATATTTTTCCGGACAAACAACAGCAAGCTCAAGCTCGTTCTTGACTTCCAGCTAGGATCTGCATAGGAGCTTACATTGAGACGCTTTTGCACATCATCGTTCCTAACCCACCCTATGCCTCCTATTCCCGTAGAGAATGGCTTGTTCCATTGTGTCGAATAAAAAGCAGCATCGCAAAACGATCCATTTGGCTCGCCATGGAAAGTACCGCCAAAACCATGCGTGCAATCCTCTATGGTGTAAATGCCTTTCTTCCGAGCAAAATCTGCAATTCGATCAAGATCGCTGGATAGTCCAAACGTATTCTGACAAATGATTGCCTTGGTGTTTTCTGAAACGGAAGCCACAATAGACTCATATGAAGCATTGAGTGTTTCTTTTTCGATATCTACATAAATGGGAATCGCTCCTCGGTACAAAATAGCATTGGGAACCACCACACAAGTGAAAGCCGGAAGAATTACCTCATCCCCTTCACCTATTTCCATTGCTTCCAGAATTGCGTAAAGTGCAACACGACCTTTCCAGGTTAGGAACAACCCCTCACTTTCTGCTCCGAGCCGGAGTGCAATTTCATCCAGGTATTTCTGCTCCGCATTCACGCCTTTCCAATTTTATCCATCCTGAAAATGCCTACCAGTGAACCAAATCCATAGGAAAAGTGCAAGGTAAAAAAACCCCAGATCAGGTGAAGGATGGATGTTGTCCTGTCATTGATCGACGCACTGACATACAAAACACCAACACTGTAGATCAGCAAAATGGCTATAAACGCAAAAATACTAGGAAACCAAAAAATCCCGAGCACAAAAGAACAAAGCAGTGCCAGGACCAATCCCAACGGAACAAAATGGCGCATGCTTAATGATTCAATGTTTCTCGTAATGTACACAGTCAACAAATTCCAATACCCGTTCCGATAGTTGTTACGGGCTATTTCCAGATAAGATTCTCGCGCATAATAGTTGCATGAAACTGAGGGCACCAAATAGATGCTCATCCCTTGCTTAAGAATTCGTTTTGAGAGCTCAATGTCCTGATTCCGAACCAATCGTTCATCGTACCCATTCAAATTGAGTAGCACGCTCTTTTTATAGAGGCCAAAAGGAACGGTATCTACTTTCGTCAGCTCAGCTACACCGGTTCGAAACTTGGCCCCTCCCACTCCCATGGGATGCGACAGCACCTTTAGAATAGCTGCAGTTTTCTTGTTCAGATTTCGCACCTTCGTATTCATCACACCGCCGACCACGGAAGCATCGAGTCGGATCATCTCCTGATACAGTACAGCCAGATAGTTCCGATCGAAATCAGAATGAGCTGAAGCAATCATAATATAATCACCGTCAGCAGCTTCAATTCCCTTGTTCATAGAAACCGGAGTAATCCCGTTGGGGTTAATTACCACCTTTAAATCAGGATACCGACCCTGCAGTTCACCGAGCAATTCCGGGGTGCGATCCGTGCTGTTTCCGTCGACGACAATTACCTCGAGCTTCTCATCAAAATTCAATGCGAACAAACTGTCAACACATCCCACAATGTGTTTTTCTTCGTCTCTACAAGGAACAACGATGCTCACTTTCATTTGATCTCATTTTTTCTGATCCACTCCAAATTAAAATGTCCTATCCACATCATCCGACAATTCGTTTGTAAAAATTTATCAGATTCTCTGCCTGAGATTCCCAGGAATATTTTTCTTCCACTGCCTGTTTGCCGAGTTTGCCCATTCCTACAGCATCCTTCGGATGATCCAATAATTTTTGGATGCCGGCTGCGATTGCTTCAACATCCATCGGATCAACCACTATTCCACACCCATTATCAATCACCAACGTCCTCCACAACGGAAAATCACTTGCGACAACGGGAATTCCTGCTGACATATACTCAAATAGTTTGATGGGAAATGCCTCCATATAGCTTCTTGTTGGGTGCAACGTAACGATACCAACATTCGATTCGCTGAGTAGTTTTGTAATTTGATCCCGATCTACATGTCCCAGATAATCTACTTCATTCCACTTGGGAAGTGAACTTATCTGTTGCTCAAAATCATCACTCGAAAATTTACCCGCAACAACCAATTTGGCATCACAGTGCTCCAATGCCAGAACCAGCTCACGAATGCCTCTTGTTGGAAACAGCCCTCCAATGTAGCAGATCTGGTTTTGCTTTTTTGTTGCCTCAGCATCAACCCTTTTGAACTCATTCAAATCCGGATAATTTGCTACCATTTCAACATGTGGATTGTACGTTCTAAAACGATCACAGATAATGGGTGTAACGCTGATCACCCCATCAATTCTGGAAGTAACGAATTTTTCATATTTCTTTACCAAGAAAGAGATAATCGGTCGAAATAATTTGGGAATCCAATGCTTATCCATGATCTGTTTTGGCACATCCTCATGAGAATCAAAAACGACTGCTCTGCCCGACTTTCTTTTTAATTTGCGAGCAATTGTTAGTAATTCAGGATCGTGAAGATGATAGACGTCGGCATTCACTTGTAAAGCAGAATGAAGCAGAATACCCGGTGCTTTACGTATTCGCTGAACCCGCTGATTAAATCCTCCCTTTATGCCCAGCACATTTACCCCATGCATCACTCCGCTCTCTCCGTCCATTACCAGCAGCGTCACGTCATGCCCGGCCTTTGCCAAAGAGACGCACTGTTTCCAGAAAATCCTTGAGTCATCCTGCTTGTGTAACGATGTGATCTGGCAAATTTTCATTTCATCGATATTAATCGCTCGTGTAAACCTACAAAGATAGAGCGGCTTGCATTTTCTGTTCCCTTATCGAGAATGATCTTTCGGTTCTTACTACCTGCATCCCCGTCCAGCAATGGCAACGCTTTACTTATGAATTCATCCTTTATGTGCTCGACGATTACACCATTCACACCATCCTGCACCCACTCATGATTCGCCGGCAAATTACTTACAACTGGAATGCATTCGTAATACATTGCCTCCAATAGTGATATGGCTGTAGCATCGGATTCCGGTATGGAAACATAGATTTTGGCCTTGGCATAGTTCTTATTATTCTCCTCGGCAGACACAAAGCCCGGAAATTCTACAACCTCATTTATACCCAGCTCAATTGACTTTTTTTGAAGCATTTCTGTTTCCGTGCCGGTTGCCGCCACGATCAGCTTCCAATCTTTGTTCTTCTGGTAAAATTTGGAAAATGCGATCAACACCTCCTCTATTCTGTACAGCTTATTGTGCAAACGATTGGAGTAGACCACTTGCTTCTTTTCGATCGTTAAGTTGGTTTCCCTCACTCCAAAATTACATATCGTTACATCCAGCTTTTTCTCAGGAACCAGTTTCTGCATCGTATCTCCTACAAAATGAGCATCTGCAGTAAATGCTGTGGCTCGATTCAGTACATACTTCACCAAACTTTTTAAGATTCTGCTTTTCTCAGGATTGATTAAAACATCACTTCCCCATGCCGTTACTACCAATGGTAGCTTGTGTTTTCGATTGGCCCGAACACTGTAATAGGCTACTGAATTTAGCTGATGCACGTGAATGATATCCGGATTGGTACACTTGATGATTTCAGCTATTTTTTTAGGGGTCTGAACATGATTCATTAGCCGCCTAAGAGAGAATGAAACCCGGTGTTTTTCTTTAACCGCATTCGATTCGAATTCCCGATCTGTAATCAGAACGATCTCTTGTGCATCCTGCCTAATTCTCTCAATGAAATTCTCTATATGCCTGCCGCCAGGACCAATAACCAGTATCTTATATTTCCTTTGGCTCATATAAAGATCTTAAACCGACTCCAACAGCAAGTGCAAAAAGAATCGACAGTTTGGGTGATTGCAAAGGTGTATTGGTAATCCCCGTTACAACAAATATAATTACTGCCCCGGGAAGTAGAATTTCCACCTTGGAAATGGATTTCTTGAGATAGGAAAAAAACAGATATGCGTAAAGTATCAGCTGAGCAAACAAGCCCATCAGACCATACCTGAATAAACCGAGAAAATACTCGCTTTCACCATAAATTTCATTTGCTCGCATGTACTCTTTATCCACTCCGCGACCAAATAGCCACTTTCCCTCAACCGATTGAATGATCCTTCTCCATTGATACATCCGACCCTCTTTAACTCGAGCCAAAACTTCCATATCTCCAACCGTACTCATATATGCATTTCCAGCGAAATAATTCAATGCGTACACGGCGCAGGACATACATGACAAGAGCAAAATTATTTTCCATCGAGGTCGAATGAAAATTGCATAAAACAAAAACAATACAATAAAGGCCAACAGTCCAGTTCTGGATTGACACATGACAATACCCGAAACGGCTAACGTTGAAAAAACAAAATCCCATACAATGGGCTTATTTCGTTTAGGCAAGAAGAACAGCAACATGAACAGGAACAGCACCGAATTGTTGTTCGGGTTACCCAAAGTTCCCAGCATTCTTTTAGCCGCAGGTTGGCCGATCGAATTCAATCCAAAAAAGTCCAAGTGATGCTGGGGAGCGTAGAAAACTTCAACATACGTATTGAAGCTCAGCACATCGAAATAATGCAATGCATTCAAACCACACAACGCCAGAAAGATCAATTTGATCGAGCGCATGAATTCTTCCAATCGGAAAAACGAGTAAAACAAAAAGATAAAACAGCCCAGTCGGACCATCTTGAGCGGCTCAAATAAATTACTTAAAAAGCCATAGGTGCCATTCAGAAAAATTGAGATCATTGCTACAACGATCATTGCTACCAGCACAATCGAAATAAACTTATTCCGTTGATAAAATCCAACCAGCTCTTCCCTGTAAAAAAGGGCTGCAAGCCCCATCAACAATATAAAAGACACGTCTCCCAACTCAACTTTAGGCAGTCCTTCACCAATTGATATGGGTGGGAAAAGCAAGGCAAAAGCAAACGTTGCCAAGAGTAACCACTTGATGCTATTTTCGATGCCCTGTCTACCCAATACGATTGCAAACTATTGTAGAACCGATCCCAGCTAATACCGAAAAGATCAATCGGCCTTTACCGTGTCCATTTTTCATACGATTCTTTTAGTTCCGGATGCTGATCTAAAAAGACCTGATCCAAATCTCTAACATCACCGACTACTTTTGCCGGATTCCCAGAGAGAATGGCAAAGTCGGGAAATTCTCCTTTCACATAGCTGTATGCTTTGATCAATGTTCCTTTACCCAATTTGGTTCCCGGCATTATTGTAGAATATGGTCCAACAAAGGAGTATTCACCTATTGAAACCGAGCCGGTTAAATAACCCACCATATCCGAATTGCCAAAATAGTTTTCTCTGTATAAGCGCACAGAAGTATGGCTCGAGTGTGTAGTAATCGTTACGTTATTGGTGATCTGGCAACCGGTCGCAATGGAAATCCCATTAGAGGCTTCAATGAAATTGTGGTGACCGATGTAAACGTCATCTTCCAGGTCTAGATTCTGTTTTCCATAAATAAATGTACTGCTTCCGATCCTTACCTTTTTCAGCCGATTGCCCCTGTTATCTTTGTATCCGTAGATCATGGCGGGTCGAAGCATCCGATAAAACCAACTAGCCAGCTTTCCCTTTATACTCATGTTCTTTTTTTCGAAATTTTCACGGTCCAAATGATTAACCAAATGTAATAGATTACCTGAGTTGTTGACAATATCATCAATCCAATCTTAACGTCCTTCATCATTCCCCCTACTACAATAGACAATACGATAAGCCCATTACCGATTAAGCTAAGTAGAAATGCCTCACGTTGCTTGTTCACGATCAAAGGCACCTGCGAGACCGGAGAAACGATAAAGTTTAGGATCAGCCAAGGCGCTAGGATGCGAGCGAATTCACCGGAAACCCTCCAGTCATCACTGAAAACAAATGCAAAAAGATCGGGGCCAAAGAAAACCAAAATCAACAGACACGGAATTCCGATCATTGCAGTCTTCTTCATCGTGGCTTTTACCAGCACAGAAATATCTCCTTGCTGATTGTATTGCTCGGCACCTTTTTGATAAAACACCTGTCCAATGGAGCTACTAACCATACCCAGTGGCGCGCGAACAATTCGAATCGTATACGAATAGAATCCAAAAATTTTATCCGTAAAAAAATAGAGCATAATGAATGGAATGGACATCCCCTGAACTTTGTCTGATAACGCATGAGCCATATTTACTCTGGGAAATGCCCTGTACTCTTTCGCAACACTTTTTCTTTGCACACGATTTGATTTTTTGAATAACGATCGATCTCTGCTCAGTAATTTGTACAATAGAACACAATTGGAAATAAAAACTCCGCATACATGTCCTCCTACTAATCCAATTGCGCCCAGCTTAGACACACCGGTATTTACACCGGGATTGGTTTGAACGTCGGATAAAATTTGAAGCACTCCTTTATCCGGGAATCCATGTTTCGCAAATCCTGCAGCTGCATTCCCGGCAAGAATCGTTGATGCCTGTCCTACCCTTGCTAAGCTTAGGTTCTTGAACCGCTTTTTTCGATTGTTCCAATAATTCAAAATATTAAAGCTACCCAGAAAGAATATTCCGATCGGCAATAAATAGATCCATCCGGAGAGTTCATCATGCCCCAACAAGGCAATTAAGCGATCGTGAAAAATAAAAACCACAAACAACACAGCTGCACTGACCACTGCCAATAGTCGATAGGAAAGGCTCAATAAATTGATCGCTTTTTCATCGTCTTCCGGAAGAATTATTGCCAGCTCGTAGCGGCCTGATGAAAGCACTGTGCAGAACATGACTACTGCAATGTAAACTCCATATACCGCAAATTCTTCCGGAGAGAATATTCTCGTTAATACGGGAGCAAACAGAATTGGAAGAGCTTGCGCAATTACAGTCCCCGACAGCAGTGTTAACACATTCTTTGAATATTCAGAGAGCGATTTCATTTATGCAAAAAACTGTGCGACGCAGTTGACCATAGGATTGAAAAATTTACACCTGGTCCGCCGCTTCAATCATGTAAAACAATAATACAACATGTTCGCCTTTGTTGATTGGCAGGAAGTCAATAGTGACAAACACCCAAAGGTTCATAACAAAGTAGGAACGACTAATCTTTCTTTGGAACAGAATTTATATCGATTGTGATGGCCTGAAGTAATAATTGAGTACCTAGAATTAGTGGAAGTACAGAGAGCATTACCGTACCCGTTGGTGTTACCTCATCCAATTGCGCATGCTTCCACCACTCTACAGCGCCAAACACAATTCCCCAAAGCACCATTGGAATTCCAATGAGCATGTAAACGGAAGCCATGTTAAAATCATATACAAAGTACTTCAATAGCAACCTACGAAAGAAGCCTTTCAACAAATAAAAAGGGAACTGAAAAAGAATTTTACGAACCGAAAGTGAGCTTTGTTCGTTGCCGTAAATGGCCGGCATTGGCACATCTTTCACAACACAATTATGAATGTTCAGATTGATCAGCATATCCGATTCAAAAAAATAGCGTTTCGCGAGTTTATCCAGATTCAACCGTTTTAAAGCAAGCGCGTTGATTGCGGTATATCCATTGGTAGGATCCATATTGTTCCAATTTCCTGACACCACTTTAAGGACAAAGGAGAGTATACTGTTACCAATGAGGCGAATCGCCGGCATGGACCTGAGCGATTTGAAATCGACAAATCGGTTGCCTTTTGTGTAATCCGCTTTATTAATTAAAATGGGCCTGATCAGGTCAGGAATGCGATCAACATCCATCTGGCCGTCACCGTCAATTTTAATTACCACGTCACACTTCAGCTCTATTGCTTTTTTGTATCCCGATACTACAGCACCTCCTACTCCTTTATTTTTACTGTGTCTGATGACCACTAAATCCTCAATGTTCGGATAGGAATTTGATTCGACAATATTTCCAGACCCTAAAGGACATTTGTCGTCCACCACAATAACATGATCGATACCGGAAGGTATATCCTTCAACACCTGATCTATCTCCTGAACCACTTTGAATGCGGGAATTACTATTGCAATTTTTGCGTTGGCCTGAGTCATTTTGCTTTGCTTATATAACAAATATAAACATCTGTTCATGCAATAAGCACAAACGAATGCAAAGCCGCGTAACGCAGCCATCCGAATTGCGATAAGTCATGTGCTATTTCGCGTAGTTTACAGCTCTCTTTTCCCGGATCACGGTAACTTTAACCTGACCTGGATAGGTCATTTCAGTTTGAATTTTTTGTGAGATCTCAAACGACAATTCGTCAGCTCGTTTGTCCGAAACTTTCTCACTTTCAACCAGCACGCGAAGCTCTCTTCCCGCCTGAATCGCATATGATTTTTGAACTCCCGGATACTCTAATGCCAATCCCTCAAGATCCTTGATTCGCTGTATGTATGATTCAACAATTTCTCTCCTAGCACCTGGTCTGGCACCTGATATGGCGTCACAAACCTGAACAATCGGAGAAATCAGCGAGGTCATTTCAATTTCATCATGATGCGCACCAATGGCGTTACAGACATCTTTCTTTTCGCCGTATTTTTCCGCCAGCTTCATTCCCAGAATAGCATGTGGCAATTCGGGTTCATCCTCCGGAACCTTTCCAATATCATGCAGTAACCCACTACGCTTTGCAACCTTCGGATTCAAACCAAGCTCTGTTGCCATGGTAGCGCATAGGTTCGCCACCTCACGTGAATGCTGCAACAAATTTTGACCGTATGAAGATCGATATTTCATCCTCCCCACCATTTTTGTCAGCTGAGGGTGCAATCCATGAATGCCAAGATCAACACAGGTTCTCTTGCCGACTTCTATGATTTCTTCTTCAATGGACTTTTTCGTTTTGGACACCACCTCTTCTATCCGAGCGGGGTGAATTCTCCCATCCGATACCAGCTGATGCAAAGCAAGTCTGGCGATCTCTCTTCTAACCGGATCAAAACAAGACAGGATGATTGCTTCCGGTGTATCGTCTATGATCAGCTCAACTCCGGTAGCCGCTTCTATTGCTCGAATATTCCTGCCCTCTCTACCAATTATTCTACCTTTAATTTCGTCCGAATCAATATTGAACACAGACACAGAGTTCTCAATTACTTGTTCTGTTGCCACTCGCTGAATGGTTTGAATCACAATCTTTTTGGCTTCTTTAGATGCATTCATCTTGGCTTCATCCATGATGTCTTTGATGTGCGCTACCGCTTCTGTTTTGGCCTCATCTTTTAATGTTGTCACCATTTTCTCCTTGGCTTCATCCTTCGACAATCCTGAAACCGATTCCAGCTGCTCTACATATTGTTCCGTCAGTTTTTCCAGCTCACCTTTTTGTCTGGATACCAGATTCAATTGATCGTCCAGCTGATTCTGTAACTTTTCCAGGTTCTTTTCCTTTCCTTTATTTTGTTCGATCTGACGCGAAAGTGTTTTTTCTTTCGACTTGATGCTATCCGTTCGGCTTTGGATTTTTCTGTTTTCCTCGTTCACCTTTCGCTCATGATCCTGTTTGAGCTGATGAAATTTTTCTTTTGCCTGAAGAATTTTGTCCTTTTTGATCGATTGACCTTCTTTTTTGGCTTCGTCTATAATCGACTTTTTGCGCGACTTCAGCATTCGATCTAAGATCAAAAACATAAGAACTCCGCCCAACACGAGCCCGCCAACAGCCCCTAAAACTATACTGGTAATTTCCATCTTTTTTAATTAAAAAGACGGCTTGAATTGATTATTTAGTCAAATAGGATTTTAACCGGTCATTAACTTCATTAAGTGCATTATCCAGTTTATCTGCATCAACTGAACTATCCAGGAGTTCGCTTTGCGTCGAAAATTGCAGTGCAGTCATTGCCAAAAGATCCTGAGTATCTTTTACTGCATAATTATCCCTGAGATCCTTAATGTTGTCATTTATTTTAGATACCGCGACACGGATCTTTTCCTCCTCGCTCCGATCTATGGTGAGCGGATAAGTCCTGCCAGCAATGGTAACTTTTATAGATAGTTCGTTCATTTCTATTTGTTAAGCAGAGAAATACATTTGTCGATTTCTCTAACCAATTCGTTGATCTTCAGTTTAGCATCAGTTGTTTTTCCGTCTGCTACGGCTAAAGATTTTGCCATCTTCAACATTTCTATTGTTCCGTGCAGTTCTTTTATCTCCTCTTGTTGTTCCTTAATGGTCTGCTCCAACAAAGCATTCGCATCCAATAAACCGGACTTACTCTTCCGTAACTCATCGCAAATACCAATGATTCGTTCCACATTGGCTTTCACTTCTTCAACTACCCCCGGTGTACTCATAGAATCTACACGTTTCAATTAATACAAAAATAAGATTGAATTGATTTCAACCAAATTTTTAGCAAAGGGATTGTTAAAATCTTTGTGTTAGTGAATAACAATCGAGTTTTCAGTTCCGTTATTTTCGGGAGAAAATTTAAATCTCTTATAGGAAATCTGATGTTTAGATTGATTCGAGCCCTTGTGACACTCTATTTTTGTTTAACACTTTGTTCTGCAGGAATATCTCAAGCCGATTATTCCAATTCACAATACGGACCACCCATGGCTATACCGTTGATATTGGCAGGAAATTTTGCTGAATTAAGATCCAATCATTTTCATACGGGATTGGATATAAAAACAAACAATACGGAAGGATATAAATTACTGTCTATAGCAGATGGCTACATTTCCAGAATCAATGTTTCTCATTGGGGCTATGGTCTTTGCATCTATGTAGATCATCCGGACGGTCGCACTTCAGTTTATGCGCATTGCAGTGCTTTTGAAAAGAACGTTGAAGCATTTGTCAGAAAAGTGCAGCGCAAAAAGCAAAAAGAAGTAATTACCGTATATCCGGGACCGGAGCAGTTCCCAGTAAAGAAAGGAGATGTAATTGCCTATTCCGGAAACTCAGGAAGCTCTACGGCTCCTCACCTGCACTTTGAGATCAGAAATACGAAAACAGAGGAGCCGATTAACCCACTGCTATTCAATTTTGATATTAAAGACGACATACCGCCTAGTATTTTTGGAATAAAGCTATACAGTTTAGACGGTGCCAATATTGCAGGAAAGAATCAGGATAAATTAGTAGCTGCCACAAAAAACAATGGAGTTTATCAATTGAGTTCAGGGAAAGCACTTGAAGTTCACGGGAAATTGGGATTGGCAATACATACGATTGATAAACTCAACGCAGCACCTAATAAATGTGGGATTTATTCTATACAGCTCTACCTAGACAAAAGGCTGATCTTCGAACAAAAACTTGAAAAACTAAATTTCAGCACGAACCGATACATTAATGCGTACATGGATTATTTGCATTATCGTTACGGTAAAAAGAGCTACCACAAGTCATTTATTTGCGAAAACAACAAACTCAAAATTTACAATAACGGCTTAGACGACGGGACCTTTTCCATCTCAGATAATCAGCTGCATAAACTATTGTATGTGGTAAAAGATGTATATGGAAATCAGTCCAGACTGCAGTTTGAGTTGAAGGGAAACACCAAACTGAAAATAGAAGAACGGTCTGCTAAAGGCACCCATGAATTCGATGCGTCAAGCGAGAACACCGTGGCAACCGATGACTTCGAAGCTTATTTTAAGAAAGAAACTCTATATGAAGATGCATCCGTATCATTAAAGGAGCTTTCTGCCAAAAATCCGGCTTGCTTATCTCCGATTTACGGGTTTAATACAGACTCTGTGCCGTTACAGAATTACTTTGTGCTGAAAATGAAGCTTGATGCCGTCAAACCGGAACATCAGAGCAAGCTCTTGATCGCTGAAGTAAGTAAAAATTTAAAAGGCTTGAGTGCAAAGGGTGGGGAATATGAAGAAGGATGGGTCACAAGTAAAGTACGGTCATTCGGAAACTACGCTGTTGCCATAGACACTACCATGCCGAAAGTTACCGGTCTCAACTTATCGGATAATAAGTATCGATCCGCAAAAAAATTACGTTTCAGGATATCAGACGATCTTTCCGGCATCTACTCCTACAAGGCGTTCATCGATAACAAATGGTATCATTCTTACTATACCCCAAAATCAAACTTACTGGTCGTTCCGTTTGATCAATATAACCCGATAACCAAGGGGAAACACAAATTGGTTCTTGAAGTGGTTGACGAAAGAAAAAACATCAACAAATTTGAATCAGAAATTGAGTTTTAATGTCAATCTACCGAATCCCGATTCGGTTCCAACTTTTGTTAAATAATCCTTTTGGCACACTATACTTGTCACTTCCGAGTTTTAAATTTGTACTTTTAAGGCTTGCTGAAAATTTCTACATATTTCGCTGTTTTATTTGCCATTTTGCTGAGTGCAGGGCAAATTCTTGCGCAGTCCGATGCAACCGCTTCGGGCGATACAACGAAATACATTCAGTTTTCGGGTTTTGTAATCGATTCAGATAGCTTAATGCCTGTGCCTTACGCCGGGGTGTACAACAAATCCAAAAAATCGGGACGATTGGCCGACCTTTACGGTTACTTTTCGATCGTAGCTTCTCCCGGAGACTTGATCCGTTTTACCAGCGTGAGTTATAAAGACTCCTACCTGACCATTCCTGACACAATAACTAGGGATCACTACACCATGTATTTTCTGATGGAAACCGATACTTTTCTTCTCCAACCGGTGTACATCTATCCATGGCCCAGTAAAGAAGAATTTGCACAAGCATTTCTGGATTTTGATATTCCGGATGATGATCTCGAAAGAGCCAGAAAAAATTTAGAACGTGCAGATATGAGAGACCGGGTACTAGGAACACCGGGAGATGGCGATGTTAATTTCAAATGGGCAATGGCACAGCATCAACAAAAGCTATACTATTCGGGTCAGGCTCCTCCCATCCAATTGCTGAACCCAATTGCCTGGTCCAAGTTCATTCAAGCGTGGAAAAATGGAGATTTTAAGCGTAAAGAAGAGGATTAAATCACACAATATTTCCGGGTTACATCTGTTCTATTGAAGCGATTTCTTTTACTTTGCTCAGCTCTTACATGAAAACAATCCTTAACATATTCCTGCTCCTGTTTGTTTTGCATAGCGCATCACTCGGACAAACGGCGGTTTTGAAGGGGAAAGTAATGCACGGGAAAGAACCTCTGTTGGATGCAGAACTATCTATAAGATCCATCAATGTAAATGCCTACGTTGACTTGAATGGATCATTTAATTTGAATGTTCCGTCTAACCAAGAGCTCAATCTGGTGATCAAAGCAGAGGGTTATCAAAACTATTCAAGAACATTTATTCTTAAAGATGACGAGACGGTTAAATTGCGCATCAAAATGGAGGAAGAATTGGGTACCGTCTACATTGATACTGTGCTTAAGGAGCCGGGACTCGATACCCTTCCAATATTAAAACCCGGAACCATCACTTCGCCAATGGGTAATTTTGAAGACATGCTCAAAACAGGGGGTATAGGGGTCAGCTCTTCAAATGAATTGAGTTCAGGATACAACGTTCGTGGTGGAAATTTTGACGAAAATCTGGTTTACGTGAACGACGTCGAAGTGTACCGACCTTTTTTGGCACGTTCCGGTCAGCAGGAAGGCCTCAGCTTCGTCAATCCAAGTATGATCAGCAATATTCGATTTTCGGCAGGTGGTTTTGAAGCAAGATACGGAGATAAAATGTCGTCTGTTTTGGACATTACCTACAAAAGGCCCATCAATTTTGGGGGCGTTTTCAGTGCCAGTCTGCTCGGTGCAGACGTTCAATTCGGCAGCGAATCAAAAAATCATCTTTGGTCATACAATACCGGAATTCGTTATCGTTCCAACGGATATCTATTCAATGCATTGCCAACGAAAGGTCAATATCGACCTGTATTTACTGACGTTCAAACCAGGATCACCTATTCCAGAGGCGAGTGGGAGCATTCCTTCATGGGATATGGCGCGATGAATAAATACCGAGTTGTTCCGGAAAACGCTGAATCTGAGTTTGGAACCGTTAATGAAGCCTTGCGACTGCGTGTATTTTTCGAGGGTCAGGAAATCAGTCAATTCAACACCTATTTGGGAGCTTACCGAGCCAGATATATCTCACCTCTAAAGAACACGAAGCTTCGGTTTATCGGCTCCGTTTTCCAGACCATTGAATCTGAAAACTTTGACATACTTGGTCAGTATTTTTTAGACGAGCTGGAAAAAGACATCACTTCAGAGGAATTCGGAGAAAGTGCATACTCCCGCGGGGTTGGCTCTTACATTGAACATGCGAGAAATGAGCTGAACGGAACGGTTTTCTCCATTGCCCATAAAGGAGAGCACCGATTTTCTAGCTGGGAATTGCTTTGGGGCGGGACGTACAAGCACGAGCGGATCCGAGATGAATTGAGTGAATGGAATATGCTGGATTCTGCGGGTTATTCAATTCCTCACATTCAAGATTCTGTTGGATATACCGATCCGGCTGCACAACCTTATCAATATTTGGAACTATTTGAAGTAGTAAAAGCTAAGAATTCGGTAACCAGCAACAGGATTATGGGGTACATCCAAAGCAATCTGTACCTGCATCGAAATAAGGAAATCACATTCCACGGGAAATATTCAGACAACGACACCACCTTTGTGAAAGATACCACCTTCAGCAGCAATGCCTATTTAAAAGTCAATGCCGGAATTCGAACACACTACTGGAGCTATAACGGGCAAAACGTAATCAGTCCAAGGGCTGTACTAGAATACAAACCAAGGTGGTATTATTGGAACGACCGTCAGCTGTACAGAAGATCAGTCTCTTTGCGATTATCCATGGGGCATTATGCTCAACCGGCATTCTACCGAGAATACAGAGGCTTTAATGGTGATCTTAATCCTGAAATCAGGGCACAGCATTCTTATCATCTTGTTCTTGGAGGGGATTATGTATTCAGAATGTGGGACAGGCCATTCAAACTCACTTCAGAATTTTACTACAAAGAGCTGAGAGACATTATTCCATATGAGGTGGACAATGTAAAGCTCAGGTATTTTGCAGAGAATAACTCACGAGGATACGCCTATGGAACAGATCTAAAAATCAATGGTGAATTTGTCAAAGGAATTGAATCATGGTTGACCATCGGTTACTTAAAAACGGAAGAAGACATCAACGATGATTTTTACTACAACTACTTCAATGATCAGGGGGAGCAGATCATTCAAGGATATACGGCGAATGACGTTGCAGTGGATAGTCAATTGATTCAGCCAGGCTATATACCAAGACCCACAGATCAGCGTATTTCCGTAGGTTTATTCTTTCAGGATCATATGCCGAAGAACCTGATACCCGGAAGCAAGATCAAATGGGAGACACTAAGTGTTAATTTGAATCTCGTTTTTGGATCGTCACTACCCTATGGGCCTCCTAACCATGACCGTTGGCGGGATGTATTGAGAACCCCACCCTATCGACGCGTGGATATCGGATTTGCTAAAGAGATATTATCCAACTCGCAAAAAGAAAGAAAAAAGAACAACTCTATAATCGCTAAAATAGATAAGCTAAAATTGAGTGTGGAGGTATTCAATCTGTTAGACATCAACAATGTAATCGCTTACAACTGGATCAAGGACGTAACTGGCAGATCGTATGCTGTTCCGAGCTACTTGACATCAAGAAGAATCAACGTACGTTTAACTGCACTTTTCTAAGCATTGGATCAAACAATAGAAATCAAAGGGTCATCATAAACTTTATGGCCTCCAGAGAACTTAATCAGCTCAAAATTTACCCCTTTGGCTTCCATCTCCTTTTTGTGCTCCTCGGCCTGATCTAAAGTAATGAATCGATCCTCATCTCCGATCAGCACCTTTATGTCCATTTCATTTAAACGTTGCGCATATGTGCTATAATCCAAATCGTGGGGGAAAGCACCGGCCCAAAGAATCAAGCTGTTTATCGCTGACGTTCCATTCAGCGCCCATCTGCATGCGGTTGCTGTTCCTTGCGAAAACCCTAAAACACGAATGTGATAATCAGTATCGCCTGCTACTTCTGCATATACGGCATCCAGGAAGTCAATGTAATCTGAAATATCCGATATTCGTTCTTCCTTTGTCATCCACGACGCTACCACCTTCCCTGAAAACCCTTCCCAGTAAAATCGATGCAATCCTTCAGGCGCTACAATCAACCGGCTTCCATCATCAATCGGCTCAAACCACTTTAGAAAGGAGCTCGCCAATTGCCCGTATCCGTGCAATACAAACCAAATCTCTTTTGTTCTTTCCGATAGATGACCAATCTGGAAGTAACGGGCTGTTTTGCTAATTTTTATTTCACGCTTCTCCATGATCCGATTCAAATTCTGTGATTGATTTCAGGTGATCTTGCATATCACTTAGCTCCTGTTGAATTCGACTTTCATCCCATCCAAGGTAAGACGCAAATACCGATGCTACCAAATTCATTGTGCTTTTGATTCGATCTGGATAAAAATGCAAATAGCCCAATCTTCTGATATAAAAATCAGCAAGCGTATGCACCTGTTCGTTACGCAAACAAAACCAAGCCAATGCCTGAATCAATTTATCTTCCTCAAAATCTCTTGTTTTTTTAAGAATGGTATCTGTCTGTTTCCCGAAAGCCCTTACTAGAATTTCAGCTTCACCCCCTTCGATACCAAAACTTTTCATTCTAGTTTTCAGATTGGTAATGTAGGCCCGCACCAAACCTTCTGTTTTAAATTCACCACCCACAATCCGAACAGAATCTGTCCTGCATTCCTGCACAAGATCCAAACGCTTACAAACAAGATCAACTGTCTTTTTAGCCATGAGTCGATAACCTGTCAGTTTACCCCCTGCTATTGAAATTAAACCGGAATCGGAGACAAAAATCTCATCTTTTCTGGAAATCTCAGCAGGTGTTTTACCTTCTTGGTGAATAAGGGGTCGGAGACCGCTCCATGAAGAAATCACATCGCTTTGATTCAGATTAACTTCCGGAAAAATACGATTGACGGAATCTAGCAGGTAATTGACATCTTCTGTGGTAATGTTTGGTGAGTCCAGTGAACCCGAATACACCGTGTCGGTTGTTCCCAAATAGGTCGTTCCAAATCTGGGGATTACAAATACCATTCGACCATCAATTGCATCGAAATAAACCGATTGGTCTATACTTAGTCTTTCCTTGGGAACTACAAGATGTATCCCTTTTGTGTGAAGTATCGTTTTTTCCTTTATCTCGGCATCAATCTTCCTTACCTCATCGACCCACGGTCCGGCAGCATTAACGATTTGCTTGCCGTTTATTGTTATTGTTTCACCATTTAGCTCATCCCTGCACGCAACTGCACATAAATCGCCCTCCATTTTCAGATCAACACAAGTGAAATAATTGATACACAAAGCTCCGTTGTATGAAGCCGTTTTCACGATCTCGAGTGTCAATCTAGCATCATCTGTTCTGTATTCGGAATAGAACCCTCCTCCTTTGAGTTCTTTTGGGCTCAAAGCCGGCACTTTAGCAACGGTTTCTTTCGCGTTGAGCATTACCCTGCGTTCTTTCTTTTTTACAGATGCCAGCCGATCATATAACCACAAACCAACATTCGTAGTGAATTTGCTAAATGTACCATTAGAATAGATGGGAATCAGCATGTTTTCGGGAACGACCAGATGAGGTGCATTCCTGTACAAAATGGCTCTCTCCTTACCAACGCCTTTTACTAAATTAAATTCGAAATTCTTCAGGTATCGCAATCCCCCGTGAATCAGTTTCGTGGATCGGCTTGAAGTCCCGGAAGCAAAATCCATTTTTTCGATCAATGCCACAGACAAGCCTCGGGTAGCAGCATCTAACGCTATTCCAGCCCCTGTGATTCCGCCACCGATTACTACCAGATCGAATTTTCTGTTTTTTAGCTCATGCACCAGCGATTCTCTGCGGTCGGCAGAAAAGATATGCTTTGAAGAATCCATTATTCCAACCAGTTCATCGTTCTTTCTACTGCGCGAATCCAACCTTTATAAATGCGCACTCTATTTTCATCTTCCATCATAGGTTGAAAAATTCGTTCAGAAGTTCTCGTTTTGCTCAGGTCTTCCACTGTCCAAAATTTATTGTATAAGCCAGCGAGAAAAGCAGCCCCTAATGCAGTAGATTCTATGATTTCAGGGCGATCCACTTTAACATCCAGCAAATCAGATTGAAACTGCATCAGATAATCATTTGCACTTGCGCCTCCATCAACTGCCAGATGGTTTAATGAATTTCCTGAATCTTTTTCCATTGCATCCAAAACATCTTTGGTTTGGAATGCCAATGAATCCAAAGCAGCTTTTGCAATATGGTACTTGTTGGTATCCCGGGTCAATCCAAATATTGCTCCACGAGCATACATATCCCAATATGGAGCCCCCAACCCTGCAAATGCAGGTACAAAGTAAACCCCTTCTTCACCATTGACCTTTTCCGCGAGCACCTCAGACTCTTTGGCCTCAGCAAAAAGTTCTAAACCATCTCTGAGCCACTGAATTGCCGCACCTGCGATGAACACACTTCCCTCCAAAGCATAAGAAATTTTACCATTCAATCCCCAAGCTATTGTAGTCAGTAACCCTGACTTTGACTCCACCCGATCTTCACCGGTATTCATCAGCATAAAACATCCCGTACCGTAGGTGTTTTTGGCCATGCCCGGTTCAAAACACAGCTGGCCAAAAAGTGCTGCCTGTTGGTCTCCTGCTACACCACATATTGGAATTTCAACACCATTGTAATCATACGAACCAAAATCTGACGAAGAATCTTGAACCACAGGTAAAACAGATGCAGGCACATCAAATATGTTCAGCAGCTCCTCATCCCATTCTAGTTTCTGAATATTGAAAAGAAGTGTCCGGGAGGCATTACTGTAGTCAGTAGCGTGAATTTTTCCTTTCGTCAAATTCCAGATTAGCCAAGTGTCAATGGTCCCAAATAACAACCTGTCATTTTTGGCAAGCTGTTTCGCTTTTTCCACGTTTTCGAAAATCCATTTTAGCTTAGACCCGGAAAAATATGCGTCAATTACCAAGCCCGTCTTCTCCTTAAAAATTTGCTCAAAACCATTCGATTTCAATTCATTACAAATTTCTGTTGTCCGCTTGTCCTGCCAAACGATAGCATTGTATACCGGTATTCCTGTCTCCTTGTCCCATACGACCGTTGTTTCACGCTGGTTGGTTATGCCAATAGCAGCAACCCGGTTCGGATCAACCTCGCTCAAAACAGTCTGGATGGCTTCTTTCTGCGACCTAAGAATTTCCATAGGATCGTGTTCTACCCAACCCGGAGATGGAAACAGCTGCTTAAATTCAATTTGCGCAATTGAGCAAACCTCAGCCTTTCTATTGAACAAAATGGCTCTTGAGCTGGTGGTACCTTGATCTATGGATAAGATATATTCTTTATCGTCTTTCATAATGAGAACTAAAACTTAAAGATGCATTGAACTGCAGACGTTCTGGGTCGCTCAATTTTCATTGGCCTTAATGCAAACTCCTTATTCAACACATTATTGACAACCAGACTTAATTTGATTTGCTCACTTAAATGAAATCCAATCCGGGCATCAAAAATGGTCACACCTGATTGGTTCTTTTGCCAATAGTCTACAAAGTACATGTTTTGGGTTCCGGGGTTCAGACTTGTAAGGAGCTCCAGCACAGCAAATGCAGTGTCGATATTTGCGATATGGCTGTAGTACCTTGCACTGAGACCGACAGTAAAGTTCTTTACCCGCAGATCTACATTAAATTTAGCTGTATGTTTAAACCTGTACTTCAGCAAGTGGTCGGTAGTATCCATTGAAGTTGAATTATAGCTGAATTGCTGCAAACCTCCACCTGGTGAAAGATTCTCTTCATAAATATAGTTTGGCTCTAAGGCTACAGGCACGACATATGTGTATCCTCCTAAAAACGTAAGGTCTATATCCTTATCCAATTCAAGCTTACCCATTATAGACACATCGAGCCCGCGCACTCTGGTATTTCCGGTGTTCAAAAATTTAAACCCGTAAACGGGCCAGCTTTCTCCCCATAATCCGAAAAGGTATTCAATTGTGTTTTGATACTCCTGGTGAAAGCCGGCAACATCGACAAAGCCAACCAACTTACCCAGTTTAAAGCCCTGTTTTAGACCAATTTCTGAGTTGGTTGAAGTTTCAGGCTGTAGCCCGGAGTTGGGAAAAACACCGAAAGAACCCAGATCAGTTCGAATGAAGCGTTCCGTTATGGTCGGGAATCGAAAACCTTGACCATAGCTGTATCTAAATGTGGTTCCTTTTGTAATTTTCAAACTTACACCGGTTCGAAATATTGGTTTCACTACACTTTCTACATCGTTCATTTTAAAATACTCCATACGAAATCCACCAGAAATATTCAATACGTCCTTTACTTTCTTGTCGATTTGAGAATAACCTGCCAAGTTAGCGATTCGATTTTCTGAAGAACCTCCTCCTCTATAGATCTGAGAGTTGGATTTCGCCAGGTTGCCAACTACCCCTCCTGTGAATGTCAATTCTCGGATATTTGTGAATTTCCGCTGCAGCTGATACTCACTGTACCAAAGCGTGCTCGAATTGGATTGATTGTTCGTGATCTGATTGTCTGTGTAAAAAACTCTTGTTTTCAAGGAATGTTTCACCCCTCCCTTTGAATAATAGTTGATGAAAGGATCTACATTAAAAATCGTTTGTTCCTGCAGTGCAACTGCTCCGGGATAAGCACTGTACTTATTCAACGAATCGTCTAACCAGGCCAATGCAAAATTGGTTGAGGAAAGCATGAAATTTCCATTGATACCGACATTAAGCCCTTCGATCTTCTTTGATCGATATCTTACATTAAAATTGACTCTGCCTCTTATTTTTTGCATGTCTTTGTTGGTAAAGTCGGACAGTGTATCTACTACGTTAGAATCGGGAATAGGAGGACCTATGTATCCATGGTCTTTGAAGAAATTACCACCAACAACGACGTCCAAATTTTCTTTAACAATCCTCGAATGAAGAAAGCTCAGCCCGGCGTAATAAGGAAGATCATCATACCATTTATTCGATATTGCCGGCGCACTATACAGACCACTGTTCAGTGTTATTTTGGTTACCGGCTCCAGTCGTGGGAATTTAGTTCGAATGTTGATCACTCCACTGAGTGCAGAGGATCCATACAAAACGGAAGAGGCACCTTTAACCACTTCAATCTGTTCTATATTTTCCACAGGAACAAATCCCCATTCGGGTCTTCCCGCATCCCCGGTTAGAAGCGGCATTCCGTCCACAACGATCTGAACTCTTGATCCAACACCAAATGTAAACCCACTTCCCCCTCTGATCTGTGGCTCGTTGTCCAGAATGGTTAATCCAGGGGTTTGTTCTAACGCGGTTTCTATTGAATTTGTATTTCGATTCTCCAACAGTTCCGGCTTCAAAACTTCCATAGATACCGTAAGGTCCGAAATATGCTGCTCAAATTTACCGGCTGAAACTACAACTAATGAGAGCTGATCGACTTGCTCTACCAATAAGAAATCATGCTCTGTAATCTGCCCATCAATTACCTCAACTTCTGCCGTATCATTTTCAAGCAACGTATAGCTTGCGACAATAAGATGCCGACCGGCAGGTAGCTCAAGAAAGTACTTACCATCAAGTCCGGAAAGTGAAATCGAACCCTGATCAGAAATCAATCTAACCTCGGCTCCCGGTAAAGGGGAATCAAATTCATCAAATACAGTTCCTTTCACAATTCCCTCCTGTGAAAACGCGAGAAATGACAAAAGCAAAAAGGCAATCGTAACAACTGCCTTTCCCAATAGTATTGATGTCCTAAAGTTCATTAACGAACTGATAGTTTTTTCGTAAACACGCCTTCATCCGATCTCAAGTTAATCAAATAGAGGCCTTTTTTGAGCATTACATCAAGACTGTTATCATTCAAATTTTGATGATCAATTATAAGTTGGCCGTTTAGGTTATATATGCTTATAGAAGTAAAATTGTGTTCGCCTTTCCATGACAATCGGTTATTAGCGTAAAACACAGATGTCAAATTATCAATTTCATCGACACCTGCAGGATTATAGATCAGCTCCAGATCATCCACCCACAATTCACTACCGGCAATCGCACTAAATCCAAATGACGAAGACAATAAACTAACCGCAAGATCGGGTGTATCTCCAGAAAAATACTGCACCGGAACTGCAAATCGAGTCCAGGTAGATACAGGAGATGTTGCTCCTTCAAATCTAGCCCATCCAATAGTATCATTTGTAGCGCTTTTTAAGACAAATTCTATCGTTGCATAATCTCCGGATTGCGGATTTGTTTTATACCATCCCGTAAGACTGTCTGGCCGTGCTGTAAAAGCAATACCTCCGTCGATCTCTTGTGTAGTAGTATTTACCGTTCCAGTCGTTGCAATCCCATTAACGACACCTGATGGAGCACCACCATAAGCCACCGTCAGCAAATGGACCGAATTGGAACCAGAATGGAAATCTGTAGATTGAAAACAAGTTTTTGGAATTCCTAGGTCAATAGGCATAGAAGCGTTAACCGTATTCCAATCTGTCGCTCGATCCTCTTTGAACCCATTAAAAACTGAAAAAGAATCCCAATTTTCAAACCCTGAATTGGGCAATTGTTGTGCGTTAAAATTTAGACCTAGGCAGACTAAAGTCGTTAAAAAAGCAATTTTCATCCTCATAATGTCGCGTTTGAAAAATAAAAGTAAGCAATTCCGACAATGTATTACTAGCTTTGGAAATGTAAAATTTTAAGGCAACTATTATTCATTTAATGCGTCGATATACTAATTGATTTCAATTACTAAAAACAACAGTTTATGCCTTTATGGATTAATATCGTAACTTTAAACTGAGTAAAACTGCATTCCCATGAAAAACCTGGCGCTTTTATTGGCCTCTTTTCTTTCTATTTCTTTTGCCTTTGCTTCTCATGTTCCCGGCGGGAACATTACGTATGAGTGCATTGGTCCCAACCAGTATCTAATTACTTTGACACTTTTTGAAGATTGTGGTACTGCTTTTACATCTAACACAAACCAAACTATAGATATTGAAAATGACTGTGGCTATACTGGATTAACGTCATTGAGTTTAACCAATACTGTTTTTCAACAGGAAGTTTCGCAGCTATGTGATTCGCAATTGCCGAGTTCGGAATGCAGTGGAGGAACATTACCCGGGATTTACATGCACCAATGGCAGGCTGTGGTAACCCTGCCCGGACCATGCGATTCATGGACGTTTTCCTATGGATCATGCTGCAGAAATGGTGCTACTAATGTGCCAAGTACAGGAGAATCGTATTACTGGGAATCCGTATTAAACAGTCAAACTGAACCTTGTAACACCTCTCCGGTAATTACTGCTCCTCCTATTCCTTACGTTTGCGCAGGTTCGCTGGTGTCTTACAATTTAGGTGCGTATGAGCCGGATGGACATACCTTGAGTTATTCATTTATCCCCGCCATGACGAACGGAGCAGGAGGAACCGTGGTATATGCCGCTGGATATTCGGGAGCCGTTCCCATAACAGGAACAGTCACTGCAACTATTGATCCCGCTACCGGGCAAATTACGTTCAACACCAGTACGATTGGAAATTATGTGGTTGCCATATTAATTGAGGAATACAACGCTGCCGGAGATTTGGTGGGAAGTATTGTTCACGATATCCAGTTTGAGGTCATTGCCTGTCCTGGAAATAACAATCCCGACCCTCCAGCAACAGGAATTACTAATTTTTCGGGTACCGGAACACAAACGGGATTGAATCAGGTTCAGGTCTGTGAAGGAGATAATTTCTGTTTTGATGTTACATTTTCTGATCCGGATGGAGACTCTGTTTACCTTAGCTCTAACATTGATTCTGTATTAAGCGGAGCAACGTTTACTTTATCTTGGAATGCAACAGGAGATGAGTGCACAGCCAACATCTGCTGGACTGCCCTTCCGGGATCACCTGCATTTACATCGTTTTCCGTTTTAGCAGAAGACAATGCTTGCCCGATTAAAGGATTTTTTGGTTTTCCGGTGGAAATAATAATCGTCAGCTCTACCTGGGCAGGATTCGACGAGATCATGTGCTTAGGTCAGGGTGTGCAGCTTAATGGAACAGGAGGATCTTCGTTCAATTGGAGCGTAATCTCTGGTGATCCGATCAGTATTCCCGGCAACTTTAGCTGCAATCCATGCCAGGATCCTATAGCTAATCCATCAGTGACTACCGTTTATGAGGTTATTAGCAATTTGTCCGGAGGCTGTGTTAATGTGGATACGGTAACAGTAAATGTGGTTCCTGACTTTACATATAGTGTGTCTCAATCTTCCGCAAGCACTTGTTTGTTTGATCCCGTTCAAATTGATGTCACTACTCTACCAACAGGTGCCTTTACCTACAACTGGACGCCTGCAACATTTTTAAATGACCCTACAATTGCCAACCCAGTAGCCAACATAACCTCTCCGGGTTCTTTTGTGCACTACGTGGACATAACCAGCCCCGATGGTTGTGTAAAGACAGATTCAGTAACCATTAATATTGCCAACTCTGTATCGCCGGTATTCATCATTACCGCTCAGGATTCATCCATTTGCGGTACATCAACGCAACTGTTTGCAACGTTAGATTCTTCGCTAGTTTCGGCAGGTATCTCGGATGACTTTGAATCAGGTACAATCGACCCATTGACCTGGAGCTCCGTTTCAAATGGAACATTGGGTGTAGCATGCGGAACCAATGGAGGTTCAGCAGCGGCATTGCACTTTGACAGTAGCACAGGAGATCGTTCAGCTACTACTGTTCCGATCAATACTGCTCCTTGTACGACAATAGATTTTTGCCTCTTCATAGGAAATTCCGGATCAGGTGGTGCTCCTTGCGAGAATGCCGATCTGAACGAAGATGTTGTATTGGAATATTCGGTCGATGGCGGGCTAACGTGGGTACTGATTCAGACCTTTCTTCAATCCGACTGGGATGCGTTGAATGCATGGCAGTGTTTTTCTATTCCAATTCCTGCAGCTGCTCTAACCGGAAGCACCATGTTCAGGTGGATCCAACCCAACTATTCAGCATGCACGGGATGCGACAACTGGTCACTGGATGATGTTCAGGTAACATGTGCTTTTACCAGCACTTTCAATTATTCATGGACGGGTCAGGGACTTAGCTCATCAACGGATCAAAATCCTTTTGCAACCCCAATTACAAGTAATTACTATGTAATGACTGTTACTGATGTATCATCAGGCTGTGAGTTCACGGATTCAATTTTGATCGATGTTTACTGCCCACCGTGCTCACCTCCTCTACCAACTTATCAAGATGTGACTTGTGCCGGATCTTGCGATGGTTACATAGCGGCAGCGGCCGTTGGTTCAGATGGGCCTCCATGGATTTATACGTGGACAGATGTTGCTACCGGTGCTACTTTGGGAACAATAACAACGAGCAACTCGACGGATACACTTTCTAACTTATGCGCCGGTTCCTACAGAATCACGGTCACGGATACGGTAGGGTGTGCAAGGGATACAATTGTAACTCTTTCAGAACCCGATCCGATGTCTATAACGCCATCAAATGATTCGACCATTTGCATCAATGGCACGGCTACTATTGCTGCTGCGGCATCAGGAGGAAACGGAGGTCCTTATCTACTAAACTGGACCGGATTGGTTGGTAACGGACCACATAACGTGACTCCTGCCTCAGACCAGTGCTATTCTGTAACCGCCACGGATATTTTAGGATGCACCTCTGAAATTGACTCTGTTTGTATTACATTAAATCCCCCACTAACTGCAATTGCTTCACAGAATGACACCATATGTGCGGGTGATGATGCAGAAATTTCCGTGTCGGGATCGGGAGGAATAGGTGCTCCGTATGTATACGAGTGGGTTGATATTATGGGAGCTCCAATTTCATCAGGAACTCCTATTACAGTAACTCCGGCTGCGAATGCAACAGAATACATTGCAATCGTCACGGATGGTTGTGAAACACCGCCAGCATACGATACGGTAACGATTTATTTTTATCCTGACCCTGAACCAATAATCAATAGTGATATTGTTGATGGGTGCTATCCGATCAATGTGCTTTTCACTAATGCATCAGCACCGGGCACAAGTGCTTTATGCAGCTGGAATTTCGGAAACGGAGTAATAGACAACACCTGCAATCCGGGTATTGTTACCTATGATTATCCCGGCTCTTATGACGTTAGTCTGACAATAACCTCTCCTGAAGGCTGTGTTGGAGATACGACGATGCCTGCATACATTAATGTATACGACTATCCTGTAGCCAACTTTGCTTTTGGACCGCAGCCAACGAATATTTTGGAACCCGAAATTACGTTTACGAACCAGTCTTCGATTGATGCCGTCAACTTCTCCTGGGAATTTGGTTTTATGGGGTCAGTCGGAACTTCGTTAGAAGAAAATCCAATCATGATATTTCCTGATGGTGATTCAGGAACCTACCCTGTTGAGTTGGTCGTTACAAATTCTGATGGATGTCAGGATTCGATTACCTGGAATGTTGTTATAGATGGAATCTTTTCATTCTATGTTCCGAATGCATTCTCTCCTAATGGTGACGGTCACAATGACGAGTTCTTTGTAAAGGGTGGCTATATTGACGACGATAATTTTGAATTGCGAATCTTCGATCGTTGGGGAGGCATGATGTTTTTTGCAGACAGCTACACCCAAAGTTGGGATGGAACGGTTCAAGGAGGCTCTGTGCTTGCTAAACCAGACGTATATGTATGGCGAATATCAACAATTGACGCAATTACCGGAGAACGTATCGAATTGAGGGGGCACGTCACCCTTTTAAAGTAACATCATTGACTGTTTCCACCAGCACTTCGTAATATGAAGCCTTTTTCATTTTAGCTTTTAGCCAACAGAAAAATGCCATGGCGAGAAGGTCTTCACGATCAGTAGGTAGTCGCTCAATCTCTGTGTACACTTTGTCATAAAATTCCTGAGTAGCTACTTTTTCAGGATAATTGATGTAGTATCGAATCAATCCAACGAAAGTCTTTACTCTGGAATACATTGGAGTAGCCAGCAACGAAGAGAAAGAGCGCTCAATAGCATTCATTCGAGACAATGCAATCTCAAAATTTTCCCGTTCATATTGATTGATGGCATCTACTAAAGACTTTCTAAGCACCCATTCTTTTCCCATCTTCTTTTCACACCATTTGTCCGAATGCTGGATACTCATCAATACACGATTGGCCTTATAGTACTCTTCATTTTGAAAATAGTATACCGTTAAATTGAGTTTTAAATCAAGAGTGAAATTGACGGAAATACGAGATTCGTATTCGCTAAGGTAATCTTCAATCAGATCTATAGACTCCCTATTCTGACCCAAGTAACTCTTGGCCGATGAATAAAGTAAGACATATCGTGGGTAAAATTTATTTCGGGACGAGTGAACGTGTGATTCTATGGAATCTTTAAACTCTTCCAAATATTCCAAACAACCAGTGAAATTCCTATTCCTGTATAATACGTGAGCGATCATATACAGTAGCTCACTTTTCACTCTTAAATTCCTTTTGTTAAAACCGCCCTCTGACAGCACCCGCTCGTACTGCTCGATAATGATGGGTTCAAATCTGTAAAACTCTTTTTCTGCAAGAACTCCGGACCTAATTATGGCAAGAACTTTAAGTAGATGTTTCGGACGCTTTGAGAACGTACTGACGATCCCGGTTTCTCGAAACATCAAATCGATTTGTTCATTCAAAGATCCTTTTAGCACTCCCGTTTTATGCTGGTGCAACAAAAATCGAATCCGCGTAGATAGAATGCTAACTCGCTCGTCCTCCTTTGCCTGATCATTGTTGTTTTCCACCTTTGTAACGATCGTTTCAATTGCAGGCGCAAAATCAGGGTGCCAATGTTCAATTTGCAGATTGTAAACATTGTCCAAAAGATCAATCAATTCGGATTTTGTTGCAAGGTTCTCCGCCTTTAAAAGATAGGACCACCCTATTTTTTTAAGATCTCTGCTAAAAAGATGCTGAGCTAATGAAAGCATACCCATCACTTTCGACTCTGCCGTTTGATCTTCATCTAATCTTTTGAGTAAAATGAAGTCCATAAGCTGTTTGATCAATCGCTTTCTCAACATGTTGTATGCTTCACGATTTTCCTTACCGTATAGCTCTGTAATTATCTGTCTCGGTTTTTTCTCAGGCTCTTTCGAAATGATGTCAAATAGTGCAATGTCTCGACGATTTTCTTTAGATCTCTGTCTTTGAGCAAAAACTCGAAATTCTTTCTTTTCCTCTTCTGAAAGAGAAAGAATTACAGATTTTAAATGATCTACAGCCATCTTACAGGGTATGAATTGGTCAACCAGCCGAATCAGATGATTTCGACCACCAAAAAATACAAATAAACAAAAGACTTTACGAATAAGAACAGATCAGATCGTACTGCTGATCATTTTTTATCTAGCTTGATTGCTTTGAGGTCTTCAATGTAACGAGGATTAGTAGCATATCCGACCTTCTTTAGAAAAGCATAATAATCTCCATTTACATAATGTCTACCTTGCCAACGTTTGTAGTAGCGAACACACTCTACCCAGTTGTCAAAAACCAGGTATTTCTTTTTATAATAAAAGCCGAAAATATTGTTTCTGGATAAAGAACAATTCGTGCATTTGAACCAACCTGTTTCCGTTATTGCTTGTCGCAATACAATTTCAGGGAAAAGAATTTTTTCTTCCTTAAGTACTTTCTTCACATTAGCGATGGTAAGTTCAGGCACTTGATTGTCTTCAGCAGCCTTTATAGTATCGCCAGCATACGATGGCAATACCCATAAGATGGTTAAAAATAAAATCCAAACTCTCATTCCATTGCAATTTAAATGGACAGCGAAGTTATGACCATTTGTTGGTTCTTAGGCTGAATTTTTAGACCAATAATTGAAAGAACAGGTTGAATGAACGGTTTTCTTCTTCCATTGATTGTTGGCCTAATCTTCGTATCTTCCTTTGACCCGGATTCAACGAATTATGATGAACAATTACGCCCTTAGCTCCCTTGTGATTCTATCCCTATTGGTCCTTACCGGAAGTACCACTAACCTCGCCCTGATCTATATACGGCAATCAAAGTACAAGGCACGATAACGTACATCAGGTCGGGACTAAAAAATGCAAAGAGGCGACCAATTTGCGTCTAATCAAAAATTGAAATTCAATAATTCAGATTCTAAAGCAGCTGTGATAAGCAAATCGAAGGGACGGTTTGTACTCGCTCAAAAGAAAACCAACTCTACAAAATCCAATCTTATTCCTGCCATGAGCAACATTAGTTCTCGAGGGTCTACAACAAATTCATTGGGAACAGATATTTGAGCGAAAATCAATTTTTACCATCGATGGAACTCCCGTTGAAGTACCATCCCATGCCCCGATAAGTTTATTTTAACGCAATGATGCAAAAAATACTTCTGCATTGATCAGTAAGTTTGAATTGATTCTTCCCAACCCAAATGAACTTTTGGAGGAGCTCAAAATAATTCCATCTCAATGTGACAAGTCTAAATTCCCCAGATCGGCTCACGCTCATATCAAACAATTTTACGGAAAGTTTAACCCTGAAGAATTGGAGGTTTGGCTGGCCGCCAATGGATTGAAATGAGCCATTCATTTCTATTTTTCGATCATTTCATGCCAGTTCGAATACATATGTATTATTGATTCTGTATATTTAGCACAGAGGTGAACACCCTATTGAGCCAAACTCAAAACCACTTCGTTCTTCTTAACTATATATGACTTGAAATGGCCCGGCTGTTTACCTTACTGCTATTGATGAATCTCGTTGACACCTATGTGTGTCAGGTACTGATCATAAATGAGGTTTCACAAGGAGTATCAGGAAATAAGGAGTATGTTGAATTTCTTGTTGCAGATACAGCCGCCTTTTACGATTGCGGACTAACAAGCCCCCCTTGTGTTGATATAAGAGGATGGATTTTTGACGACAACAGTGGATACCATGGAAGCGGTGGAGTAGCTCCGGGTGCCATACGATTCTCCAACGATCCGCTTTGGTCATGTATGGAATTAGGAACAATAATTGTCATTTACAACGACGCGGACCCAAATCCCATGATGCCACCAGATGATCTTACTAACTCTGATGGAAATTGTGCAATTGTGGCGCCTGTAAGCAATACCTCTTTATTTGAATCCAACCCCACCACACCCGGTGCAGTGGCGTGTTCATATCCTTCAACAGGCTGGATACCCGGTGGAAATTGGTCGAGCACTGTTCTGGCCAACTCCGGCGATTGTGCTCGAATTGTTGACTTGGCGGGTTGTGAAGTTTTTTCGGTATGCTGGGCAAGCAACAACATGAATACACAAATTTACTTTTCAGGTGGCTCTACCTCAGGATCATCCGCTACCAATACCGTGTATTTTTTCAATGGCTCTGATCCTACAGTTCAATCCAACTGGACCATAGGGTGCGCAGATGTAGCGGCTTGTGGTGTAGAAGAACAAACCCCGGGAGCGCCAAACAATCCAGCAAATGCAGCTTACATCGCTCAATTTAATAACGGCTGTACGGCACTAACTCCGATCTCAGCGAACGCTGCTGCTTTTGACGCCTGCGGTTGCAACGGTTTAGCTGTAGCAACCGGATCAGGATCTATTCCCGGGTACACCTACGAATGGACCGATTCATTATTCGTTCCGATCGGTCAAAATACAGATACAGCTTCCGGTTTATGCAGTGGTGATTATTATGTGATCGTGACCTCCTCCATCGGCTGTGCCGATACTGTAATGACAACGATTTCGAACATTCCAGCTCCCAATGCAGGTTCTGGAAACAGCCTCTTGGTTTGCGACACGGATACATCTTTCAATCTTCAGGATTCTTTAATCGGGCCCTATGATTTGGATGGTGTTTGGGTCGGAACATCTACATTATCGGGAGATTCGTTGGGAACTTTTGATCCAAGACTAAATTCTACCGGAACATATCTATATATCGTCGGAAGCGGCGGGATTTGCCCTGATACTGCTTTGGTTTCGGTGGATATTGCTACTCCCCCATTATTTTTTACTTTAACAGACTCCGTTTGCATAGGAGAAAACGCCAGCTTTTCTATAGAAGGCACAAGCTCCATTCTATGGTGGAATGGAGCTACCAGTGACACTTTGTTTGTTCCTGTGTTTTCAGACACGATCGTTTCAGCCAGTGCTTTAGTTCCCGGTTGTGGTGAATTTCTTTTCACGGACACTGCTTTCGCATATCAAGTTGATCCGGTTAGCCTTACCATATCGCCTGCGGGTGAATTGAATATTTGTGACGGTGATAGTATTGCCATTGTGGGCAACAGCAACTTTCCGGGCACTTACCCATATAGCTGGAATACAGGTGACACTAATGATACGATAACTGTTTCATTAGTTGGAGAATATTACCTGATTGGTGACGGTCTATGCTTTACCACCGTTTACTCAGATACCTTGTTTTTGGTGACTGATCCTTGCACAGTTGAACCAACCGAAATTGTTATTCCTAACGTATTCACTCCAAATCAGGATGGTTTAAATGATTCTTTTCGTTTTACTGAGTACATGAACATAATAAGTGCGAAAGGAACCATTTGGAATAGATGGGGTCAGCTGCTTTACAACTGGGATGGGTTAGATGATTCTTGGAATGGAAGAACATCAACGGGCGAAATGGTTAAAGACGGTGTCTATTACTATGTATTTGAGTTTGTGGATGTCCATGGAGAACAAATCAGGCGAACAGGGCACATAACACTAAGCCGCTTACCTTAATAGAATATCTTTTTTTAATCAGAACAGCATAATGTTCACGCTGTTTGCCGATGGATCAGCAAAATCAATCAATTCATTAATGCTTTCTTTATCGGTAAAAAAATCAAATACGGAGCTATAACGCTCCTGCCATTTTCCTTCCGGTTTGACTTTTCCAATTATTTTGTCAACTCTTTGCAAGCTCACCTTGTTTTTACTCTTATCAGCTTTCAAGATGCGTTTTTCTAGAAACTCCAGTTGCTTTTGAAGCTTTCGTCTCTCTGCCCCTATCATAGAGTCCAGTTCCGAATGATGACTTACAACCTTATTCTGAATTGCATCAAAAGCTTCACCGATTGCATTTATTTCGTGGCTTATATCAGTAGATGCATTTCGAATTACCAGCTCATTTTTTAATTGGTCAGGGCTTTCAAAAAGATCTTGATAATCATAACCCATTTCTGTCCATTGATTCATTAATTTTTCTTGAACAAACAGAAAGCTGGATCGAACCGATAATTGTGGTTTGAAAATTTGGAGCTCAGAGAATAAATCCTCTAGCTGCAACCAATATGCTATTTCGCTACCGCCACCTATATAAACCGCATTTGGCAAGATCAATTGCTGATAAATCGGCCTTAAAATAACATTGGGACTGATTCTTTCCGGAAATTCCTCGATCATTTCCATGAACTCTGCTTTGGAAAAATTTTGTTTGCTACTTTTCCATTTCACCGAGTCTTGATCAAGTATGATCCTCTCCCTAATTCCTTTATCTACATAAAAAAGATTGATATCCCGAATGAACGCCTGAAGCTTATAGCCTGCATCCGTCAATTTTTTGTTGTTCTGTTCCACATACCGTTTTGATAACCCATCAAATTCAGCGCGGACTATGGGAAGAAACTCTTTCTTTAAATCCCTGTCATCAGGATCGACTATAACCAATTCCTCTGAACCAAACAGGCCATGAATGAACGACCTGTACTGTTTCGAAACAGTATCGTATACCATGCTTTTCTCAACCTCCTCCAGAAGATCATTGTCCAAATAGGACATGGAAGACTTCAATTCAGACAATACACCTTTCAATTCTATTGTAGTCATTCTTCCAATGCATCCCTTTTCCTCGTTATTCCATTTGTATGAAGTCTTTCCAATATTCAGGGTACTCACCTCCTCAAAATCGTGATCCTCAGAAGCCAACCAAAATACGGGCACGAATTTTTTATCTGCATGAGCTTCATTCAGTTTTCTAGTGAAAGCGATAGTCGAAGCAATTTTGTACAGGATATATACTGGACCTCCGAAAAGACACAATTGATGACCTGTTGTAACGGTAAATGTGTTTGCATCCCTCAATAGCTCTACTCCCCTAGGTATTTCCATGCTGCAGGATTCATATTGGCGAACCAAAACATCCACAAGTTTATTCCTTTGGGACAAGCTAAAATTGGGAACAGATAACGTGGACAAATCATCTGAACAGCCTTTGGACTGATCAAAATACGAACCTACTCCCCCAATGTAATCGGTAGTAATTTTTGGAAGAAAATTTACTTTTTCAAACGGTATTTTATGCCCCAATTTCATCTGTTCAGGCCTAATGTTCTGCACCACAAAGATGGTAATAAATCATTATATTTATCAGAACAGGATGGAAGCAAATAAAGATACTGAGCACATACGAAGAACCCTAGTTTACTACGAAGAGTTGATGGATAGTTCAGGTGACTTCATTTTTCTCGTTACGGAAGAAGGGAGATTGCTTTTCGCAAACAGACATTTCCAAGAAAGAATGCATTACAAGGAAGAAGAAATTGAGCAACTCAATTTCATCTCCATCCTACACTACGATTCCAGTCGGATATTCAAAAATTTATTCGAAGTCGTATCAAGTCATCAAAACGTAACCCTTCGACTTGTATCCAAGCTTGGGGCCGAGATTGTTGTGAATGGCAACTGCGTTATCAGTAAAGACAGTGACGAATTTATTCTGAAAGGCCTTTTCCATGAGATAACGAGTGAATTTGTGGAAAAGAAGGGACTGGTAAGGTCTGAAGAAAAATTTAAGCTGCTATTCGAAAAAACCTTAAATCCAATTGTGTATTACGACCCTAAAGGAATTATCGATTGCAATCAGGCATTCTTAGATATTTTAGGCTTTTCAGATGTGAAAGAACTAGCCGGGTTGGTTCCCTCTGATTTTTCCGCAAGCGAACAACCCTATATCGATGATCCGGTCAGGGCAGCATGGAAAATCAGTAATCTAGCTCTTCAGTATGGCAGTCACAAGTTTGAATGGATGTATAGGGATAAAAGTGGCAAAGAGTTTTTTGTTAATGTTTCGCTCTCCCTGATAACGCTGGATGCCAGGCGTATCTATTTTGCAGTTTGGAGCGACATATCTAATCGGTATGAAGAGGAGCAGGAAGTAAGAACAAAAGAATTCAGAACAAGCAAGAAAAACCTACAATTGCGTTTGCTCAATGACATCAACCACTTGATGATTGCAGAAACTGATTTTCTTCAAAAAACAAGGAACATATTAAAGTCAATCACATTAAACCTATCGGTGTATTCAACAGATATTTCCTTGTTAAATGCTGAAATGTCGGAGCTTACATCGTATTCCTATTCGATCGATGATACGGGTAAATTCTATGAGGGTAAAAAAATGCCGATCAAGGTAGTTCCCGGTTTGCAGCAATTGCTTCAAGGGGACATTTATCATAACCCTAACATTGATGGAAACAATACGACCGCAACTGAAAAAAGGCTATACGATTCAGGTTTCAGATCAATTCTATCCATTCCGATAAGTCTAAACGATAATATTCTAGGGTTCCTTAGTATTGCTGATAAAGAAGAAGACAAATTTGATGAAAGCATTGTTGGACTTTTGATTGACCTATCTGTGTCGCTGGCCTTGTTTATTAATCAATACAATTCTATCGACCGTAGTAAAAAATACGGCCAGCTTGAAGAATCCCTTCATAAATTGGGCACAAAGATTCTTTCATTTTTGAATATTGAAGAAATCAGTAAACAGCTCTATAAGGAGGTTAACGAAATCATGGATGCGCCAATCTTTGGATTTGGTGTTCTAAATACAAAAGCTCACGTGCTTGAATTTAAGAGTGTTGTTGAATATGGAAAGGTGTTACCAGAATTTAATTTTGATCTTTCGGATAAAAAAAGTTTGGGTGCAGCATGTTTCAATAATGGCATGGACATCATTGTAAACAGTTTTGAAAAGGATGTTTTCAAATACGTTGACTCCTATGATCGAGGGAAAATACCCGGAAAAAAACCCTCATCACTAGTCTATTTACCCATGTTTTTTGATAGTGAAAAAATCGGAGTTATTACAGCGCAATCGTATAGCAAAAATAAATATGGAGACAAGAATGTTTTTATACTGAAAATTCTATCCAACTACATTTCAATCGCGGTAAATAATGCAAGTCGTTTTGAGACCAATGAAAAATTATTGGACAACAAAACAAGAGAGATTATTATGCAAAAGATTAAACTTCAGAAAACAAATCAGCAACAAAAAATAATCAATCAGGTTGGTCAAATTATCTCAACTACAAATGATTTTGATTCAATATTCAACAAACTTCATGAGCAAATCAGCCAGCTCATGGATACGACCATTTTTGGAATAAGAATCTACCATTCGGAAAAGGAAGAACTCGAATACAATTACGAGTTTGAAAGTGGAGCGCGTGTACAGCATGGATTTATTTCCGTGCATGATAAAAACATATATTCTAATTGGTGTTTCAACAATGCCAAACCCATATTTATCAACGATAATTCCAAAGAATACAAAAAGTATGTCCTGTCAGAAAACTATGACGAGGAAATAGAAAATCCCGAATCATTGTTGTTTCAACCCCTGCTATTCAATAACGAAAAACTTGGGGTGATAACGGTTCAATCCTACAACAAAAATGCGTACAACCATTCTCAATTAGACATGTTGGAAAACTTAGCGAATTATACTTGTATTGCGATCAAAAACAGTCAATTTAAATCAAAAACTTTAGCCTAATTCAAGCTGCTAATTCTCAATTGCCAAGATTGTAATGTCATCTGTCAATTCCCGCTCTCCTTTCCATTCATTAAGGCTATTGATGATTACCTCAAAGTGTTCATCGAGAGTAACATTCAGGTATTGCTTATTCTGAATCAAATCCTGCATTCGCTTTTTAGAAAACTTTCTAGGTCTGTCTGGACCACCAAATTGATCCTGAGCGCCATCAGAGAAAAGAAAAAATCGATCTCCCTTGTCTAAAACAATTTCATGCGTAACAAAATCTACATGTTCGAGCTCATGCTCACCAATAGACCTAAATGTACCTTTAAGCTCTTGTAGTTTTCCATCTTTTAGAAAAACAATTGGTCTTCTAGCTCCGGCGTATTCAATTGTTTGCTCATTTAGATCATAAACACAAACAGCCACATCCATTCCATCTCCCATGGTATCCTGTGAATCACCCAATACCAATTGAATTTCTTCGTCCAATTTATGCAATAGCAATCCTGGGTTGGTAATTCCCAAGTTATGGACAATCTTATCAATTGTTTGAGCGCCAAGAATTGTCATGAAACCACCGGGAACGCCATGTCCGGTGCAATCTGCAACTACGATTATCAATTTTTCATCCTTAATATCCCACCAATAAAAGTCGCCGGAAACAATATCCTTAGCCACATAGTAAAGCTGTGCATCTGCGAAATTCTGACGAATTACTTGAAGATCCGGTAGATGAGCTTTTTGAATCCTACTTGCATAATTAATACTAGCGGTAATGTCTCGATTTTTTGAGGTCAGCTCTTCTTTATCCGATTCAATTACTGCCTTCAATTGCATCTGATGAATGGAAAGTGACATACCTTTCGCTATATCCTCCAGTCCTCTTAAAAAGGTTTCATTTATATCTTCACCTTCACTTAATCCTAAATTCAGTGTTCCGATAAGCTCACGATCAAATATTAGCGGTACCTGAACAATGTGTTGAATTAAATCATTTTCAGAAAATGGAATACCCGATTCTGCATAATCGATCACATCCTCACGGTCAAGTACATTTGTTTTTCCACTTCTAAGCTTATCGAGTTGAACAATTGAATTAATAGAAAATCTTTCGCTCGATCTATTGAAACTGATCAGCTGGTTATCTATCATAAACCGAACAAATTCGTTTTTTTCAAAGTTGAATAGGAATATGCTCAATTGATGAATATCACTCTGAACAAATCCCAATCGTTTTAGCGATGTAAGCAAGACTTTCCCGAAAGGCTCATTTCCCAGAATACTTTCATTGATGTTATTAATGGATTCTAGTTTCGTGTTTAGTTTGCCCAGCTCCTCCTCTTTGTTCTTCAGCTCAGTAATATCTTCAACAAACCCCGATATTCGGACCACCTCACCATCAGCATTCCTGATGGGTACCGAAGTGGCATGCACCCATTTGATTCCCACTTCAGGATGGATGATTTGAAATTGCTCGTCAAAACCATCAGCAAAAACTTCCGCTAAATAGGTCCGCTGTATCCTAACCCGATCCTCCGCAATTACCGACTCCATCCAGATCATAGGGTTTTCAAACATTTTCTCTTGAGGAATACCGAAGATCGTGTTAAACGCCTTGCTTAGATAGAGCATTTTGGAATTTTCCTGATCAAAAAACCAGAATACCTCCTTCAACGATTCATTCAACTGCCGGAAGTTCTCTTCGCTCTCCATGATCTTACTCGACTGATCTCTTTGTTTGTAAGAAACCGTTACTGAGTCTGCAATTTCTTCAATCAGGCTAATCTCATCATCAACAAAAATGAACGGCATTGATCCACCGACGTTTAATGTGCCTAGAATCCTATCTCCTACTACCAATGGAACCATCAAATAACTCTTTATCCCTTCTTGCAATAATTGCATATCAGATGCAGAACTTGCACTTGCTTCCAGATCATCTACTAAATACGATTTATTGGATTTTAGTTTTTCAAGTGATCCAAAAGTAGTAAGGTCTAGATCAGTTTCAAATGAAATCTCCGTGCTATTGTCATCCAGAAAATAATTATTACAATTTTTTAATTCATCGTCAAATAGCATGATAGACACCTTTGTATACATACTATTACTGTATTTAATGACCTTGAGCAAGTCATTGATCATTACCAACTCTGTGTTCTCCTCAATAAGAATGTTGTCGATTTCATGCATCAATTCCAATTTCTTTGAATATTCATTCAATTGGAATTCGTCCAATTTGTTATCCGTTATGTCAGATCCTACGGTAATCAGTTGTTCCAATTCCCCGTCCTCACTTAGAATGGGTGTTATGTTAACCGATAACCATAAATGGTTGCCGTTAGCATCCATTTCCGTTAATTCACCACGAAAGGGCATTTTTTCTTCGAAAACATGTTTCTGAACCTTTTTATAAAGCATCGGATTCAGCTCTTCTGTATTGAAAATGCTCGATATTTTCTTTCCAAGAATTTCATCGGATTTGAATTTGAATATGTCTTCAAAAGCACTATTTACCCACAAAACGATTTCGTTGGAATCCGATATTACGACGTAATTGTCCGTGTTTTTGGCCACTAAAGACAATCGGTTCATTTCTTCCTGATACAAATGAGTAGAGGTTATATCTTGACCAACTCCGATAATAAGTCCACCTTCGATTTTCGTATCGGTCCAGCTAAAATATTTTTTTACTCCTTCTGAATCTGTTATGGTATTGGTGTACAATTTTGTTCCCTGCTTAAAGTCATCGTATCCTATAAGGTCTTCTCTCTTTAAGTTATCGTACTTTTCTCTAAGCATCCACCACCCCTCACCATACACGTCTTCCAAGGCATACCCCAGTTTTTCTTCAATACTATTGCTTGCGTAAATTATTTTGTACTTAGAGTCACAAACCAATATAATAGAGTCTCCTTTCTTTAAAATCGTATCAGATAATCTTAATTTCTGTATCAAATTGAGTTTAACGACTATAAGCATTGCGGCTACCAGCAAGGTCCAGAACGAAACAATTACCAATTGAACCTTTCCAGCGTACTCTTTATCTATCATAAAAGCAATGCCAATCATAGCGCAGAAAACAACCATGGCAAACAGATAGAACTTTTTCAATGAACCAAACAAAACGCTTCCAAATACCACGGACAGAATAAAGGCATTTACATGAACTCGGCTTGCGTCATTTAATAGAATTAGCGTTAGGATGTGAATCACAATCAGCAGATAACCGAGCAAAACACTCATAGCTATATAGCGTTTTAATAATCTAATTCGGTAACTCCCAGCAAGAGCTCCCAGACTAAGCACTCCAATTGCAATTGCCAATTCAGGTTGCGACGTTTTCAGTTTTGTATCAATAATGGTATTCACAACCGTGCCTATAGGATAAACAAAACCAAAAAAAAGTAAGATCAAACGATTGATACCCAATGGTTGTTCCAACAAAGAATAGTTATCCGTAACCGATTGTACAGAGGAGCCTAGACGGTAAAGAAAAAACACTATAAGCACTACAAACCCAGCAACCAAAGCAAAGAACCACGATTCAAGATAAAAGGGGGTATGGGGAGTCAGATCAAGACAAAATCCAATAGAGGGAGCGAATAATAAAAATATAAAAGACGCGATTCGTTTCATTTCAATATTAGAAAAGTAACGAAAAACGATATGATATTTGGTCTAATGCAGCATATTCTTCATAAACTTGAAACATGATTCAAGTCAATTTAAGAAATATCCAAGATGAGATTCCTGAAAATGTTCTGTTGATTGCTGTTTCAAAAACCAAACCAGCCAATATCATACAAGCCGCTTACGAAGGGGGGCAAAGAGATTTTGGAGAAAATAAAGTTCAGGAATTAGTAACGAAACACAGTGAGCTACCAGCAGACATTAAATGGCACTTCATAGGACATTTGCAACGAAATAAAGTTAAATACATCGCTGAATTTGTTCATCTGATCCATTCGGTTGACAGTCTTAAACTACTTCAGGAAATTAACAAACATGGAAAAAAACACAACAGGACAATCCGGTGTTTGCTTCAATTCAATATCAGCCAAGAAGAATCAAAATTTGGTTTAAGTCGAAAAGAAGGAAAGATCATACTGAACAGCGCTGAATACAAAAGTATGCAGCATATTGAAATCTGTGGAGTTATGGGCATGGCCTCTTTTACACAGGACGAGAACCAAATTAGCATGGAATTTGATTCTTTGCACAACACATTTCAAGAAATGAAAGATGAATTTTTCCAGGATGACAACCAATTCAAGGAGGTCTCAATGGGTATGAGCGGTGACTACAAATTAGCGATCAAAAAAGGAAGTACTATGGTACGCGTGGGTTCTTTGATATTTGGCAGTAGAATCTGAGGATTTCAGCATAGATCAAAACAACCAACCTCTGAACAGTAACTTATCGAATAATTCTGTCGACTTACCGAAACTTATACAATCAGATTGCTATGTTTCCTAGTTTTAAGTCAGGCAAAATTAAGTAGTAAGAAAGTAGTTTTATGGTTAGGCAAGGGGAGCGAAAGCTTCCCTTTCTTTTTGTAATCTTTTAATTTACATCGAGAAAAGGTAAAATTGTGTATGAAAACAATAAAACCTCCTGAATTGAGAACTTTTCCCAAAACCATTCGTCGATAAATTATGCGCTTTATCGATTATTTTATGTCATTCACCGAAAGAATAGACGTGAAACAGTAATAAAGCGTAGTTTCAATACAGGCAAAAATAAGTAGGAATAAAAGTGGTTATGGTTAGATCAGGGAAGGGCAATCTTCCCTTTTCTTTTGCCCTAATAATTTATCCCAATTCATCTGGCCCTTTTCTCAACCACCGTCATTTTATAGTTAAACAATACACCTCGAAAGTAGAGGATTTTAGGACATCGCAATATCGATTGTATTCAACGACAATTTACTGCCACTTGCCGAAAGCACCAATGCGATTACACTTTTTGTCTATACATTCGAGTTAGGCAAAATTAAGTAGTAAGAAAGTAGTTTTATGGTTAGGCAAGGGGAGCGAAAG
>CAJWDP010000021.1 GCA_913030835.1 uncultured Flavobacteriales bacterium | reverse complement strand
GCAAATACGAACTCTTTACCATCCTTTTCATGAGAAATCTTTGAAAGTATCAGTTTAATACTTTAATACTTTAAATGTTTTATAATCTTGACCAGACCGAACATTAAAGAAATATATTCCATTAGGATGATAGCTCAAGTCAACTTTTAGATTATTAGAATTAATACTACTAAGGTTTTCAATTACCCTTCCATCAATACTAAACACTTGTACAGTTAATTCTCCATCCATATCGTTAAAATCTAATTGAACTATTCCACTAGTTGGATTCGGGTAAACTCTGAACTTGGAATTATCTCTTTCTGTTACGGATGTAGCCAAGCAATCGTCTTGATAGGTTATTCGTGTGTCTGATACCAAGAGTGCATCAAAAGCTACTTTGGCTGAAAGGTCTGATTTGAGCTGATAATCCAACCATTTGATCAAATAATCATTCATGATGGTTTGCTGCTCGGTTCTCGTGACCGTTATTCCGGAAGATGCAGTTGCTTCTCCGAAATCACAATTGAAATTTGAATTTGCAAAATAACAGTGTGCCCCACCGGTAACACTAATAAAATATTTGCAGGCAGCATTTATTCCATTGTAGATTGGTATATGATGATCAGACGGTGGAGTTACTCCGTCGGAACTTCCTGAAAAAACCAAAGCGGGAATAGTAATTAGTGCAGAAGAATCAATCGCTGACGGGTTGGTTTCGGCAGGAGCCAAACCTACTATTGTCTTAACAGCAGCTGATGATGCTGCCCCCAAAACTGTTGCACCACCTCCCATGGAATGCCCTATAATAGCTGTTGAGTTTTCCACATGATTGAAAAACAAAGATCCACTGTTCGAACCTTCCAGCTGCATTTTGTTTTCACAAACGGATAAATCCATTCCGAAGTCCAAATGACTGGGCGAAAGGCCCCCTTCAGTTCTTGGAAATACTACAATATACCCTTCTGGAACCAATGCCCCCCAAACGTTTTCGTAGGCATCCCAGGCCATAACAAATCCATGACCAAAAACTACCACGGGGAAGCTCCCCGTTTCGACAGGAACATCCTCTCCAGCAGAAGTTCCTGGATAGTAGATCTCCGATTGTATTTGCCTTCCTGACCCGCCACCCGAGCCAAATCCTCCCGTCCTTGTAGGATCATTGAATGTGATGGTTGTGTGCCCGATCGGATACGATTGTCCCAAAGCTACCACGGCACTAAGAAGAACAAAAACTAGAAGAAACCTTATTTTCATATGCAATTGAATTTATCGTTTGCCTACATAGATACAAAAAACAATCGTCACGATTATTACCTTGTGTTAAGAACCAAAGATGCAGGCCACATTCAGTTTTCGGACTGTTGCCTCATCCGCTCTCCCGGCCTTCATAGGTAACATATAAGATTCAAAAATGCATCCGTTGAGGCATCCGTTCACGAACGATCGGATCTTCCGGAACAAACTGTATATCCACTTCCTCAATTTCACCCTTCGATGAGAGTTTCAAAAGTACAGACTGATAGGGTTTGAACTCAATATTCTTTTTCTCTTTTTTACCATTGAAATTGAATTCCAGCGTGCGAAATACACTTCTCTCCATTTTCGATTGGCCTGAATAAACTGGGTATTCCAATCCCTTTGCCAACGGTTGTGCAAGAAAGATCAAATAATCCCCATCTTCAGTTACCCGGCACCAAAAGTCTGGAATTGAATCTCCCGAAATAATGGGTGGTTGCACCGACACCTGATCCCATTGGTCAGAAACATTGGGCAATGCTATGATTTTCCTGACCATATCCTGATATCCTTCCATTTTTAATTTTCCCGGCTGGCTGGGCAAGTTTTTGAAACAAATTGGGAATCCTTGCTGAGCCAGCTCCAGTACTTTCTGTAAGGCCCTATAATCCATGTATTCAACATCCACATACAAACTGGAAAATGCTGCATCACCAATTAGTAGCTTTCCATTCTCCAATTTTGATCTGCTTAGATAGTGCCTGTTGATCCAAAGCGGCTGGTACCCTATTAATTCTTCCGGCGGAAAGATATACCGCAATTCATACTCTCCCCAAACCCAGACTCTCTGACGTTCCGGCGGATATGCTCCTTTCATTACTCCGTCTTCATATGGAATATATACGGCAACGTCACTGTATGATCGACCTTTTTGCATGTGACCACTCACCTTTTCCATGTACGAATTAAAAGCGCCGAGTTCATTTTCCAGACTGCCTCCAGGTCCAAAATAGGTAGTTGCAAAAAAATCAATACTGTCAACGCCCTTAGGATTGTAAGGCATGCCATGATACACATGATGATTTACTCCTTGAGCAAACATCGCATCGGCCACCATTTTCAGATCAGCAGTTTGTTCCTGACGAAGGTAAGTAGCTGGAAATCCGTACATACACGTAAAGGTTTCGCTAGATACAATGGGTTTTGATGCCAGACAAGCCGCAGAACTGACTACCAGCGAATAATTCGGATTGTTTAGCATCGACTCTGTTTCGGGAATATCAACTAATCCATAAGTAGTCATCACATCTGTAGGCGATGCCAGGCATTGCACTCTAGACCACGCACCAAGCTCCTTGCATTTTCTTACGTAGGGTTTGTAAAAGCCCTCGGTTACATATTCATCCAATAAGAGCATGTAATCGTAACGAACGTCCGGGAAGGAGTCCAGACCTGCTTCCATATAGGGAATAATGTCATAGCCAAATTTGTTTAGGAATACAGTATCAAACCCTGGTGTCCAGATCTTATTTGTTGCATTCAACTTAATCTCCCACGAATCCGTGAACAAAGCAGACTTGCTTCCTTTCAGTGCTTCTTGCAATGCATTTCCAACCGGCTCAGAAAACAATCGGAAGGCGTTACTATCCAAATGGTTGATCACCATTTGGGTGTCTGGCCAGCACCAGGCAAATGTCAGGGTTTGACGAAACATTGAATCGCCATAGATCTTGGATGTGTGCTCCTCAGTTATGTTGCTTCCCGCAACTGGCCAGGCACTTCCAAACGTAAAATCACAGGATAATCCAATTGAATCCGAATAGGCTTTGGTAAACGCAACGATCTCAGACCATTCTGGACTAAGCCATTCCTGAGCAGAAGTGTCCTTTTGATAGTTTCTACCATAACTTCTGGCATACATGCGCTGATAACGATACAACGGGTAAACCCATGCTACCTCTACTCCACCGAAATTATGTTCCTTAGCCCAATCGAGCTGATGCTTGATGTCTTCCTCATTTATATCGGTAGCGAACCACCACCACCTTGTGCATGGCTTAGATGATGGATAGAATGAAAGCTGCTGTGCTTCCTCGGCTTCGTAGACTTCCGAATTTTCACAAGAAGGAAAAACCACAAAAACAAGAGAAACAATTACGAAAAGAATGAGTGACAGCTGTTTCATTGAGTCAAAATAAACAATCGAAAAGTGAATGTGCAATTTTAATTCGATCAATCTTTTTGAGTTGACATTTTTACTCTTTCTATTGTACAAGAAGCATATATTTACTTTATGAAGCGAAATGTACGCAGACTGATTATAATCTTAATGTGTGTCGCCGTTGGATGGGCAGTTGGTTTTCTCAGGCTTCCTTATGTGGAAGAAAACCAGTCGTTTTGGGTAGGATTTATATCGTGCCTAGCTTTAATTGTGCTACTTGTTGCACTGCTGATTGTTTGGAACAAGTACGAACTCTTAATTAAGCTGATCGGTAAACATGGAACCGCAGAGGGAGTGAGTTCTATGAAACGAACGTACCGAATCATTGGTGTAATCACGATACTACTTGTGCTGATGGGATGGATATTCAGTGCGGTCCTTTTTGATTACGACAAAACGTCGGCGGAAATTCAACACAACAATCAAACTACGATCATACAGGAACAGGCAAGATTAATTCGTGAACTTCAAAACAGAGACGCTGGAAACCTGATCAGCAATGCCATTCGACTAGTTGAAAACGATTTAACTCTTAACGTTAATCGTTCACTCAATAGCACAACGATAAACAGTATCGCTGTTCTGAGCAGTTCTCTAAATCCCTACCAAATGATGGAAGGAGATAGCCTGTCATCGATTCCCAGAAGTCCGGAAAGAGGTCAGCTGCTAAGACTTCTTTGCGCTTTGGACATCGATTCTGTGTCATTTAGGCAGATCAAAACTAAAGCCACTTTTCAAGGCGCCGATCTAAGGGGTTCTGAGCTAAGCGGATTGGACCTGAGTGAAATCGATTTAGGAGGAGCGGATCTGTCAAATGCCTTTTTAGATGGTGTAAACCTGAGCCATTCGAACTTGAACGGGGCCTCATTTTGGGGCGCTAATTTAACGGACGCAGACCTTTCTCATTCAAGTGCAAAACGCTGCAATTTAAGCTGGACAGAAATGAATAGCATTAATTTAAATTCGGCTAACCTCAATGGTTCATCGCTTTGCACTGCTCAAATCACCAATGCACAACTAAGAAGCACTAAGTTGCGATGGACGGATATGTCCGGAGCCCTATTATTAAATTCGAATTGCCACGGATCAGAGCTCTTCGGCGCGAACCTTACCCGGGCTAATTTATCCGATGGAGTGTTTATCGAAAGCTTATTGAGACGGGCAAATTTTACCGATGCCATTCTTGACGGTTCGAAATTAAATCACGCAGATGTCGAAAAAGATTGGCTTGAAAAATTAAATGAATGGAACGTGATTGGTAGAAAAGTCATTCAGGAAAATCATAGAATCAAAGATGTAACTCCTGCCGGACAAGAAACATCCATTTATGAGCTGATAAAAAAAGGATTAGACTAGGTGGTACTCTTTTCTATCGGAATGACACCCCCTAAAACCTGATTGATCTTATTAGAGAATTTCTTGATTACGTCATCGTCAATGGTAAAAGGTCTGAAGCCGATTCGAAATGCCCAGCTATAATAGCTTTGAATGTCATTCAAATAATTTGCCAGTAATTCAGGAGTCCATTCTGTTTTATTTGTAATACTGTATCTTACTTTTAGCTTTTTGCCTAGCTCCTGCCCCCATTCATTGTTGATCATATCGACATAATTATCAACCGGATTGTTGTTCACATCATTCAGCTGGTCGATTGAAAAATTGCCGGAAGTCAGCTCAGACATGTTGTGCAATTCATGCACATCCGCAATAAAGTCGGCCATTTCCTCAGAGAAACAAGTGGTAACAATGGCTTGTCCAGTGATGTGATTGAATGAATTAATATACCCCTTTTCACTACTGTCTCGTTCATTCAGATATGCCCGATCAGGCGTACTGATATTCCCGACTGATTGTTTGGCCAAATCATAAAAGGCAACATCTCCCTCGCCGAAAAGATTTGGCTTCCATCTTGACAAGGTATATACCTTATTTAAGTCCATGCGGTTTGCCACTGCATAAGGTGCGGAAATAGCTAATGCTAGCTGATCTCCATAATCACCGTCTCGTGCTTTGGCAATATCGTCCTGGCTGATGCCGGAACTCAATTCGCTTACCACTTCTTTTCCATGGCTGCAATGTCGGAGCACAACTGTTGAGTTGACCTCAAGACTATCTGTTAAAGATGCCGAATCAATGAAATAAAAAATATCGATTACTGATTTCAGCTCGTCCAACGTCTCGATCCTACTCGCTAAAAGCGCCCCGTTGATGGACCTGTCCGAGTCAGTTTCAGACGAACAAGGAGCTCCTATGCTATCAAATTCATGCTGTTTTGATGGGGACACACATTGTGCACTCAACAGAACAAAAGATAAACAATACACGATTCTTGAAAGCATCTTTAAGCGACTTGGTGTTACAACACTCAAAGCTAATAAATCACAACAACTGGTGCTGTCGACAAGGAAAATGTTCCTTATAATTGCTTTGTAAACATAAACTGTTGTATTTGATTAAAGTTATCCATCGATTCGCTGTTCTATTCGCCTTGGCTTTGGCGGGTCAATTTTCGGCACTTTCTAATGAATACAACGTTTTGGATTATGGCGCTGTTTCCGACGGTAAGACAATGTGCACCCGGGCAATTCAAAAAGCAATTGATGCAGCTCATAAGGCAGGCGGAGGCAAAGTTGTGATCTCAAAAGGTGTGTACTTATCAGGAAGCATAATTCTTAAGTCGGGTGTAGAGCTTCATCTGGATAAAAAAGCCAAACTTTTAGGCAGCACCAATCCTGCAGACTATATACGTTTGAATAGATGGTTGGCGCTTATTATGGCTGACAAATCCAGGAATATTGCAATTACCGGAAATGGTGAGATCGATGGTCAGGGATTACAGCTGGCACTGCATGTCGATAGCTTGTTCTATGCGGGTAAGGTGGACAGTGCCAACTACAATTTTGGTGATAAACGCCCGAAAGTAACCGTTCGTCCTCAAATCATAGAATTCGTAAACTGCCGAGATATAAAAGTGACCGGAGTGACCATTAGAAATGCTGCAAGCTGGGTTCAGTCGTATTTGCAATGCAGAAATCTAGAGGTAGAAGGAATTCGGGTTGAAAGTGACTCCTATTGGAACAACGATGGAATCGACATTATTGATTGTAAACAGGTTCGCATATCTAATTCCTACTTTAATTGCTCGGATGATGGAATTTGCCTTAAGTCCTATAACCATCCCAGGGACAAGACCACCTTCTGCGACAGCATATACATAGGAGGATGCACTGTTCGTTCCAGTGCGAGTGCAATAAAATTTGGTACTGCATCGAATAGTGGCTTCAAAAATGTAACGATTGAAAACATCAAGGTGTTCGATACGTACCGATCAGCTATAGCATTGGAGTCTTATCACAACGGAATTTTAGAAAATGTGCTGATTCAAAACGTAAAAGCCAAAAACACGGGTAATGCAATTTTCATTCGATTAGGAAAACGTTTTCAGGATGAGCGAGTTGGAAAGGTGAGAAATGTTACGATCCGAGATGTTAAGGTTGCTATTGCTTCAGGCCGTCCGGATAAAGACTACATTTATAAGGGGCCGGCACTGCCCTATTTTCACAATCCGTTTCCGTCATCCATTGCCGGGATTCCGGGTTATCCGGTAAAAGATGTGCTGTTGGAAAACATTTGTATTACCTATCCTGGAGGAGGGCATCCGGGATATGCTAACGCACCGATTTCACGTTTGGACAACGTACCTGAAAAGGAAAGTGATTATCCGGAGTTTTCCATGTTTGGTGAATTGCCGGCATGGGGTTTCTATATTAGGCATGTAGCAGGATTAGAAATGAAGAATGTTACACTCAAACTCAAAACAGCTGACTATCGACCTGCATTTGTTTTCGACGATGCAAAAGAGGTGAAGCTTCAATCCATTCAAGTCAAAGGAGACAACAAATCAAACCCAATTGTTATGCACAATTCAGCGGGTGTTGAAATGATAGAGTGAAAAATTATCTAGACTGAACTAGCGGTTGTATACAGCTTGGAATAGAGTACTCCTTTATTGTTCACTAATTTTATTGCTATTGGATAATACCTCAAATCGATTTGTGCTTTTGACCGAATGATCCGGTTCCGTTTTCGTAGTTATGTAAACAAACTCTGATAGTATGCTTTCTTTATTGATCTTGAGCTTCACATACCCGTGATCTTGCAGGTTACAATAGCTGATGTGAGGATTGTATGCCAGATAAGCATTTTTGGCCTGAACAACCGTAGCACTGTCTGTATGCTCATCGTAGTTTGAAGAATTGATGCTTGGCACAACAAATTCTACTGCTACGGATGTATCTGAAAATGGTGTTTCCATGGCAAAAGCACTGTGATAGTCGCCGGTTACAATTGCCACATTCTTGATCTGTTTGTTTTTTATGTAGTGTAAAACGCGATTTCTTTCTGCAGGATAACCGTCCCAACCGTCCATATAAGGATGTTTCCCTTCACGAGTTGGAACGATCATCGGACCAACCGGAACCTGATTTCCTATAATTTTCCAGTAATGATGGGATTGCAGCTCCGTTTTGAGCCATTCCAGCTGTCTTTGCCCGAGAATGGTCCTGGATTCGTTTTCGTACGCTTCATCCGTGTGGTCGTAAATCTGCTCAGTTCTGCCCGTAATACGGGTGTCCAAAATTACCAGATTGATCAGGTTCCCTATTCCAAAAGACCGGTACAAAGCATCGGATGGCTCTCGAATTGGAAGCCATTCATAATAGGCTTTTGTGCCGGCAGCTCTTCTATCGGTCCAATTGCCTTCAGTAGCACTCTGATGGTTTTCCGCTCCATGCATGTACGAATTATTGGCAATTTCGTGGTCGTCCCAAGTGGTGACAAACGGAAGGCTTTCATGGACCTTATTCAGGTCTTTATCCAATCGATACAAAGAGTAGCGCGTGCGATAATCCTGTAAAGAAACGATTTCTTTGGATGGCACATTCAATCTACCTATAGTGGTGTCTCCGTATTTCCCTACCCCGTATTCGTAAATGTAATCGCCCAAATGAACGACCAAGTCCAGGGTAGTGTCTTTGGCCATAATTCCATAGGCATTGAAATATCCCCATTCATAATTACTGCAGGAAGCAAATGCGATATTCATCTTTTGCGGATTTTCGGGGAGAGTTTTTGTTGTACCGGTAGATGAGAATTTGCCGTCGTAGCTAAATCGATAGAAATAGCGTTTCCCTGATTCAACTCCCGTAACATCTACTTTAACCGTGTAATCTCTAAACTTACCTGTACTACTGCTCCCCCTTTTGATAATAGGGTCAAAAAATCGATTTTCCGAAATCTCCCACATAACTGGCAGCTCTTCCAGCTCTTTTTCTGGTGTGATTCGTGTCCATATGATCACGGAATTATTGGTCGGATCGCCTGATGCAACACCGTGATAAAATGGTGCTAATGCAGTATCGATTAGAGGAATCAAAAGAGGGTCTATTTGTAACGAATCTCTCGAAGGATTGATGTTTTCCTGAGCATAGGAAAAGTGAGCTGTCAGTAAAGCCAAATACATCATTAAACGCATATTCCGATTTTTTTGATTGAAGTTACAATTCTAACGTTACTGGGGTACAGTCCTTCCTTTTAATTTATAAGGAGAGCATTAATTTTTGGATTCAACAGAATTATAATTTCACTATCTTTTGTGAAAAAAGAGAACTATGTTCCATAAGCCCCGTTTTCTTGAACAAGCTGCACTTGCAGTCGTTCTTATTGCATTTTCATTCATCGGAGTTGCACAGAGCAAAACCAAGGCCTACACCGCAGATGAACTGGCTATGATGTCCAATGCCGACTCCGTTAAGCTATTTCGACTCGAGACCATGGCTGAACAGCCTATTTACCCTACTGCACTACCCGACCGTATGATCGAAGAGGAATCCATCAGCAGGCTCTCTGAAGAAATTCCGTTTCCCGATATCAACGAGTCATTTGCTGATAATGGCAACCGTATGGATTATGATCATAGCTCTAACAGATCAATTACTGTTGAAGAGTTAAAACGTCTATTGGAATTTCTATCCGGTTCGGAAAAGGCAGAATCAGAAGTAAAATCAGGATGTACGTTTGATCCCGGCGCAGGCATTAAATTTTACAATGGGTATGAGCGGTTCTATGTGCTGCTTTGCTTCAATTGTAATATATGGGCTTTTGAACGCAGAGAAGCCATGTACTATGTTGCTTTTGATCCCGATAAAAGAAAGGAGCTAGTAAAATTTGCCAAGGATCTTTTCCCCAATGACCCCGCATTCCAATCCATAAAGGATTAGGCAATTGTTCTTTTGTCTAGTTTGAAATGAACAGCTGTTGATCCGGATTACTTTCCTGATTTGATTTCCTAATTAAGTACATTCCTGAGGGAAAAGATCGAATGTCTATTTCGATTTTCTTTGCACTACTTGTAATCTCTTTGATCAATTTTCCGTCGGCTGCATATACAGTAACGGTGGTGGTTGATCCATTTGGATTGTCCAAAAAGGCAATTCCATTGCCCGGATTGGGGTAAATAGACGAATTGGTAATTAACCGTTCTTCCAGACTGGTCGATGCGGATACCTCAATAGGTAATACCGTTGTATCATTTGCCAAAATGTGATTGACAGCTATAATCCGAAGCGTGTCTGGTCCAGCAACCGGCCACTCAACGGTTACCTGATTTCCGGATTGTCCAATTACAATACCAGTCGAAGAAGTTACGCAAAGCTCGCTTATGGGGTCATTTGCAGAAACAGTGTAGACTTCTGTGCTATTCAAAAAAGGCATGGTTTCTCCTGAAACTCCTGTAATTATGGGTTTCAGAACCTCTTGGTACATAAATTTTGAGGATTCGTCCAAAATGGTATCCAGATATGCAGGATTTAAAAGTTCGGGTTCATGGCCAGCTCCGGGAAACGGAACCAGCTTGCTCGTAATACCCTGGTTGTCCATTCTGGTTTTTAGCGGCAAGCTTCCATAGAGAATGGGAAATGCCGGATAGCTGAATGGATGTCCCGAGGTATACATCACAGCTGTATCATCTTCACCATGAAATAAAATAATCGGCACATAATCATCCGTTCTGTCACCAACCAGATTGGTATCCAACATTCCACCCCAGCAGGCAATCAGTCCGTCTGCCATCACTTCTTGATTTCCAAAATTTGTATTTCCTGAGGAAAACGGATCTCCTAAATCGTCTGAATCAAGGCCAAACCCAAATCCACTAACGGATGCCGGGACCTGATCCACATCCATATATGCACTGTGCATGGTCGATATCGCCCCGGCGCTGTTTCCGCTGACAATAATGTTGCTCGTATCTATTCCATACGTAGTTCGCTCATCTACCAGGAATCGAAGGGCCGCTTGCAAGTCCTGAACTGCTCGGTATACGGCTCTTTCTGCACTACCGGATAGTAACGTATTGAACCCAAGCCTGTAGTTGATGGAAACACAAACGTAACCGTGTTGCGCCCAATAGCTGCAATACGCATTTGCAGGAGGATTTAGTTTATCTCCTATTAAAAATCCCCCACCGAATTGAAATATGACCAATGGACGATAAGCGAGCGTATCGGAAGCAGGTTGGTAAATATCAAGGTGATATGGCAGGTTGATCAAAGAACCATATGGTTTGGCTTGTTGATATTCTACATTATAGGTAGTTGTCACATCAAATAGAGAGTCTACATACCTCAAGTTAGAGCAGGATTGAGCACATGGACTAGTCACCGAAACAGCAAACAATACAGTAATAATGAGGTTTTTCATACTCAGTAAATGTATTGAATAATCTGTATACGATATAATTTATGGTTCTTAGGATATTGTAAAAATTTCGTTTGAGTTGTCTCATATTTAGATTGATTGCGATATAATCCAATATTAAATAAATATCCCATAATGGGAATTTAAGTCCCTATATGACACTATAAGCATTCTTTGGCACGCAGCAAAAATAATGTAACTACCTATATTACTGTGTTTTATGACATTTTAGCGATAGTGGTACTATATGTGATTTAGGTCCATTGCTAGATGAAGATGTAATTATGCTATTCCGAACCATAACACTGCATACATTTTTATTGCTGGCCGCGCTGATGACTCAATCCGCCGTCCAGGCAAGCCACATTTCTGGTGGTGATATCTCCTATACATGTTTAGGCAGCGGACAATACAGAATAACACTCAATCTGTATCGTGATTGCAGTGGTATTTCCATGGGCACAACACAAACCATTGACGTCAATAATGATTGTGGCTACCCTTCTCAAACTTTAACGGCTACTTTGGTAACCAACTCTATAACAGGAGAGAACTTTACTAATGTTTCACAGTTGTGTCTAGCAGATAGTCTAAACAATACTTGCTACGGTGGCTCTTTACCCGGCATGCAGAAATATACTTATGAAGTTACCGTAACTCTCACTCAGACGTGCGATAGCTTTCGTTTTAGCTGGGGTGTATGCTGCAGAAACTCGAGCAACAATTTAATTGGTCAGGTAAGCCCTTATTTTGAGGCAACACTGAACAATTCTAATGCTGTTTGTAATAACTCTCCCAGATTCACTGCTCATCCAATTCCATATGTTTGCGTGAATCAACCCGTATCCTACAACTATGGTATTTTGGAATCAGACGGAGACAACCTAGTGTATAGCTTGATCGATGCGCGTTCAGCTCCATCATCAGCTGCTCCTTATGAAACCGGCTTTTCAGGAGCATCTCCTATAGACGGAATTGTAGTGGATTCCCTTACAGGAGAAATTCAATTTACACCAACTACAGTAGGTTACTATGTTGTTGTTATGAGCATAACAGAATACGACAATGGTGGAGATTACATTGGAACCGTGTTCAGAGACATGCAGTTTGTTGTCCAGAATTGTTCAAATACGATAGGAGATTATTCAGCTTTACTTATATCAGGAGTTACCGGAGATGCTAGTCTTGACTCCGACAACAACATACAGATCTGTGAAGGATCTAGTTTCTGTTTTGACTTGACTTTTACAGACCCGGACCCTATCGATGTGGTATCACTTACTTCGAACGTAGAAACTGTTCTTCCAGGAGCAACGTTTAGCTGGGTAAGTTCAGGGAACTCAGCAACAGCAACTGTATGTTGGACTGCGGTTTCAGGTGTTCCAAGCGTGAATGTTTTTAGCATCGAAATTAGCGATAATGCATGCCCTATTGAAGGGATTAGCTACTATACCAAGCAAGTGACTTTTGTTGAAAACACATCTGCAGGTGCAGACCAAACACTTTGCGAGGGCGACGAAGTTACGTTAACAGCATCAGGAGGTACTGATTTTACCTGGAATTTGATATCAGGCGATCCTTTGGTAGTTGGAACGAATATATCCTGCACGAACTGCGCCTCTACACTGGTTTCACCAAATAGCTCAAGCACATACCAATTGGTTAATAACACAGGGATAATAGGATGTTCTGCAATGGATACGATTACGGTTGACGTAGTTCCGACATTTAACCACAGTGTTACGCCGAATCGTGACACAGTATGTTTAAATGAAACGTTGAACTACAGCACATCCGTTCCATCTGGAGGAGTTTATTCCTACAGCTGGTCACCTGCTACCTTTATCGACGATCCTACTTCTGGCAATCCAACGGTTCATGCCACTGCTGCCGGAATTGTGAATCATGTCGTTTCTATTCAAAACAGTTATGGTTGCACCAAAATGGATACTATAGTTCTTTTGGTCTCGACAGAGGAATCACCTGAAGTGAGTATAACCTTAACGAACGACACCATACATATCGGAGATACAGTAGCAACAATCGTAGAGGTCGGATCGGGTATTCCATCTATTTCAGGGCTCAGTAGCAGCAACACATGTGGTGGAACAGGTGCTGACGTTACAATCGGAACTTCGGTTAGCACCAACTCGGTAACATCCTACCCTGCCCCATATGGGAATTGGTACAAAAATGCAAAACATCAGTTTTTGTATACTGCTGATGAATTGAATACAATGGGTTTTATGGGCGGAAAAATAACTGAAATTGGTTGGGAAATAACTCAGGTAAACGGAACTACTGTGTACAATGACTTCACGATCCGGATGGGCACAACCAGCTCAATGGCGTTAACTGATTGGGAATCAGGCCTAGAAACTGTTTTTACTCCTCAGGCTGTGAACGTAACTACTGGTTACAACATGCATACACTGACCAATGCTTACGATTGGGACGGCAGCTCGAATCTGGTAGTGGAAATTTGCTTCAACAATCTCTCCTTGGGATACACCTATAATTCCTACACGCCTTACGAAACTACGGGCTACAATTCCGTATTGTATTATAGAAGTGATGGTGCTGTTGCATGTAACGCTACTAGCTATACTGCAAGTGATAAAAGACCCGTTACAAAATTTAGAACCTGTGATGTGGTAGTAGATTTGAATAACTATGATTTTTCATGGACTCCGGCATCTACACTAACTGACGGAAACATTTCAAACCCCTCGCTCCACCCGGTATATACGACAACCTACAGCTTAGAAACAACAGATGTGCTTACAGGATGCAGAAGCACTGACGAAACAACATTGATCGTTCTTCCCAATCCATTCCCAGTTGAATTGTTATTCTTCGAAGCCGAAGCTGATGATCGCTCAAAGCAGGTAGATATTAGCTGGGCTACTTTATCCGAAACGAACAATGACCATTTCATCATTCAACGATCAAAAGATGGTCGGGATTGGGAAGAAATCATTGAGGTTCAGGGGGCTGGAACAAGTGTTTCTGAAATAAGATATTCAACAGAAGACAGGAATCCACATCATGGCGTTTCCTATTACAGACTTAAGCAAGTAAATGACGATGGAAAAACAACTCACTCGTCGATTCGTGCTGTCACATTTGACTTACCGTATCTCTTCGCTCCGAATCCATCATCTGGGATGATCTCAGTTAATGCCGATGAATATTCCAATAGTGAGCTTGAGATTATTGATATGCAAGGAAAACTCGTATTTAGCCAACAAATTAGCGGATTGACCCGCGTAAATTTATCGAACCTACCTGACGGTGTTTACATTCTCAAAGTGAGAACAGGAGACATGATAAATTTCGACAGATTAATTCTGGAAAACAGTAACCAGGCGGGCCTATAATTGCTCAATATCTATCATTTGATCATCGCTATCATCCCTGATTCGAAACATGTATTATTTTTGAGAAAATTTGATACTATTTTCCATGAGTGATCTTTTTACATGGGGTAACATGACTACCCTTCTGATGTTAATCCTATTGCAGGCAGTGCTCGGATTTGATAACTTGTTGTACATATCGCTTGAATCCAAAAAGGCACCTCCGGAAAAACAACAATTCTCTAGAAGATTAGGAATTTCTTTGGCAATCGCACTGCGAATTGGACTATTATTCTTGCTGGTCTCGTTGATAGGACTTTTTCAGGACACGCTATTTTCGATCAATTACAAGGACTGGATTCAATCAAAATTCACCGGTCATAGCCTGATCGTTTTGTTTGGTGGAGGTTTCATAATTTATACGGCAATAAAGGAAATATGGCACATGATTTCGCATGAGAATCTTGACGAGGAGAAAGGAGCACAAGGAAGCAAGCGCTCTGCCGGCAGAGTGATCACAATGATTGTTGTAATGAACGTCGTATTTTCTTTTGATTCAGTACTTAGCGCTATTGCGCTCACCAGTGATATCGGTCAGCATTGGGTTGAAATGACCCTTATGTGCGTGGCAATTGTTGTAAGCGGTATTCTAATGATTGTATTGGCGGATCGTGTATCACGCTTTTTGGCTAAAAACAGAATGTATGAGGTCCTGGGTTTATTTATTCTTTTTATCGTGGGCATTATGCTTTTAACGGAAGGAGGTCACTTGGCTCATATTAAGCTATTTGGAGAGGAAATTGTTCCGATGAGCAAAACGACTTTTTATTTCGTTATTGTGATTTTGGTACTGATTGATATAATCCAAAGTCGGTACCAAAAAAAGATCATCAAATTAGAGCAGGCTGAAGAAATGAATGGATCAAAAACCGAATGAAATTGTTTTGGGTCAGTCAAAAAATTGATAATAGCCACATTTCAAATAAGCGCCCTCCTCAAATCCGATAGGGTGATCTACATCATGCTGAGTCTGATCAATTAGCTGAACGAATCTACCAGAGGCTGAAATTACTTGCATGTTCACCTCGTAAAAATCATGAGCACTTATCCTAGACGAGCAGGATGCAAGAACAAGGACACCGTTAGGTGCTGTTAATTGTTCGCCCATCTTTGCTAAGCGTTCGTACTGAAACAATGCCTTTCTGATCTCCTTCTGGCTTTTCGCAAACGAAGGTGGATCTATGACAACAAGATCGTATTTTCTCTTATTACTAATCAACTTATCAAGCTCTCGAAACGCGTCTCCAACTATTGTTTTGTGCTTTCCATTATCGCCCAAACCATTTAAAGTCATATTCCGTTTCGCCAATTCTAGCGCCTGTTCACTTACATCAATACTTGCAACCTCTCGGGCACCACCATTCATTGCATGGACCGAAAATCCCCCTGCATAGCAAAAAACGTCAAGCACTCGCTTGTTCTTCGCAAGGTCCCCCACTCTTTTTCTATTGTGGCGGTGATCTAAAAAGAAACCGGTTTTGTGACCATCAATTACGTTCGCTTGAAAGGTAAGCCCATGCTCTTTGAATAACACATCTTCATTGTTCAGGTTACCATGTATGACCTGGCCGTCGTGTAAACCAAGACTGCGATAGCCTTTCACCGTATTTCGGCCTAACCTCAATACAATCGAACGACAATCGGACAATTCAATTAAACATTGAAGGACAAAATCCAGATAAGGCGCCCAGATCAGGCTATACAATTTAACGACTAAAACATTTTCGTACTGATCCACAATTAGACCGGGCAAACCATCGTTCTCACCAAAAACAAGACGCAAGCTAGTCGTTTCTTTATCAAAATGCTTTAGCCGAAGATTCCTTGCTGTCTTTATCCTATCATAGAACCAGTCGTAATTGATCTCTTTTGCAACGTGGTGCTGCAAGATCTTTATTCGAATCGGAGAATACGGATCATATAAACCACAAGCCAAGAATTTGTTGCTCTTGGAATCAAAAATAACTGCGACGTCTCCTGCATTTCCATCTATGTCTCCTTTTACTAAACTATCTGAGAAAACCCATGGGTGCCCCTTCTTAACCTGCTTTTCAGCAGAAGGTCTCAATTTGATCGCAATGCGTTTCGTTTTTAAGTCGGGTAACCGTTTCATTGTTGCAATTATAAATTATATTGCTTGAATAAGAAACTAACATTATATTTATGATAATGGTAAGGTTCGTAATCGGGATCATTTTATTGCTTGTTTCATATGAAGTAACTTCGCAGGCAACATTGATGCATTATCTAAGACAGGTTGAAGGCACCGCAGATTCAATCATCAAATCCCATTTTGACTCCTGTTTTTTTGAGAGATACATTACGATGGACATTAAGAATGCTCAGATCATTCACTCTCAAGGTCGATTTAAACATTGGGACGACCTGGTTGATAGCAACAAGATTGAGGCCTATCGATTTTTCTATGTAATTACATTAGACACGGCTAGAAATCTTAAAACAGAAGTAGCCGTGGAAATCGACACCGACCATAACCCTGTTCACCCGCGATTCAGTCAGGAAGTTAAGCTGTATAAAAACCAACAATGTGATCTAATACCGTATAATCGGATTTTCAACCTTGCGAAAGAGAACAAGTTCAAGGGAGAGCCCGATGATTGGCGAGTCTTTTTTTACTTTAACAGCCCCTGGAATGACTACTCAAGAGAAGCTGGTTTTGAGCTACACATATTTCGATTTTGGGGTGGAGAAAACGGTAAAAAGAGATACCAAGGACACATTTATGACTTGAAAAATGGAAATCTGATTGCTAAAACGGGCGGGAAATACACTTTTCCTCTTGATTACTGATTGAATTCTCTCAATACGTAGCTCCTTGAATGGCTATGGAAAAACCACTCTCTTCAATTTCTTGTCGAGCACCTTTATCCCACATCATTTTATTGGTGTGATTGAAATGTATAAAGGTTACCTTTCTCTTTAAGTCCGAGTCGGAATCTTTAAAATGTTCAATTGTTTCTGAGACCAAAGGATGCGGTATCATTTTTATATTTCTGAATGGCAGTTCTGTAATGGACCAAAATGTGGCATCCAGAAAGGCAACATCCACCAAATCAACTTCTTTAACAATGTTCTTTTCCCATTTTTCCCATTTGTCAATGTCAGGAATGAACAAATAGTTTCTTCCTCTGGTTTCAATCCTAAAACCGGCTGTCTCCGAAAATTCATCTCTGTGCGGAACTGCAAATGGAGTTACCATTACGGATTCTGAGAGAGTCACAGGTGCATTCGTTTCACACTTCATCAAAACGATGTTATTGAGCTCAACTAACTGACTCCAAGGCCCATTTGATTGTAAGAATTTGCACATTCCTGGTAAAGCATGGACGTGAACCTTGTTTGACCCGAGTGCCTCCCGCCCCAGCTCCATCAGTCCTGTATAATGGCCAATATGAGCATGAGTCACAAAAATTCCTTCCGGCAAATACGGGTATATTCCCTTAGTGATCTCTCTGAACAAACGCAATTGATCAGCCATATCGGGCGTTGCTTCAAATAGCCACCATTTTTGTTCCTTCGGATCAACCAATGCAATTGAAACTACAAATCTTGATGAATCCTTGGAATGATGAGCCCTCATGCAACACTTCTTTTCACATCCTATGTGAGGGTATCCTCCGTCCTGTGCAACACCCAACACGATCACATGGGGCTTCGTTGTTTCTTGTCCATGAGCGGAAGATAGCGTAACAAAGAGAAGTAAGGATCCGAAAAACCAATACAGTTGAGAGAGATTATACATTACTTGGACCTTCATTGATTTCGATGCTTCCATATTTCAATTCGGCGGGTTTGAATCCAAGCTTTATTTCTTTTCAATTCAAGTAAAGAATCCCACTTAGAGTTAATATTGACTTTAATATTAAAAACAATAACCGTATTTTACCAATCGCATTAAAGAATTACACCTACATGAAATTTATTTTTGTCATAAGCGTGCTTATCGCATCCGTTACTACCTATGCCCAAACCCTCGTCTGGAGTGAGCATGTAGATACGTCAACGACATTTTCCTCCCCGAGGCCGGTTCATCTGAACAGCGATCACATACTCGATATTGTTATTGGAGGAGGATTGGATGGGAGTCCTGAATCAAGAGGAGTGGTCGCACTAGACGGTGCTACAGGAAGTCAAATCTGGAATTTTGCAACGGATGAAGAAATGTTTGGAAGTGCGCAATTTTTGGATATTACAGGAGACAACATTCAAGATGTTTTTATAGGTGGACGTTATGCGGAATTTTATGCTATTAATGGAGCAACGGGAGCAATGATATGGGAATTTTTCCCACATCCTGTCTCTGAAGCGGTTGATAGCGGCTGGTTTAATTTTTACACGCCACAGTTTATTCCGGATCAAAATTCTGACGGAATTGAAGATATTCTTGTTGCCAATGGAGGCAATCATGCTTTACCTTCTTTTGACACCTTGAGAGAACCTGGAATGCTACTGGTGATAGATGCCGTTACCGGGAATGTGCTTGCAAAGGATACCATGCCGGATGGAGAAGAAACATATTGCTCTGCAGTTGTTGCGGATTTGTCAGGGTCCGGAGAGCTTAAGATCATCTACGGGTCAGGAGGAGAAGACGATGGAGGAAACTTATATATGGTCAACCTTACCGATCTCATGGCTAATGATATCAGCACATCCGTAGTTCTGGCAACGGATCCTGACAAAGGTTTTATTGCTCCGACAAGTCTTGCTGACCTCAATTTTGATGGAACCCTGGACATTGTGAACCAGGCCTATGATGGCACGCTCCGAGCCTTTGATGGGAATTCTTTAAGCTTGCTATGGGAATCTATTCATCCTGGAACTGAATCAAGTGCTGCGCCCGTTATTGGCAACTTTATTGGAACGATTACTCCTGATGTATTTGCCGTGCTTGGTAAAGGGTCGGCTCCTTCGTTTTTTGATCATTATCAGGTAATGATCGATGGATCAACCGGAGATGTAATGTGGAAAGATAGTATAGCGGATATGCATTTTGCCTCTGCAAATGCACTTGACATGGATCTCAATGGACGAGATGAAGTTATTGTTTCATTAAATACGCATACAGGTAGCCATTTTATTCATGAACTCCTGAGTATTGACTTTCAATCGGATTCTGTGCATTCCATTTATTCTCCTCAAGCGGGTGTAAATATTGCTTCTACTCCATTGTTGTGCGACCTTGATAGTAACGGTTATGTTGATTTCGTTTATGCATTTAGAGCGGACAGTGTTAACCCGATGAACCCAAATGGATTTAAAGTGAATCGATTGGAAACATCTATTACGATACCGGGAGTTGGAATTGCTTGGGGAAGCTATATGGGGTCTAATTTTGATGGACAGTACAACCTATTGGCCTCAAATTGTGGCACTACCAATCCGAACCTCTTCTTTGCACAGATTAGCTGCAATGAATTCGACGATGGCTACGCCTATATAAACCCTGTTGGTGGAGTCGCTCCCTATACCTGCACTTGGTCCACGGGGGATATTGTTGACACTATTCAAAATCTTTCTCCGGGCACCTACAATGTAGTTGTAGTAGACTCGGTAGGCTGCTTGGGCAACCAATCGTTTACCATTAGCGATCCTTATGTCATTTCTTTCAGCTCGATGCCTCCTCTAGTATGCCCTGACGACAGCACGTCTCAAGTGTCAGTCAGTTCTTCCGGTTGTCCATGTATGTTCAGCACATGCATGTTCGATTGGACCAATGGAGACTCAACCAAATTAGCTACCGGACTTTGGGCCGGATGGCATGCAGTGACGATAACACACATGGATGGCTGTGTAACGGTGGATTCCGTATTCGTTCCGGAACCATCACCTGTCTTGGATTCAGCAAGTGTCTCCAATATCAGCTGCGTAAACTACGGAATTAACGATGGCAGCATTATCCTATACCTAAGCGATAGTAACAATACGCTTGTATCTTGGAGCACAGGATCAGGTGCAGCTTATCTTGACAGTTTAGTCGACACAACTTACACAGTTGAATTAATCGATACGATTCGTGGTTGTGCAGAACTAGATACCTTTCAAATAACCGCACCGGATAGCCTTATGGTGAGCTATACGAGTACTGATTTCATTTGCTTTAAGGATTCGAATAGTAGTATTAGCCTATCTGTTACAGGGGGATCAGCACCTTACACCTACCTATGGAATCATGGAGATTCTTTAAGCAATTTGCTTTATATACCTACCGGTGATTATCAAGCATTAGTGACAGATTCTATGGGATGCGCTATAGAAACTCCAATTATCACAATTAATTCTCCGACGGAAATAACGAACACATTCGTCATCGAGCAAGATAGTCTGGGTAATTGCGAAGGGTCTATTACGGCCGACCCTATTGGAGGTACACGCCCATACACAATCAGCTGGTCAATATTGCCCGATACAACTTTGGAAATAAATAACTTATGTGCAAACACCTATATCATTACCATCACGGATAGCAATGGTTGCCAGCTGATGGATACAGCTATCGTAAATGTTTTGGTGAACCTGAATGAACATGATCAAAATAACGCATATATCTACCCAAACCCGGCGGCACAAAACGTTACAATTGTAGCCCAATCGCATTTCTTGGGATCAGCTGAGCTGTACGATAATTTCGGGAGATTGATATTGGCTGAATCGCTAATAAATGGAAGAGCACGATTGGATATAGATCATTTTGCCGCAGGCAGTTATATCATAGTGATCAAATTGGATGGAAAGGATCCAGTCATAAAACAGTTGATGATTGAATGATTGAATTTTTGACTAAAAAGAAATCTTCTTTTACCCGAGACTCATAACACATGCGATTAAGAAAATAAACCATTTTTCACCTTTCTGAAGAAATTGATTGAGATTCTTTGGATAGTTGTAACTTGGTCCACGAAAAGTGCAGAATGAAATTTACCGAATTTGATTTCGAGGAAGGATTACTGGAATCATTGGATTATATGGGATTCAAAGAGGCCACCCCGATTCAGGAAAGCGCAATCCCGATTGTCATGGAAGGAAATGACTTGATTGGATGTGCTCAAACCGGCACAGGAAAAACAGGTGCATTCTTATTGCCGATTATCAATTCGGTAATGCAACAAAATACCACTGGAACAAAAGTATTGATTGTTGTTCCAACCCGAGAATTGGCAATTCAAATTGATCAGCAAATGGATGGGTTCTCCTATACGACAAATGTTTCTTCCATGGCACTGTACGGAGGAACCGGTGGAGATGAATGGGTGCAAACCAAAAAAAACCTGGAACAAGGTGTCGACGTTTTGATTGCAACACCCGGTAAACTCTTGTCTCACCTGCAGATGGGACATGCAGACCTCTCCGGTCTCACTCATCTAGTATTAGACGAAGCAGACAGAATGCTGGACATTGGTTTTCACGACGACATTCTCCGCATACTTTCTTTTCTTCCGAAAGAAAGACAAAACCTGATGTTTAGTGCAACAATGCCACCGAAGATCAGAAGTTTTGCCAAACGTATTCTAAATAATCCGCAAGAAGTATCAATGGCAGTTTCAAAACCTGCAGAAGGGGTTCTTCAAGCCGCTTATCATGTTGAGGATGAGCATAAAGTGGAGCTGGTCAATTCACTGATTAGCAAAAAAGAAAGCTATGAAAGTATCATCATCTTTGCTTCAACTAAAAAAGCCGTAAAAAAGCTGGAGTCAAGTCTAACTAGAAACCAATTGTCGGTTCGGGGTATTTCATCGGACCTCGAACAAACAGATCGTGAAGAGGTACTGCGGAATTTTAAATCTAAAAATTTCCGAATTCTGGTCGCGACAGATGTAATTAGCCGAGGAATAGACATAAAAGGGATCAATCTGGTGATCAATTACAACGTTCCTCAGGCTCCTGAAGATTATGTGCACAGAATCGGAAGAACAGCTCGAGCGAATACAACAGGCGTAGCTCTAACCTTTGTCAACTCAAAAGAACGCGGCTGGTTCAAACGCATTGAAAAACTTATTGAATCTTCAGTATATACTATTCCTTATCCGTAATCTATGATCAAAATTGGAGAACAAAACAAATTGCGGGTCGATAGAATCTTGGAACAAGGTGCCTACCTGGAGGATGAGAAAGCGAACAGTATTTTGCTACCCAAGAGGTATTTAACTCCGGAATTGAAAGTCGATGACGAAATGACCGTTTTTGTTTACAACGATTCGGAAGACCGACCTGTGGCAACAACGGAAGCTCCGCTTATTGAACTCAATGACTTTGCTATGCTAAAGGCGGTTGGTAATACGCGATACGGCACATTTATGAATTGGGGGCTGTCAAAAGATCTTTTGGTACCATTTCGGGAACAGAACAAGGAAATGAAGGAAGGGTACTATTACCTCATTTACCTGTATTTAGACGAAGAAACCAATCGACTCGTGGGCTCTAATAAGATATCCAAGTATTTGAATAACGCCAAGCACGAACTGAAGAAAGGAGATCAAGTAGACATCATCATTTGGAGCAAAACGGATCTTGGAACCAAAGTGATCGTCAATGGAAAGCATCATGGGCTGATCTACAGCAATGAAGTATTTGAGGAAATCAAGATGGGGGATCGCACAAAAGGATATGTTAAACTGATCCGGCCCGACAACAAAATAGACATCAGTTTGCAACAGCAAGGCTACTCCAATGTCAAATCAAATACAGCCGGCATTTTGGACAAATTGCGCGACAACAATGGGTTTCTACCGCTAAATGACAAAAGTGATCCGGATTTGATTGCACAAACGTTGGGAATGAGCAAAAAGACGTTCAAAAAGACCATTGGATCGCTTTACAAAGATCGAAAGATCAAAATTGAGAAAGACGGAATTCGACTGTTGGATACATAAGTTGTACCTTACGTCAACACGATAATACTCAGGGAAAATGGCCCTCACCACCACATCCTATTTCATATTGGCATTGCTGTCCATACTGATCGTTGTATTTGTGGGCCGTTCATCGATCAAATCAACTCTAGATGCATATGATGCCAGTGTAGAAGAAAAGTTGTTCGTTTATGGTTTTACCGGACTTGCAATTGTTGTGTTGGTAGCGTCCTTGATAAAAACAGGTGGCCAAACGATACATATAATACTTGTAGTCTTCGCATTTCTCATCGCAATCGCAAATAAACAATCAATCCGTTTTCGATTGAAATCAGGCCTGCCATTGCCTAACAAAAAAAACGTATTAAAAGGACTTTTTGTGATCAGCTCTCTACTGATTTTTGTAGTGGCCCTCTCAGTAATCCAATTTGTTTCTTTTCAAGAGGTGGAATTGCTAATTCCGAATCAGGATATATTGTATTACGCATCGCTTTCTGAAACGCTTTGGGAAACCGGAATTGAAAACAACTATTTCTATGGTTCTGAGCTCACGGAGCAGCTTTCAGACATGGTTCCGTACCATTATTTTATTGAATGGTTCAATTCTCTGATTTATGGCCTATTCGGGACGAATCCTACGTTGAGCTACCTCCTTATAACCGTTCCCGCTTTCGCAATAGTGGTGAGTGCAGGATTCATGGCAATAGCGCGTAAGCTGAATCCTAATGCAAAATCCTATCAAATTTTGTTAATCGGAATATCGGGAGTGTTGGTTCAAACTTACTTTCCGATTGACCTGTTGGATTCAGCCGATTATCAATATGTTGGATTGCTTGCCTATAACCCAATGGAGCACGGCATGTATTATAAATCACTCCCCATTTATTTGGTGATTTTAATGACAGCACTACTCTATTTAAAAAACCACAAATGGGAAGCCTTGCTTGTATTGTGTCTGCTCCCGGTGGTTAACATTTCCTCTTTCCCTTCGATCGCCTTGACCATACCAAGTCTTATTTTTTCAGCTCTGATTTTCAAAAAAATAAACTGGAAGACTTCGGTTAAGTGGATAATAAGCTCCGGAATACTATTGATCTCTATTCCAACCGCTTATGTAGTTTTAGGGAATTCAATATCCTCGGAACTACTATCCAATAATGGAATTGGATTTGCTGACTATTTGAAGCAGTCATCCTACCGAGCCGATTGGTTCTATTTAATGAAAAACATAAGTGTATCCACGCTATTGGTTTACAGCGTGCCGATTGTGTTCATTCTGGGGTTACGGATTTTCTTAAAAAGCAGAATAAATAGAAAAATCCTCAAGATCATTTCAATTGCTGGGATGGTATGGCTGTTCGGACTATTATCCTGGGTAACGTTACGCTTTCTCGGACAGGATTCTTACCAATTTTTTGTACTCGCTTCGGTTGCCTGTTTTAATACCACTATCTGGTTAATTTGTGTGAATTGGTTCTCCAGCGATTCTCTTCCCGTTAGGCTTCTCACATCCCTTTTCTTGCTTCTTTTGTCGACCCTGACAATAACCCAACTAATTACTTCTGAAACGGTTTCCACGAAGCAATATTCAGCATCATACATTGCTGAAGCACAAAGAATCAATCAAGAATTGAACAATCCGGTTAAGGTGGTTTCCCTGTCCAGAAACACGTACGAAAGATCAGCATCGAGCCGTGATCCATTTTTCAGCTCTACTCTTTGCGGAGCTTATTGGTATATGCTCGATGGCAAGGACGAGATCTATAGTCTTGACGCATTGACCACTAAGCCCAAATCGTATGTTGGAAAGCTCCATGAAGAAAAATTATTGAAGCTTGCTCCAATTTCCATTCTTAGCCAGGAACTGCTCCATTCCGGCAACTCTCTTAATACCAAAATTCAATTCATTGACCGAATAAATGCTCGATTGTATATGTACGAAAAAGGTGTTGAAATTGATGAGGAAGTAAGAAATCGAATTATTGAGGCGATCACAGATCCCGTTTCCGGTGAAACACTAGCCATTATTTCCGAAAAATGAGAATGATCTCTTTATCCATAGGATTGTGTACCACCTCAGGTTGTGGCAATCCATCTGCTGCTTCCAGCAATGTATTTCGAGTAAATCGAAAATGCTTTGGGCCATCACCTGGATTACTTAAATGGGCGGCAATCTCTGAAATGATCTTGTTCTCACTTTGTGACATGTTCTTGACAGGTTCTGATACGATCAGCAATTCTCGGGCAGCCTCATACATGTTGTTTAAAACAGAACGATAATCTTTGAATTGGTACAGGCTCCCTTGCATAAACACCACGTCAGCAGAAGGGATATTAACATTATTCACATCTCCTTCAATCACTTCTGCCCCCAGCTCTCTTAAATACAAAGAGAATTTGGTATTCCATTCCATTGCCTTGTAATCGGGGTTGGAGTCTTTTAAATAGAATTCAAAGAAATATCCATCGCCCGGACACAGCTCCGTGATTGATTTCGAAGGAGGAATGTACTTTATTAGGTTTTCATATCTGTTTTCAAACCGGTTCCCGTATAGTCTCTTCATGGTAAACCGATAGGTTTCAATGCTATGGTAGATGGGACTCTTCACTTTCGATTTTTTATTCTTCGCTTGAAGTGTTTTATCTCTTTTAAATACTCGAGTGTATCCGGAACGATCCTGACCGTAGAGCGTTTGTTCTTATTCTTGATGAATTCTCCTTTTACTTCTCGCACATCATAACCTTCCCAATACGCATGTGCCATAACTTCTGTATCCCAGAACCAATGGTTGCTTTTGCACAGCTTACGCAATTCATGATACACATCGCTTTTAAAAAATTTAAAACCACTTTCCGTATCCTTAAGCGGCACTTTCAAATAGCTCCGAACCAAAACCTTGTACGAATTGCTAAGAAAAGCACGAATCAAAAACATAGGATTCCATTTCAGTTTGTACGTGCGGTACACCGAAACAACTTCAGCTCCTTTGTCCAATTCATGAAGCACATCCCGAAGATAGACCTCGGATACTTCTAAGTCAATATCAAGAAAGCCCACTATACCGCCTTCAGACTGGTCTGCCCCGATCATAAAAGTTGCACCCCTACCTAAATTTGAATGGTTGAAAATCGATTTACAACAATCAAATTCAGCACAAATTTCAGTAATGGTTTGCACGGTTTCGTCCTGGCTACAATCGTCTACAAAAACAATTTCAAATGTTTTCCCAACGCTCAACAGCTCATGATACAATCTATTGAAGTTTCCGTTCAAGAGTTCCCCTTCATTGTAACATGGTATCACTACGGATAGTTCGACGGATTGTCTGAGCATTAATGAATGAATTATTCGGAGGGGACGGTTGTTTCGGTATCCCAAACTGTTTCGGAAATTGCATTCCCATCCTTAAAATACCGCTCCGAGAATCTGGATTTCACCATTTTGTATTCGTGACCTTTGTTTCCTTCCACAACAACTCGAATTACCGTGATCTCTTTAACGTTACCTCGTGCATCTTTTTGCTGATATACTTTTTCAGTAACTCCCTGATCGTATTGCTCGGCCAGCTGATTGCTGAGATCACTGGACTCCACTGTTTCAGCCCCTTTTTCCTCGTATTTGAGTCTTCTATTGTCCAAAGCTTCTTGCATATCTTCTGCCTTGGCAGCCTTGTCATTCAATAACTTATCGGTATAATCTGTCATGTTATTTACCGATTTTTGTCGCGGCAAATCCGCATCGGCCAACATATTGTCATTGGCTGTTGCAAAATCATCCAACGCCTTTTGCTGATTGAAATTCTTATTCTTTGATACATCTTGCTGGTCCCTTCTTCCCTCTTCAAAACTGTCTTGTACCAGTTCGAGCTCTCTCACCTTAGATTGTCGTTGGTCATCCGAATACTTGAACATGTCTTCATTCTTTTTGACAAATTCTTCCGTTTTAAGGTGTCGGTTGTATGTGGATTCTTTGCTATCTAAGTCATCATCGATATGAGCATTGTCAAATTTATCTTTCGTATTCTCCACTGCTGAAACATTCTTTTGCCGCTGAATATCCAGATCGTCTTTATAATTGTCCGCACCAACTTTAAAATTTTCTATGAAATTGTGCTTTTCGTACGTTTTGTACTCCCCATCCTGGCTCATACCCTCACTCCATTTAGACATGTCGTCCTTGTAGGTATCGTATGCATCTACATATTTCAATCTTGGCTGCTCCATTTCTATTTGTACCTCTTCCAATTCTCCCAGCTTATCATCAATGCTCTGATGATTTGCGTAGCTTCTGTCTATATTTTGGTCCAATCGATCTTTATACAGCTCCCTTTCCTCGTTTTTAAACTCTTCCATTTTGTTGATAAACCCTGACCTTCTTTCATCGCCAATATTTGCATCTACGTCAATCTGATCTTTTAACCCCTCCCGATACACGCTTTGCAGATAATCCCTGTCTTGGTCTCTTTGCTGCAGATCTTGATTCAATTCACTAACACTCAGGTTTTTTTCCAATTGATACTCTGCAGTGAGTTCTCTTCGCTTAATTCCCTCTTCCGTGTCAACAGCTGTTTTAGACAGCAAGCTTTCTTTGTGTGCATGTTCGAATTCTGTTCTCGTCAACGCATTTTCTTTGTTGGCTTCATCCCAGAAGCTGTGATTGTCTTTAAATTTTTCAAACGCTTCTGCATTCAATTCCTTGCCACGGTTGATTTCCTCCAGCTTATGTGCTTCTCGTTCTACCCTTGCTGCCCCATCTTTATAGGACTCGTACGTCCTCTCAGTTGACTCCATTTGTTTCGCTAAATACTCTGCTGACCGCTCTTCATCTGCCTCTTCCATTTCCGAAATGACCGTGTATCGCTTGTAATCCCTAGCTACATCCTCATCTTGAAGATCTTGCTTGTACGTTTCGTATTCCTGAAAATTGGTATTTGATTTCAATTCGGAATTGAGCTCTAAATTTCTATGGAATTCATTTTCAGAGGCCTTGATTCTGTCTACCTCTTTATCTCTCCAATTTTCACTTTGAACTTTGTTATCACTGAACAGCTCGGTTAAACCCTCCTCAGTATATTGGCCTGTGATGTCTTCTCCATACATATCACTTGCCGTATAGGTTCTATTAGGCCCACTACTTGTTTCACTGCTTGCCACATTATTTTCCGCCATCCATCTTTTAATCTTGGAGATCTGCTCGGCAGGATAGCTTTCTTGCGGTTTGAGCGCCAGAGCTGCTTTGAATGATTTGAGTGCTTCAACGTACTTTTCCGACCCATAATTGGCATCACCGGTAGCGATCAGCTTTTCGTACTTGGCTTGTTTTGCCAGCTCAGCTTCTTTTTCCTTAAGTATTGCGTTGATCTTTCTAATCTGACTCGGAGGATGACTGTCTGTTGGGCGAATTCCTCGCGCTCTATTGTAAAGGTCCTTTGCCTTTTTGTAGTTTTCTTCGGCAAACTTTTTATCCGCTACATCGATCAATTTCTGATAGGCAGCCGCCCCATCGTTGATCTTGTCCAATCTGTCCTGCAATTTAGCGACCTCTTCTGCCGGGTAGGTTTCGTCATTTTTAATTTCATTTGCCTCTCGGTATAAATTAATTGCTCGCTGAATCTTATTTCCGTCGGTTGCCTGATCCCTCGCCGCATTTGCTTCCTTGATCTTCGCCCTGTAAGCTGCCATAATTTTTGCTTCTTCAGCCTTGGCCAGATTCGCATCCTTTTCGTTTTGTATCTCCTCATCTATTTTCCCAAGCTGTTCTTTTGGATACGCCTCATCGTAAAGATTGAGAGCCGCACGATATACTGACTTGGCCTGATCCCATTTTTTTGCTTTGAAACTCGCATCAGCTCTGGATATTAGACCATTGTATTTTTCCCGTTTTTCTTTTTCAGCGGCTTCGGCTGCTGAAGCATTTTGTTGCTCCCGGATCTTTTTGGCAATCAAGGCAAGCTGTTGTTTTGGATACTCCTCTTGAAACAACTTCAAAGCTTCTGTGTAGGAGGTTCGTGCATCTGTCCATTTTTCTGCCGTCATGCTCGCATCCCCGGACTGAATAAATGCGTCGTATTTATCACGTTTTTCTTTTTCTCTGGCCTCCAATGCCGCCTTATCTTTTTCCTCTTTGATCTTGCGTTCGATCTCCATAATCTTTTTAGGAGGGTAATCGTCTTCAGGATGCATCCCCTGCGCACGGGCATACAGCTCTTTTGCCTTCTCATAATCTCCATCTGCAAATTTCTGATCCGCTACCCCAATCAATTTGTCGTACGCTTTTTGCGCACCGGCTAGTGCATCTAGCTTCTCCTGGAGCTTGGCTACTTCCTGCGCTGGATATGTTTCGTCATTCTTAATTGCATTGGCTTCACGATACAATGCAATTGCGGCATTTATTCCAGGGCCATCCTTAGCAACATTACGAGCGGCATCCGCCTGCTTGATCTTTGCATTGTACTGAGCAAGTAGTTTGGCTTCTTTATCTTTTTCAGCCAGCGCATTTCGCTCATTTTCCTCTTCTGTTTTGATCTTGGCAAGCTGTTGCCTAGGATAATCTTCTGAATACATGGATAGCGCCCTGTTGTAGGATGCTTTTGCATTGACCCAATCTTTAGCCGTGAATTGATTGTCTGCCTTAGCAATAAGCTGATCGTATTTTGCACGTTTTGCTTTTTCCGCTTCGTCCTTCGCTTTCGCGGCATTTTCTTCCTGAATTTTAGCTGCTATAGAGGCGATCGCTTGTTTTGGCTCAGGACGATCAAAAAGTTTCAATGCTGAGCTGTATAGCGTTCTGGAATCGCTCCAGTTTTTTGCATCAAAGGCTGCTTTTGCCTTGCTCATCAAATCAGTATACTCCGCTTCCTTTTGCTTTTTTTCTTCCTCTACTTTTGCCAAGTTGGCTTCTCTTTGAATGTTGGTATTGATCGCCGCGAGTTTATCCCTAACCTCTTTTCTATCGAATATTTCGAGCGCATCATTGTAGGTTTTCTTTGCCTCTTCCCAATTTTTGGCATCGAATTGCCCTTGAGCTCTTGCAAGAATTTGTTTGTATTCCTCTTCTTTTTGCTTTTGACGCTCAGCGGCTTCCGCAGCATCTTTTTCTTCCTGTTCCTTTTTGTCGATCAAGCTCAGCTTTTGCGCGATCATTGGATCATCGATTAGCTGTTGTGCAGATTTGTACGACGCTCTTGCCTGTTCCCAATCGTTGTTCACATAGTGTTTCTGAGCCTCGGCCATCAGCACATTGAATTCCTCCCGCTTCTTCTTTTCTTCCTCCTTCTCTTTCATGAGATCATCGATCTTTGCCAGCTGCTCCTTTGGATAAGCTTCATTCTCATAGAGCTTAAGTGCCTCTTGGTAATTCGATTTTGCCAGCTCGTATTTCTTGCTTCCGAAATCTGTATTCGCCTTTGCGATCAGGGCATCGTATTTTTCTCGCTGCTCCTGCTCAAGCATTAACTTCTGAAGCTCGGCATCGATCTTTGCGATCTGAGCGCTAGGATAACTGTCGTGTATGATTCTTAATGCCTCCTGATACTTTAGCTTGGATGCCTTCCATTCTTTCGCAGCAAACTGACTGTCAGCCGCCTTAATTAAGGCATCATATTTAGCCTTATTCGCCATGATTCCGTCGATCTCTTTGATCTTATCCGATGGGAATCGCTCATTTGGTCGAATGCCCAATGCCTCCTGATACAGCGTTTTCGCATTTTCGTAGTTCTTGCTATCGAAGGCAACCTTGGCTTCTTTTAATTTGGCCGCGTATTGCTGATTTTTCGCTGCGTCCTCGGCTTCTGCCTTCTTCTTATTTGCCAAAGCGATCTTTTTATCCGGTATTGGATCTCCCGGCTTCATCGATTTGGCTTCTTCGTATTTTTTTATTCCCTCATCCCATTTTTGAGTATGCACCAGATCGTCGCCCTCTTTTATCTTAGCATTGAATTTTGCCAAAAGCTCTGCATTCGCTGCGTTCTCTTCCATTTTGGCCTTTGCCTGAGCAATCTTATCGTCCAGCCCCGGATGATCCGGCTTTAGTGCCTTGGCTTCTTTGTATTTATCTATCGCTGTTTGATAGTCTTTCGAGCTATATGCTTTATTTGCTGCTGCCAGCTTTGTATTGAACTCAGCCTCATTCGCCTTTTCCTTGTTCGCCACTCCCTCCATGAACTTCTGGATCTCCTTGCTTCTTCTGGAAATGAAACCCATATCGTAGTTCATTTGTCCGGTCGAAGGGTCAATTCTTGCTTTTGCAACGGGCGCATTGGTAATTATCGAGTAATCGACCCCAGGTTGCTTCGTGACCATTTCCGGGACAAAAGTAATTTCCGTCTTTTTTTCCTTTACGTCTTCCGGAAAATAGCCCTTCTTTCCATCTATGATCGTAACTTTTTTAACAAAACCACCTTTGCTTATGGTGATTTCATAGACATGATCATAGGGCATTGTAACGTCTTCGTACTTCCCGTTACTAGCTGTAGTTACGGTCTTGAAGGCTTTTCCGTCCTGTTTGATGCTTATGGTTGCGCCATCTACCTTTCTTCCGAACTTATCACTGATTCCTTTTTTTCCAACGGTCAGTACCATTACCGGATCATCCTGGGCAACAAATTGACCAGTAGCCACCAATGAGATGGCCAGAAACAGCAACACTACGCGGCACATTTTTACCATGGTTTTGTTCGGGCTAATTACAAATATCGTGAAAATATAGGTTTTCGTATAGGATAATGACCGAAAACGAATAAGTTACAACGATAGGAGTATGAATTTCTTCAAACAACATACCACTGTACGCGTCAACGGGACATAAGTTCAATAATTAGTAAACCGTTAGTTATGGTTGCGTGTTTTGTAACCTAAGGCCTAAATCACGTTATCTAAATGATAACGTTAATTGATTTGTAATTCCCATGACCCAATTTGCAACTTTACTGCTTCTGGCTGCATTTTTAAGCTGCACCCATTCTGAACCAGAATACGATATAACCTGCACCGAAAATGGATGTTCAGGTACCTACATCGGACCGGAATTTGTTAACGGATCGGATGTGGCTCACCAGTTTTCGAATCATATGGCACGACGTGTGGGCGAAGAGCTGAAAGAACTCTATAGGCAAAAGAAATACACAAGGGTGGTGCTCAAAGAAATACAAATGACCACCAAAGGAATGAATTTCATCGGAGATGTGACCTACTCTCTGAAAATTCCCTTTGAGTCGGTATCGGATCCTTGTGAAGCCTTTACCTCCTTCGACCATCGCGGAGGTTGGGGACATAAGATCAAAGAATCGGGTGTTCGACATACCTTCCGGAACAAGCAGAACTTGCAATTGATCGAAAAGATCACTCCCGAAGGGCTCCAGGAGTTCTGGGTGCAGTTTCAGCATCGGGATTATCAATCTCAATGCGAATCAAAATAGGTGATCCAACTTCATCTATTTTGAGAAAGCTGTACCATTTCTGAATAATAGTGTTGTATAAGTAAGCCCCGCTTTCTGTCAGCCTCCATCCGAAAAACCAGATCGAATGAAAACTACCGTAATACGATACGGGTTGCTGCTTGGAGCTCTCTTGTTGTCTATTCCACACGCAACCGCACAAACTGAAACACCTATTGCCGTGTTTCACAAAAGAAATACCGCCTCTTCCTTCGAGCTCGTTCGTCTGTATCAAAATCAAACCTACGAGCACCTCAGATACCACTGCGATTACCGAGGAATTTCAGATTGCAAAGTGAAAAGGAATACTGGTGAATATCGTCAGACCCAATCCAAATTGACGCTCTACCGGCCGGAGGGAGAGCATTTCGACAGCTACTACTACGATCGACCATTTCGCATCAACCATCATCTCTATCGTAATGTATGGAGAGCACTTTTTAGAAAACGAAAGACCACCTTCCGAACCACAACGGATCAAGATTACGTGAAGCCGTTTTATATGCATCCCAAAAAAAATGTGTCGGTTCGCTCGGAAAAAGGATGGGCCGAGGCAGATTTAGAAAAAGTGGTAGAGCTAATTCTGGAAGGCGCTGTTACAGATGAGGAAAAAGCAATGAAAATCGTTCATTTCATTACTGAATCGATCAGTTACGACAGAGCATTTCTAACAACCAAAATTCACGCTTGTCCTCAAAATGACACCAAACGCATCTTGTTTGAGACCCAGCTTGCAGTTTGTGAAGGGTATTCCCTCGTATTTGAAGAGCTGGCAACATTGGCCGGTTTGCAATGTGAAACAATACTGGGCTTCAGCAGAAACGGGTTGTCACACATCGGTAGAAACGGAGAATACCACGCATGGAACAAGATCTGGATCGACGACAAACCCAGGTTGTTTGATGTAACGTGGGCCGATGGTGGTGACGACCAATGGATAGACGTAGATCCTTCATTGATGATCTATTCGCATTTTCCAGACAATTCCGAAGATCAGCTTCTTGAACATCCAATTACTTTTGATCAATTCAAGCAGCTACCCGTAGCTCTACCCATGGACTCTATTTCATCGCCGGATTTTTCTAAAAACAAGGGAACGGTATTCTGCGATTCCCTGTTTCATATTGCCTTTCCGGGTCATCGGACCATTCGTACGAGTAAAGTGTCGAGCGATGTGTTTTTGACTCCATACGTGGGAGATCCGGGAAATATTACATATCGATCCTATTCTGATGTGAAAACGGCCAAAACTATTCGAACAGCTGATTCCACACACGTGTATGTTGCTCTCAAAAAAACCGTTACGCCGCTGGTTTTTAACATCGACAATTCAACCAAAGTATTTTACAAAGCCATAAAAGGATCCTTTGAAGATCTGATGAGGCATTATAGCGAAACCGCATCCAATCAGCTCAAAGAACGATTTGCCTTGGGAATAATTTCAGCCATTTATCTTGACGATCACGAGCGCCTAGCTGAGCTAACCTCTGACACCTGCTCAGTTTTCTTTGACGAAGAAGGGCACTATATATTTTCAAAAGAAATAATTGAAGAAGTGAAGACCTGGGACGGCAAATTGTCGGAATGGGTTCGGGAATTTAATACGGTCCCAACAAAAGAAATGATCAACCAACCTGAGCCCGGAACTTATAGAGACCTGTTTCAAATCACGAATCGTTTGCAGTTCGAATTTGAACAAAAGAAACACAAGGTGGTGCTCAAAAAGCTCAATCTAATCGGAGTTGATCTCGCATCAGAAGAAGAATCAAACCAATAATACAATCGCCTATGAAACAATGCTACTCCATTTAAAAACAACTGCTTATGAAATCGAAAATAAAAAAAGTCAGCCTGCTACTTGGAGTAGTATTCTTTATATGTCAATCCATTTGTGCTCAATCATCCAATGTTGTTCCCGACAGCCTCAAAAAGGCATACGGAGCATTAAAGGCTGTTATTATCGTAGGGGATGAAAGCTGCGATAGATTTGTACCTGCTTCTAAAGAATTTGCAGAATTCCTCCGGTCTCTGGGAATTAAGGTAAAAGAGCTGTACCCTCCTAACTCCACAAGCGATAATGTAATTAAAGCAAGCAAATCCGCTAATATTTTCGTCTACAAAGGCCACGGAAACACCTCTGGTGTAATCTGTCTGGAGGATAGACACATGTACAATCTTGAATTAGAAGAAAAGATCCAACTAGCGCCGAATGCGGTGGTAATGTATAATCATGTTTGCACCGGGGCTGGTAGTTCAGCAGGTGATCGCCAGAGCATTTCCTACACTACCGCTCGTGACCGTGTATTTCTTAATGCACGACCCTATGTCAATAACGGTGCCGGAATGTATTTTGCAAATAATTTTTGTGGATCAGACATTGCATTGTTTCGGAAATTATTAATTGAACAGAAAAACGTTTATGATCTGTATCGGGAAACTACCGAAAGGTACCATCAAACGATAGAAAAGATCTGCAGATACGACAAAGGTATTGTCGCAGGAGTAAGTAGTCATTACAGCGGGGAAAAGAGAAAAATAACCACGACAATCAATGGAAGAAGTACAACCGAGACACTTCCCCCAGCGAAAAGTTATTCAATAGCATTTGTAGCACCCAGTGATTACACGTTTCGGGACCTAATCAATAACTCACGAAAACACAGGTCATTTTTAGCTGTTCAGAAAAAATAAAATTCGATGAAAAAATTATGTCTAATAGGAGCTCTGATTGGAACTAGTTTAGGTGCAATATCCCAAACTTCTTTGGATCACTTGTTGTTCGAAAAATGCAACAATTATAGAGCCGCCAACGGTTTAAAAAGATGGGCCTGGTCAGACAAAGCTTTTGAACCTGCCGAACACCATACCAACTATCAAGTAAAGTCTGGTACAATGGGACACGATGAAAACAGCAAAACACCCACCCCTACATCACGATTGGACTTGTACGGGATCAATTGGCTCTATTCCGGCGAGAATTGTGCGGTGGTTTGTGCTTCTGGTTATTCAGAAGAATACATTGCTAGTCATATTTTCCAACTATGGAGAGAATCACCAACACACAATGACGTATTACTCAACCCAAACGGAGCTAATGTAGGGGCAATAAGTTGTAAAAAAGGTGATACATATTCCTGGGATGAAACAGGTAGGTATAAGTGGGTTTTTTGCACCCTAACAGTATATGCTGAATCGGACAACTTTACATCCGAAACAAGGTCGAATATAGGATACACAGAAGAAATGAAAGATAAATACCACAGGGAATTGGCCGAGGCTATGAAGAATTGGTCTCCCGATAGAGTAAAAGCGTTTCGCAGGGTGTTCGTTTACGGATCACATAATAACTTCAATCCCATCAGCAAAGACACTCTAACCTATTATTACCCGGAATATAAACGATTAAATCACAAAAAAACGAGACCATGAAAAACCTCATTATACTTCTTACTGCCAGTATACTCCTATAATGATGTACTGGCAATTCACCTAAAATTACGACAACTAAAGTTTTAATGTTGGAGTTGACCAAAAGAGGAAGCCAACAACAATTGTCTAAAGCCTGCAACCTCCTGAAAACACACTTTACTTCACTCACATTTGTTACGTAGAAAATGTACATCCTCTCAAATAGCAATGGTGTCATCTAAAAAGGATTAATTTCGTGTTTACTTATTCAGACATATTACGATGAACACCTATGAAATTGAATATACAGGAAACTTGAGAACTGCCGCCAAGCATCTAGACTCAGGAGAAGTTATCTACACCGATGCTCCCAAAGACAACCATGGTTTGGGAGAAACATTTTCACCTACGGATATGGTGTGCACTGCTCTAGCCAGCTGTATGCTGACCATTATGGCAATTGCAGTAGAGAAAAACGGAGTTGATATAACCGGGACTAAAATCATGGCTGAAAAAACAATGGGCAATGATCCTAGGCGGATAGCACAAATTTCGGTGAACATTATTTTCACTAAGAATTTCGATACTAAAACAAGAAACATATTGCAGCGTTCCGCACTAAATTGTCCAGTTCACAGGAGCTTATCCGATGATATGATCAAAAATGTTTCCTTTACTTACCCTGAGTAATCGAAAGGCTTAGTGAAATTATTCATTACGAATGCGATAAGCTTACCTCGTCTCGATCGCCTTATTCACAGATGTATTCACACGTTTTCTGTAGTGAATATTCCTCTCTTCCAGGTAACTCATAAAATAATCAAAGCAGGCTTTGTGCTTACCCACCAGCTCCGGAGGGAATACTCCCTTTTCTTGAAAAACACCTTCCAAAAACAGATTGGCTGCTGCCGTTGCCGTGTATCCGGTTGTTCTGGCCATGGAAGACGTTTTCGTTTCCGGACAATATTCATCGTGAAGATCGTAAACGATCTCTTCCGTTTCTCCCGATGCGTTTTCTCCTTTTAAGCTCACACGCATTACCGTAAGTTCCTCTTCTTCCTCGCCCAGTTTCCACTCATTAAAAAGTATTTTACTTGTAAAATCGAGTTTGTTAACGGATGTGCCATTCACCTCGATCGATTCATCACCGAAAAAGCCACTTTCCTTTAACACCCTTACATATTCTACATGGCCCGGATATCTGAGCGTCTTTTCCTTCATATTCGGAATGTGAGGCATCGTATATATGATTGATCGCAATCCATCAGAATTGAACGATTCCAATGTCCCTACTCCATCAAATTCAACAAATTCGCAATCGGTTAATGGCTCCCGAACCACGACCTCTCCGTGCTCTACATACCTTGCCGGTCGGGTATATTCTTCAATAACATCTATAGGAGAAAATGGTGCCTTGTAGCAGAATGGCCATTTTTTAACTTTAGGCAATCCACCCACCAGACATTCAAAATCGGTGAGCTTGTGGGTTTCGTTGTAATAACCCAAGATCACATTGTCCATTCCCGGTGCTACACCACAATCCACGATTGCAGTAACTCCTTTTTCAATAGCCAGCTTATTCAGGTCAAGCGAATTCTCGGGAAAAAAGGAAATATCCACCACGTTCATTTCGGCGTTGATGATGTTCTCCAAGGTCTGGTAACCTAAAAATCCGGGTACGGCAGAAACAACCAGATCAAAATTTGTTATTGTTTCTGTCATCGTTTTTACATCGGTTACATCCAGCTGCAATGTATTGAGCTCTTCACATTTCTCCTTTGCTTTTTCCAATGCGGATGGATCCACATCGGTGAGCAATACGTGGTGTTTTTTAGCAAGGTCGATGGCCATGGCACTTCCAACCATGCCTCCGCCTAATACAATGATCTTATTCATGATAGAATTGGTTATAAAATTTTAAAAAATAAAGAGAGTAGCGACAGGGTATTTTTCGAAGAAACGAGCAGGAATTACAATCCCGGGATCAAAACCCAAGGCATTTTACTCAATTTCTGTACTGTCGGTAAGAACATGATACAAAGGTAGTGTAAAATTATCTGTGCCTGCACTTCTCACCTTGTTTTCTCGAAGAATTCATTTTCTAGAGAATTCGAATAATAGCATTCCAAGATTAATCTTCTCTTGACTTTCGGTTCTTACAAAACTTTATTACCTATATTGCGGATTTCGCCAATCTTAGTATAAACTTCTTATATCATGAAGCTGTTTTCTACACTGTTTGTTGTGACTCTGATGTCGCTAGTATCTCATGGCCAGATAGTGATTAACGAATACTGTGCGGCGAACAATTCGTTAACCGATTCTTATGGAAAAACACCCGACTGGATCGAGCTACACAATTCAGGTGCAGGGTCGGTCGATCTTACGGGCTACTTTCTGAGTGATAAGGCGGGGAATCCGTTAAAATATGCCATTCCGGCTGTCACAATCAATGCAGGACAGAAAGTGATGTTCTACTGCACGAGAAGAAACACAACCGTGGGCACAGAATACCACACCAATTTTAAGTTAAGGCAGGCCTACAACCCGGAAAAGATCATTCTATCAGATGCTACGGGCACAATAATAGACAGCTTAACCCTACAACCTTGTCAGTACGGACATTCAAGGGGAAGAGAAACGGATGGATCAGCAACCTGGAAATTGTTTAGCGCTCCAACACCGAATGCAGTAAATTCGGGAGCAATAGAAGAATACACCGCTAAACCGGCGATGGACCAGCCTGCCGGTGGATATACCGGAAGTGTGAACGTTACCATTACATCAACAGATGCAACTGCGACGGTCCGCTATACCACAGATGGTTCCACACCGACTGCTACTTCCGCCATTGCTTCAGGGCCAATTGCCATCTCAAGCACTACTGTGCTGCGAGCAAGGGGGTTTAGTTCAACCCCGGGGGTGCCCGTTAGCTTTGTTGAAACCAACACCTATTTTATTGATGAGTCGCATACCGTTAAAGTGGTATCCATAGCCGGTGATGAAGTGACCGAGTTCATTGAAGACACCCACTGGGACGCTTTTTCTGATAATTTCGACTGCACCATTGAATACTTCGAAAGCAATCTAACCCAGATCGACGAGGGAACAGGAATTACCAACAAACATGGAAACGACTCCTGGGCCTATGACCAAAGAGGAATCGATATTGTTCTGGAAGATGAATACGGATATAATAACGCGCTACACGATTATATTTTCAGAGAGAAAACCAGTCGTAACGAATTTCAAAAGTTGATCGTCAAAGCTGCTGCGAATGATAACTATCCGTTTGAACCCGGAGGATGTCATATGCGAGATGCCTATGTTCATTCACTGTCGCAAAAGGGAAAGCTGCTCATGGACGAGCGTTCCTATGAACCCTGCATATTATATGTAAACGGAACATACTGGGGGGTTTATGAACTAAGAGAAAAGGTAGACGATCACGATTTTACAGGACATTATTATCAGCAGGGACAGTACGATCTTCAGTTCCTAAAAACTTGGGGTGGAACCTGGGCTGAGTATGACGCAGGTGGCACCGCTATTTCCGACTGGGACACCTTCAAAGCCTGGGTAGCAGCCAACGACATGACCATTCCGGCCAACTGGAATACGATGAAATCCCAATACAAGTGGCAATCATTAGTGGACTATATGGTATTGAACTCAGTCATCGTTTCAGCAGACTGGCTCAACTGGAATACCGCCTGGTGGCGTGGAATGGATCCTCTGGGTCAGAAAAAGAAATGGCGCTATGCGCTTTGGGACAACGACGCTGCCTTTGGCCATTACATCAACTACACGGGCGTTCCTGACCAAGGAGCAACGGCAGATCCATGCAATCCCGAAGCATTATCCGATCCGGGTGGTCAAGGACACGTACCGATCCTCAACAAGCTCATGGAAAACGACACCTTTCAGCAGTACTACGTGTCCAGATACATAGACCTGTTCAACAGCGTATTCAATTGTGACACCATGATTGCTCACCTTGACAGTCTGATTGCGCTGATCGACCCCGAAATGGACCGTCAGTTCACCCGATGGGGAGGTAGCCGTGCCGGATGGGAAGCAAACGTGCAAGCCTGGCGAAACTGGATCACAACACGCTGTACTGAGCTAGAACAAGGCATGATCGATTGTTATGAGCTGAGCGGACCATTTAACCTTACCTATGATGTTCAACCCGCTGGAGCGGGTTCCATTAAGGTCAATTCTTTGTGGCTGCCCTCGTATATATTCAGCGGTAATTATTACGGAGGCATCGACATCATATTACAGGCTCAGGCCAACCCGGGGTATCAGTTTGCTTACTGGGAATTCGGATCACATGTTCCTACTCCATCCATTGACTCTGCAGGTGTTCGATTTCAGGCCACCGGACCTGATGACATTATTGCTCATTTTGCAGAAGATGGCACTACTCCTGTTATTCCGTCGACCTTTGAAGGTTTTCACGTGCCCAATGCATTTTCTCCCGACAACAATGGACTGCACGATCAGCTCGAATATTTTGTCGGTTACGATATTGCCAAATTCAAGCTGAGCATCTACAATCGATGGGGACAGCTGCTATTTGAAAGTGAGCAAGCCGGTTTATTCTGGGATGGACAATTTAAAGGACAGCCTTGTCCTAACGGTGTATATACGTACATTCTTGGAATGGAAAAAACCGATGGAACTGAAGAGATTCGAGGAGGAAACATTACCCTTGTACGATGATAAGAAGAAAGCTGATCATATTGTTGATTTTCTGTGCTTGTGCGACCGGCAACGCACAGGACATCCATTTCGCTCAATCGGCTCAAATACCGATACTCATCAATCCTGCAAATACAGGCCTTTTTATGGGATGGGAACGCGTTATTTTGAATCATCGTCAGCAATGGTCATCTGTTCAGTCTCCTTATGTCACAACCAACGGAAGTTTCGAACTTAACATTGGAAAACCCGAAAAACACGACAAGGCCTATCTTGGAGCAGGCATTAACTTCTACAGTGATGTAGCAGGAGATTCGAAATTCGGGGTAACCACAGGAAGTCTTAATGTTTCTGCAATTGTTCCTCTGGCAGACAAACATACTGTCGCCGCAGGAATGCAGTTCGGAAGCGGTCAGCAAAAGGTGAATTACGATAACCTGACCTGGGCCTCCCAATTCAATTCAACCGATGGGGCATTTGACAATTCAATTACCGTCGGTGAGCCGGTTGGTATTGCATCGAATTTTTATTTCGATATGGGCATGGGAGCTGTATATCGTTACAGGAATCATAATGTGAGTTTTGGACGTGCCGAAATCCTAAGAAGAGCTCATGCGGGAATCGCTTTGTTTCACTTAACGAAGCCCACAATTGACTTTGGCGGGGCAAGAACCAGAATGGACTCTAAGCTGGTACTACATGGGGATGTTTTAGTCAACATACCCGGATCAAAGCTTGCTGTTGAACCCAATTTTGCTTACTTCAAACAAGGTCCTTTCTCAGAGCAGCTGTATGGCGCTTTATTGAAGATCGAAATTAAATCCGGAACAAAATACACCGGTATTTATACAGAATCCTATATTTCATTCGGAGCCAAATACAGGGTAAATGATGCGGTTATACCCGAATTTTTCCTTGAATTGGATGCATTTAAAGTTGGCTTGTCATACGACATGAATCTGAGCTTTACAGAAGCTTCACGATACATGGGTGGTTTCGAGATCTCTCTTCAATGGGCGAACCTAAATACGGCCTTATTCAAAAGCCACAACTCCAAAGGCTTCAAAAAGCCAGGACCGGGTGCATAATGGGGCTGATCAGAAATATTTTCAAACGAATTAAGCCGTTGCATGTTGCCAATAACTTGGTCAATTACAACAAACTAGCCAACGATCAGGAACTATACCGAAAATATGGCTTAAAGAAAAGCAAAGCATCGGGGGTAAAGCATTCCGATTTCAATCAGGTTAGCTCTACTCCACCCTGGCTCGATGTTAACTCGGAAAATTCCAGAGAAAGATTGAAAGAGCATCCATTCTTTTCTGAGATCTCTGATCAACAAAAAGAATCATTACTGGATTGGTCATATAACGGTTATGCCGTTCTCCAAGAATACCTGAACGCAAAAATCGTTGATGCAATCAACCTGGAAATTGATCAATTAATCGATTCAGGAACCGTTTCTTGGAAATACCCCCATAGCAGACGGCTGATGAATTTGGTTCATGAAAACGAAAAGATCGCCAAGCTGCTGCCCATCGAGCAATTAAAACCGGTTCTTAGCATGCTTTTGGGTAAAGAAGTGGATTTGTTCCAAAGCATCAACTTTATTGATGGAAGCGAACAAAAAGCACATGCAGACAGCATTCACATGACCACATTCCCCCTCGGTTATCTCATCGGTGTTTGGATTGCCTTGGAAGATATAGGCCCGGACCAAGGCCCCCTATTCATCTACCCCGGCAGCCATCGGCTGGATTATGTTCTAACCGAAGAAATAGATGCCGGCGATAATTATTTTCTATTAGGAAAGAATGCTTATTCGAAATACGAAACTGCAATTGAAGAGGTCATCCAAAAAAATGACTTTAAGAGAACTGAATTTCTGGCAAAAAAGGGCGATGTCTTGTTGTGGCATGCCAATTTGATCCATGGTGGCAGCAAAATCTTGAATCCGAAACTGACCAGAAAGAGCACCGTGCTGCATTATTTTGCAAAAGACGTTATTCGATATCACGAAATCACACAGCGTCCGGCAATTATTCCTTGAGTTTTTTACATCCTTGTAAAATTGTGTCACTAGCTCATTCCGATTCTCAATAATTCTGAATTATACCTTATTTTTATTTTTCACAATTCTCAGAATGAAAATACTGCTAACTGGTGCAACTGGGTATATTGGAAAACGTTTACTCCCCGTCTTAGTAGAAGCTGGCCATGAGGTAGTATGTTGTGTTCGCGATAAACAGCGATTTAATCCGCCACAATCGATCAAAGACAAAATTTCCACCCTGGAAATTGATTTGCTTAAGAAAGAAACACTAAAGTCTATTCCAAAAGATATCGATGCTGCCTATTATTTGGTTCATTCCATGTCATCCTCAAAAAACTACCAGGAATTAGAAAAATTGTCAGCGATCAATTTCAGAGAAGCGATTAAAAATACAAGCACTGAACAGGTCATATACTTGAGTGGGATAATCAATGAATCAAAGTTGTCTAAACACTTGATGTCAAGGAAAGAAGTTGAACTCGAATTGGAAAAAGGGGACTACAACTTGACTACATTACGAGCAGGAATTATTATTGGTTCTGGAAGCGCCTCATTTGAAATTATACGGGACATTGTTGAAAAACTGCCCGTTATGATTACGCCAAAATGGTTAAATACCAAGTGTCAACCCATCGGTGTCGCTGACGTTATCGAATTTTTGCTCAAAACCTTATTCAACGTTGATACATTCAATCAGAATTTTGACATTGGCGGCCCAGAAGTTTTAACCTACAAACAAATGTTACTTGGCTTTGCAAAATGCAGAAATTTAAAGCGTACAATTCTGATTGTTCCAGTAATGACGCCAAGATTATCCTCCTATTGGTTGTATTTTGTCACCTCTACTTCTTATAAACTAGCGGTTTCGTTGGTGAATAGCATGAAGGTTGAAGTAGTGTGCAGAGATAACCGTCTTAATTCAATACTCGGAATTGTACCGGCCGGTTATGAAGCTTCCATTGAAAAAGCGTTCAATAAAATTGAAAATAATGCAATTGTTTCGAGTTGGAAGGATTCCTATTCAAGCAGCGGGATCGACTTTGAAGTTTCAGACTTTATTGAAGTTCCAACTTTTGGTTGTTTCATCGATAAGAGAAGCAGCTCAATTGAAAATAAGGAGGAGTGTCTGAGTAAAATTTGGAGTATTGGGGGTGAAACAGGATACTATTATGGTAATGCATTATGGAGGGTCAGAGGATTTTTAGATAAACTGGTTGGAGGTGTAGGCCTGCGAAGAGGCAGAACAAATGTTGACACAATCAATACGGGTGACTCTGTTGACTTCTGGCGCGTATTGTACGCAGAGAAAACCGAGGGGCGTTTGCTTTTATTTGCTGAAATGAAGTTGCCAGGAGAAGCTTGGTTAGAATTCAAGATTGTCGATGAGAAGTTGGAGCAAACAGCCACGTTTAGACCCCTTGGATTGTTAGGAAGACTTTATTGGTATTCTGTTCTTCCTTTTCATGGACTTATTTTTCGCGGCATGCTAAGGAACATAACCAAAACAGAATCGTAAATTCACTTGACGGAATCAAACCATGGAAATTAAAGTGTAGTTAAAGCATTGAGTTAAAATTATGATAGCTGTTATTTATAGATTCAAAGTAAAATCAGGCAAAGAGCTCATCTTTGAACAATCATGGAGAGAATTGACACATCTATTTTATAATCATGCGAATAGTCTTGGTTCTCGACTTCACAAAGAGGACGACTCCACCTACATTGCCTATGCTCAATGGCCGGATAATGAAACCAGGGAAACTGGGTTCAGCAAATTACCCGAAACGTCGAATCAATTCAGTACTATGATGCAAGAATCGTGTGATTCTATTGAAACACTCCACGTAGCGGAAGTAGTAGATGACCTATTGAAAAATTAATTGGCCGGTGAATTATTTACAGGAAATAATAAAAATTGACAAGAGCTCCAAGGAAATATCTTGTAAAAAAGGAGAAATCCTCCAATACGCTGGTACAATTACATCTTTGGCCTATTATGTTAAAAAAGGACTACTAAGAAGCTACAGTATTGACGGGAAAGGAAAAGAACACGTTTTTATTTTCGCTTCTGAAGGTTGGATTATGGCGGACATAGAATCCCAGGAGTTCAACACACCCACAGAATTGTTCATTGAATGCCTGGAAAATTCTGAGCTAATTGTTTTTGATCGAAAATGCCTTGTGGAAGCCAAATTGTCGGATGAACAGCGAAAAGATGAAATACGACTTATGTCCAGAAGGATAGCGGTTTTGCAAAGAAGAGTGCTGCTGCTCATGAGCTCCTCTGCGAAAGAGCGGTACAACAGCTTTTTGGCCACATACCCCGATTTGCCCAATCGGGTTCCACAACACATGATCGCATCGTATCTTGGAATTACTCCTCAGGCATTAAGCACCATTCGCAGAGAAATGGTCGGGAAGAATTAATCATTGGGATTAATTAATCTAGATGAATGCCATTGGTTCTGAAGAATGAGATTTTTGAACTGATCAAAATCTAAGAACTATGGAAAATCCAAAAATTGCAGGTAAGGCACCTATTATGGAGCAGCTAGAATCAAGTAAAACATATGCTTGGTGCTCATGTGGAAAATCAGAAAATCAACCCTGGTGCAATGGTGCACATCAAGGGACTGACTTTACACCAACTGTTTTTGAATCAAAGGAAACGAAAATGGCAGCACTTTGCACATGTAAACAAACGAGTACACCTCCGTATTGTGACGGTACTCACAACAATTTATAATTTTCGATTTAAACTTACCTTCATTGGAAATCTCATTCATTCTGAATGATTAAATGGTGCATTGAGGTGCCCTGTTCAGTTTTGATTCGAATGGTGTATCTACCCCTACTGAGTTGTTTGAAGAACAATTGAGTAGTTTGGATAGATTCAATGTCCTTTTTCAACAACAAGCGTCCCAAATTGTCAAACAAATCTATTTGTGCAAACTCCTGGATTTTAGAAAACTCAATTGCTACTTGATCGGCTGCGGGATTCGGGTACAACACTACATCATGAACCCTTCCGATCAAGGAAAGATCATCCGTTGGTAGCTGCGGGACGATATGAAAAGATACTGAAGTCGAACAACCATGAGCTACATACGTAACTGTGTAAGTTCCCGAATCAGACAAGATAACGGGATAAAAATTCAGCTCTCTCCCTGTGCTTGTAAATCCACTCGGACCTGTCCAGGACCATGATCCAATTGCGTTGGAATCAACGACTCCCAAAATAGAAACCTGAGGTGAAAGCGTCAGGCTATCCACACCCGGATGAACGAGAACCTCCGACGAATCTGAAACAGGCTGACCAGAGATCATTGATTGGGTGACTAATTCCGGTACCGGAGGAGTATCCCCCAGATAATATCGGGTTTTCGCCAAGCTATCTCCTACTCTGTCTTGATTTACATTGTAAATAAGATCAAACAGTCCCGTATTTTCATTGTATTCAGCTTGCCAGTAATCTTTCCCATGAACAGATTGGTCTACCAATTGCCAGCAGCTGTCCTCAGCTACCCATAGGTTCGGGTCGTCTACCTCGGTCAATTCCGTGAAAACTACGGGCACATACCCAACTCCACCATGCAGATCAAGTAGTGCTTCATCATTCGAAGTTTGCACGGAAAGTGGATAAATAGAGTCGAATGCATGTGTTGGAGATGCAGCTTTGATTTGATTGTTCTTCACCTCACGCAACAACAATTCGAAGGAATTACCGAATGCTGTTAATGCATTCGTGAAATTCTGATTCGTTCCATAATAGTCAACTGCCTGTTTGGGCAAAATGACCACTTCCGCCAAAAACTCTATGCTATCGCCCGTGGAAAAAGAAGTAACACCGGGAGGAGGAACCAAACAATACGACGTTGGATTCGTCCCATGACTTGAAGAAAAACCCTGACTGCTGGATCGTTCACGGAAGTAGGGCGTATCATTGGGTACTCCATTAAAAACTCCCTTATAGTCCCGAATGATCAATCCATTATTGCAATCAATATCAATACCCGAGGTTGCTCCCGTATAATTCAGTCCGTCTCCTGCCCATATCCATGGATCACTCCCTTCCAAAGCCATGGCAACTGTAGTATAATCATTTGAGCCATCATTGGTTGGGACAAATTGCGCTACCCTACCCGTGTCATTTCCGTAGGCAACTTGCTGGGTATTATGTATGTTGTAAATGTCTCCCCCCAGCTGAAAAATATCAAATCGATTGAAAGCGGTATTGTCAAGTGCTTTGATCTTGACTCTGTAATAGATGCGATTATAATCATCCGAACGATTGAGATGAAACGTATAGTCCAGCTTCAGTTTCTCATCAGAAGAGATCGCTGAGACGGATGTCTCTGTAAGATTCGGAGAGTACTTTTTGAAATCTGTTTTTACCTGGCTTTGATACCGACGAACATTGCTTCCGTCATAATACACCCACATGTCGATGCCACCTACATTTCCGGTCCAGCCACATTGACTGGAAGTTCCGCCATACGCCTGATTGGTGACCAAAAATGGTCGAACATCAGCGCCATTTGTTTTCCCAAATTCGTAATCCGGCGAATGTGTTATGCTCTCGCCAAAAGTGCCCAACGCCGCCTCGAGCCAACCTCCCCTTGCAATTCCAACGCCGGCAACAGAAAGCTGATGCGAAGATGCACTGTAGGTCTCCCCCCATTTTGCTCCGGTTGACTTATACTGAAAATTCATGGTGGTATTCCCTGGTAAAATAATTTCTGTGTACTCATTGATCCAGCTGCCTGAGAACAACTGTGAAGTAGTAGTGTGCCAGTTTTTGGAGATTTGCAACGGAAGTCCTGATGGGTCACCATTGCCGTTACATATCAATGAATTGAATCCGGTAACATTAACATTTGGCTCTCTGAACAAACACAAGCGCAC
>CAJWDP010000020.1 GCA_913030835.1 uncultured Flavobacteriales bacterium | reverse complement strand
TTTCCCTCGACTTTGGAGGTTTTAATCAAGGAAAGAGAACCGCTCTTGGTATTAAGACTTCGGGATGTCAAGGTAAAGTATCGCGACTGGATGGTTTCTTCTGACGGATGTATTTACCAAGGGAACGAGTACTCTCCGGCAATGATAAGATTATTACCGTCCTTGCAGGTGCCCTCATCGATGATTCAAAGAACTGCTGATAATCAAGGATACAGGCGGCTCAAAGAGATTCCTGTTGTAGCTCCTTTACTTGAGCTTGCGAGGTCAGACTATCCAGAAATTTTTCGTGACTGGACTGTCGTATCCTACAATCGTCCAAGTGATAAAGATCCTGGTGCGAATATATCCATTAAGTCCAAGCGTGTAGGAAATATTCGTTTTAATCCAACCGATTATGCTCATCAATTAAGTCGTTTGCGCTACTTGCTCGATGAACCCAAGTTTTCTCAGGCACCCTTTATCCGTTCCATTGATTTATCCCACGGTCGGTCGGTTTTTGCTAAGATTTAATGGAATAAAAGTTGAAACTGAATGCATGATAGAAAATGAGTAAAATAATTGGTGCAGTAGAGATTGGTACTTCCTGTGCCAAGGTTTTAATTGGCGAGGTGTCTGATGACAACAGCCTTAATATCGTTGGTAAATCCTTTCGTAAAAACGAGGGTGTGCGTAAGGGGGAAATTATTGATTTTAGAAAAACAGCTTCAAGTGTGCATGCGGCAATTGATGAAGCGGAAAGAATGTCTGGAACTACTGTTGATTCCATATATCTTGCCCAGACAGGTGTACATTTAAAAGGGACTTTCCTTAAGGGAAGTGCAAATGTGGCTTCCCCGGATGGAAGAGTCTCAGTAGCAGATCTTCAGCGTGCCGCAGAAGAAGCCAAAAGAAAACCACAGGAATTCTTTGATCTTGATTGGACCAAAGGACCAGCAAAACAAGGAATCGTTAAGTGCTTTCCCATCGGTCCTGTAATCGGTATAACACCCTTCAATTTCCCTTTGAATCTTGTTGCTCACAAATTGGCTCCCGCCATTGCGGCAGGTTGTCCCATCTTGATAAAACCGTCACCAAAAACGCCAAATGTTGCACATCAACTCATTGAAATTGCAAACCAATCCGGAACAATTCCGGGCTCAGCAATTTGCCTTGAGCTCAACAATGATGAAGTGCATGAGTTGGTTCAAGATGATCGATTTGGCGCACTTTCCTTCACAGGTTCTGCGGCTGTCGGATGGCAGCTTAAGAATAAAGCAGGAAAAAAGAGGGTTACTTTAGAATTGGGCGGAAATGCAGGCGCTATACTAACCCCAACTGCAGATCTTGAGGTAGCTGTAAAACGCTGCACTACGGGAGGATTCGCCTATTCAGGTCAGGTTTGTATCCACACGCAACGAATTTATGTGCATCACAGCCTTTATGATCAATTTGTTGAGGATTATTTGGTAGAAATTTCTAAACTGAAACTAGGTGACCTCATGGATCCTTCAACTGATTTTGGAGAGATGATCACAGAAGAGTCAGCTATTCGAGTACAAGAATGGATTGATGAAGCCATTGATCAAGGTGCCACCCTGCTGACCGGGGGAAAGCGAGAAGGAAGCATGGTCCATCCCACTGTACTAACCAACACACTGCCTAGTATGCGAGTAGTGCGAGAAGAAGTTTTTGGACCTGTGGTAATCGTTGAAAAATACCAAGAGCTCGAGGAAGCGGTGGCTTCGATCAATGACTCCAGCTATGGTTTACAGGCAGGTATTTTCACAGATTCCCAAAGCGAGATACAATATGCATTTCACAATATGCAAACCGGCGCCGTAATTGTAAACGATGTTCCTACCTATAGAGCAGACCAAATGCCTTACGGAGGAATCAAAGATTCCGGGTTCGGAAGAGAGGGAGTAAAATACGCTATCCGCGAATTAATGGAGCCTCGATTGCTGGTTTATTAATTGTCCTTTTAGTCCGACTGAGGAGCTTCCTTCTTACAAAACCATCCCACGTGTATTCCCAATCCAAATTTGAAGCTAAGCTCATTCAAATTCATTGACGGATTTGCTGCGGTAGTGTGTTTCTGAAGGGCATATCCTCCCTCCATAAACATGTGAAAGTACTTTTCAGTGAAATAGTTGAATCCCAATTGAAAAGCAACCAAAGGGTCTGCCTGCAATTTTTCATAACACGGACTTCCCGGCTCATGATCCAACGGATTCATTTCCGTAAATGCCACACCTACCTTAACACCTGCATAAGGGTCAAAACCGGTTGATCTTAAAAAATGAATATTAGGTCCGGCCAGCAGGGAATGATTGTTCACCACGTTATAATTGATCGAGTCGCCAAGATGGCCTAAATAATAATTTCCTTCTCCTTCAATAGAAATTCTATCGTCCAAGTAGTATTCAAGACCACCTCCTGCGTAGAATCCAGACATCACGGCCGAATTTCCTAGTCTCAGTCCCAATCCTGCTCTGATCAGTCCATCTCTCATTTCCTGACTTTGGGTAATTGATACCGAGCATAACAAGCCCAAGAATAGAATTACAACTTTCCTGACCATAGCTTCGCTATTTTAACATTAAAACTAACTGTAATTAACAAATGACCTTCCAATGATCTGGACGAAGGGTTCGTTGTAATAACCAGGTCGTCGTGATTACCGCTTGATGCACTATGACTATGGTTGTGATCGTGCACGTATTCCACATGCAGATCTTTTCCTATATGCCCCATATACTGTGCATTCAACGATAGGTCCGTACGCTCCGATATATTGAAATGCGTTCCGATTCCTGTTTGAAATGCGGAGCTCCAACGGTCCTGAATATCGCCCGTTTCAAATACTTCTACCCGCGTATAGTCAAAACAATGGCCCATCAGAATATACGGCTGAACCAAACGCTGCCTAGCAGGCAACGGATAGAACATTACCGACCAGCCAATGTGACTGTCAGAGCGTTTCGCTGCACCAAGTATATCCGAGGTGATGAAATCAGCAAACCATTCTGTATTCATTCGCTCAAACAATCTCAATCGGAACTGCCCTCCAACTCCGGTTCCAAATTCGGAATCGTGACTAAACAAGCTAGTGGTACTTCTTAAACCCAGCTGAAATTCTCCGGCGCGTTGACTGTAAGCGGTATTCAGCCCGGCAATAAAAAACAATACGATGAAAACCTTATTCATTCCTCCAAATTTATTAATTCTAAAGTGATACTCGGATCGATTATACCACCAAGTGGCTAAGAGAATTGCCATTTCCTCTTAAATAAAAACCCAACGAAACGTTACATATTGTTATTCAGCTATTACTTTTGCTGTACATGTCCAAATCAACTTCCAATCGATTCATTTTACTGACGAAAGCAGCATTAATTTGCTTGATGCTTGTTGTAGTTGCGGGTGGAGTGGTTCGAATGACCGGAAGTGGAATGGGTTGCCCGGACTGGCCCAAATGCTTTGAGCAATACATTCCGCCTACCAGTGAGGCTCAGCTGCCGAATAATTACAAAGAAATCTATTCTGAGAAGAGAAGTAAAAAAATCATGCGATTTGCAGGGCTTCTGGAACAAATCGGATTGGATGATCAGGCGAACAAATTACGGAATGATCCATCCATACTCATTGAACAAAATTTTAGTGCTTTCAATACCTGGACAGAGTTTATAAACCGTCTTATAGGTGCTATATCCGGACTATTAGTTTTTGCTGTTTTCGTTTTCTCATTGAAATACATTCGGTCAAACAAAGCCCTAGTATTGCTATCACTTTTTCAAGTTATTCTGATCGCTTTTCAGGCTTGGATGGGTGCCATGACAGTGGCTACTAATCTAACCCCATGGGTATTGACCATGCATATGCTGGTTGCCATACTACTCATTGGAATACAGATCAAACTAATCGGAATGGCAATGGGTGATCAAAAAAGAATTTTAGTCGTCAAAGGACTGTTATTTAAAGGATTGATTTATCTAGGCATTGTGGTCAGTGGAATACAAATACTTGCAGGTACTGGAGTTCGTCAGCTGATCGATGAAATCTCAATTGCAATTCCCGACAGAATGGAATGGATCGCCAGCTTGGGATCCGACCTGTATTTTCATCGATCTTTTGCCATTGCCGTTCTTGTTATCAATGGCTTACTTTTCTACTACAATGTAAAACGCAATCTTCGGCTAAGGGAAATTAGCTGGCTGATCGGAATCGTAGTTGTGGAGGCTCTTTCGGGAATCGGAATGGCGTATTTGGGTGTTCCTGCTTTCCTGCAACCTATCCACTTAACCCTTTCCTTTATCATGATCGCTTTGCAATTGAACCTTGTGCAAAAGGTAAAAATCAGAGCATAAAAAAACCCTGACCAAAAAGGCCAGGGTCAAATGTCAATTCAACGAATTAATCTTCTATTAATTCACGTTTTTTTCGGTAATCCTTTACATCGGCCATATCACGAAGGCCTTTCATAATACCGGCGTCTGCTCGGGCACGCATGCTTTCCTGCAACACAATTCGATCGGCATTGTAATCTTCCTTCTTTTCAGAAACAGGAGTAAAGCTGCTCACCATCATCACATACATGCCGTCTTTACCCGCAATTGGTGACGACAACACTCCGGGAGCCAATGTGAATGCGGTTCCAACGATCAGTGCATTTTCTGTTTGATCATTTTTAGATGCGTCCGACAAGTTCTTATTGTTGAATCTTAGCTCGCTTGATGTTTGAACACGATCTGCCTTCCAATTCAATAGAACGCCATTTAAGTCGGTAATTCCCTCAACTTGTGACTTGAGGTATTCTGCTTTCTTCTCGTTTGCTATATCGTCGTACATGACCACTTTAGCCGTTTCCAACGAAGGAAATCCTTCCGGAATGTCTTGAGTAAGCTTTGCAACTACGATCTTGTGAGAATTTCTTAAATAAAAGTAGTCCGAAACCTCTCCCATGTCCGCATTGAAGGCCCACTTTAATATGTTGGAATTGTTCTCCAGCTCGGGTGATTTCATGTTCGCAGCAGAAATTACAATGTCTTCTTCTGCAGTGACCCCGAAGATGAAGCCCTTCTCTTTGCAATACGCATCAAAATCGGGAGCTTCTTTTGCCGCTTGAATGAATCGGTATGCGCTGTCTTTATACATCCCAATTGTTCTGTCCAGCGGTACAATTGTTTTTTCAATTGCCGGAGCAATTATTTTATTTGCCTCGGTTCTTTCCAGCACTTCCATTACGTGGTAACCAAAATTTGTTTCTACCACACCAGTTGTGCCCACCGGATTTGATAATCCAAATTCTTTGAACGGATCAACTAATGATGCATCCTTGTCGAATGGACCATACTCACCACTATTTTGCGTTTTACCCGGATCATCAGATACCACCAATAATTCATCAAAGTTACCTTTCATTCGAAGTACCCTAAGGACACTATCTGCACGAACTTTGGCTTTTTGCTTGTTCTCATCGCTCTGGTCGTTCCCGAAACCACACAGAATGTGTCTGACCTTTGCTTCCGGTTCAATTCGCGATTCAAGTACTTTAACCAGCTGGTACGAATTCCCCATCTGAAACGGACCAATCACATCACCAACATTCGCTTTCTGTACCAATGTATCTACCGCCAGAGGAAACTCATTGGCTGCGCGGAATTGCGCATTGAATACTTTTACGTCCGAGTTGTTCACCACAAATAATGAATCGTTGTCCGAATCAATTTCCGCAAACGACGCTTTCAGATTCTCCACCTGACTCTTTACAAATGCAGAATCGGAAGGAGAAGGAATGATATTGATGGATACAAAATCGAATCCTCGAGTTTCTTCTCGCTCGTATTTTTTCTCATCCTTGTGAGCCTCATAAAATGCCACATAGTCTTCCTCCGTAATATCAATAACAGAATCAGGAACGGTTGCAAAATCTTTAAAAACATATTGCAAATTGGCTGTCTCATTGGATGCGATGTAATCCCGCTCTGCCTCATAATCCGTAACATAAATCCCCTTAGATACCATGCTCACGTATTTGGAAATCACATTACTTCTGGACAGCTCTGCTTCCACCTGATTCCAGAATCCTCCTTCTTGTCCAATGAAAAAAGGCAATTTCTTTTTCAATGAATCCTCAGAGAACTTTTTGTTCTGATCTTGAAAATAGGGTAGATTTTTCATGTATTCTGCAATGGCAACACCGTCCGTACCCTGCTGAATAGCACTCAATTCATCCGGAGTAGTTGTTATTCCAATCTTTCTGAGCTCTGTGTTCAATAACGTATCATTGATCATCTGATTGAAAATTGCATTTCTTGCGTAGTCATCCGGCAATTGCTGGTTGTTCTGCGCGTACTGAAATTTTAATCTTCTAACCTGCTCTTCAAAATTCCACTGATCAGAGTAGATCGGCTCGTCAAAAAACATACCGATTGAAGTATCTTGTTTTCCACCGCCAAATAGGGTAACAATCTGTTCGTAAGGTGCAATAAAAAGAAGCATACCTACGCCTATCACAATCAGCAACAGCGTCGACTTCTCTCTAATCTTTCCAATTAATGCCATAATTTCATTCTAAATAAGGAGCGCGAATATACCACTCTATTTCGATATTTAAAAATCCGCGAATGACTTTAGAAATGCGCCTTGTGTCGTGGTTTTGGCTTATCTTCAATTTTTGTTTTTCGGAAGTAATTTTACCAGATCGATCCGGTTCTCTGAAACTTCCAAAATACGCATGTCAAATTCATCAATTTCAAGTAGATCCATAGCATCCGGTATGTCCTCCATCGCGTTAATGATATATCCTGCAAGCGTCTCGTATTCTTCCGATTCGGGAATCTTTAGCTTGTACTTTTCATTGAGGTAATCGATCTCGATTCTGGCCGAGAAAACATAGCTACCATCCTCAAGAACCTGCTCTGTAAGTTCTTCCACATCGTGCTCATCTTCGATCTCCCCAAAGATCTCCTCCATAATGTCTTCCGTAGTAAACATGCCTGATGTGCCCCCAAATTCATCCACTACTACGGCAATACTTCGGTTGCTTTCGAGTAAATCATTCAAGGCCTTATCCACAGTTACTGTTTCGGGAACTATGTTGATTGGCAACAAAATGGATTTGATGCTTGCCGGTTCTTTCAACAGCTCAAAGGAATGTGTGTAACCAATGATATTATCGATCGAATCGCGGTACACCAAGATTTTAGACAGTCCCGTTTCAGTGAACATTTTCTTTAGGTCCTCTATTGATTCTCCTATCTCAACACTAACGATCTCATTTCTTGGGATCATGCAATCCCTTGCAATTACCTTGGAAAAATTCAACGCATTCTGAAACAGGCGAACTTCGTAATCAATTTCATCATTTTCTGTCGCTATTTCCGCCACTTCAGAAAGATAATCGTCAAGATCGACCTTACCGAAAACCACTTTATCCGATGTAGAATCTTTCTTGATGAAAAGGCCGATGACCAATTCTGAAAACCCAATGGTCAGGAATACGGGAATCCACAATAGCCAGTATATGATCAGCAAAGGGATGGCAAAAAAGGAAAGGATCTTATTCGGATTAATTCGAAATACGGTCTTCGGCAAAAACTCGGCAGTGATCAGTACGAGCAGTGTTGACACAATGGTTTGAAGCAAGAGTATCAACCCCTCGTTATCACCCACCCAATTTATCAAGGATGGTTCCATAGCTCTGGCCATGGCAATACCGTACACAACAAGCGCCACGTTGTTTCCAAGAAGCATGGTACCAATAAAGCTGGATGATTTCGAAGCAAAAAAACTTAAAATACGGGCATTCAGATGACCCTGTTTGCTATCCAGCTCAATTTTCAGCTTGTTGGATGAGATGAAGGCTATTTCCAGTCCGGAGAAAAATGCTGAACAGATCAGCGACACACCAATAATAATGAGTGCCTCCGCATTCATTGTTCTGATTGCTGTTCATTCTCTTGCGACTGCATGCGCTCATAGCTTTTTCGCAATCTCCTGCGCATCATCCAGATGACAATGGCAATTACAGGAAGGATCAGATAAAATTTAGAATTTTCAAACCCGTTTTCGGAAACGATATAAATCGAAAGCCCCAAAGAGACTACCGCCACAGAAAGCCAAAACACTTCCAGGAATTTGTACACTTTCCCCATTCGTTCCGGATTGATTTTATTCTTGCTCATTGTAAATTTCCTTTGTTTCCAATTCACCGTGTACCTTATTCATTCGGTACTCCGTGAAATTTAAGTCCGAAGTTAATCCAAAATTTCCTGTTAATGTACCTGCAAGTGAAGAAACTGTAACAGGCTCGTCTGTGAAAATGGAATCCTGTTCAACAAATACGTACAGTTTTTCAGTAGCCAGACTTTCTCCATCGGAATTGGTAATCCTGACACTGTCCCTCAGTACAATTTCACCAAGCTGCTGTTTCATGGTCCCCCTTTTTGCCGCGATTCTGCTCACCTCATTTCCCGTCGTATCATACGAAACCAGTTCAAATCCGATTGGAAACTTATACAGTTCCTCTTCCTCAACAATGAATTTTTCGATTCGTGGTGTATTGAGTACATAGCGCTTAATTCCCTCATCGGATAATTGCATGACCACTCCGGTAGAGATCTCGATCGGTGCGTTGCTATCAAAGACAAAGGAATTGATCTCTGACATATCGTTTCCGCAGGAAAAAAGCAATCCGACCACAGCAAGGATCGGAATGCACTTTTTTCTTATGTAAATGATGTTAATCCTAATGTATTATTGACAAACAATGGTTACCGAACCCAGACTACCCAAACTTACTACGTCACCTTTTGAGTGTCCCATTTGGAACAGCTCATTACAAGACGGAAGTAACGATTTGTATTGGTCGATCATTTTGGTCGCTCTTGAAGAAATGCTTGAATCCAATGATTTCGCTTTCTCGCAATATTCGATCGCTTTGGCATAAGCCAGTTTTCTCATCGTCAAATTTGGATCCAAGCTCGTATTTGAAACCTGCTTGGCCGTTTGCACCGCCTTATTCAACCAAGGTTCTCCGGCATTTGGGAAATCACTCATCCATATTCCATACCATTTGGATGACGCACATGCGACACCTACTTTAATGATTTCCAATTTCAGCGCATCGTCCTCACACAGGTCGTATGCCTTCTGAACCGTTTCACAAGCTTCCTTTTTCTTTTCTTTAGCATACTGCAGCTTTGCCAAACCATAGTAACCTTGAGCCGATGGTTCAATTTCTATACTCAGCTCCAAGACCTGAAGATAGAAGTCAACACTAACTTCGTCCTTTTCGCATTTCGCATCATCCAGCAGCTTAAATGCTTCTTGCAGCAAAGCTTGATTTGTTGGGTCTGCGTTCACCTTTTCTTTATAGATTTCTGTGATCACATCACAGGTGAGGAAGTTTTTCGCAATTGACAAAAGAAAATCCAGCGTAGGCTGCCACTTTTTATCTTTCGATTCCGCAGCGATGGCGCTTTCACCTATTGCCTTTAAGCGGAGGTATTGATCTACCATTGCACCCTTATCCAATTTCTTATTCTGATACAAGTAAAAGCAAGCGGTGTAGAAATACCGAACCGAAGATGATTTTGATTTTTCCTGCAGCTGCTCGATAGATTCATTCAAGAAATCATAGGTTTCCTGAGCTTTTGTTTTCGCCTCATAACGAGCGTATGTTGATCCGAATGCTTCCAGGATCTTTCCCTGGCGCCCCAGCACTTCAATTCCCTTTTGATAATTGTAGTACAATGAGTCCCTTACAGCCACTTGTCTTTCAGGACTAGCTTCTTTCAACACTTTACCAACCACGGCTCCACCATTGGTAATTATGGTAGGCTTTTCCTTGATCTTTGCTTCACAACCGCTGTTGATCAGAATCTGCCAAAATTGATACGCTCTAGGGTAGTCCTTCGATTTAAGTGCATCGTTGAATATAATATAAGCATCGTCGCAGCTGTAATCCTGTACAAATCCCGTCTTAGAGATGAGTGTGATGGCAATTAGAAAAAGTAAACTTTTCGTGTTCATATTGTTCTCTTTTACTTCTTTTTTAGTTGTATTTTCTTTTCCAGAACCAATTATCAAATCGACCCGGCATTATTGAGAAACCCAATCTTGCTGTAATAAATCTTTCTTGAATCAAGTTGTCGTTTGTTGTGCCACGCTCACCAAACTCAACCCCAAAATTTATCATTGAACCCGACCCTGAAAATCTCATAGGCAGTGAAACTCCAAAACTCATGCCAATTTCAGTCAAAATTGTATTGTTGATCTGCAAAGGGGTCTGTCTGTATCTTAGACCCATTTTGTAAATCCCCAAGCTTAACGTACTATTGGCCTGATTGGTTACATCGCTGGCACTTTGATATTCCACACCAAATGTCCCATCGAAGCTTGGATTTAAGAGATCCTTTATTACTGTTCCTTCGAATACTTCTGAGTAAGTTGACCAATCCTGCATTCTTAGCTGCATTCCAAATCGAAAGCTTCCATAGGTAAGAGAGGCACCGGCTCCAAAACTCATTGGCAGCGTTAGCATGCCATCCTCGTTGATTGAATATTTGATCGTATCCTCGAGAAATTCAGCCAGCTCAGTGCTTCGGTAGGTATACACAAATTCGTCTCGCTTTGCTTTCATATTAGAAGCCAAGGATCCAACCAGACCGAAATCAAGTGCACGAACCTGGTATTTGTATTTTGCTTTAATGGTAGAATCTTTTTTGGTAGCCGATCTGTTGGTAAATCGCTTTTTGTCTTTGAACCTGTAATGGTAGTACAACCCTCCGTCAAACATAAAATCGGATACTTGAGTTGTCACTTCTGATCGGGTGTCCAGAAACGTGAAGTCGGCAAAGTCTACACCACGTGTATTCGAATAACTACCAAATAAATAATAGGCATTCACACCTATGCTTAGCGAAGTTTCGTGCTTTAGTTTATTGGTATCCGTTTTGGCAATATAAGGCTTGTCAAATAGCTTTCTGGCGGCACCAATAAACACTCTGTTTATGCCCCCACTTCCGTTGAAGTTGTACGTGAATACTCCCGTGTGCGGATCAGAAGCAGGCTCGATCATGGAATAACCAACCGTGCTGTAGGGTCGGATACCGAATGCAGCACCGCCTTTTTTACCAATTGGCAACCCCATAGTAAAGTTACTAAGCGCCAGCTGATTCGTTACTTGCTGGTCCGATACCGTATTCATTTCGAGAATCTCACCCTTTACACCGACATTGAATATCGGCTTGTACCTCAGCAAGTAGCTGTAGGAAGCAGGGTTTCCGATGTTCACCTGATTGTAATTGACCGTAGGAATATTTAACCCGCCTGCTCCAAAGTAATATGCGTTCTCGGTTCCGAAAAGCTCTCCAAAAGCATATCTGCTATAAGGACTGTGGTTGTTGATTTGACCAAATGAAACCGATGAAAGTAACATCACCGCCAAGACGCATGTAATTCTAATCTGCATTCACTTTAAGTATTGCATTTAATCCCCGAAGGGTAAAAAATGCGTCTGCAAAGATGCTATTTTTAACCTCATTTTCAAAAAAAGAAGCATCTCCGCCTGTCATAACAATTTCAACGTCTCCAAATTTGGCAATATAGTTCATGATCACCCCATTTAATTCCGCTACAATTCCTTGAAAAACACCTGAAACCATTGAACTGTTCGTATCGGTTCCAATGAAATCTTTTGTAGCCTGTGGTTCAATCAACGGCAATTTATCCGTAAAAGTATTTAGTGCGCTAAATCTCATTCCAAATCCGGGGCTGATTGCCCCACCCAAATAGGCTCCTGATCTGTCAACAAAATCATATTTGATGCACGTTCCCATATCGATGCACAGCGCGTTTCTGCCTGTATACTTGGCGCGTAGAGCCGCTGCATTGGCCATTCGATCCACCCCGAGTGAAGATGGCGAACCATATGTATTGGTAAATGGCAATTGACTCGAAGCAGATACTACATGACCTCCCGGAAGTGAATTGATGTATGCCTCAAGGTCCGGATCATGATCAATAACGGAAGCCAACAAGACGCCATAAAAGCTCTCCAGATCGAAGTCGGACTTCAACCTGATCAGGTCTAAACTGGGATACGATTCAAACCGAATCATTTCGTTGCCATCAAATACCGCGATCTTTGCCTGCGTATTTCCAAAATCAATGATCAGGTGCATCTAGCAAAAGTAATTGGATTAAGTGAATTTATTATTTTGCCCCTACTATTTTTCATTGTAAGAAATATTTTATATTTGCCGACCAATAAGGCTGGTACCTTAGCTCAGTTGGTAGAGCAACGGACTGAAAATCCGTGTGTCCCTGGTTCGATTCCTGGAGGTACCACGTTTAGAAAAGAGGTTGTCGTTGACAACCTCTTTTTGTTTCTGACATTTGTAAAACCAATTCTTACCTTTGCCAAATGCAATCAAAAAGAGGCAGTTTACGGATCATTTATGTGTTATCTGTTTATGTGGCTCTTCAGTTAATCTGGTGGGGATATCACATCATTCAGCTATCGCAACAGCTCGAACCATCGGGTTCCGTTACCCGCCGTGTTTGGATGATCATCGGTGAAGGTTCTGTTTTTCTTTTGATCCTGGGGTTTGGATTGTTCAAAATAAGGCAGCTTCAAAAACGTGAGCTGGCCTCTCAGGAAAAGGAAAAAAATTTCATGCTTGCCGTTACCCATGAGCTCAAAACCCCAATCGCCAGCAATCGGTTGGCCATTGAAACCATCCAATCCAGAGATGTGAGCGACGAAATGAAGAAGCAATTGTTATCGACGGCGAAAGCATCGAACATGCGACTTGAAGAATTGGTAAACAAAATTCTTATCTCTACTGAGCTTACTTCTTCCAAAGAAAAAACCAGCAGCGAAACACTAAAAGTGAACGAGGAATTAGAACGTATTCTTCATGAAAATATTAGCTCACTGAATGTTGTTGTAGAAATTGAGGCGGATTATGGAACAGAATGCGAAATTAAGCTTGGCAAACTTGAATTTGAAACCATGATGAACAACTTGATCCAAAACGCCATTAAATACCACAACCCTGATGGTAAAATATCGATCCGAACCAGTGTCCATTCAGGGTCGGCACAGATCAAGGTAGAAGACCAAGGTCCCGGGATTCCGGACCATGAAAAATCAAAGATCTTTGACAAGTTTTACAGAATGGGAGACGAAATGACCCGAGCAACCAAAGGAACAGGTCTGGGTCTGTTTCTTGTAAAAGAAATCGTTTCAAAAAACAATGGCAAGATCACCGTTACCGACAATGTGCCCAATGGTTGCATTTTCACATTGTCTTTTCCAATTCACTCATGAGTATCACAAAAAAAGTAGCACTAATTATTTTGGATGGTTGGGGGCAAGGAGCCAGTGACGATTCAGACGGCATTCACCTGGCCAACACGCCGTTTATTGACGGGCTATACAAGAACGCTCCAAACGCCCAGCTGGTAACCTATGGAAATGCCGTTGGTTTACCGGAAGGACAAATGGGCAATTCGGAAGTAGGCCATTTGAATATCGGTGCGGGAAGGATCGTTTATCAGGACCTATTAAAGATCGACAATGCCATATCCGATGCTTCGTTTTTTGAAAACCCAATGCTCAATAAGGCTTTCGACCACTCGATCTCGAATGGTAAAGATGTGCACGTTATTGGTCTCGTATCCGACGGAGGAGTTCACAGCTCTATTGAACACCTCTACTCTCTATGCTCGTTAGCTGAACAAAAAGGAGTTCAGAATCTGCACATACATGCAATCACGGATGGGCGAGACTGCGGACCAAAAACCGGTATAAAGCATATTCAAGCACTGCAGGATCGGCTGTCTGATTCCTGTGGCAAGATCGCCTCCGTTATCGGACGATATTATGCGATGGATCGCGACAACAGATGGGATCGGATTAAGAAAGCATATGACCTGATGGTTCATGGGATAGGCGCCCCATACTTGAATCCAATTGATGGAATCGAGAATTCTTATCAGAACGAGATCACCGATGAATTTATTGAGCCTATTGTCATCACAAACGATGCGAACGAGCCCATAACACGAATAAAGGAAGGTGATACGGTAATTTGTTTCAACTTCAGAACAGACAGATGTCGTGAAATTACCATTGCACTGAGTCAAAAAGAGCTCCCTGAGCAAAAGATGAAACCTCTTAATCTGGATTACTACACCATGACGAATTACGACGATTCTTTTACCGGTGTAGAAGTAATTTACAAGAAGGAAAACCTAATGAACACACTGGGTGAGGTCATTTCGGCAGCGGGTAAAAAACAACTGCGCATTGCAGAAACAGAGAAATACCCCCACGTCACCTTCTTCTTTTCGGGTGGAAGAGAACAAGAATTCCAGGGAGAATCGAGGATTATCGTGAGCTCTCCCAAGGTAGCGACCTACGACCTTCAACCCGAGATGAGTGCTCCCGAAGTTACGGAAAGAGTAACCGAAATGCTTCAGGAAGAAGCGGTTGAATTTGTTTGTTTGAACTTTGCCAATCCCGATATGGTTGGGCATACGGGAATTCCGAAAGCTATTGTGAAAGCAGTTGAAACAGTAGATGATTGCACACGAAAGGTCGTTGAATCCGGTTTAGAAAAAGGCTACTCATTCGTGATCATTGCCGACCACGGAAATGCAGATAAAATGTTTAATCCGGATGGTTCTCCACATACTGCGCACACGACAAACCTAGTTCCGATATTCTTAATTGATAACGATGTAATGAATGTGAATGACGGTATTCTTGCTGATGTGGCACCAACCATATTGGATCTGATGGGCATAAAAAAGCCCGCCGAAATGACGGGCAAAAGTCTAATTGTTCCGGGATAATTATTATCTGAACAAATGAATGTATCCTGTCTTCAGCTGTTCGTCCTGACCGGAACAACGATCCTTGTAGATTAATTCATAATAGTACAAGCCCTCTTCAAGTGCTTTGCCATTTTCTTTGGTGCCGTTCCAATTGTTTGACGGTGAGTTTGATTCATACACTTTTGCACCCCAACGATTCCAAATGATTACATTGAATTCCCCCGTAGGATCCGCATCTTCAAATTTTACTTCGTCGTTTTGCTGATCTCCATTTGGTGTAATTACATTGGGTACGATTACTTCAAACAGCTGAGGACCAAGAAAAGAAACTTCCTGCGATATGGTTTCCGTTTTGTTGCACACCAGGTCGTAAGCCTCCATGGTTACAGTGTAGGTTCCAGGAACCGTGTAAAAATGATTTACTGTAGTGGTATTGTAAACGATTCCGTCGCCCATATCCCATACCAATGAATCTGCTCCGGACCCTGTAAATGCCAGATCAACGAATAACGTATCCACCCCGCACGGTGGTGGTGGTTCAAATGACATTTGCGCAGCAAAGGATTCGGCTTGTTCAATATTTACCGTAAAAAAAGCAGTATCTGCAATGTTACAGGTAGAGGAGTCAATTGCGACATACATGACTGAGTAGGATCCCGTATCCGCATAAGTATAGGTTGGATTGATCTGAGTTGATGTTCCCGATCCATCCCCGAAATCCCAGAAAGCCATCGGAGGTGCCGGTGCACCGGCATCGAACGTTACATCGTATGGTGGATCACAAAGCAACATATCCGGCGGCGGAACCGCGTTGGACTGGGTAAAGTTGACAATGTATTCAACCGTATCCACGACAGTTGCATTATTTCCGCAAACGTCTTCCGCATACATGGTAATGTAATAAGTGCCTTGCGAGGTATAATAATAATTCACAATGGTGTCATCGATAAATGTTACTCCATTGCCCATGTCCCAATGGATCGAGTCGGCACCTTGCCCGGTAAACTCCAGCTGAACCAACAGGCTGTCCGGCGCATCGCAAGGATCGACAGGAGGTATGTCCATTGTTGCTGTCAAGGGAATGTAATCGTTGATGGTCAAAGTAGCAGAAATGGTATCAAAACCACCCAGGCAGTTTGGAAAATAAATCTCGATGGTTACGGTCTCTGCCGACTCCACTATCGTATCGACGTTTGGATACAAAAAGATCGTATCGTAATAAGTACCTGCTGACATCACCAAGCTGTCCGGTATGGAAGAATAATCATCACCCATGGTAGCCGTTCCTGTCACATTGAAATAGACTGTAAAATCGATGGTTGTATCCGGTCTGGAAAAAGCAAAATACGCTTCATTACAACCCTCCCATAGTATGGTATCACCATTCGCAATCTCGGCTGAAACACTGATCGCATTGGATGAAAAAGAACCTTTCTCTAAAAACACGCCTGAGTCAAAGGAAGCATCTCCACCATCTCCAATGGCTAGCTTTATGTGGTACGTCTGTCCACAAATAACAGGCACCTTAACCGGCAACACAGTAGTCCTGCCATCGTACTCATAATTTGATCCTAGATTTTGGGTGTAAAAGATATTGTACGATGCCCACGCAGGATCAATAGAAGAGCAATTAGAGGCCGTTCCGGATAAACCCGCAACTCCAAGATTCACAGTATTAATAGACACCGGAGTTGAAGTATACGTCAACACAGGCCATGTGGCCGGATCCGGGATCAAAGCAAGATTCTGTGAAGAATAGGTTCCCCCACCGGGATGCGGTCCTGTTAGAAAAAACCCAAATGCATCATTGAATGTTGCGCACGCGTATTCATCGTATTCTTCGGACGCAAAAACATAATTAAAATTAATGGAATCACCATCCGGTATGAAATCAAACTCAACAATACACTCATCAAATATTCCAACGGTTGAAATGGAGGCCAGATCTGCATCTACTCCACTGTTCCCGGTACCTCCTAACGAGCTTCCACCACTTATGTTGGCTTGAGACGCCATAGTAATATCACCTGATCCTAAAATCATACCTTCTGATAAACCCACATCAGCCCCTGACGGCAAATTGTCAAACTGACCTACCTGAGGCATCGGAACTGCAGCTGAACCACCGTTGTACTGGACATTGGAAATGGCTACACCCGCTCCAACCAAAACATTTTGAACGTACCACTCTACTGTTTGGGTATTGTCGGTGTTAACCTGTGAAAAGATTACTGCAGGCAGCATACAAACTGCCAAGCAGATGGGAAGTATAGTTTTCATAGCGATCTAAAGTAACAAAGGTCTTGTGGGCTATCCAAATAAATTGAACACAATATCAGGTCCCCACTAGTAACTGACTTATAAAATAAAGAAAAGGTTGCTTAGCTTTTTCTAGTAAAAGCGAAAGGAGATCTACCAGATCTATATGTATTCATAACGAGACACAACCGTAAAATTCGTCCGACCTGAGCTCAAAACTTATATCTTTATCCTCGCTTGAAAATACTTTGAAATGAGTGCGATAAAAACCTACATAGACGAACACAAAGATCGATTTATCGATGAACTTATTGAATTGCTGAAGATTCCCTCTATCAGCGCTGATCCATCCTACGAAAAGGATGTTCACAAAACCGCTGAGCTTGTAAAATCCAGACTGATCGAAGCCGGATTGGAAAACGCAAAGCTGTGTGAAACGGATGGCTATCCCATCGTATTCGGATCAAAAATTGTGGATCCGGCGCTCCCAACGATCATGGTCTATGGACACTATGACGTTCAGCCAGCAGATCCGATTGAGCTGTGGGACTCTCCTCCTTTTGAGCCGGTGATAAAGGCGACCGAAATACATCCTGAAGGAGCCATCTTTGCTCGCGGAGCCTGTGACGACAAAGGACAAATGTACATGACCGTAAAAGCATTTGAATACATGCTTTCGCAGGGGGAACTCCCTTGCAATGTGAAGTTCATGATCGAAGGAGAAGAAGAGGTTGGATCAGCCAACTTGCAAACTTTCGTGGAAGAATACAAAAGTGAACTGGATTGCGACATTATTTTGATATGCGATACCGGAATAATCAGCAACGACACACCCTCGATCACCGTAGGATTAAGGGGAATGAGCTACGTTGAGGTTGAAGTTACCGGACCAAACCGAGATCTGCATTCCGGCCTATATGGAGGCGCTGTAGCCAATCCGATCAACATCTTATGTAATATGATTTCGTCTATGACAGATGAGAACAATCAAATTACAATTCCCGGGTTTTATGATCGCGTTGTCGAGCTTTCTAAAGAGGAAAGAGATGAGTTTGCCAAGGCACCATTCTCTAAATCAGAATACATGTCAGATCTGGAGATAGACGACGTACACGGTGAAGAAGGTTACACCACGTTGGAGCGAAATTCTGTCAGGCCAACACTGGACGTCAATGGAATCTGGGGCGGTTATATCGGCGAAGGTGCGAAAACCGTTCTTCCATCAAAAGCATATGCTAAGATATCAATGCGGTTGGTACCCAATCAGGTTTCCACAGAAATAACGAAACTTTTTACAGACCATTTCCATCAAATTGCGCCTCCCGGGGTTAAGGTTAAAGTAAAGCCTCACCATTCCGGAGAACCTTTCGTAACACCAACCGATTTTCCCGGATATGAAGCTGCAAGTAATGCCATGGAGCACACCTACGGAAAGAAACCGATACCCATGAGGAGTGGCGGAAGCATTCCGATCGTAGCTATGTTTGAAAAAGAGCTGGGCGTAAAATCGATTCTCATGGGCTTCGGATTGGATTCTGACAAAATCCATTCTCCAAACGAACATTACGGCGTATTCAATTACCTAAAAGGTATAGAAACAATACCGCATTTCTTCAAAAATTACGCGGAGCTGAAAAATAATGGTTGACAGAAATATGCTTTGGATCAATCCTTGCGTTAACATTTACATGACGGTAAGCAATATAACCAGACTACTTTCGGGTATTTTCATTCTACTTTCTTTTAGCTCTTGCATTGAATACAAGGATGTGGAGTTCCTTGGTATAACCGACTACTCCATCAATAAGCTGGATACCGAAGATGTTCGAATCACCTTGTTTCTAAAAATTAAGAACCCAAACACTTACAACATCAAAATCAAAAAAAGTGCATTCGACCTGTATTTGAATGGTAAGAAACTGGGGAAAGCAAAAATGCTGGACGATATAAAGCTGGAAAAAAATCGTTCTCAGGTTCACGAAGTGGTGTTTGAAGGGGACATTAAGAAGATTACACAAGGTATCTTTTCTAATTTAGGCGTACTGTTTGGCGGTACTGCCAAGCTGCGCGTTACCGGAAAAATTAAAGCGAAGGCATACGGCATTGGTAAAAAGTTTGACGTGGATGTAACGGAGAAAATTAAAGCAAGCGATTTTAAATTTTAGGCATTGAATCGATTAGGTAATGAAACCAGTCCATATTTACTACAGCACAAAAACAATCCTGTAGATTGGTATCCTTGGTGCGAGGAGGCTTGGGAAAAAGCAAAGAAAGAAAAAAAGCTTGTGCTGATCAGCATCGGCTATTCCGCTTGTCATTGGTGCCATGTCATGGAACATGAGGTATTTGAAGACGAGGAAACCGCTGAATATATGAATGCAAATTTCGTCAATATCAAAGTTGACAGAGAGGAGCGACCCGATATTGACCAGGTGTATATGCAAGCCGTACAGCTCATGACACAAAGAGGGGGCTGGCCATTGAATTGCTTCGTTCTTCCTGATGGAAAACCCATTTACGGAGGAACCTATTTTCCTAAAGATCAATGGCTTCAAATACTAAACCGACTGGTCGAATTGCAAAACGATCAACTGCCTAAACTCGAGGAATATGCTGAGCGGCTTACAGAAGGGGTCCGAAATTTTGAAGTAATTGAATTAGAAGATGAAAGCTCTTTTGACTCGGATCATCTGGTTCAATCCATAGAAAAGTGGTCCGGAAATTTTGACTGGAATGAGGGGGGAATGAAACAGGCTCCCAAATTTCCAATGCCTAATAATTACCTGTTCTTACAGCAGTACGGAGAGCTATTTCAAGATAAAAATGTACTTGAATTTGTTGATCTGACGCTTACCAAGATGGCAAGAGGCGGAATTTACGATCAGCTAGGTGGAGGGTTTTACCGCTATAGCGTAGATGCCATCTGGAAAGTTCCTCATTTCGAAAAAATGCTTTACGACAATGGACAGCTTTTATCACTTTTTGCAAAGGCATATATCAGAACTAAGAATGAAGAATACCAAAAGGTTATATCTCAAACCGTTTCTTTTTTACAAGAAGAGCTGTTAAGCGAAGATGGTGGCTTCTATTCTGCTTTGGATGCCGACTCGGAAGGAGTCGAGGGCAAATACTACGTATGGACCAAAGAAGAATTAAAGGAAGTTTTAGATTCTGACTACGATAAGGCGGTAGCTTATTACAGTGTCAATGAAAAGGGATATTGGGAAAATGACAATTACATATTGTGCAGAAGCTCACTTGATTCAGGAACAAAAACAGAAACCATCCGAACGAAATTGCTTGAAGCAAGGAGCCGAAGAATCAAACCCGAGCTGGACGATAAGATCCTGACCTCATGGAACGCGATGACCATATCGGGTCTGACTGATTCATTCGTGGCAACGGGAGATCAAAACTACCGGGACCTGGCCGTACAATGTGCCGGCTACCTTGAATCCAACCTTTTAAAGACAGGAGGAAAGCTATACCACTCTTGTCAGAAAGGAATTGTTAAAATTGATGGGTTTCTGGAGGACTATGCATTCACCGCAAGTGCATTTTTACAATTGTTTGAGGTGACATCCAATGAAGACTATTTGCTGAAAACAAAAGAGCTCATCGATTTTGCCATAGAACAATTTTACGATGCGAATAACGGCTTGTTCAACTTCACCGCAAATAATAGTGAAGTGCTGATTGCCAGAAAACAGGAAATAACGGACAATGTAATACCCGCTTCCAATTCGGAGATGGCACATGTGCTACTCACCTATGGTAGATATGTCGGGAACAACGAACTGATTTCCATGTCGAAGCAAATGCTCAGCAATATGTGGCAGTACATTCCAAACTATGCTTCCGGATATTCCAACTGGGGGTTGCTGGGCCTACGTTTCATTCATGGTTATAAAGAGGTGGTTGTAAGTGGTCCGAATGCCACCAATATTTGCGCAACACTAAGGTCCGAAGGAGGTCCATCTGTTGTTGTGTTGCATTGTGTAAAAGAAAGTGAATTATCCATTTTTTCAGGTAGATATAGCGAATCAGAAACACGTATTTTTGTGTGCGAAGAAGGTGTCTGTAAAGCACCCGTTTCATCTGTTGATGAAGCATTGAAATTGATTTGATGCGATTTGTACTACTCTTTATATTGATCCCGAATATCCTATTCGCTCAGCAAATTGACAACCGGCAGTGTGGTGCCTATACCGACCTACCATTTTTTAATGTCGATTTCATCAAGCGGAATAAGATCAAGTCGATAAACGGCAGCATCTCCACCAAAAAGCAGCTGGACATCATCCGGCCTCAGGGATTGGTTGAGATTTTTGAATTTGATCTTGAGGGAAGGCAAACATCCACATTAACTACTTTTAAAAACCTCAACAAAAAAAGAGACACCGCGGTTGTTTACTTTTATTATGATGAGGATAATCTCACCTGTAAGCGAAAAAGCGACACTTACGGTTTCTTCTCAGATAATTATCAGTACGATTCATTGAACAGAGTAATTAGCAAAACATATTGCAGGGACGATAACGCGGGCCCAAATAAATTTCAATTTAAATTAAAGAAAAGGTACATCATAGTAGCCGAAGAATACCGTTACGAAAAACCCTGCGATTCCATTTTAAAAAAGCTGCATTTTAACAATTACAAGCGCGCATTTATGGAAGAAGTGTTCACTTGGGATCGAAATGGATACTTGAAGAAAATTACTTCGAAAACAGTAATTGGAAACCGCAGGAGTAAAATTTCCTTTGAGTACAATGAAATGGGTCAGGTGGTGAAAAAAATTGAGCAACCCAATCTGGATCGGGCTACAAAAATTGAGAATCGATACGATTACGATCAATTGGGCAATTTGATCGAGCACAATTACTATAAGAATAGTGCCCACAAGCTTCAACGGAAGCTTTTGTACGATGGGAAAACTATGTTGTTGCAAAGCCAGCTCGCAAAAGACATGAGGACCAACACCATCACCATCACAAAGTACAAATACACTTTTTACGATTAAGGATTACATAATCACAAATGCTTAGCTACCCTTTTTCCCTGCAACAAAACTTTTCAGATAAAGTGGTTCAAAATAAGCCACGTCTTCAAATTCATTCCTGACAAATTTATCAGCACAATCTTTTACCATGCCAGACACCCCGGGCACAACAGTTTCAACTTGTGACAGATCCTCAGTGATAAACGGTTTAAATTTTTCGGAACCATCTCCAAAAAACAAACAGCTCCCCTGGTTACGGTAATCGGAATATGCATCCTCATTCAAAACCAATGCTTCTATATCTTCTAAAGGTTCAGCATTTCCATTATAAACCTGCGTGTATACTTCCATTCGTCTGGCATCTAGCATAGGTATGTAATAATCGTATCCGGGATGTTCCTGAATGGCCTTATTCGCCAGACATTGCACGGTACTTATAGCAAGCAATTTTTTATTCGCACCGTAGCAAAATCCTTTCGCTGCGGAAACTCCTATTCTCAACCCAGTGTATGATCCCGGGCCTTTCGCAACGCACACGGCATCGATGTCAGTCCAATCCAATTGAGCCTTCCGGAATACCTCCTCGATAAAAACATGAAGCAATTCTGCATGAACGTAAGCCTCGCTGGTCTTTTCTTTTACTTCTACCAGCTGACCATCGACAGCAATTCCCACCGAGCATGTTTTTGTTGATGATTCTATAAGTAAAAATCCTGCCATCAAATTTTGGTTATTCGAACCTCAACTCTCCTGTTAATTCTTGCCTCTTCTTCTGTCTGAGGATCTTTATAGATGAGTTGACCTGCACCGTATCCATTGTAGGTCATTCTCTCTGCAAAAATCCCCTCTCCAATCAGGTAATCGTATATGGCCCTAGCCCTTTTTTTTGACAGCTCCCGATACAATTTTTTCTTATTCCCTAGTCCATTAACATGTCCCATAATTTCAACATTGATGTGCGGGTTGGAAACTAAAAAATTCCTTATTCGCCGCAAATCCAGATACGATGATTCTACGATCTCTGCTTGATCAGGAACGAATAAAATATTTTGAAACTGAAGTTTACTGCCTATTTTGAGTTTTTCCAATTGCAACACAATCGTATCCGAAACACCTTCTTCCGATCGATACGTCTCACGTAGGCTAAGATAATCCTTCCTTTCAACATCAATTGTGTAATTCCTATACCTTTGAATTCTACTCAATACAAAGTATCCTTCATTCGTAAAAACCGAATCCTGTCTAGGTACATTTCTAATCTTCAGATCAGCATCATTCAGGGAGGTTCCTACCTCATCAACAACTCTTATAAATAGCTGAGAAATAACCGTTGGTTTTTCTTCTACTGGAGGAGGTTCAGAAACAACCGTATCGACTTTCTGTCTTTTGAAGTCGAACGATGAATTGAAGGCACCTTCTGCACCATACGGAGCATCAATCAAGATGATGTATTCTTCACCCTGGCTCACTTGCATTGAATTGGAGAATTCCGAATTTGCTCCTGCCGGAGCATAATCCCTTCCAGCTCCCTTTTTTAATCCCGTGACACTACCTTTCGGAGGGTTTCTTTTCGACAAATTTGAACGGATGGGCATAGCCCCATTAACAATTGAATCACAATAATTTGCCCCTGTTACTTTCCAGATAGAAAAATCAAAATCATCCGTGGGCACCGTAGGATTCAGTTGGAATTCAAAATCAGTCGATTCTAAAAATTTTATTCTGATCCAAAATGAATTGTGTTCCCGGGTTGGCAAGTATTTATTCTTAATGCTATTGCCTGAAATTTCCAACAGTTCACCATATCCTGATCCAATTTTTATTGCATCAAAATTAGCGTCCTCTGTATACCGCGCATTTTTGCAATCACAGTGATCTTTCCCTTCCGAAACAAGGGCGTTTTGCGCAAAACAAATCTGTCCCATTGCCAGGATCGCAATTGTACTCAGTATTCTCAATTTCAAATGAATTACTTGACCCTCCCAAGATAATTATTCAGAATGAGTTTGCATAAAAATATTGCAGCGCATCCGGTGAAAATTTTACACGATTATGCAAGAATCGAAGAAAGCCAACGTGTCATCTCATCAGGATCCATGTTTTTTCTTTTCGCCAAACTCATCGCCTGATCCTCACTAATTTTACCTAGTCCAAAATACTTTGCTTTTGGATGTGCGAAGTACCATCCGCTTACCGATGCCGCCGGAGACATTGCCAGGGATTCCGTTAATTCAACGCCAACATTTTTTTCTGCATCGAGTAACCTAAATAGTGTTGTTTTTTCAGTGTGATCGGGACAAGCAGGATAACCCGGAGCCGGGCGAATTCCTCTGTAGCTTTCTGCGATCAGGTCCGCATTGCTGAAGGATTCATTTTCTCCGTAACACCAAATTTCCTTTCGGACAATTTCGTGCATTCTCTCCGCAAGAGCCTCTGCCAGTCGATCTGCCAACGCCTTTAAGAGAATTGAGTTGTAATCATCATGATCCGCTTCGAATCGATCAATGTGCTCTTTTATTCCGTGACCGGCCGTAACCACAAATCCACCTATATGATCGGTAAGACCACTCTCCTTTGGCGCTATAAAATCAGCCAAAGATAGATTCGGCACACCCGGCGCTTTTTTTAATTGTTGTCTTAATTGATGGAAAGTTCCAATTTCAGCTGAAGATTCATCACCATTGTATACCTCAATGTCGTCGTGGTTCACCGTATTCGCTCGCCAAATTCCAATTGCGGCTTTCGCACAAAGCCACTTTTCACGAATTATTGTATCCAACATAGAATTGGCATCATCCATCAGTTGCTGTGCCTCCTCACCTACCACTTCATCGCTTAAAATTTGAGGATATTTTCCATGTAGCTCCCACGTTTGGAAAAAGGGAGTCCAGTCAATATATCCCCGTAGCTCCTCCAGGTCATAATCCTCAAAAACGCGCACGCCTTGATGTTTAGGTTCAACCAGATCTTCCTGTTTCCATTCGATCTTTAGTTTGTTTTGAATTGAATCTGCATACGACAAATAGGTTTTTTGTCCCTTTTTATTCTCGTAATGATCACGAACCTTACTGTATTCGGCTCTGATTGATTCCTTATATTGATCATTCTGGTTGCCCAACAGATTGCCTGCAACTGTAACTGATCGGGAAGCGTCCAACACATGTACCGTTGGTCCTGAATAGTTTTGTTCAATTTTCACTGCCGTGTGCACCCGAGACGTTGTTGCGCCACCAATCAATAAAGGAATTTTTAAGTTCTTTCTTTCCATTTCTCTGGCTACGTGAACCATTTCATCTAACGACGGGGTAATCAGTCCGGATAAACCGATTACATCTACATTCTCCTCAATCGCTTTTTCTAAAATCTCATTGGCAGGCACCATAACCCCAAGGTCAATCACCTCGTAATTGTTACAACCCAAAACAACACCAACAATGTTCTTGCCTATATCGTGAACATCTCCTTTTACCGTGGCCAACAAAATTTTCCCGACAGATCTCACCTCATTGCCTTTACCTTCTTCTATAAACGGAAGTAAATAAGCCACTGCTTTTTTCATAACTCGAGCAGACTTCACAACCTGAGGAAGGAACATTTTTCCTGCGCCGAAAAGATCCCCAACTACGTTCATCCCGTCCATAAGCGGACCTTCAATTACTTGCAGTGGTTTGTCAAAAGCCTGTCTACATTCTTCCACATCCTCATCGATGTAGTCAGTAATTCCCTTTACCAAGGCATGAGATAATCGTTCTTCCACCCGTTTTGAACGCCATTCTAAATTAACTGTAGCCGATTTACGTTCACCTTTGAATGACTCTGCAAATTCCAGTAGTTTTTCGGTAGCATCTGATTTTCTGTTCAGGAGAACGTCTTCGACATGTGTTAGCAAATCTTTTGGTATGTTATCGTATACCTCCAACATGGCGGGATTTACAATTCCCATATCCATACCCTCTTTGATCGCGTGATACAGAAATGCCGAGTGCATCGCTTCACGAACCGGATCGTTGCCTCTAAATGAGAAAGAAACGTTACTTACTCCCCCGCTTACATGTGCTCCCGGCAGATTTTCTCTGATCCATCGGGTAGCCTGGAAAAAATCCAATGCATTGTTGTTGTGCTCTTCCATTCCTGTTGCCACAGGAAATATATTGGGGTCGAAAATAATATCCTGAGGTGGAAAGCCGACCCGATCTACCAATATTCGATAAGATCTCTCACAAATCTCTACTCTACGTTCGTAACTATCGGCCTGACCTTTTTCGTCGAATGCCATGATAATTACAGCCGCTCCATACCGTTTGATCTTACTCGCCTGATCAATAAAAACATCCTCACCTTCCTTTAAGGAAATGGAATTCACCACGCCTTTGCCTTGAATGCATTTCAATCCTTCTTCGATGATCTCCCACTTGGAAGAATCAATCATAACCGGCACTCTGGCAATATCGGGCTCTGAGGCTATGAGATTCAGGAATCGAATCATACTCTCTTTTCCATCAAGCAATCCTTCATCCATATTTACATCGATGATCTGCGCTCCACCCTCCACCTGATCCCGAGCAATAGAAAGGGCTTCCTCAAAATTACCCTCTTTGATCAGTCTCAAAAATTTTCTTGATCCGGTGACATTAGTTCGTTCGCCCACATTAATGAAGTTCGCTTCGGGTGTTACCACAAGCGGCTCCAATCCACTCAGCTTCATGTAAGGAAGCTCGTTCCATTTGTATGTATATTCTCCCTTATATTCTGGATGCAAGCTCATCGGTTCTGAATTAAATTGAAATTGCAGATTCTATTCGTCTTGGCTGGTATTTAGCAGCTAGCTTTGCAATAGCTGAAATGTGCTCCGGAGTTGTACCACAGCACCCCCCAACTATATTCAACAGTCCTTCTTTCAGGAATACTTCAATCTGTTGGGCCATCATTTCCGGAGTCTGGTCATATTCACCCATTTCATTCGGCAGTCCTGCATTGGGATGAGCACTTATATTGAACCTTGCGTTCTTATTTAATACCTGAAGATAAGGCCGAAGCTCTTTTGCTCCCAATGCACAATTCAACCCAATGCTTAGCAATGGCATATGCTCAACCGAAATAAGAAAGGCTTTGGTAGTTTGGCCACTTAAGGTTCGACCCGAGGCATCTGTTATTGTTCCCGAAACCATAATCGGCAATCTTACACTCAGATTATTGAACACCTCTTCAATAGCGAACAATGCTGCTTTTGCATTTAATGTATCGAAAACCGTTTCCACCAATAAGCAATCCACGCCTCCTTTTATCAGCGCTTCCACCTGTTCCCGGTAGGCCTTGGTAAGCTCGTCGAACGTAACTGCCCTGTATCCTGGGTCGTTTACATCCGGCGAAAGAGATGCGGTTCTATTTGTTGGGCCAATTGAACCTGCAACAAACCTCGGCTTGTCAGGTTCTTTTTGAGAATATTCGTCGGCTGATGCCCTTGCAATTTTAGCCGAGTGGTAATTGATATCAACTACAGCACTTTCAAGGTTGTAATCCGCTTGGGCTATGCTTGTTCCTGAAAACGTATTGGTTTCTACAATGTCTGCACCTGCTTCAAAATACTGGTCGTGAATATCTTTGATGATTTCCGGACGGGTAAGCGATAACAGATCATTATTTCCTTTCAGTGGACAATTATGGTTTTCAAACCAGCCTTTCCTAAAGTCTTGTTCTTCCAGTTTGTGGCGTTGGATCATTGTACCCATGGCGCCATCGAGAACCAATATTCTTTTGTTTATTTCTTCTTCTATTCTGCTCATTTCTTATTGCAGTATGGTATAAAAGTGATCAATATCTCCACTGTTAAGCCAGAAGAGATTACACAAAAGTATATCCATCCTAACTCATCTTCATTCATCTCAAAACCAGAGATGAAACAGGAATTGGCACCTTTCCAACCAATAGAGGATGACGGTTGCCAAGGTGTTGTCGGGCCTGGTCCCTACACCTTTCTTAATAAGTCAACTTTAAAGAACGTTATTGCATACCTCTGAATTCTTTTATGAAAGCGATTATTTTCTTTCTAAAAAGAACAAAGAGTAAGATGTATGGGATTGCCATTAAAAAAAGTATGCCCGCGTTGATATCCAACCCGGCACCTTTTGCATTTTCCCTGCACATGGCACATTGCGCCTGAAGTTCAGACGAAGAAAACAGGACAAGCCCCATTACAACTATGTATATGAACTGCTTCACGATGCAAAATTAATCAATAGAATGTTACCGACCTTACCTTTTTTGCTTTATCCGTAAAAAGGACTGATCATAATGTACACCACCACGCCTGATATTGCTACATATAACCAGATGGGAAAGGTAATTTTTGCCAATTTCCTGTGTCCCTTGAAATTTCCCGCTATAGCTTTCACATAAGTGAATAGAACAAACGGAATTACCGCTATCGACAAAAATATATGAGATATCAGAATGATATAGTACACGATCGCGCTGGTTCCTACGGCTGCAGTTTCTGCTGGAGTAAGCATTCCATCGTGATCCTGATCGCCATAAAAGGTAGTTTCACTGGTGATGTGATATGCAACATACATTAACAGAAAAAGGCAAGATAACCCGATTGCGAACTTCATCAGATTTTCGTGTAGCCTTCGTTTTCCTGAGCGTATTGCAAACACTGCTACTACCAATGCCAGTGCAGTTAAGCCATTGATCGAGGCATAAATTGGTGGTAAAAATGATAAATCCACTCCTTCAATCTTAATCCCAAATAACGCGGCCACAGCAAGCGGCAAAATCACCGAAAGGGCAATGATCAGTTTTCTGTATTTTTTCTCTTTATCAATTGTTTCCATTGTTGTAACTTTTCAATAGCTTTTTTGCATCATCGATCAGCTGGTTCACTTCTTCGGTATTCGTGCCATCGTACATACCCCTGATACGGTGCGAACGATCAACGAGCGCAAAATAAGGAGAATGCAAAAATCCCCCCGGAGCCAACACATCTTCGCTGGTTGACATCATATAGCTGTAATACCCATGGTCATACAAATCAGCTTTTTCTCCGGTTAAAAAATGCCAATTCTCTGTATTGATGCCTCTTTTTTCTACATAGCTTTTCAGCTGACCTACAGAATCATTTTTAGGGTCGCATGTATGCGTAAGAATGGTTACTTCGGGCAATGCGTTTTGCACTCGTTTCATTTGTCCGGTCATCGCCGGGCACATTGTCGGACAATGCGTAAAGAAATAATCCGCTATGTAAATTTCTCCCTTCGTATCTTTTTTTGTAATTGTGATTCCATCTTGATTCGTAAACGAAAAATCCTCAACAACATGATAGATCGTATCACCATCGGAATCCAATTCTTTGTGTCCGTATATCGGAAGAATATTTTCTGGGGAGCCGGTATCTGAGCAAGCGGAAAACCCAATCAAAATAAGGATCAATAATTTAATTCTGCTTTTCACTCTTTCTCTTTTCGATACATAATAGTGTCGCTAATCGTTCCGCCTCCATAATGGCCGGATTGGAAATTGCTGGAAAAAATCCTCGTATGTGCCTATTGTAGTCAACCAGAAAGATCAAGGCATTCGATGCCCGTCCTCCCACTACATCTTCCCGAAGATCTCTGTATGGATTGCCTCTTTCTCCAAGCTCCACATCATAAATTGGATTCGTTTTACCATACACAAACTTCCAACGATTGAAATCAATGTCTTTTCCTGCGTTAAACGGCAGATCATCAATAACCAGGCGTGCATCGGGATTGGTTGTGTCCTTAGAAAGCACATGTGTTAACAGTACCACATCCTTTGTTTCTTTTGACCCAATGATATTTTCATAAATGTATTTGTATACCTGGTTGATTTCCATTGGACACTCCTCCGGACATGACTCCATTGCAGTAGTCATCAAAATAATTTTCCCTTCTAATGTTTCCTCCGTTACCTCATTTCCCAAATGATCTACAAAATTAAATTCAGGGACTTTGTGGTAAACCGTATCACCTTCCACTACTTTCTTCGGGCCATAGTAAGGAAGCCTCTCAAATACCTGGCTTGAAGAATAGGCAAGCAGCAGTATAAAAAATGCCGGAATTCCAAGAATTCCGGCAAACAAGATAATTTTCTTTGTACTCTTTCTTTCAGCCACTATTACCAAGGTGCTCTCATCACATCAAGGATGTAAGTTGATTCTGTGATGCAAATGAACAATAGATAAAGAATAAATAAGATATATGGAGCCAAAATAACCCATCGGAAGTTCTTCCGCTCGTCTCCTAAGTGCATAAAAACCAACACAATGTATGCTGCCTTCACCACAGTCAGAATAATATAAAACATTTTGATTCCGAACCAAGACCAGGATTCTCCGCCCAGCATAGGTCTTGTAAGCACTATACCAACGCCTACCTCCAGAATTGTAATGAGGGTAAGAATTATGGTAACCTTAGTAATCTTTTTGCGAATTTCTCTACCGTGCTCTTCATCATGATTCGCACTTTTCGCGTATTCAGCATCTTTATAAAGGTCGTCTCTGATCATAATACTCTTTGCTTTTTGTTACAGTAGATAGAAAAATGTAAATACAAATACCCACACCAAATCTACGAAGTGCCAGTATAAACCTGATTTTTCCACCATTTCAAAATGTCCTCTTTTGTCGTATACTCCTCGCAACACTTGAATGAGTATCAATAAATTGATGACCACTCCAGAAAATACGTGGAATCCGTGAAAACCGGTAATGAAGAAGAAAAAGTCTGCATAGGCAGGAGCATTCGGCGCATATTCATTTTCCGTAAGATTGGCTCCCTGAATTTGGGATGATGCTCCTTCATACAATGACAAAAGTTCGCCCCAATTCTCGGAATCAACATTTCCTTCCATTTCTCGATAAATGGTCCCTTCAACAAGCAGCTCAACCGATGTTACGTTATCATCTGAACCTACAATGTTGACAGGAACCCCTAACCCATTCTCTAAGATCAGCTTACCATCCAGATTTCTTTCTGCGGTATTGTATGCTTCCAGTGCTTCCGCACCACTCATCATAAATTGGCCTCCATCTATAAACTGAAGCCTCAGACTCTGAATCGCGGGATCATGACCATCCATCAACACATGTCCATTTTCATCGTACTGGTATTCCAATCCCGCAACATAGGCCCATCCTTGCTCCGTCAGCACAGCACCATGATGTGATCCATGTATGAAATGCGACCATTCCCAGGCTTGTGATCCAACGAAAATTGCTCCACCAAGCACCGTTGCCAGAAGCCACTTTGTCACTCCTTTTTTATCTAGTCGATGCCCTGCTTCCACAGCAAGCACCATAGTAACTGAAGAAATAATCAGAATAAAGGTCATTAAGGCGACATAGATCAACGGCCAATCCCCATCAGAAAAAGGCAATGCTCTAAATACTTTTTCGGCTACCGGCCAAGAATCAACAGAATGTCTGGCAAAACCATAAGCAGTTAATAGCCCTCCGAACGTTAACGCATCCGAAACCAAAAAGAACCACATGAATTGTTTACCATATGAGAGACGGAATGGTGATCCATTACCGGCCCAAACCAATGACTTATCAACCTCTTCTACTTGTGCCATATTGCAAAATTGAAATTATTCGTTGCAAGTTTAATGATAATATTGAAAAAATAAGAACAAAAATACCCACAATCCACCCAGTACGTGCCAGTAAATGTTAGCAAGTCTAATTTTTACTTGATTTCTCTCATCAATACGCTTATTTAGAGCCAGTTTAAATAAGATCAATAGATATATAATTCCTCCAATAATGTGTAAAAAATGTGACACGGTGAGCACCCAGATGTATGAGCTCGTTGAATTTTTCCTATTGTTGATGGCTCCATAATCATCTTCACTGATTTCACTTTTCTCCCGAATCCAGACACCATCTTCAATCCGAATAGAGAAGAGTACTTTCCCAATTTTACAAGTAAAATCCCATTTACCTGAAGACACATCAACTGCAGCTCCATCGCTATTGATCACCACTCCATTCTCTATTGTGCACGGGCCATTACCATTTCCCGGATAGAATGGCCCTGCTATGCTGTTCTTGGCATCTTCTTCCATGACCAATTCCCGGTAGAAAAACTTTTTGTTCTCGTAATCAAGTGCTTCGCCATTCAACAGAATAACAAAATCCTTTCCGTACTCACCGGTAAGCTTAAAATATTCCATATTTCTATGCACTGCGAGAGCGAAATCAAAGAGGTTTTGTTTCTCAGAAAATGAAAGTGAATCAGTACCGTTCCACAATTGTAAGGGTCCCTCGAAAACCACTTCTCTATTATCCGATGATCTGATCGTAAATGGAGACCAGTTTTCTTCTAATGACATTTTTGTACGTTGAGAAAGTCGGTAGTTACTTTCACAAATATCAGCAGCAAATAGTTTTAGACGAACCACATCCGCCTCATCCAGCTGATCTTCTCCAAGAAAATAATGCTGACCGTCGTGTGTGATCTTCTCACCACTTTTTTCAAAATGAAACTTGTCGTCGTACTGACCTTTGGGATTGATGACATGCACGGAGATAAGGTTTCCGCTAGTTACCAATTCGTTCCAACCTTGAACCTGAAAATAGCAGAATGACAGACCAAAAACAATTGTACCAATGATCAATCCGGAAACTGCTCTTGCATTATTTTTCTTGACAAATATCTTAGCTAGCAGTAGAAGTGCTGAAACTAAAATAACCGAAATAGTGCTATACGTGAACACCTCCGGAAACGCAACCTGAACCCACACCTTATCGCTGCTCTGCACGATGTAGGCAGAAATGAAACCAGCGAAAAACATCAGTACGGCGAAACAAAAAATAGTCAGCGTTTGCACTTTTACTTTTTCGTACAACCCGGCGGGCATTTCTTCTTTAAACTTATCGATACTCACAACTTAAATCTTATCTAATATGTATGCTATCTGAACGATCGGCAAATACAAAAATGACACAAACATCAGCTTTGTTGCCTCTTTCATATCATTGGTTCGAAAGAGTTTGAATGCCGGAACAATGAAAATGAGCGTCGCAATACTGGCGACGGGAATGGTGATCAAACCGTGTGTCATTTCAAATGCCCAGGGCAACAATGATACAGGCAACATGAACATGGTAAACAACAGAATCAACCAGGCATTCCGTCTTCCTCTACCCTCATTCAACGGTAACATTTTAAAACCTGCCTTACTATAATCATCATGAGCCTTCCATGCAATTGCCCAAAAATGAGGAAACTGCCAAAAGAACTGAACCAAAAACAAAATCCCGGGTTCCAATCCGAATGAATTGGAGGCAGCAACATATCCCAACAAGGGAGGAACACTTCCTGGAAACGCACCAACCAACACGGCAATCGGTGTTTTTGTCTTCAATGGCGTATAAATAGCCACGTAGGAAAAAAGTGCAAGGAAGCCCAGCATACAAGCTGATGCATTGATCATCCAAAGCAGATACAGACCCACCAGGCCAAAAAAGGAAGAGAGTAATGTAGCTTCCAGCTTATTCATTCTAAGTGCCGGAAGCGGTCGATCCTTCGTTCTGGCCATCTGCTTATCCAAGTCCTTTTCCAGCACCTGATTTAATCCATTGGAAGCACCCGTAACCAGGAATCCACCGATAATCAAATACAAGAAAACTTCCCAATCAAAAGGAGCCGGAGCCATAAAATAACCGGAAGCGGCAGAAAAAACCACAAGCGCAGCAAGTCTGAACTTAGTCAGGGTAATGTAATCTGAGATCTTTGCATTCAAACCCACCTTTTTAGCTGTCTCAATATTGGTTTCGTTCTGTACCAATTACTAAACTTTTCAGCCGCAAAAGTAATGATTAATCGATAATAAAAGTTATTAAATGGTCCTTACCGCAATAAACTTACATGACCAACCTTAGACATCTTTTCAGCACTTCCTGAACGTTTGTAGACAAGCTTCCAGACGTACACATCCTGCTGCACCGGATCAGATGAACCGAGGTAGCTGGCCGTTCCGTCCCACATTGCACCATAGATCTGAGAATAATAGATCAGCTCTCCCCATCTGTTAAATACCATGAATTCAAATTCTTCAGGTTCAAAACCATAAAGTGATGGACCAAAAAAATCGTTGGTCCCGTCTCCATCAGGAGTGAAAGCATTAGGCACATAAATACCGATGGTGGACTCTATTTCAAGCTGCTGGCAAGACGTATCTGCACAACCTATATCGTTTTCGGCAACCAAACAAACAGTGTAAAACCCGGAAGCATTAAAGTTATGAGATAAATCAACCGTAGTAAAAACACTATTTTCTATTTGCCATTCGTACTGGGTTGCATCCTGGCTTAAATTTGTGAATTCCACGAGAGGTTCGAGTTCATTAATGGGTTGAGGCGAGTAGCTGAAAGCAGCGTTTGGCGGTGCCAGGACACAAATTTGTTCCGGATGATATATTAATTGCGAGCAGCCTTGAGCATCCGTAATGGTCAATTGAAGATCATAGCAACCCGCAGAATCAAAGTTCAAAACCACAGGACCGCAGGAATTCGACGATAGACCATTGGACACTTCCCACATGCAGTAGTTGAGTACATCAGTTGAAACATAATCTGCGGTTACCGTAAATGGAACACAGCCCAGTGTATCCGACAATTCAATGTTTGCATTGGGCAAGGGATTTACAATTACCTGAACCGTATCCGCCCCTCCACAAGTTGAGCTGATCGTATAGATCACCTCATTCACTCCAATAGTTGCAGTAGCCGGATCGAAGGTGCCGACTGTAGGGTTTGTTATCCCCGGTCCGCTCCAGATACCTCCGGATAAATCGGCAAACAATGTGTCTACTATATCCCCAGAACAATACATTCCGGGGAATGCTATAGAAGGAATCTCATCCGCGATAACATTAAAGCTGATCGAATCAGCAGTTGGACAAAATCCGGGAATTGCATAAACGACAGTGTAGCTCCCTGGTCCAAAAAAAGAAGGGTCAAATAGTCCGGTTGTTGGATTTATGATGCCAGCTCCTGCCCAGATACCTCCTGGGTTTAGGGAAGTTAGATTTATAGTCCCCACCGATTCACAAATGTCCGGCTGAGGGTTTATTGTTGGATCTACTTCCGAATTGACTATGATGACTTCTGTGTCCACTGCTCCGCAGCTGCCCCCGATAGAATAAGTTACGGTGTGGGTTCCTGGTCCGGCGATCATGGGGTCGAATGTACCCGCAACCGGGTCTACAATTCCAGTTCCTGACCATGTGCCTGATCCAGTTGCAGCACTGAGATTGACCTGCGCATCACCTGTGCAAAAAGGTCCCGCTATGGAAATCGTGGCATCCGCTATTGCGTTTATGGTTACATCTACTGAAGCCGTATCATTCGGACAAGCACCCGGACCTGAGACGATGTAGTTGTAGATTCCCGAAATATCCAAAGCTGGATTGAGCAGAGCGGTTCCTGATGACAAAACAGGTATCCACACTCCTCCCGGGTCTGCAGGTGCTATTAGGGCAGATAAATCGACTATTGGATCAGTAAAACACAAACTCAGCATACTGTCTAAACCTGCATTCACGGGTGCACTTACAATGACTTCTACCGTGTCGGAATTACCACAAGCACCGGAAATCGAATAAATTACCTCGTGGATTCCCGCCAATGCCAGCCCAGGATCAAACGTTCCAATTAAAGGGTCGACCCCTGGTCCTGACCAAGTACCTCCACTAGTGGCAGCACTCATCCCATAAACGAGGTCAGTTTCACATAAATCTGGAATCGGAGCAATCGTAGCATCGATCAAAGAATTTACCGTTGCTGTGACAGTTGCTGAAGCATCCGGACAAACACCGCCACCTGACACAGTATATGTGTAAGCACCAGCCGGGTCTAAAGTCGGATCGAACAAACCGCTTCCACTAGTCATAGACGGAAACCAATCACCTCCAATATCCGGTGCCCCGCTTAATATTGAAAACAAATCGGCCGAAGGGTCTCCGGGACAAAAATTAATTGCGCTGTCCTGTCCAGCATTCGGTGGGATTACCACAAATACTTCAACGGAATCTCTACTCGAGCATAGAGGAGCAAAAAATATGTCATCGATCATAAAGTCATTCCCACCACCTGAGGTATTCTGATTCGTGATGCACAGCGTCACCGAAGTAGCTCCCCCAGAATTCCATATTGCTGAAAATTCCTGCCAAAAACATCCTGTTGCAGACGTTGAAAAAATTCCACCCAAAGCAACACCATCAATTGAAAACTGGAGCTGCGCAACATTTGGATCGTTAATCGCATTGGATATCCACGTAGAAAATTGATAATCCGTTCCGGGAGTAACCACAACATCCTGACACCATACATTGGTACCCGCAATACTCGATCCGTTCACCACCATCATCTGACCTGAACCGGTGGTATGGTCACCACAAGAAACAAAATTGGAATGTTCCAGCTGTGGGTTGGTTGAAACTTCGTATGTCCCGGCGGAAGATAATGGACCCCATGCACCTCCTACCCCATTTGTATATCCCGACGTGAAAAATGCGTCGCCCAATTCGAAATCTCCATTTTGTATCTGGTTCGAACCCAAGACCCCTACTTCACACCAATACACCCCAGCGGTTGAAGTAGTGAACGTTTGATTGGTTGAGTTGTCCTGCCATAAGTAGGTATCAAACCCGGACCCGGCATCAAAAGTAACGGACGCTCCATCACATAACGTTGTGTCGTTCCCAAGATCCAAAATAGAGGAGCTGATCGTTACTGAAAATTGCTCTTCATCAAAGCAAACAGATGGAGGAGGATTTCCGTCGAAGGCGTATAAAGTCATTGAAGATGTGATTACCTGACCGGGCAAATATTGTGTTCCTGAGCCGAGAGGGCCATCGTAATATGCTTCACCTCCTGTCAGGTTGGAACCAGAAATTGGCGGCAACTGATATCCGTTACAAGTACTTACATCTGCAATAGGGTCGAACTGTGGAGATACATCAACCACAATATCAATTGTCGCAATACTATCGGGGCAAGCTCCCGCTCCAGCAATGGTATAGGTGTAGGTTCCAGATACATTTGATCCAGGGTCAAATGTGCCAATGAATCCCCCGGAAAGAGCCGAAGGCCCACTCCATGTTCCTGTGCCACTCAACGGAATCAATATGGAATTGTACAAATCGACACTTGCATCTGCAGAGCAATACAATCCCGCATTTGCATTATTCATTGGCATGGAACAGCGCTCTAGAACGAGATCATCCATCGAGCAATCGTTATTACCAACTCCTCCAGCAATGTTTGTGACAACTTCAAATCTGATGGTAGTAGTAGTCGCAGTAAACTGACCTGTGTTGAACTGAACCCATGGTCCACCTACAATCAAGTTGGCAACCTGATAAATTATTCCACCTGCCCCATCATAAACTGTTAGCTGCAAATCAACGTCGGGTGTACCTCCCCAGGTATTGCTGAACCACCCGGAAAACTGATACGTTTGACCGATGCAAACGTCGTACACCCTATCGTATGCAACACCTTGGTATCCGTTTTGAAAATTCATGTAAACCGATGACCCTCCTGTTCTAACTGCCCAGTTCTGAGGTGTCGTATGAAAGGTTGCCCCGGGTATAATGTCCGGAATGGTTGTCCCGTACTCAAAACTGTCGTAATCAACGGTATCCATCGTCGTGCAACAGCTATTAACACCAACAACTACAGTTGCATCTTGCGCAGGACAAGTTCCGTTTGCAGGAACTGTGTATGTATAGCTTCCTGCGGGGTCTGAAGCAGGATCAAAACTGCCAGAGCCACTGCTCAATGCCGGGGACCATGATCCTCCGAGGTCTGGAGTTCCACCCAAGGCAAGAAAAAGATCAGTAGAAGGGTCTCCAAAACACATCGATACAGTTCCATTACTACCGGGATTTCCGGGTGTGTCGATCGTTACAAAAACCTCTGCACTATCCTGACAAGGAGCCGTTCCAGCAATGTAAGTGTATACACCTGCTGTGTTTAAAGCAGGATCAAAATTTCCAAGATCACCTCCTCCTAATGATGAAGGACCGATCCAAACTCCTCCGGGGTCGGGTGCTCCTCCCAGTAGGCCAAATAAGGAAACAATCGATGTTCCTGCGCACACGGAAACCACTGAATCCGATCCAGCCAAGGCCACGGGCAAGCCTACAATGTTCACTGTAGCGGTATCAGGACAACCAATCGAAGATGTGGCAATCACATGATATGTTCCGGGGCAAAGACCCGTTGCAGTTGCGGTATTTTGACCAATGGGCATATACAATCCATCGAACCACTCATAGGTATATCCTGGAATTGATCCCGTAGCTGTTGCGATCGCCTCACTCGTGCATCCGCATGCATCCGTCTCTACAGCATTGACAATTACCGGCGTGATGGGTGCACATCCGTTATTGAACTGAGCAATGTAAGCTGCATTAGCAGCATTATTAGGAGCTCCAGGCGTTTGATCTTGCTGTCCGCAAGCAGGCAGGTCGGCGCATCCTACAGTCCAATTGGCCTGGTCGGTTGGATCTCCATCGTTAAAATAGTACACCGTATTGGTTGCAGAGGTACCGGACGTAGATCCCCCTGGGAAATAGATCATATTGTTCAGATTATTGTCGTCCCAGCAAAGAGAAAAGACTTCACACCCTGCGAGATCTACTATCCGAAAACAATCACCTCCATTGGCCATAACAATGTTCGTCCAATTTCCACCGGGAGTCCAACCCGCAGCCGGATAAGAACACGCTATAGCTCCCGGGGTAACCGAATTGGTTTCAAAAAGATTGGGATCACTTATTGGTGCAACAATGGCGCAATTTCCATCAGCAAGTGAAAGGTCATTTGGCGGTAATTCCACATTCGGATCAGCATCATTGTATATCACGATTATGGTTCCCAAGGGTACACAAGACCATAACGGATCAAAAGAAAAGCGACATGCTCCGGAAGCAATTCCCGCACTACCGTGATAACCACTGTTGTCATCAATGATCCAACCTCGGATGTCTATACAAGGAGGGGTACTCCCTGTACAGTCGTATATAGCCGTTGAATCGACGACCACGAATTCCACATATTCCTGATTACCTGCCTCCCCCTGCGAAACCTCATTCATTACAATTGTCTGAGCCATCACTTGGAAAGCACTAAGCAAAGCAAACACCAGTAATGTACCTTTAACCGGCAACATAGTTCAATTCGTTAATTCCATGCGGTTGATGAGCGCAATGCCCACCTAGGGTGTTCGCACGTTACAAGACGTTACAAAAGTACAAAGGTTGTGTTAAATGAATGACAAAAATAACCATTGGTCATGCATCCATCACCTGGTTAGTTTTTTGTACTTGATCCGTTGAGGAATGATGTCGGCACCTAGCCTCTTTTTTCTATTCTCTTCGTATTCGGAAAAACCTCCCTCGAAAAAATAAACTTCCGAGTCTCCTTCGAAAGCCAGTATATGAGTACATATTCTATCCAGGAACCATCTATCGTGAGAAATTACTACTGCACAACCGGCAAAATTTTCGATCCCTTCTTCCAAAGCTCTTAACGTATTGACATCAATGTCATTTGTAGGCTCATCGAGTAGTAGCACATTGGCTTCCGTTTTCAGTGTCATCGCCAGATGAAGCCTATTGCGTTCACCGCCTGATAAAACTCCAACTTTCTTTTGCTGATCGCTACCCGAGAAATTAAATCTGGAAACATACGCCCTGGAATTGATCGACTTTCCTCCGATGTCAATTGTTTCATGACCGCCCGAAACCACTTCATAAATTGATTTTTCGGGATCCAGATCTTTATGGGTTTGATCTACGTATCCAAACATTACGGTTTCGCCAATATTGAGCTCTCCTCCATTCGGGGTTTCCTCACCCATGATCATTCTGAAAAGAGTTGTCTTTCCTGCACCATTCGGACCGATAATTCCCACAATACCGGCAGGGGGCAAACTGAAGTTGAGGTTATCAATTAAGACCCGATCCCCGAACGATTTGCTTAGTCCAACTGCCTCTACAACATTGTTTCCCAACCTTGGTCCATTAGGTATCGGTATTTCCAGTTTGGCTTCCTTTTCACGGGCATCCTGACTAGCAAGTCGCTCATAATTCTTTAATCTGGCCTTTCCTTTAGACTGCCTGCCCTTAGCTCCTTGCCTGACCCAGTCCAGCTCACGCTCAAGTGCTTTTTTCCGCTTGCTTTCTTGTTTTTCCTCCTGAGCCAACCTCTTGGCTTTCTGCTCCAACCATGAAGAGTAATTACCTTTCCATGGAATTCCTTGTCCCCTGTCCAATTCAAGGATCCATCCTGCTACATTGTCCAAAAAATAGCGATCGTGAGTAACTGCAATTACAGTTCCTGAATATTGTTGCAGATGTTGCTCTAACCAGTGTACCGATTCTGCATCAAGATGGTTCGTCGGTTCATCCAATAGCAATACATCCGGTTGCTGCAGCAACAATCTACATAGAGCAACTCGCCTTCTTTCACCACCCGAAAGGTTCTTTATTGGCGTATCTCCTTCAGGGGTGCGCAGCGCATCCATTGCCAAATCCAATTTCGAGTCGAGGTCCCAAGCATCCAGCTGATCAATCTGCTCTTGAACTTTTCCTTGGCGTTCAATCAGAGCGTTCATTTTATCAGGATCGTTCATGATCTCCTCATCCATGAATTTCTGATTGATCTCTTCATACTCAGCCAATACGTCGACTGTTTTTTGAACACCCTCCTGAACAATTTGTCTAACTGTTTTTGTATCGTCCAATTTTGGTTCCTGAGGAAGATAACCAACTGTATATCCATCAGAAAATACGACATCTCCTCTGTAGTTCTTATCTACCCCCGCAATAATCTTCATTACGGTTGACTTTCCCGCTCCGTTAAGACCAAGAATTCCAATTTTTGCTCCATAAAAGAACGATAGATGAATGTTCTTAATAATCTGCTTTCCTTGAGGTGTATCCTTGCTAACACCTACCATAGAGAATATAATCTTCTTATCGTCTGACATTGTTATTCAATAATTTGATTGTGTATTACCAGCTTGTCCTGAGAACAGGAAAACGAATATACTTTGTTTCTTTTATAAAATCATTCTTCCAAAAGAAATTGCTCACCAGGAAACTAAGAGTGTTGTGCACATCTGAGCATATTTTTGTTTGGAATACTCTTTGCTTTCATTCTGAACATTAACTTTGCAAGCACAACTTGAAGAGATCAATTACATACATCTTTCTGCTTTTTTCAATCGGACTAAGTGCACAATCCAATCTTGGCATAAAAAACGTTGATGGGGACACATTTCGCGTTTTCATAGACAGCCAGCTTATTTCTAACCGCTTTGACACCGAATTTAAGATTCTGAATATTAACAATGGATCACATTTGGTTAAAACCCAATTTCCTGACGGAACCACCACTCAAAAGACCGTATTTCTCAAAAAAGGCATTGAGCATTGGTTTGAGCTTAAAGCAGATTCAGCAAGAACCAAGATCGTCTTTTACAATACGTTTCCTGTTGAGCAAACCGACACAGCTCGACTCAATAAGACGATCGTCGTATGGAAAGAAATGAACCTTAGTGAAGCAGGCACTGAACCGACTGAAATTATGGACACTTTAGGTTCCACATTCATACCAACCATCCAATTGGAATCAAAATCGGATTCTATTCTATCCGATAGTTTAGGTCCTTTTGCAGAACCTATTTATCAAGGTAATGTTGGCTGTGACCAACCAAGCTCAAATTTTGAAACCATGTTCGAAGATGCATTGGATGTAAGCTTCAACAGTGAAAAACTAGATTGGGTACGTTCTGATCTTAAAAATAGCTGTTTGAAAGTTTCACAATTAGGTAGGGTGTTGACCCTATTCGAATTCGAAGATCATAAATTAGAAGTGGTGCAGCTACTGTATCAAAATGTTTACGATTTAGATAATATGGTCAATTTAGAATCGCACTTTCAATTGGGTCGTCTGAGAGAAAGATTTTATCAGCTTGTCGATCAGCAATGAGTAATAATAAGGTATTAGTTGGTGGAGTTTTACTGATCTTAACAGGCATTTGTTTCGGGGCTTTGGGTGCTCATGGTATCAAACCATTGGTCAGCAAAGATGAATTGGAAAGCTTCAAAACAGGTGTGGACTATCAAATCTATCATGGATTGAGCTTACTGATCCTGTTCCTATTGATCAATCAACTTAAAATCAATCTTACCTGGTCAATTCGTATCATGTTCAGTGGTATACTTTTGTTTTCCGGTTCCATCTATCTTCTTTCCCTAAAAGTTCCTCTTGGCATAACATCATGGGCAGCGTTTCTAGGACCCGTCACACCCATTGGAGGAATACTCCTAATCACCAGTTGGGCTTTGGTTTTACTGAGATTCTATCAGCACCTCAAAAAGGGTGATTGATAAATTTTAAGCACTCAAATAAAGTGTGAATAATTCCATCATTAGAAATTTCGTGTAACATAAGATTGTTGTAAGTTTGCCACAGATTAACATGTAAAAAAATCTTGATGAATGAATTTGGATTAAAGTCTGAGGATGCGAGCTTAAAAGATCTTGGACTAGGAAATGTGGCGAACGCATTCTGGAATTTACCACCCGCTCAGCTAGTTGAAGAGTCGCTGATTTTGGGAATGGGCGAATTGGCCTCATCCGGGGCGTTAGCAATTGACACCGGAGAATTTACTGGTAGATCACCCAAGGATCGTTTCATTGTGGAGGATGATATAACGAAAGACACCGTATGGTGGGGAAACATCAACATTAAGTTTGAAAAAGAAAAATTTGACCTTCTATACGGTAAGATATGTGCTTATTTGACCAATCGGGACGTGTATGTTAGAGATGCTTACGCATGCGCTGACGAAAATTACAGATTGAATCTAAGAGTAGTCACTGAATATCCGTGGTCGAATCAATTTGCTTCAAATATGTTCTTAAGACCAACACGAGAAGAAATTGAAAGTTTTGATCCTGAATGGCACATCGTATGCGCACCCGGATTCTATGCGGATCCTGAAATTGACGGAACAAGACAGCACAATTTCGCAATAATCAACTTTACTGAAAAGAAGATTATAATTGGTGGCACCGGGTACACTGGCGAAATTAAAAAGGGAATTTTCTCAGTATTGAATTACATTTTACCACAAAACAAAAACGTCCTTTCCATGCACTGTTCAGCAAATATTGGTGAAGGAGGAGATACAGCTGTATTTTTTGGTTTATCGGGAACAGGTAAAACGACCTTATCGGCTGATCCAAATCGAAAGTTGATTGGGGACGACGAGCATGGTTGGGCAGGAGATTCAGTATTTAACTTCGAAGGCGGATGTTATGCGAAGTGTATTGATTTGAGTAGAGAAAAAGAACCGCAAATTTGGGATGCTATCAAGTTCGGAGCGATTCTAGAGAACACAAATTTTCATGCAGGCACATCAGATGTTGATTTTGAAGATTGCTCGAAAACACAAAATACAAGGGTAAGCTATCCTATTCATCATATTGATAATATCGCAGCAGGTAGTAAGGGAACCGGGCCTAAAAACATATTTTTCCTGACTGCCGACGCTTTTGGGGTACTCCCTCCAATTTCAAAGCTGAATAAAGGACAAGCCATGTACCACTTTATTTCAGGATATACGGCTAAAGTTGCAGGTACAGAAGAAGGAATAAATGAACCTGTTACCGCATTCTCTGCTTGTTTTGGCGCTCCTTTCTTACCGTTACATCCTACCAAATATGCGGAAATGCTTGGTAAAAAAATTGTTGACAATAATGTCAATGTCTGGCTCATTAATACGGGTTGGACTGGAGGTCCTTACGGAGTAGGTAATCGGATGAAACTAAAGTACACTCGGGCAATGATAACTGCTGCTTTAACCGGGCAGCTGGACAATGTCACTTTTGAAAATCACGATGTATTTGGTTTGGCGATGCCAACAGAATGTCCTGAAGTTCCTTCAGAAGTGTTAAATCCAAAAAACACCTGGTCTGATCAAGCTGCATATGATGTAAAAGCCAATCAATTAGCAGAGGAATTTGTCAATAACTTCGAGCAGTTTAAGTCTCAATCAAATGAAGAAATATTGAGTGCGGCTCCAAAAGTGTCAGCCACAGCATAAGGCAAACCTTTTTAACATAATGTAACAGACCCGGATCAGTTTTTTTGATTCGGGTTTTTTATTTTTCGCCCAGAAAATTGTCCCAAAATTAGTATTGGGAGTTATACGTGACAAACAACCATTTTTAAACCATGAAGAATACCCTAATCTTATTGATTGCCCTATCCCCTTTTTTCACCTTTTCTCAAAACGATTACCTCAATGAACAAAGCACGACTTCTGACTCCATTTTAAATGAAGCGCCTAAAGTTTTTCTTGATTGTTTTTTCTGCGACGTTGAGTATATGAAACAAAATATGCCCTTCGTGAATTATGTGAGGGACAGAAAATATGCTGATGTCCATATAATTGGTCTTCGCCAAAGGACAGGTGCAGGAGGCTGGGAAGAGTCATTTGAATTTATTGGACAACATAGATTCAAAGAAATGGTCGATACGTTAAGCACCATTATCGGACCAAATGATAGCGCGGATCAAAAAAGAGAATCGGAAATGAATCTGTTTAAATTGGGAATTATCCGTTATGCCGCAAAGACTCCAATTTCTACTTTTTTTACAATTGACTTCAATCAACCAATTGAGCAAAAAAACATTGTGGACAAGTGGAAAAATTGGGTGTTTGAAATCAGTGCTAACGGCTGGATGAACGGAAGTGACGTATCAACAATGACTTCATTCTGGAGTGAAATCAATGTGGAAAAAGTGAATCCTGACTTTCGCTTTGAATTCAATCTATCTGCAGACTATATGGAATCGAAGCAAGTGCTTAGTGACCAGACTTTTTCATCGATTCTTCGTGGTCAGGACTTAAATACCGAGGGAGTATGGAGTATCTCGGATCATTTTTCCTGGGGCATATTTGGGCATGCAAGAACATCAATTTTCAATAATTACGCACTGACGTATCATCTAATTCCAGGTATTGAGTACAATCTATTTCCCTATTCAATCTCGGCTAAAAAACAACTTAGAGTATCTTATCGATTGGGGGCAGGCCAAAATTACTACAACGAAACCACGATTTTTGACAAAGACAAAGAATTCGTACCCCATCATAGTTTGCGTATTGCCCACAGAATACGAGAAAATTGGGGCAATGTAAATATCGGTCTGAATGGAACACAATACCTCCACAATACGAGACTTTACAGTGTAAGAGCTTTCGGCAATATAAACCTGCGCATTGCAAAAGGATTCAACTTTAATCTTTCCGGAAATTTTGGAATTACCCAAGATCAGATTTCATTGTCGAAAACCGGCTTGACAGACGAACAAATCCTGACCGGGCAAGGTCAAAGAGCAACTAGTTATACCTTTTACAGCAGTATTGGGCTTAGCTACACGTTCGGATCAATTTTCAACAGCATTGTAAACCCACGCTTTAGGTGATTTGGCTATCTTGCAAAATGCAGTTGTTTTTTGCACCAGATGTATCCGAAAATTTACACACACTTCCCGAGAGCGAATCGAAGCATCTCATTCGTGTTCTCAGGAAAAAAGTGGACGATGAGATCCATCTAACCGACGGGATGGGGAATTTATATCGGACACGTATTCAAGACGCAAATCCGAAGCGATGCGTGTTGAACGTTCTATCGAAAGATTTTCACGCGAATCAATTGAAACGAGATATCCATGTCGCCATATCTCCTATTAAAAGTAGCGACCGAATGGAGTGGTTTGTCGAAAAAGCTACAGAGGTTGGAATTTCTTCAATCACCCCGATACTATGTGATCGTTCTGAACGCAAAAAGATAAATGTAGATCGATTAGAAAAAGTCGTCATTTCAGCCATGAAGCAATCCAACAGGTTCCACCTTCCTACTGTTCATCCTATGCATTTATTAGAAGATTTCATTCAAAAAGACAGCTCGGATAACAAACTCGTCGCACACTGTTTACCAGATAATAGAAAGGAGCTACACCAGTTGCAATTAGGCTCATCTGTAAGTATACTAATTGGCCCTGAAGGCGATTTTCACCCAACCGAAATAGAGAAAGCTATTCAACATGGTTATCAACCCGTTTCTCTTGGAAGCGCAAGATTAAGAACTGAAACCGCCGGTATTGTAGCGTGCAACTTCTTGAATTTTCTTTGAACCTGAATCTACTTCAGTAGAGTGACGTGACCTTTCAGGTTAACGACACTTCCATCTATGTTCATTGCCTGGACCAACCACACATATACATCTTCTTGAGCAATTCCCGCTCGACCTTTTACAGTCCCATCCCATGGCTGATTGATGCTATGCGTTTCATAGATCTGTTCTCCCCAACGATTGAATATATACATAACAAAATTCTCACTGTCCAAGCCCAAACCTATCGGTATGAAAAAATCATTCTGTCCATCCCCATTGGGTGAAAATGAATTGGGTACATAAATGGTCTGTTCAGGGTTCACCACTACCGTATAAGTAATCTCATCTACACAACCATATTGATTTGTTACGGTTTGTGTTACCTCATATTCTCCTGAGGCGTTAAAAAAGTGAACCGGTTGACCTAGCGTTCCAATCGTATTCGTTGAAGCAATTATATCATTCACCAATCCGCTTATGATCTCACCATCTCCAAAATCCCAATCGTATTGCAATGCTCCAAATGACTGATCAACAAAGGTAATGGAAGGATCAATTTCCGTTGTTGTCCATGGATCTGCAGAAAAGCCTGCTACCGGAACTGGATAAACTTCTATTATGCCCGGCGCAGTTAATTGGGTCTGACATCCTGAAGCGGTTGTTATCGTAACACAAACATCGTAAACTCCCGGGTCTGTGTAGGTGTGTGTCGGGGTTGTACTTGTTCCCGAATAATCCACCACTCCATCGCACTGAAAATCGTAATCAAAGCTTACACCGATGTCCGTATTCAGCAGAAACGATGCAGTAAACGGTGCACATCCACTCGAATCGATCGCATTCAAGAACGCTATCGGTAAAGGATCAATTACAATCGAGGTTGAATCTACTGCATCCAGTGAACATCCATCAGAGACCGTGACATAGTACCACATGTCCGATGTTGGCTCATCTATGATCGTTGACGGACTGCCCGAGCTGATGGGTGTAAAGCCCATGCCCGATCCCGACACCCAGCTGAAGGTATAAGGACCACCATTACCTCCCGTTGCACTCGCAATTACCGATACCGAATCTCCCGAACAGATCGAAGTCGATGGCATCATATCAACGCTAATTGCAGGCAATACATCAATGGTCACACATGCCGCTGAGGACACACATCCGTTCGCATCTTCAACCGTAAAACAATAATCCGTTAGGGTCAGCGGAGATACCATGATCGGACCCGTTCCACTTATCCCAGGTGCAGTCCAGTTGATCGTATACCCCGGTGTTCCACCCTGACCACTCGCCCAGATCTGTGCAGAGTCTCCATAGCAGATCGTCGTGCTCCCATCGGGTACCGCATTCAACGGTGCAGGATCAGTGATAGTAACACAACCACTGACAATACAGTTGTTCACATCCGATACCGTTACACAATACGTCCCGGCTGAAAGTCCGGAAGCCAAAGAAGAGGTCTGTGATCCTGCAGCAGCATCCCACAAATAGCTCAGCACTCCGGTGCCTCCCGTAGCCATTACCTCTGCTGTTCCGTTGTTGCCTCCACTACAATCAGGAGAGCTAAACAACATCGCATCGATCTGAGGAGCAGGCTCATCGGTGATCACCACCGTCAAGGATACCGTACATCCGTTCGCATCGGTTACGATCACAGGGTGATTGCCCGGGCAAAGCTGCAAATTGGTCGCTGCAGATGGGTTCGATCCGCCATTCAACCATTGATAAGTGTAGGGTGCTGTTCCACCCGTTACAGTAATCGACCCGCTACCGTTACATAAGCTACAGGTAGAATTTACCGCACCGTATGACGCGGTAAGAGCCGCAGGTTCGTTGACATCCACAATAGTTGTTGCGATACAGCCGTTCGCATCGGTAACATCCACACTGTATGAGCCAGCCGTAAGTCCGCTTGCTGTTGAGCCCGTGCTCACTGCAGGTGCCCATAAATACGTATAAGCCGGAGTACCTCCATTGACCGTCAGAGTGATCGAACCATCATTTCCACCACCACAGCTAACATCCACAACAGAACCTGATACTGACATATTCAATGGATCAATAATAGTTACCGTTGATGAAGCCTGGCAACCATCTGCATCCGTAATGTCTACGGTGTAGGATCCAGCACATAGTCCTGTTGCCGTATTGGTCGTCTGCCCATTACTCCAGGTCAGTGTATAAGGCAACGTACCGCCGGATACCGATACCGTCGCATCACCATCACACAACCCATTACAAGTCACATCTGTCGACGAAGTGATCGCCGAATTCAATGCACTCGACTCCGCAACAAACCCAGGCTCCTGTACAATACACCCAGCTCCATCGGTTACCTGTAAATAGTAATTCCCTCCGGACAAGCCCGTATATGGACCCGATGTAGTTGACAACAAGTTGTTCGAAGCATCATAAAAACCATAGGTCAGCGTCCCGGTTCCACCACTTACTGAAAAGTCCAGCTCTCCATCATTCAACCCAAAACAGCTCACATCCGTTACTGATCCCAAGGTGATCACAGGACCCGCTATGTTGTTGATACAGATCGTGCTGTCTGTACTACATCCATTAGCATCCAATACCGTAATTTGATAACAACCCGATACAACTCCCGTTAAACAGGCCGTAGTGGTTGCTCCGGGATCGTTCCACTGATACGTGAAAGGTCCTACACCTCCCACTGAGCTGATACAGATCTCACCATTGGCCTGACCACAGTTCGCATCTGTAGTAGAAGAAACAACAATGTCCAGCACTGTAGGCTCACCGATAGTAATCACCTGATCAATAACACATCCATTCGCATCGGTAACATCGACAGTATACGTACCGGCACATAAACCGGAAACCGATGAGGTCGTACTAAATCCAGGATCGTCCCACTGATAGCTATAAGGCAACGTACCACCGGATACCGATACCGTCGCATCACCATCACAAGACTGGTAACACAGGTTGTCCATAGAAGTAAAACTGATACCCAATGCTGCCGGCTCGCTAATGACAATTGTACTAACAGAAACACATCCGTTTGCATCAGTGACCGTAGCAGTATAAGTACCTGCGCACAGACCCGTAAGCTGTTGTGTTGTACCAAAAGCACCCCAGTCATAGCTGTAAGGACCTGTACCTCCTGTAGCCAACACCTCTGCATAACCGTCGCAGGATCCGTTACAGGTCAAATCTCCATAATTCGTTATCGAGCTGGTCAGTGCCGGTGGCTCGGTGATCGTCGCAGAAACGCTCGTGAAGCAACCATCTGAGTCGGTGATCACACAGCTGTAAGTACCCGGACACAAGCCCGTGGCTGTAGCAGTAGTCTGACTGCCCGCTGCAGCATCCCATTGATAAGTAAATGTACCCACTCCTACTACGCCCAAGGCAGTCCCCTCACCATCGCATGCACCATTACACAATACAGGTGTATTAGAACTCGAACCACTTACCTGAGCAGGGTCCGTCAAGGTATAATTCAATATCTCTGTACAACCGTTCGCATCGGTAATCACCAACGTGTAAGCTCCTGAACATGCTCCCGTTAAAGTATCCTGTGATCCGACCAATACATTCGAAGCATCAAACCACTCGTATCCATAAGCAGGGGTACCGCCGCTGACCACTACTCCCATCGAACCATCGCAGTAGCCAAAACAAGCAGGATCCACAAAGCCGGGATTCGTCGCAATGGCCGAAGGCTCGGTGATCGTAGCACTCGTCGATGCTGAACAACCCAGATCATCGGTAATCGTTACCGTATAAACTCCAGCTCCCAGATTCGATGCCGTTGGTGTGGTCTGGCTACCAGCATTTGCATCCCACTGCACCGTAAAAGAGGATCCTCCTCCTCCGGTCATGTCAACTGTCGCAGACCCATCGGTCAAACCATTACAGCTCACCTCTGTCTGAGAAACAATCGATGCCACAGGACCCAATAGATCCGATACCTCTACAACGATCTGGGCAACACAAGAATTAGCATCGGTAACTGTCACCAGATAACTCGAAGCTGCCAATCCTGCCTCACAGGAACCTGTGCCTCCAGTTGGCCATAAATACGTATAACCGCCTACTCCTCCACTGGCAATAACACAACCCGATCCATCTGCCAAACCGCAGTTCGCATCCACTACCGTAGAATCCAAAACAATCGCAGGTGGCTCGCCTACGGTAGCAGCTTCCGTCACACTGCATCCATTCCCATCTGTAACTACTACATTGTAAGTTCCAGGACATAAGTTATCTGCTACCTGAGTGGTTTGTAACAATGGATCGTCCCATTGAAAGCTAAATGTACCTGACCCTCCAACAGCTGTAACATCGGTTGTTCCATTGCAAGTTGCCTCGCAAGTAACATCTGTAGAAGATGTTGTTAAATTAATCGCATTAGGCTCAACAATGACAATGGTATCGCTGATCGATACACACGTGTTGGCATCCGTTGCCACACAATAATAACTACCCGCACACAAGCCTACTGCATTCTGTGTCGTCTGACCCGTACTCAAGCCCGTAGTCGCATCAAACCACTCGTAACTGTATGGAGCAGTACCCGTACCGCCCAACGATACAGTCGCCTCTCCATCACATAGCCCATTACAGCTTACATCACTTACTACCTGACCCGTCGCAACACTCGCAGGAATATCTCCAATTATTGCTGTCGCACTTCCCGTGCACCCATCCGAATCGGTGATCAATACATCGTAGCTCCCCGGCAATAATCCCGTGGCCGGATTCGTCGTCTGGCCTGAAGGTGTCCATAAATAGCTCAAGGCACCTACTCCACCCTGAGTAATCGTTGCCGTTGCACTTCCAGAAGCAGTTGAACAAAAAGCATCCACCCCTGAACCAGTCGCCAGTAGCTGTAATGGCTCGCCTATGGTGGCCGGTAGTACCGTCGTACATCCATTCCCATCGGTTATTGTAACCGTGTAACCCGAAGGACATAATCCGGTAGCTGTTGAACCCGTCTGATTCGTCGGATCATTCCATAAATAACTATAGCCCGGTGTTCCTCCTCCAGCTACTACGGTCGCATCACCATCGCAATCACCAAAACACGTCACATCTGTAGTTGAACTGATCGTACCCGATAGCTGGGTCGGCTCACCGATCGTCAATGAAACAGTCGCAACACATCCGTTCGCATCGGTCATCTCTGCAATGTAATCCCCAGCACATAGACCCGTAGCACTCGCGGTTGTCTGCCCTATCGGTACCATACCGCTGTCGTACCACGCAAAGGTCAATGGAGGTACAGAATTCGTTCCAGGTGTCACCTGAATCTGGGCAAAACCATCGCAGCTGTCTTTACACAACGCATCGGTAAGGGTCAACACCTCTACCTGGGGTGCACCTGCATCCGTTACACAGATCGTCCTGTCCTGGCTACAACCATGAACATCCGTAACCGTAACTACATAACAGCCCGAAGCAAGACCTCCTACTGTCGATGTTGTGGCACTACCCGCTGCAGCGTCCCACTGCTGGGTCAAAGGACCATCGCCCGATACGATCAGTACCGTAACACTACCGTCGGCCAGACCACAGTTCGACTCCGTAGAATCCGAACTCAACACAATCTGTGTGGGCTCCGATACTGTCGTTGTACCGGTTACCGTACAGCCGTTCGCATCGGTAACAATAACATCATAGCTCCCCGCACATAGGCCCGTGACAGTCTGTGTGGTCGATAAAGAAGGATCGTTCCACTGATACGTATAAGGTCCTGTGCCATCAGATGGTGTCGCACTCACCTCTCCATCACATACACCGTAACAGGAAGCATCAACAAAGCTCATTGCATTGGAAAGAGGAAGAGGCTCGGTGAGAACCACTGTAAATACCTCACTACAACCATTAAAATCCGTAACCGTTACCTCGTAGCTGCCTGCACACAAGCCCGTGGCTATATCCGTAGTCTGTGCTCCCGGATCGTTCCACTGATACGTGTAAGGAGCTGTTCCTCCAGAGGCAACCACCTGGGCCGATCCATCACAAGCACCAGAACAGGATATGTCCTGACCGTTGTAGCTCGATGTAACAGAGGTAACTCCTGTAACCTGTGAAGGTTCTGTGATCGTGACCGTAACACTCGTGTGAACAATACTGTTCTGATCGGTAACCTCTACGTAATAATCCCCAGCACACAAGCCACTCGCTGTCAATCCCGTCTGACCCGTACTCAAGCCCGTAGAAGCATCAAACCACTCGTAGCTGTAACCCGGTGTTCCTCCGGCAGCACTTACCGTAGCTGATCCGTCACACGACTGATAGCACGTCAGATCAACTGTACTTACCGTACTGGTGATCGCACCAGGCTCGTTGATCGTAACACACGTCGTGTCCATACATCCCTTTGAATCTGTAATGATAACCGAATAGTCTCCAGCTGCTAAGCCACTCGCTGTAGTACCCGTCTGACCTGTACTCGATACAGGTGGACAACCCGTAAACCACTCGTAGCTGTAAGCAGGAGTACCTCCCGATCCTGAAGCTGTAGCACTACCGTCAGACAAACCAAAACCGCTCACATCGGTACTCGATGTGATCGTAACATCGATCGGACTAGGCTCGGTAATATCCAACGTGAAATTATCCTGACATCCACTCGCATCGGTTACCGTAACCGTATAACTCCCTGCACATAAATCCGTGATCGTCGAGGTCCCCTGACCTCCACCGGGTACCGGACTCCATACATAAGTATAGGGGGCCGTTCCACCGGATACCGTTACACTCGCTGAACCATCACACGAACCATTACACGATACAGGTACACTACCCAATAAAGAGGTTGTTGGGCCCACCAAATCAGCAACATTCGCAATACCTGTTCCTGTACAACCGTTGTCATCGGTCACCGTGACCGTATACGTTCCTGAAGGAACCGCATTGGGATCAGCAACCGGCAATCCTGAAGCATCCGTCCATACCTCTGAAACATAGACCCCGGAGCCTCCAGTGGTCGATACAACCGAGATACTACCATCCGACTGACCACAATTGGCATCTACCGATGCCGTGCTAACCACCATGTCTAAAGGCTCATTCACATCCACCTGACCACTACTCGTACAACCAAATGCATCGGTGACCTCAACATAATACGTCCCCGCCGATAAACCGGTCAGTGGTGAACCCGAACCAACACTGCTGGTCAAGGCTGCATTGTCGTACCAATCAATTGAATATGCTGGTGTCCCGCCCGTTACCGCCGCAGAAACCTCACCATCCGATGAACCAAAA
>CAJWDP010000019.1 GCA_913030835.1 uncultured Flavobacteriales bacterium | reverse complement strand
TGAAAACTGGGAGAAAATTTCAGAATGCGTCATTAGTATCCGCCCTCTGTTACTTTCCATTGATGAGAAATTAGACCAATCATTAACGAGTCAGTTGGATCAAAATATAATCAACAGAAATAAGGACACCGTTCGCACATTAATTACAAAATTAGCCGTAATGGGAAGTGTGGACTATTTGGCTTCGGCAAATGAAGAAAATGGTCCCAAACCTAAGGAGATAACTCGAGTTTCATTTGCTGAATATCTATCTGTTGAAAATCAATTTAAAAAGAAACACTTTAAAAGATGCCAGCAAATTGTATTGTTATTTAGAAGGTCATACTCTTCAATAAATAATTCAGAACAATTTCAGAATAACGTAAACCAGCTCGTTGAGCATTTAGAGTTTATAGTTGATGACCTACAATAATTTCAGATAGTAAGAATGGAAGTTTCGCACAGAAATAAATCGCACTACAACAAATGAGTACATCCGAGAAGTTTTCAGGCAAGAAACCATTCAGTCCAATAAGGGTTCGCTATATACTTCCGTTTACCATTTTAGTCGGTCTAATATTTTATATACTCATTTGGGTAAGTTTAAATGACCAAGAAAACTTTATTGAATCAGAACTTGAATCAAAAGGGAAAGCTCTTTCCGCCCACATTGAAGGGTCCGTTCTTCTAGATTTATTACTGGAAGACTCGGTTGCACTTGTAAAGAGAATAGCTGAATTGAAATCCATAGAGCCGGACTTTAAATCTCTTGCTTTCTACAATGCAGAGAAACAACTGGTTGTTGGAGAAGGAGAAAACAATGTTTTTAATCCAATTGAATTTAAAAAATCATCACAGTATGTTGATGAAGATCAATCAATAAGTATCTATAAAGAACTCGCAAACAACTTGAATGAGCCCATCGGTTCGTTTGTCTTATCCTTATCAAAGAAACATGGTCAAATTATAATCAGAAATTCAATTGTAAAATTGACTTTAGTTACGGTAATATTACTTGCATTTGTTACGGCCTTGTTATGGATCATATCAAGAAGAATCAATACGTTAACAACTAATTTCATCAATGAGAGAGAGGAAACGTCCTTGAAGCTAAGAAAACAAACAGAACGACTGAATAAGGCGTTGCGAAAAGAAAAACACCTCGGTGAAATGAAAACGCATTTTGTTTCGGTGGCTTCCCATCAATTCAGAACACCCCTAGCTATTATTCAAGCCAATTCTGATATACTTAAAATTATTGCTCCGAAAGTCCAGCCCGATCTTAAAGACAAAATGGACAAATCTACAGCAAGGATAACAGCAGAAATTGACAGAATGACGGAGCTTATGGATGACGTGCTAATTCTAGGGAAAGTATCCTCAGGCAAGATGAGCATCAATAAGTTGGACTTGAATCTGAACGAACTTTGTTCGGATATTTCGGAACAATTCAACGAAATAAACCAAAATGGGCGTCGTTTAGAGTATACGGTGAAAACAACTGATACAATGATCAAAGCAGATCAGAAAATGCTTCGGCATGCCATCACTAATCTGGTTTCCAATGCTTTCAAATACTCCAACGATAGTAATCCAAAGCTAATACTCGATCAAGATCAAGATATAATCTCGATTGTTATCGAAGACCAGGGAATTGGTATTCCCCAAAAAGACCTAAACCAACTATTTCAGCCGTTCTACAGAGCCTCGAATGTTGTGGAATTTTCCGGTTCAGGATTGGGATTATCCATTGTTAAAAGCTACATCGAACTGAACAAAGGCACTATATCGGTAGAAACGGAAGAAAATAAGGGGAGTCGTTTTGAAATTCGATTTAAACGACTCCCCAATTAAAACATTAAATAAGTTTAAAGGAAACCTACTTACTTTTCTTTGGAGTAAGAATCTCTACACTCCTTTTGATGAATGTGGTTAACTCTTCACCTTTTAGCATTCCCTGCGCCAACAAGGCAAGATCAGTTGCCTGTTTAGCAAGCCCTTCCTGTTTCTTCTTGCTTTTGGCATTCAGAATTTCAGAAATCAACGGGTGATTCGAATTCACTACAAGGTTGTGCATCTCTGGCAAATTACCCATGAAGTTCATTCCGCCTCCCATCGCTTGTTGTTCCTTCATTCTTCTCATAAACTCGCTTTGAGTAACCATCATCGGAACGTCGGTTTCACTCATACTTTCAAACTGAACAACAAATTGCTCTTTATTCACAAGTGATTCAAAAACCGGCTTTAACGTTTTCTCATCCTCCTCAGATAGCTTTGAAGGTTGCTCTTCTTCTTTTTGAATGAGTTTGTCTATCGTATCTGCATCAACCCGTGCAAACGATACTTTTTCCAGTTTCTGCTCCAACATGGATATCAGGTGAACATCAAGAGGACTGTTCATTTCCAACACCTCGTATCCACGATCACGCGCAGTAGCTATAAAGGCATGTTGTTCATCCAGATCATTGGAATAGAGAATAACCAATTTACCATCTTTATCCGTCTGAGCAGCACTTACTTTTTCCTTGAATTCTTCTGTAGTGTAATAGTCTCCTTCGGACGTTTTAAACAAATTAAAGTCTTTTGCTTTGTCGTAAAACTTATCCTCACTCAGCATACCATATTGAATGAACACCTTGATATCGTCCCATTTCTTCTGAAAATCTTCACGATCGTTCTTAAACATAGAACCTAATTTATCCGCCACTTTTTTCGTTATGTGGTTCGAAATCTTCTTCACATTACTATCGCTCTGCAAATAGGATCGAGACACATTCAAAGGAATATCCGGAGAGTCTATAACTCCATGCAACAAGGTTAAGAAGTCAGGAACAATGTTTTCTACCGAATCCGTTATGAATACTTGATTGGAATAGAGCTGAATTTTATTTTTTTGAACTTCTATATTGTTTTTCAGCTTCGGAAAGTACAATATCCCTGTTAGGTTAAACGGATAATCTACATTCAAATGGATATTAAACAAAGGCTCATCTGTAAATGGATAGAGCTCATTGTAAAATCCTTTGTAATCCTCATCCTTAAGATCCGATGGCTTTTTTACCCAAGTAGGCTCCGTATTGTTGATCTGATTCGGAACTTTTTCCTCGACCTTCTTTACGTGTCCCTCTTCGTCCTTTTCACCTTCCGGATCATCTATCCAATTGGACTTCTCTCCAAAAATGATTGGATGGGGCAAAAACTTACAATATTTATTCAAAATTGAGCTGATTCTTGCATCTTCCAGGAATTCTGAAGAATCTTCACTTACGTGCAAAACAATGTCGGTCCCTCTGTTTTCCTTTTCGACCTCCTCTATAGTAAATTCAGGGGTTCCGTTCGACTCCCACTTAACAGCTTTTGCGCCTTTCTTGTGAGACTTGGTTATGATATTAACTTTATCCGAAACCATAAAGGACGAATAAAAGCCCAATCCAAAATGACCGATAATGGCTTCAGCCTTGTCTTTGTACTTCTCTACAAATTCTTCAGCGCCTGAAAAAGCAATCTGATTGATGTATTTATCCACTTCTTCTTCAGTCATTCCAATGCCGTTATCACGAATGGTGATGGTTTTGTTTTCTTTATCCAGAATGACCTCCACCTTAAGATCTCCAACCTCACCTTTGAATTCTCCTAAAGAGGAAAGGGTCTTAATTTTCTGCGTTGCATCCACCGCATTCGACACCAGTTCTCTTAAAAAGATCTCCGTATCGGAATACAGGAATTTCTTGATTATCGGAAAAATGTTCTCTGTTTGAACGTTTATCTGACCTGTTTGCATTTTCTACTTATTAAAAATTAATATTCAATTTAAAAATCATCTAATATGCTGCACCCTTGTTCAAAGCACGTGCCAACCGATTATTTATGACAAAATGTCGATAAGAGGAATGGCTATGCCAATTGTGACTAAATAACATAAGACTTAGGTATGACGAAAGGGCAGTTTAACAGCTAAAAACGAAAGAAAACGAACTAAAAGGTTTTCTTCTTCCAAATATAATCACTTGGAAAAAGGCTAAAGGCGAACGAACAGAATACAGAAACAGCGCAAAATAAGATACACATGAAAAAGAAAAATGCGATGCGGTAAAAGTCAAAGTAATCGTATTCTACCCGACTCGAATTCATGATGATATCCGCTGGAACAATCAATGCAAAAACAAATGCACAAAAACATGCAAAACCAACCATATGGCGATAGGACCTCATCGGTATAGCCATAATTTTCTTATACCATGCTAAATCGTTTCCCCACTGATGAATGAGGTAATACTTCCCATTGGACAAAGGTGTGAATAACAATGGATCGGCATTTTCATCTTCTAATTCAAACCTTTTTGATGGCGCCAATACTCTAAATTTGTTGACTTCGCTTCCCGTAGCTTTACGAAGCTTTTTTATCTCCATGATGGCATCGTAAGGAATATCCCCAATAAAATACTTTGAAGGCAGAAACCTTAATCTATAATCGATTGCTATTTTTTTGATCTCGTTAAGTGTATAGATCCGATTCTGATCCAAACAGCGTTCATCGATTTCCTGAACACCGCAACCGGAACTACCCAAGGCCTCCACCACTCTGCAATCTTCAAACTCTTGTTCGATGTAAATTGCTTTCGCTATACTTACTGGACAGTAGTTTTCGGCCAGAATCTCTCGTTCTCGGGTTAATTCAGTTCTTACGTTCCACTTCTCAAACATTATTTAAATATAGGGAAAAGCTCCTATGATTTTTGTCTGATTTCGACAAGACTACATTGCGGTAAATAACAAGTCAATCAGATCTTGTTGATCTGACAACGACCTACTTGTGGCCATTGGAGATAGAGAGGTTTCCTTTTTTGCGCGTAAATTACTTCGTTTTGAAACGCTTTCTGAACTAACTACAACCGTTTCTTTAAGCAACTCAGCACCTGAGGTATAATTGTATGCTTCTGCAGTTCCTTCAGCAGAATTGACCATATGGCTATTGCCAGAAACTGCTACCTCATCAAAATCTAGCTTGTCATCTTGCAGAGAAATTGCTGTTGAGTCTGTTTCTTCATAATCTTTGTATTCAGCCGTTGAAATGTCCTCAATGGATGCTGGCTTTTCACTTAAAAAAGCATACTGATCAATGTCTCCCAAAGCATTAGACATTGTCCCAACTGAATCCCTGACCATAGCTTTAAAATCAGCTGAAACCACCTCATCAGCTAAAAAGGAAGCTTCAGGTACTTCCATGAATTCATCCGAAGCAATCGTGTTGTTGGTTTCGGCATCCTCCCCGGCTATTTCTTTCTCAACTTCCGTCTCTGCCGAGCGAATGACATTTGTTTCTGATTGTAGTTCTTCACGCTGTTCATTTTTCACTGCGTTCTCATTATACGCCACATTCTCTTTCTTTGTACCCAGATCCGACCATGGAATCATAATCACTAGGACCAACACAGAACACACCACCAGACTCATCTGAATTCCCGGCTTTGCCAGAATCGATCTATTTTCCGGGAACAATGCCTTCACCATACGGTTCCACCATGCAACTATACCGACCCTTTCTTTTTCATCAAATTCAGCCATTAGACGGTCTTTAATCGAGTACGGCGGTACAATTTCAACTTCTGGATGAACCGATTTAGAAATATTCAGCAGCGTTTTTCGCATCAGTAAATATTCCTCTTCGGACTTGATAAACTCGTCAACAAATCTTCTTTCTTCTTTATTCAGTTCATTGAAGTCTTTATTCAGTAATATGAACTCAATATCTTCCGGTTGGTATTTTAATTCTGAACTCATGGTAGTGATTTAAAGAATTCGGTCAAAGCGCTTGCTATTGACACAATGATTAAGACTGCTAATTTTGGATTGTAATGCTGCAATTTTTCAGATAGTTTTTTAATCGTATAGAATAGTCTGGATTTAATCGTTCCCTCGGAGCATTCCAATATTTCTGCAATTTCTTTGATGCTGAGATCTTCCCTGTACCTGAGCTCAAATACCGTTCGGTGATTGTCACTTAACTCCAACAGCTCCTCATCCAGCTTTTCATTAAACAATTCGCGATCCACTAGTTTATCGGACAAGGCATTCCTGTCTTTTATATCTTCCCTGTCCCCCAATCCATTACTCGTATTTCGCCGAACCTCCATCCTTCTATATTCATTTTTACACATATTGTTCGCAATACTATACATCCATGTCTTAAATTTTCTTTCCGGATTATACAGGTGTGGCTTGTGTATCAGTTTGGTAAATAGCTCCTGCATGAAGTCCTCTGCTTTTTCTCTGTCTCTCCATAGCATTCTAAAAAAATAGTTAATCAATGCTGTTGAATATCTGTCGTAGAGTTCACTGAAAGCCGCACTGTCCCCACCCGCTACTTTTTCCATTAGCAGTTCATCCTCTAAATCGGTATATTCTTCTCGCGTCGTACTCATGTGGGACAGTTCAGCTATTCCCGTTCTTGCATGTATTTAATGACTTTCGACTCTTTTCCTCCCTCCTTTGCCAGCTTCAATATTGTCTTCTTCAGCTTTTTTGATTCGCTCTCATCTCCTTCCATTTTGTAAAGTTCTGACAGTTGAAACATGGGTAGAATGTAATTTCTGTTCAAATTCTTCACCGTGCCATTTTCTTGAGATTTTTCAAGCGTTTTTGTTTTGAACTTTTCTTCCCAGTTTTTCTTAAGAATAGGCAGATTATCCATTTTATTAGGACTGTATTTTAAGGCCAATCCTGTCAGATATAGGTTGTCCTTCAAGCCGTTTAGTACAGATTTTGAAAAAGTCAGTGCAAAATAAATCGGCTTATCCGGATTTTCCTTTGCCACAGATATTATGAATTTTAGTCTATCGGCGTTGTAATCCAAATTTATCCCAACACCTATATCTCTTAATTTTTTTGCTCGATATGAATCAACGCCCAATAGATCTGTATTTAAAATGGTGACATCTTTTCTTACGTTCAATGTGTTTTGATACACCCATATCGGGTACGTATCGTCGGCTCCATTCACGAACAAGATTCCACCTTTTTCGACCGACATCAAAACATTGTAATTGTACTCCATTACTCCGGAGGGTATTACATTGGATTTATACAGTTTTTCGCAAAATTCTTTTTTCTTGTCAGCATTTTGAGTCAATTCGTAATAACCGATATAATCATCGTACAACGAAGTTTTATCACTTGTTAATTCAAATGCGCGATCTAGATTTTCAATGTTTACTGAATTAGGATTTGCATTCAGATAGGAAACGTAGTAATACCCAGCTGAATTCGGCGCTTCTACTTCCAAAGTCTTTACGATCTTGTCCAATTCACGTTGGTCTTTCTCGCCCAATTGCTTTGTGTTTATATCAATTCTTTTTGATCTTTCCTTTACATATTGATTTTCATAATACAACCCCCGGTTTTCTTCATCCCGCTCCTCGACTGAATTCAAAGTGCTGATTTTTGCATCATTTAACTTTGGAGCAAGAGATTCCGCGTTCTTATTCTTCACCTTTGATTGCGAATTCCCGGAAATTGCAACTAAAAAGAGCAATACGATCAGGATACTATGTAAGCTAAAATTCTTCATTATTCTATCATCGAATCATATGTACACGTTTGTAAAAAAAAGGTTCATACTTCACTTCGTAACATTTCTTTTACTTTAAATATACCTATTCTGAACTCGTAAAATTGAATTTTAAAAAATACGACCAAAGAAATCAAGAGAATGCCCAATACCTAGTCCTTTCGGAAATCAAATCAATTTTTCCCAGATTGGAATTATTCTATTTCTCGTTTCCATAGACAAAAGAAAAACATAACTTCGAGTACTACATTATGGAAGTGACGTCATGAAACTGATTATACAGAACATTCAAGAGCTAATTCAAACGGAATCCGAAAAAATGGATTTTAAGGCAGGTGATAAAATGAGTAAGCTAGCCACCCTAAAAAATGCATTTTTGGTAATCGAGGAAGATAGAATACTTGATTTCGGGCCAATGTCTGATCTACATCAAATAAATGTATCGGATCAAGACCAGGTGATTGACGCATCTGGAAAACTGGTGTTTCCGACTTGGTGTGATTCACATACTCATCTGGTCTATGCCGCATCAAGAGAATCAGAGTTCGTAGATCGGATTAATGGATTGTCCTATGAAGAAATCGCTCAACGAGGAGGGGGAATTCTCAACTCGGCAAAACGGTTGGAAAGCGCTTCAGAAGATGAATTGTTTGAATCAGCTTCAAAACGGCTGGCGGAATTAATTGCTTTGGGAACGGGTGCTGTTGAAATGAAAAGCGGATATGGTCTATCTTTAGAATCAGAGCTAAAAATTCTACGGGTAGTTAAACGTCTAAAGGCGAATTCATCTGCCACCATCAAAGCCAGCTTTTTAGGAGCACATGCTTTCCCCGGGAAATACAAGAGCAACAAAGAATTATATATCAAGGAAATCATTGAGGAAATGATACCCGCAGTTCAGGAAGAAGAATTGGCAGATTATATTGATGTATTTTGTGAAACCAATTACTTTTCTCCTGAACAAATGGATGAAATTCTGGAAGCCGGAATTGCCGCCGGACTCCGACCAAAAGTACACGTCAATCAATTCAATGCAATAGGAGGAGTTCAGATTGCCGTTAAACACAATGCGCTCTCTGTAGATCATCTGGAAATCATGAGACCAGAAGATATCTATTCCTTAAAAGGAACGTCAACAATGCCAACAGCGCTACCATCCTGCTCGTTTTTCTTGGGTATTCCCTATGCTCCTGGAAAAGAGATGATTCAAGCAGGCCTTCCACTGGCTATTGCATCAGACTATAATCCAGGGTCTACACCTTCGGGTAATATGAACTTTGTAGTCTCCCTTGCATGCATTCGAATGGGCCTAACACCTGAGCAAGCCATCAATGCTTCCACAATTAATTCAGCATATGCTATGGGAGTAGAGAAAGAACTGGGTACTATAGCGAAAGGTAAGAAAGCCAATGTTTTCATCACTGATGAAATTCCTTCTTACTCCTACCTCCCCTATTCCTTTGGAAAACCAGTTATCAATACCGTAATTTTGAACGGCAAAATCGTTCATCAGAATGGATTACCTTTAATGTAATCCTCGTCTTTTCTCCGGCCAACTCCCCGATAATGCAACACATCATTTCGTGACGGTCTAAAAATATTTGCGATTTTCTGGCGCAGCTCCCACCAGTTGTTAAAACTCTCTTTGTAATAAATTCCAAATCCCTGAGTCGAGTTTTGGGTCGTCTGCATTGGGTCGTAGTCGTTCGACTCATTGAAAGCCCTGATTCTTACGTTACCCTCTTCATTCAGCTTGTATTGAACGTTGACATCTCCGATCAATCTGGTGTTTTGTTCGTCTGACGTCGTTGCATTCGTACTACTATAGCCAAAATTACCCGAGATTTCCAACCGATCATTTAAGAATGCTTTAGACATCGCTACGGCTATCTCGTCTTCTCCAATCTGATTGCCAAGTTTTGCATTTACACCAATCTCAATATCATCCGATAAAGCATTTAACCAATTACCAATTTGACTGCTAATCAGATCAGAGCTTGTAGCCCCCACACCAGCTCCTAATGCACTGCCACTCGCCGAAGATATTGCATTGGTTCTGGGAAGAAATTTGTTCAGAACCATTAACGAGAACACCTGTTTATTCAATTCTTCATCCGAACTGATCGTATTTTCAAGAACTGCTCTTGCCTTATCATCCGATTTCGGGAGCTCTATATCAAATTCTAATTCCGGACTGAATAGGTTTTCCGTCAATTTCATCAAACAGTTTACCTCGGTGTTCCCTTTATACTCTTCTCTTTCTCCTTCCGGCATTATGTCATAGAGTGATGCTTTGGTCTCATAGACCGCGACCAAGTTAATATCCGCATTGTAAGGATTTCCGTACCAGCTAATCGTACCTCCTTTTCTAACGGTAAACGGCTTATTGATAAAATCGAACATGGTAAACAGGTAATCTCCCTTATTGACTTCATAAAGTCCGCGCATGCTGAATTCACCGTATTCATCAATCTCTAGTGTTATATCCCCCGTTCCGTTTCCTTTCATGACATCACCCACCACCTCATCGAAGATCAAGCTGATTTGGGCATCCGGAGTTACATTCATATTGAATTTCATCTTTACACCACTTAAATCCATTTCTGTGTCCTCGACTTTCAATGGATTACTTCGATCGACACAGGTAATAAAATCCGGCAGAACCACCTCGTCGGCACCATCCAGCGGTAAGACCAGATTCGTGCCTTTTTCCGACCTTGCGGACACCTCGATTTCCAGCTCATTAAATTTGTCGTATGCGATTGCAACATCTCCAGTTAAAAATGCATCACCATAATAGAGGGAGCTCATGGTCTTATCGGTGTTCATAACCAAAAACGGTTCATCCATTTCCATCTGAAAGTTATAAGCATAATCCGTAAAGTTGATGTGCAAAAATGAAGCATCCCATACCGTTGCCGCCGCTCCATATTTGTCGAGTACTTTAAACCCGGGAGTCATATAAAATCCATCGTTTTCAATATTAACCCGACCTGAAAATGTATAATCTGTATTCAGCAGATCAATGTGAGCAGCTGCCTCATTAAACAGGAGATAGCCATCGAACAATACACGTTCAGGACTACCTGTCATAGCAACATTACCATCAATTCGACCCGCTATATCAGATACTCCTTCAGGAACCAACCCGTTGATTACATCCATATTCATATTGTTCATGTTAAACACAAAATCCAATGGTTCTTTTCTGCCGTCCAAAAAGTATTTACCCGCATAATCTACCTGATATCCTCCTTCTTTTACGATATTCCCCGTCACATCAAATGCTATTATTTTTTCCTCACGGGTCCCGGAAGTAACCTCATCGACAAAATTTGTTTCATTCCAAAGCGGTTTTACAAGACCCCAAACATCTCCAAGCAGCTCACCATTCAATTTACATTCATTGATGTCAAATTCTGTTTGGTACACAGGATGGCCATATAAATCGCGAAGTTTACCATTTGCCGAAATCTGTCCGTCCAGCAAAACTGTGTTGCCGGTTACCAAAGCATTTAGGTTCGACAATTCAAATTGACTTAAGGTGTATTCCAATGTCTTCATCGGGTCTTCTGCAATTACTCCATTCACATCAATAATTTGATCTCCATTCACAGCTCTGATATTTGCGACCTTGATGGAGGTAGAATCAAGTGTAATTTCACCTCTATCGTAGATATTCCATACCTCATCTTCAATATTTATAATAGAAGGATTCAAGCTCATTGTAAATTGATCTTTTGCCAACCAATATCCATCCCAATCTATATTACCAGAGTTCGATCTGTCATCAGCATACCACGACAAACCTGCACTGATGTTATCTGAAAATAAAGTAGCTGCTAAACGAAGATTGTCTAGATGGACACTGTCATTTATATCCGCTTGCTTCGACGTTATTGAAAATTCATAAAGTCCAGAGAATTTATCGGTTTCCATATGAACTTTATTTAATTTAAAGTTCTTGTAGTGTATCCAATCTGAATTTACATTCAAACTAAGATCTTGACTTCTGGTTTCATAAGTTCCGTTTAGCTGAGTATTGGGAGCCACAAGTATATCCGGCACGAACAGGGATGTAATCAGTGATAGGTCTTTCACATCTACGAAAAATGAAAAATCCTCTTCTTCCAGTGCTATTTCATCTGAAGGCTGAAAGACCGAGGGTAATATTTCCCCGGCCAATGTGTGAAAAGCTGCTGGAAGATCCTGAATACTGAAGCTTCCGTCAATAGACATGTCCAAAAAGTTGCTGTACACGGATAATGCATGGCTCGCAGAATCAAGAGTAGAAACCAAATAAATCGAATCAAAAAAGTAATCCTGACCATTCAAATAATAAGACAAGTCTCTGGCAACGATCTCTCCTTTAAAATTGTCCGCATTTGAACCAGAACCATCTACAGCTACGGTTGAGCAAATGATCTGTGTTTCGTTTGATTTCTCCAGATTCAGATCATAAAGATGAGCTTTTTGAATTTCTGCAGTGAAGTTATATTCAGGAATGGATGTAGTAAAATCAACCAATCCTTCAAAATCAAGTGCCAGATGTTCGTCATCGACCGTTAAGATCCCATCAAATTTGTTTTCACTTACAAGACCTTCAATCAGAATGTTACTATAAGAATATCCCATAAAATCAAATCGATCGATCTGCGCATCGACTTCCGATTTTAGTGAAAGCAGATCAAAAGCATCCTTTCCATTTGCATTTAAGTTCAACTTGGTTGTTACTCTCCCAACAGATGGGACTCCGGCTATAGCTCCCACATCGAAATTGTTCATGTTGACAATTCCCCTGTATACCGCTTTGCCTTGAATTGAATCATAGTGCATTTGAACAGATCCACCAAGCCCGCCAATCTCAGAAAAAACGTTTGCCTCAGCTGCAAAATCATCCAAAGTACCTTTAAACCAAGCCGTGCCTTTGAGGTATTCCAATGATTCAATTTGCTGTGGCAGTTGCAGCACATCCTTATATCCGGAAGGAAATGGTAAATTTTTAACATCTGTAGTGGTGGTGCTTAATTCCGACAATTGAACATCAAAGTGCGCCAGAGACGCATTGGGTAATCCAACTATAGAACCCTTCCCTTTTACTTTAGAGACTTCTCCAAATTGAAGCTGAAAGTCGTTCACTGTAAAATTGGCCAATCTACCACTGGCATTTAAGGAGAAGTGTACGGAGTCTTTTTGGTCCTTGTACAAGGGAGCAAAATAGCTCAAATCCTGAGTGCCCAGGGTACTATTTTGAATCTTTGCAGATATATTTACTTTCTCAGCGAATTGATTCAAATCGCTAAGGCTATCGTACCTGAGGGCTAATTCGTCCGCAACCATTCTGGTATTTGGGGAAGCTAAACGAAATGTATCAAGCAAGATCGCCCGGTCTGAAAAAAGAACGGCTGTAGATAGAGAATCCAATTCAAAACCCGACCTTTCTGAAAAAGAAAGCTGATCAATAGACGCCATTATCCCGTCTGCTCCACTATTAAAATTGGCCAATTCAAGGTTAATCCGTTTGAGTTTTAAATGAGAATAATCGACCCCATATGGCACGACATCATTATTAGAATCATAAAATCTAAATTCAGAATTTCGAATACTTACCTTATTGATTGCTATATCGAAATCCTTGCTTCCGGTAGAATCTGAAGAGGAAAAATAGTTCCCTATAAAAGCCAAATTAAATTCTTGCTCTCCTTCATTCTTATGCAAGGATACCAGCGCGTCATTCAAAACAATGGAATTTATCTTTAACCTACGTTCATTTAGGTCGTAGTCTGAAATGTTAGCTTCAAGTTCTCCAAAGAAGGCAAGACTATCCCCAAATTGATCTTCCAGATAAAAATCATGTATGACTAGTTTGTTGGGCCATTTCACTTCAAGATAGCCGATACTTCCATGTGTATTCAACTCATTTGACATATATGAAACCAATACTTGAGCGGCTTTGGTTTGGACATAGCTTGTCTGAATGCCATATGCAAAAAGAAAGATGAAAAGCACGAGGCATTCAAGTACCAGACTAATGAGAAGTCGAACTATTTTCCAGTGTTTTTTGATACCTTTGACCACCTGATTTTTACGCTTGAGCCAAAACAAAGATATAATCATTCTCGGTATTGAATCGTCTTGTGACGATACCTCTGCGGCTGTTATAAAGAACGGCAAAATTAGATCCAATGTTGTAACTAGTCAGTTGATTCATGAACAGTATGGTGGCGTAGTTCCCGAGCTAGCTTCACGTGCTCACCAACAGAATATTATTCCTGTGGTGCACTCGGCTCTACAGGATGCTCAAATTCGGCCAGAAGAACTAACTGCAATTGGCTTTACCCGTGGCCCCGGTCTTCTTGGATCCTTGCTTGTTGGAGTTTCTTTTGCAAAAGGTCTTGCGATGTCTTTGGACATACCTCTTGTTGAGGTAAACCATATGATCGCTCATGTTCTTGCTCATTTTATCGAACGACCTGGGGAACAGAAAAAGTCACCAAAATTTCCATTCATTTGTCTTACGGTGTCCGGTGGACACACACAATTGGTTTTAGTTCGTGATCATCTTGACATGGAAGTGATCGGCGAAACAATTGACGATGCTGCAGGCGAAGCTTTCGATAAATCCGCAAAAGTGCTAGGACTACCCTATCCGGGAGGACCAATGATCGACAAATATGCAAAGACAGGCGACCCGGACCGCTTTGAGTTTTCGCATCCTTCAGTACAAGGTTACAATTACAGTTTTTCAGGGCTAAAAACCCAATTTCTTTACTTTATCCAAAAGGAAACCTCAAAAGACCCTGAATTCGTTTCCAAAAACTTGCCGGACATTTGCGCTTCTTGGCAAAATCACATCATCAAAGTGCTCTTGAGTAAATTGAAAAAGGCCGTCAAGGATTATAAAATAAACCAAGTAGCTATAGCAGGCGGTGTATCTGCGAATTCCGGACTGCGTCATGCACTGCATCAGATGAGTGAAGAAAAAGGGTGGTCCGTATTTATCCCGGACTTCGAATACTGTACGGATAACGCTGCAATGATTTCAATGGCTGCTCACTATAAATTTTTAGCCAACGAATTTGCTTCTATTGATTGTGTTCCCAGAGCAAGAATGCCCATTTAATTCGACATACAACTTATAGTGTAATCAGACGATTAATTTTAATCCATCTTCAGCCAGCACGTAATCAGGGAATACAGGCTTGATCTCCTCGTCGAACTTAGTCAGCTGTTTGTATCGTGCTGAAAAATGCCCTACAACTAGCTTTCCAACCTTTGCTTTTGCAGCCACTTCTGCCGCCTGTGTTGCTGTGGAATGATAGGTTTTCTTAGCTCGAGCTGCCAGCTCAGAGGTAAATGTAGCTTCATGATACAGTACATTCACGCCTTCAACCGCATCAATTGTCGATTCACTGTACATCGTGTCCGAGCAATAGGCATAGGATCTTGGCGGAAGCGGATCATCGGTTAATTCGGAGTTAGAAATCACTTCACCGGAAGTAGTTATGTGATCCCCACCCTTCTTTATTTTGGGAATATCAGCAAGCGTAAGATCATACTCTTCAATCTTCTCCTTCCTGATGTTTCTTTCCCTCTCCTTCTCCTGAATGATGAAACCACAGCAATCAATGCGATGTTTCAGAGGAAAGCTATGCACCTCAACTAAGTTGTCTTCAAATATCAACTCCTTTTTTGAAAAATTCAACCTATGTAGATTCCACGTAAAGTTCAGGTTGTTATGAAAGCCATGGAGTGTTAAATTGATAATATCCTTGAGTTTTTCAGGACCGTATATGTGAATCGGTCTTGTTCTTCCCAACAAATGAAAAGTAGAAAGCAAACCAACCAAACCGAGGAAATGATCACCATGCAAATGGCTTATGAAAATATGATCAATTTTTTGAAATTTCGCTTTGTACTTTCTAAGCTGTATTTGCGTCCCTTCGGCACAATCGATCAGCAGGTGTCGTTCCAGCACATTGATGTATTGTGCGCTGGCCGATCTATGCAAGGTAGGCACAGCACTACCACATCCCAATATGGTGACTTCAAATCGCAAAATTTCAATCTCAATTTAAGAAATAAAAAAGCCCTGTTGTTCAACAGGGCTTTTTTATTTTTTAGAAGTACTGATCCTTAGTTCTTGATCGCAATTCTCTTTGTCACCGTTCTATATTCATTCGAGATAGTAACCAAATAAATCCCAGATTCAAATTCTCCTCCATTTATTGTAAATGTTGAAACACCATTATTCAGATTAATCTGTTGTGAACTAACAATTCCACCGAGGAGGTTGGAAATAAGTAATTTACCAGTTCCAGCAACTCCGGAAATGACCTCTATTTTAGACAATCCAGTAACCGGGTTTGGTGCGACTTCCGAAACCATCAAAGATGAATTATCGAACTCTTTTATTCCAACAGATGATCCATCCAAAATTTCGATAAAGTATGAAGTTATCGTATCAACTTGCGATGCAGGAATTCCAAAAGGCGGGACAGTTACATTCGTAGTCGTATAAATCTTCAACGGATACACACCAATATCAGAAGCCGTAGGATCGGAAGTACTGTACATTGCGATACAACCGGTGCTACCTCCGGGGAATTCACAATTGGAAGGGTTGCAATCGTAAACAAAGTTATTTGGCATTCCGTTTACACTGTCCATGATGATTTCAGAAATATCAACAGTAACGGTTCCAAAAGTGGGATCTGTAACTAGGGTATCTGCAGGAACAATTACAGTAATCGTTTCATAATACGGGCTGCCAGTATAAGCATCAGTCAACCCGGTTGCCGAGTCCGGATAAATTCCTGGAAGTGTAAAAGATGGATCGGGAGTACATTGTGCTAACCCATTTGCAATCGCTGATCCAACAATAATAAGTACGAGTAAAATCTTTTTCATAGAGTGTATTTTTTATTCTTCATTTCCCCTTTCATCCCCTACTCTTGTCCGGAAACCAAAAGACCCTCGGCTTCAGATAAGGTGGATGCAATATTTAGAACAGTGTGCAGTTGCGAAATTTGTATTAGCTTTTCTACCGACGGTTGTAATCCAGATATCACTAGCGTTCCTCCGGAAGCTCGTGTTAGTCGATTCGCAACCAACAAAGCACTCAATCCTGACGAATCACAGTATCTGGTTTCCGCCAAATCGATGATCATAGAAGATTCACCATTTTTATCCAGCATTACAACTTCACCTTTCAGCTCCGGCGCAACAACGTTATTCAATTTTTCAACTTTAGACGTTATCAGCGTATGCTTGTCTTTCTTCTCAACAACAAAGTTCATTTTTTGGTCATTTTTTGTGTGTAGATGAATCTACGCCATCAAATTTAGCAAACTTTTTTATACTCTATCAATTTTCGCAGCAAGCAGATAAATGGTCGCCATTCGTATTGCCACACCATTCTCAACCTGATCCAAAATAATGGCCTGATCTGAGTCTGCAACTTCGGATGTAATTTCCACTCCCCGATTGATCGGTCCAGGATGCATGATCACAATATTTTTCCCCAATCCATCTAAAATTTTCTTCGTTAAGCCATACTGCATTGTGTATTCACGAATAGATGGAAAGTAACTGATATCCTGCCTTTCCATTTGAATTCTCAACATGTTAGCTACATCACACCATTCCAATGCTTCTTTAAGGTTGTGCTCTACCCTCACTCCAAGCTGGGCAATGTGCTTTGGAATTAACGTCGTTGGGCCGCAAACCATTACCTCGGCCCCTAGTTTTTGAAGTGCATATATATTAGAAAGTGCAACTCTAGAGTGCTTGATGTCGCCTACAATTGCAACTTTCTTACCGGCAACTTCTCCTAGCTTCTCTTTTATGGAATACGCATCCAAAAGGGCCTGTGTCGGGTGTTCATGAGTCCCATCTCCTGCGTTAATAATTCTTGCATCAACTTCCTTTGATAAAAAAAGGGCAGCTCCAGGAATGGGATGTCGCAACACCACCATATCGACTTTCATTGAAAGAATATTGTTGACCGTATCCACAAGTGTTTCACCCTTTGAAACAGAGGAAGCTCCAGATGAAAAATTTATAATGTCCGCAGAAAGTCGTTTTTCAGCCAATTCAAATGAGAGCTTTGTTCTTGTCGAATTCTCAAAAAACATATTGGCAATTGTGACATCTCGTAAAGCCGGCACTTTTTTAATCGGCCTGTTAATGACACCTTTGAAAGAATCCGCTGTCTGAAAAATCAGATCTATATCCTCCTTCGTTAGGTACTTTATTCCCAGTAGATGATCTGTACTTAATCCATTATTCATTTTCCGGGGTATATAATATTACTTTATCCTCGCCCTCTACTTCCAACCAGGTTACTGAAACTCTTTCCGATTCTATCGTATCTACAGATTTACCTACATAGTTAGGCTCAATAGGTAAATTTCTGCTGAATCGTCTATCAATTAAGGCCATTAGCTCTATCGAGCTGGGCCTACCGAATGTCATTGTTGCATCTAGTCCGGCCCTAACTGTTCTTCCTGTGTACAAGACATCGTCAACTAAGATGACTTTCTTTCCTTCCACAACAAAATCCATGTTGGTTGCGCTAGGTATTAGTGGACGATCGGTACGTCTAAAATCATCTCTAAAGAAAGTGATATCCAATCCCCCGGTTTGAACTTCTATTCCTGCCTTTTTCCGTATTACATTCTGTAATCGGTTTGCTAAATAAATACCTCTCGGTTGGAGACCAATAATGGCCGAGTTGGAAAAATCATTATGATTCTCGATGAGCTGATAACAAAGCCGATTGATTGTTAGCTCAAACTGCTTGCTATTTAAGATTATTTCATTCGCCATCCTGAACGATTGCACAAATATATTCTTTTAAATGCCAATTTGCACCCTTATTCAATAACTTCTTGTTTTTTCAGACTCTGATCGTTTTTACTTGTTCACCAGTTTGAAGGCAAAAAAAACCCCAACATGATTATGTCGGGATTCGTTAAATGCCTTAAGATATTGCAATTACATTGCAGCTTCCAATTTGTCAATTAAGGTTTGTTTTGGCACAGCGCCAACTGATTTATCCACTACCTCTCCGTTTTTCAAGAATATAATAGTTGGGATACTTCTCACACCATATTTGACGGCAATTCCCTGATTGTGATCGACATTGACTTTACCAATTACCGCTTTTCCGTCATATTCATCATGCATCTCGTCTACTAACGGTCCTACCATTCTACATGGGCCACACCATTCCGCCCAAAAATCGACCAATACGGGCTTATCTGATTTTAGTGCCAACTCTTCAAAGTTGTCTTCTGTGAATTCTACTGCCATTTTAATGTTTGTTTTTAATTTTATTTTCCGAGCCCTAATTTACTCTAAACGGAAAGACTATTGAGTAAAACCGAGTACAAATTTTGTCATTACCTTGACATCCTATCGTTGAGATAATATTCCACTCCTGACAGGTCATCTATTTTCTTCAACATTTCATTTGACACTTTGACTCCACGTTTTCTGGACGGCATCTCAACGATTATGTTGTCAATATCATCCACCAGTTTCAGTTTCACTTGACATTCTCCCGGATGTTCTGAGATAATATTACTTAAGTCGGTTACCAATTGATCATCCACTCTCGAACAGGCCATCCTTAAATTGAACACCTTGGCCATCTTCTCTCTTGCTTCCGACAACAGTTCTATATCGTGTATCTTGAATTCCAAATCCTTTTCATCCTTGGACCACTTCCTCTTCTGTACTTTACCTCTGATCATTAGAAGGCTTCCGTCTACTAAAAAATGTTTCAATTTCAGGTAATCTTCGGACCACAAGAAAAACTTGTAGTTGTCTGTTTTGTCCTCTACTTCAAGCGTACCGAAAGGGTTTCCATTCTTGGTCATTCGGTGCTCAGAACATACAACGATTCCCGCAATCAACAATTCCTGGTTTGCTAGGTTGGACAATCCCCGATTCAGATGCATCAGTGTTCCCCTGCATAGATTTTTGAGCTCCAACTGAAAATCGTCTAAAGGATGCCCCGATATATATATCCCTACCACTTCCTTTTCCCGGGTTAATTTTTCCATGGCTGTCCAAGGGTCTGCATATGGTGCTTTGGGTTCAGCTAACTGCACACTCACCGCATTACCGAAAAGGTCGGGCGGCGCATCTTGTTGGGCCTGAACAGAAGCGCCGAATTTTCGGAGGTTATCAATAATCGTTTGGCCTTTTTCATCCTTCACGAAAAATTGTGCACGATGATGACTTTGAAACGAGTCAAATCCACCTCCAAGTGCAATACCCTCCATTGCCTGACGATTAACAGCCTTCAATTCAACCCGCTTTACCAAGTCGTATATGGATAGATAAAGTCCGTTTTGCTTTCTTTCTCCCGTGATCGCTTTTACCGCGCTTTCACCCACATTTTTTATTGCTCCCAATCCAAAACGAATTGCCCCTTCTTTATTGACTGCAAACTTATAATAGCTTTCATTTACATCCGGTCCCAGCACGTTCAACCCCATTCTTTTGCACTCTTCCATAAATGCGGTAACGGTTTTTATATCGTTCATATTATTAGAAAGAACAGATGCCATATAGGCAGCCGGATAATTGGCCTTCAGATAGGCTGTCTGATATGCAATCCATGCATAACATGTCGAATGTGATTTATTAAACGCATATGAAGCAAACGCTTCCCAGTCCGTCCATATTTTTTCAAGAATCGCTTTGTCATGCCCTCTGTCACTTCCTTGATCGAGGAATTTTGGTTTCAATTTTGACAGCAGATCAAATTTCTTTTTTCCCATTGCTTTACGCAATGTATCCGCCTCACCTTTTGTAAATCCTGCTAAAGATTGAGACAACAGCATCACCTGCTCCTGATACACCGTAATACCGTAGGTTTCTTCAAGGTATTCTTTACACGCATCGAGGTCGTAAACAATCTCTTCAATTCCGTGCTTTCTTTTGATAAAGGATGGAATATATTCCAGTGGCCCCGGTCTGTACAGGGCATTCATAGCGATCAAATCCGCAAAAACAGTTGGTTTCAGCGATTTTAAGTGCTTTTGCATTCCCGGAGATTCATATTGGAATATTCCAACCGTTTCACCTTTTTGAAAAAGCTCATAGGTTTTCTCATCGTCAAGGGGAATCGCATCGATATCAATGTCAATGCCATCTCGAGCTTTTATAATTTTTAATGCATCCTTTATTAAGGTCAGTGTTTTCAGACCAAGGAAATCCATCTTAAGCAATCCAGCATTTTCAACAACGCTGTTGTCGAATTGTGTGCACCATAAATTGGCGTCTTTAGAGATAGCGACAGGAACATACTCCCTTATGTCAGAAGGCGTTATAATCACTCCGCACGCATGGATTCCTACGTTTCTTATAGAACCTTCTAATAACCGGGCTTGATTCACTACTTCTGCTTCCAAACCGGAGCCATTTGATATTTCTTTCAATTGCTTGGCTTTACCAAGCTGTTCCGTATTCAGTTTTTCTTTCAGTTTATCTTCATCCAAGGAGAAGAGTTTGCCCAACTTGATGTCCGGAACCAACTTAGCGACCCGATCTGTCTCCGGCAATGGCAGGTCCAGAACACGCCCGGTATCCCGAATACTCGACTTCGCTGCCATTGTTCCATAGGTTATGATTTGTGCTACCTGGCTTGAACCGTATTTATCAATAACGTATTGGATGACCTTGCCTCTTCCCTCATCATCAAAGTCAATATCTATATCCGGCATCGAAACTCGATCTGGATTCAAGAATCGCTCAAAAAGCAGATCATACTCTATAGGGTCAATATTGGTAATGCCCGTACAATAAGCCACAGCAGAACCCGCTGCAGATCCTCTACCTGGACCTACAGAAACATTCATTTTTCGTGCTTCAGCAATAAAATCCTGAACAATGAGAAAATATCCTGGATAACCCGTGTTTGCAATTACCGAAAGCTCAAAATCCAAGCGCTCCGTTATTTCATCCGTCAGTTCACCGTAACGTTTTTTCGCTCCCTCATAGGTTAAATGCCTCAAAAAAGCATTCTCACCTCTTTTGCCTCCATCTTGAATGTCCTGCTCGTGCTGAAACTGTTCAGGAATATCAAAAGCAGGGAGCAACACCTTGCTCGATAAGGAATACGTCTCACACTTGTCTACAATTTCACTAACCGTGAGAATGGCATCCGGAAGGTCAACAAACAGTTCTTTCATCTCATCTTGAGATTTGAAATAGAATTGATCGTTCGGGAAACCAAACCGAAATCCTCTGCCCTTTCCAATCGGTGTTTCTTTTTTCTCTCCGTCTTTAACACACAAGAGTATGTCGTGGGCGCCTGCCTCTTCTTTATCGGGATAAAATGTGTTGTTCGACGCAAAATACTTTACCTCGTATTTCTCCGCAAACTGAAGAAGTATTTGATTGACCCTTCGCTCTTCCTCTAGATCATGACGAAGAAGTTCAACATAAAAGTCATCACCAAATTGTTCCTTCCACCACACAAATGCTTCTTCCGCCTGTTCTTTTCCAAAATTCAGTATTAGGTTGGGAATCTCACCACCAAGTCCTCCAGTAGTAACTATCAGGTCATCTTTGTATTCAAGAACTGCTTGTTTGTCTATTCGAGGCACGTAGTAGAAACCCTCGACAAAGCCCAAAGAAGACAATTTTGACAAGTTGCGATACCCCTTTTTATTTTTAGCCAGGAAAAGAACCTTTGAACCATTGTCCTGATAGCTTTTATCCAAACGGTCTCTGCAAACATTTAATTCACAACCTACAATGGGTTTTACTTTTCCATCATTGTATCGGTCAATTTTTTTTCTGATCTCAATCCTTTGTTCAGGATCCGTAATTTCCTCCAATTCTTTCTCATGCTGCTGTATTTGTTGCTCCAAAGCTCCATTGTGTTTCTCAGCCGCAGAAACAAACTGAAAGGCTGCCATCATATTACCAGAATCCGTAAGTGCTACAGCAGGCATTTTCTCCTCAACCGCCTTTTTTATCAGCGTATTTACTTCCGTGGTGGATTGAAGAATAGAAAATTGGGTGTGGTTGTGCAAATGGGAATAGCGAGCCGAACGGAGTAATTCGATATTATTTCCAACATCTGCTTGCTGACCTGAATCTTCATCTGACTCTCCTGAGGCACGAATGGCTGCACTCTCCTTTTTCAGACTAACATGATCTATTCCAACCGGTTCAAATGGCGACTCGTTGTGCTGTAAAAATTTCTGCAGATACGATTGATCTTGAAGCAATTCAGCGCTTGTAAATTTATCTCTCCTGACAAGTTCGAGAAAACACCTCGCAGTAGCCTCGACATCGGCGGTAGCATTGTGTGCTTCGCCAAACTCCTGAACAAATAAGAACTGATGAAGCTCTGACAATGTTGGATATTTGAAGCGGCCTCCTTTTCCACCGGGAATCTGACAAACTTCGGCTGTGGAACGACTGCAAGTATCCAGGACAGGAATATCCAAAAGTTTAGTCTCTACATCTTCTCTGTAAAATTCACACCCTAAAACATTGATGTCAAATCCAAGATTATGCCCAACTACAAAATTCGACTTACCCAAAACAAGCTCAAACTCTTTCAGCACATCGGACAAAGGAGATCCCTTCGCTTGAGCCAATTCAGTGGAAATACCATGTATCTGCTCGGACTTATATGGAATTGAATAGCCATCGGGTTGTATCAGAAAGTCCTTGTGCTCCAATAAAGTACCCATCTCATCGTGAAGCTGCCAAGCGATTTGAACCATTCTTGGCCAATTATCCGTGTCACTGATCGGAGCCTTGTCATTCCGCGGAAGACCTGTTGTTTCGGTGTCAAATATGAGATACAAATTCCCTACTGTTTTAAACTATAAAATTACGTTATAATATCAGATTCAAGATGAATTAAGGAGCAAGATATTCACAAGATCATTAAATTTTTCAAGTTATATTTGATCGTGTGAAAAAGAAAAATCTAATCGACAGTTTCTTGCCATTCGCCGTGCTTTCGGTAATTTACTTTTTAAGTAACAGTTTTATCACAAGCCATTTGGGAATGGTGATCGGGGAAATTGTTGGCTTAGCTATTGTTTACATTCCATTTATTGCATTGGAGTACTTCAAATTCCAGCATCGGCCATATGCATTATTTTCAGCTCTCTCCTACATAATTCTAATAGTTATGGCCCTTTTGTTCGATCTCTATTTTTACACGGCAAAGATTCCATATGTAATTGTATACTCAGTATGCAATACCGTTCTTATCTTGTATTTTACCCATCAAGGCAATCAGAATTTATATGAGCGTAAATTCAACCAGCTTCTTGGGATGAAACTCGAAGGACTCAAAGAGTTGTTTGGTCAAGACTGGATTGAGTATCAGAATGATTTTCTTAACGAGCTAACACACATTAATGATTTGAAATCTTGTAAGCTAGATTCTTATGACCAACAATTCAGCATCGTTAAGGTTGCTCATTTTCCATCCATGAACTGGACCGTTTTGTTCATTGATTCTAATTTCAGAAAGTCAATTGTTGCCATTGCGCGAAATGAAAAAAAATTAGGAATGTACTCCGTACCTATAGAAACCAATTACAAATTGGATACTCTTCTGTATAAAGCGCTGGAAAAATTGAAGCAGTGATATGAAGAAATACTACCTACTGAATATTGGAAAGATTAATTTACTATGTAGTGTGCTCGTCAGTTTTGCACTAACCTCCTGCAATTCTGATCCTAAAGTTGAGATGATCGAACCGGTATCCATACTTCCCATGCCACAAGAATTCGGATATCAACCTAATTCATTCATTCTTAACCCGGACACAAAAATTTGCTGCAACATAGAGCAATTGAGAGAAGCGGAGTATGTGCGCAGCATGATCATGGATGTATTTGGACTTGAACTTGCCATCAGCCATTCAACTAGCGAAGCCAACTTAATATCCATCAACACAAATGATTCCCTATCGAATTCAAAGGGAAATCCAGAATATTACGAGCTGTCCATCACTCCAGATCATATTCTGATCAATGCAGATTCTTCCGATGGTGTCTTTTGGGCAATACAATCATTGAAACAAGTATTTGATCAAACTGACCATCAGGACGGTTTTGCTGCTAGAGTTCAAGGTTTGAAGATTATTGATCATCCAAAATTCAAACACCGTGGACTATTACTTGATTGCTGCCGCCATTTTTTCAGCAAGGACATCATCAAAAAGTACATCCAATTGTTGGCCTATTACAAAATGAATGTGCTGCACTGGCACCTCACAGAAGATCAGGGTTGGAGAATTGAAATTGACAAATACCCTAAACTCACGGAAAAATCAGCTTGGCGAATAGAACAAAACGGTGAGCTATATGGAGGATTTTATACTAAGGAAGACATAAAGGAGATCGTGGAATATGCAGAAAGGCATCACGTAACCATCATACCTGAAATTGAATTGCCGGGTCATTCACAAGCAGCCATAGCGGCTTACCCTAATTTATCTTGTAAAAATCAACCGGTTGAAGTAGCCAATGACTGGGGCGTATTTAAGGAAATCTATTGTGCGGGAAACGATTCAACTTTTCAATTTCTTGAAGATGTATTGTTAGAAGTGATGGAGCTTTTCCCTTCCGAATACATTCACATCGGTGGTGATGAGGCTCCTAAATATCGATGGGAACATTGTGATAAATGCCAAAAGAGGATCGCCAGTGAAGGGTTAAAAGATGAACACGAGCTGCAGAGCTATTTTATTCAACGAATTGAAAACTTTCTAAACGCCCATGGTCGGAAGCTCATTGGTTGGGACGAGATTTTGGAGGGGGGATTGTCAAAAAATGCAACTGTTCAGAGCTGGAGAGGAATGGAAGGTGGCATAAAAGCAGCGGAATCGGGACATTTTGCAATCATGAGCCCAACTTCTCATTGCTACATCGACTATCCCTTAGACGCTATAGATCTCGAACGGGTATATTCGTTCAACCCGATTCCCGATTCTCTAGAAGCTGATCAGAAAAAATTCATTCTTGGAGGCGAAGTAAATATGTGGACCGAACATGTTCCCGATGAAAACAACCTAGACAGCAAAGTATTCCCTCGGATGCTGGCGCTTAGCGAAGTATTATGGACAGGAACAGATACAAGTCGATTTGATGATTTCCAAGAACGAATCGACGATCATTTTGACATTCTGGATTCTATGAACGTAGCCTACGGTGCCGAAACGATTCCTATATCCATGGTTAAGAAAGGGGATTCGGCTCTTTTGAAAAAAGAAGTAAATGGAATTGAAATTGAATACAGAATCGATTCGTGGGAATCTGACGATACTGCAGAGCAAGCGATACATTTCGCTCCCTATACAGGTCCTATTGATGTGAATAGGGACTGTTTTTTAACAGCCCGTGCTGTTAAGAAGGGAAAGCCTTATGGAGATTCTATCCAACAAAAATTCTGTAGTAAAATAGAGATTACAGAACTTCCGGAATATAAAAATAGATTCAGTGAGCATTATTCTGGTGGAGGAAATTATGGCTTATTCGATGGCCAGTTGGGCTCAATTAATTTCAGAGATGGGAACTGGCAAGGATTCTGGGGCAAAAATTTAGTCGTTACCATAGAGCTGGAAGAAGGACAAGAAGTGCACGAAGTTTCGGCGAATTTTTATCATTATGTTAATTCCTGGATCTTTCGTCCGATACGATTTGTCGTGGCGATTTCAGACAACGGAATTGACTGGCCAAAGGTTGGCATAGAAACCCCTCAGATAGCGGAAGACTTAAGAGGGCAGCATATAATTGAGATGAAAGCCGTGTTGAGGGAACCAGAAACACCAAAATATGTCCGAATTATGGCCTGGAACGTCAATAAAGTTCCGGACTGGCATGAAGCCGCCGGATCGGATGCTTGGCTATTTGTAGATGAGATCGTAATCAAATGAAAATTGAAGCTTGTGTAACGAGTTTAGAAGAAGCATTGGCCGCGGATCAGTATGGGTTTGACCGGATTGAGCTCTGCAGTGCACTACCAGTTGGTGGAGTGAGCCCCAGTTTGGCTCTTATCGAAGAATGTAGCTCCCGTATTTCTGCAGAAGTTCATGTACTCATTCGACCCAGAGAAGGAAACTTTACTTACTCACCAGATGAACTAACTCTAATTCAAAGAGACATAGAAGTAGCAGCGGCCGCCGGAGTAACAGGAGTTGTTTTTGGTGTATTGGACAATAGTAATCGATTTGATCACTCAACCAATAAAATGATTTTGGAAGTTGCCAGGTCGTTCGGTCTAGAAGCGACGTATCACAGAGCAATGGATTCATGCGAAAACCCAACAGAAGGATTGACCCAATTGATCAGACTTGGTTTTACACGCGTATTAACTTCCGGAAAGGCTGCTTCCGTAGTGGAAGGGATGGATACAATTGAAAGCTTCTGCAATTTAGCTTCGGGTAAAATTCAAATTATGGCTGGCGGAGGGGTGAATGAAAAAAATGCTCTACAGCTGAAAGATGCGGGTGTTGATGCATTGCACTTTTCAATTAGAAAATGCCAAGCAATGCATGATCAAATGGGGGCAACATACGAAATCGACCACAAGAAAATTCAGGCAATATTATCAGCAATTGGCAAATAAGCTAGCATACATATACTTCATGTTTGTTCTAATGAGCTGTGCTCCCACACAACAAGAACGTGGTGTCCAAAGTAAAGACTTGGTGGTTCAATGGGAATTCCAATCTCAAAGTGAAGCGGTTTTAAGACCTGCATCCGTTCCAGGCTGTGTGCATCTTGACCTGCTCAGAAACAACATTATTCAAAACCCATTTTATGAAAACAATGAGCTTAAGCAAAGATGGATTGAATACGAAAACTGGGAGTATCTCACTGAGTTTAATCTGTCGAGCAAAGAACATTCAAATCAACACATTGAACTCGAATTTGAAGGGTTAGATACTCGAGCAGATGTGTATTTGAATGACTCTCTGCTGATAAAGGCCGACAACATGTTCCGATCCTGGAAGGTAGAGGTTAAGAATCAAATGAAAATTGGAAAAAACAAGCTGAAAGTTATTTTCTATTCTCCGGTCAATTATTATAAGGATCAGGTCAATGATTATCCACACCGTCTTCCCTCCGGTTGCGAAACTGTGGAAGTCCAAGTAGGTCCATTCATTCGAAAAGCCGCCTATCACTTTGGATGGGACTGGGGACCACGCTTTGTGACTTGCGGTATATGGAAACCTGTCCGATTGAATTTTTGGAATAAATCAAGGATCAAGAACATCAACTGTTCCACAATCCAAAACAATGGTGAACCAGTTAGCGTCGAGGTCCAAGTTGAAGTTGAGTCTTCAGAGGAAGGAAAAGTCGGTATTGCCATAAACGGAGAAAAACAGGATGTGAAACTTGATTCCGGAGTAAACTACGTAACAACAACTTTAGAATACTCAACACACGACTTATGGTGGCCGAACGGATTTGGAGACCAAACCCTACAGACTATTCACGTTGAGCTTTATGACAGTCTGCAAACGATACAGGAAAAGTCGATACAATATGGTGTAAGAACCATCGAATTGGTCAACGAACCGGATAGTATCGGAACATCCTTCTACTTTAAAGTCAATGGCGAACCTATTTTTATCAAAGGCGCCAACTATATTCCGCAAGACGTGTTTCTGACCCGTGTAACCGACGAGGACTATGAAAAGTTGATTCTACAAGCGAAACAAGCAAATTTTAACATGCTTAGAGTTTGGGGAGGAGGTGTTTACGAAAAAGACATTTTTTATGACCTCTGTGATAAGCATGGAATTCTCGTTTGGCAAGACCTGATGTTCGCAGGAAGCATGTATCCCATTACGGAATCATTTAGGCGAAATGTACTTGAAGAGGTAAAAGAAAATGTCATTCGATTGCGGAATCACCCGTGTTTAGCACTGTGGTGTGGCAACAACGAAATTGAGGTTGCCTTCAACAACTGGGGTTGGCAAGGTCAATTTGGTTGGAATCAATCAGATTCTGAAGCGCTTTGGGAAGGATATCAATCGTTGTTTCAAGATGCTATTCCTCGACTCCTAAAAAAAGAGAGTCCCCTTATAAATTATGTGTCCACTTCTCCCCTTTCCAATTGGGGGAAAGCCAAAAATTTCAACCATGGCTCAATGCATTACTGGGGTGTATGGCATGGAAAAGAACCTTTCAAAAACTTCAAGAAGAACGTTCCACGATTTATGGTCGAATATGGCTTTCAGAGCTTCCCTGACTCGACAGCTTTGAGCAGTAGCATTGGTCCAGATCACTTTTCTTTGGACGATACCGTCATGAAGAACAGGCAGAAAAGCTACATTGGTAATGACCTAATTGTACTGCATAGCGAGGAGCTGTTTGGAAAAGCAAGTTCATTTTCTGATTTTATAAAAAACAGTCAAAAAACTCAAGCCGTTGCCTACAAAACCGCAATCAAATACCACAGACTAAATCGAAAACATTGTATGGGCACACTTTTCTGGCAATTTAACGATTGCTGGCCGGGTCCTTCCTGGAGTGTTATCGATTATTATAAAATCGAAAAGCCAGCATTCGATGCAGTAAGTGACATGTACCGGCCTTTAGTAGCATTTGTAGAGCTGATCAATGATTCTATCAAAGTAACGGCAGTTTCAGACCAAGCAAACACTGCATTTGTAACACTAACATTAACTGCGCAAAGCGATAATGATCAAAACGAGCTTTGGAAAAAGCAACTGGATGTATCACCCAATGGGTCACAAGTTGTTCTATTCAAACCACTAGATGATTTTGAAATACAAACATCTCTATTCCAAAGCATTTGTATCGAATTGGAATCATCAGATCAGTACAATTTCTCTGACACGATAAAATTACACCAGGATTAGCCTACCTCCTTCTCCTGCCGCGAGAATTTCTACGTGCATTGTTGCCTTTTCGGTGATCCCTTCTCTGACGGGATCGATTGCCTCCCTTTTTTGGACCGGCAAATTCCACGTTTATTGAGTCACCGTCGATCTCAGCATCTTCCATTTTTGCAAGAACAGATTCCGCAACTTTCTTGTCCGTCTCAAAAAATGAAAATTCTCGCATAATATCAATCTCCCCAATTTGACTGGAATCTATTTTTGCATAATCACAAATTGCTCGAACAAGAGCTCCAGGATTGATATTATCTAATCTTCCTTTATTGACAAAGAATCGCTGAGTATCTCCTTTTACATTTCTGCCGCGATCAGAAGATCCTTTATCCGATCCCCCTCTAATATTCGCATTCAGATCTTTTGCATCACGATAGTAATCCAGAAACCGATTGAATTCCAAGCTTAAAAATTTGTGAACCAGATCTTCAATTTCCATACCGCCAAGTTTATCGTATATGATATCCTCGTATTTCAACATCGCCTTTTCATTGATTTCTGTTGCAACAACTACGTCTATTAAATTCAATAGTTGTTTTTCACAAATTTCTGTCCCTTCTGGAATGTTTCGCTTTTCAAAACTCTTTTGAATGATCTTTTCAATACGCTTGATTTTTCCAGCCTCCCGAGAATTGATCAGTACCAAAGACTCTCCTGACATTCCAGCTCTTGCTGTTCTACCAGATCTGTGAGTATAATTTTCAACCTCATCAGGCAGATTGTAATTGATCACGTGCGTGATTGCATTTACATCGATACCCCGAGCAGCCACATCCGTCGCTACCAAAATCTGAGTAACTTTTTCTCGAAATTTACCCATTACATTGTCTCTCTGCTGCTGAGACAGGTCTCCATGCAATGCTTCAGCATTGTACCCATCTCTAATCAAGTTAGATGCCACAGTTTGAGTTTCTCTCCTGGTTCGGCAGAAGACCAAACCAAAGATGTCAGGGTTAAAATCAAGTAACCTTTTTAGAGCAAAGTACCTGTCTCGCTCATTGACTACAAAATATGCATGGGTTATATTCTCCGCACTTTGATTTTTACTACCAACCGATACTTCAATTGGATCATCCATGTAATTTTTTGAAATGCGCGCTACTTCTTTTGGCATGGTTGCTGAAAACAACCATGTATTTCTTTGCTTAGGAACATTGTTTAAAATCTCATCAATATCTTCTTTAAAACCCATGTTCAGCATTTCGTCAGCTTCATCCAAAACGACCGATGAAACTGCATTGATCCTGACCAGCTTCCTACCAATCATATCAATAAGCCTACCGGGGGTTGCAACGACAATATGAGTACCTTTCTTGATCTCTCTTGCCTGCTGCTCTATGCTTGCCCCGCCATAAATCGCTGTTACTCTAAGTTTCTTATGGACTGAATACGATCGAATGTCCTTTGTAATTTGAAGACAAAGCTCTCTTGTTGGACAAATTACCAAACCTTGAACGCTCTTTTCTCCTGAATTAATTCGTTCAACTAATGGTATACCAAAAGCTGCGGTCTTGCCCGTTCCAGTCTGAGCCAAACCTACTAGATCCGATTCGCCTAAAAGCAATTGTGGAATTACCTGTTCCTGAATTGGTGTGGGATTTTCAAATCCCAACTCGCTTAAGGCCTGAAGCACCTCATTGCTCAAACCTAATTCACTAAATGTCATTTCAAAAAATTTAACTGTCGTTCGGACTCTGACAGCGGGTGCAAAGGTAGTTCAATTTAATTTATAACGGTCATTTTGCACCTTTCCACCTTGCAAATAGATCTAACTGCACCAATTATTACATGAATTCTTAAGCTACAAATTAGTTAGAAAGTGACGAAGGGCCTCCTTTCGGAAGCCCTTCATTTAATTTACAAATCTATAAGCCGGGTTCTGTGTCCTTATGGACGCTTGTCATTTATCTAGGACCAACATCACTATTGGCCTCAAGCAACCTACCCTCCAGGATCAGGCGAGCAACCTTCAATCCCTGGTTTATTTGGTCTTTCAACGCATAAGGTTTACCTAGCTACAACTGTTGCCAGCTGCACTGGTGAGCTCTTACCTCACCTTTTCACCATCGCCTGCCGAAAAACATCGACATCGGCAGTTTGTTTTCTGTGGCACTATCTGTAACCGAACTGCATTACTGCAAAATCAGTCCCTTCCCGTTAGGAAGTATGCTGCTCTTTGTTGCCCGGACTTTCCTCAGCAAATCAAATGATGATTCACCGCGACAAGCCAATTTGCTTTGCAAAGATACGAAGACTATCAATTATGATTCTATTCTGCTTTGAAATACTAACTTTGCTCTCAAATCCGAAAGATCGTTGTCTTTATAGACTATTGAAGATTAAGAATGCTCAAAGGAAAAAAGCTTGTCATAGTAATGCCGGCCTATAATGCCGAAGAAACACTTGAAAAAACGTACAACGAAATCCCCTTTGACATTGTGGATGAAGTTATACTCGTTGATGATCACGGAACGGATAACACTTCCATCTTAGCGAAAAAACTTGGTATTGACCATGTCATTCGTCACGACAAAAATATGGGGTATGGTGGTAATCAAAAAACCTGCTACAACAAGGCGCTGGAAATAGGAGCTGACATCGTGATTATGCTCCATCCTGACTATCAGTACACGCCCAAGCTGATTGAAAGTATGGCCTATTTGATTGCCAACCAGGTTTATCCGGTGGTACTTGGTTCCAGAATTTTGGGTAAAGGTGCTTTAAAGGGCGGAATGCCAAAATACAAGTACATAGCCAATCGAATGCTGACCTTATTTCAAAACATCATGATCGGGCAGAAATTGTCGGAATACCACACCGGATATCGGGCTTTTTCAAAAGAGGTTCTTGAATACATCGATTACAACAACAATTCTGATGATTTTGTTTTCGACAATCAAATGCTATCACAAATCGTGTATGCTGATTACGAAATTGCCGAAGTGACCTGTCCTACAAAATATTTTGAAGAAGCATCATCCATAAATTTCAGCAGAAGCGTTACTTACGGCTTGGGTGTTTTAGGGACTTCAATAAAGCATTTCCTCACAAGAATGGGATTGATGAAGTGGCATCTCCTTAAAAAACGATGAAAAGATCTCTGAAATACATTTTTGCCAATTCTTTGTTCATGAGGCTATTTATCGTAATCCTCTTTGCATGGAGTTATTTGATACTTAGCTACGGGAATCTGGGGCTATTTGAGCTAATAAATGAACAACACACACCCATTTTAGATCCTTTATTCAAATATGTCACACATTTGGGTGGAGGATGGTTTGCTTTAATTGTAGCTCTGCTATTATTTGCTTTAAAGTTCAGGTGGGGCCTTATTGCATCTATTTGTTTCCTTGGTTCGGCCGGCATCACTCAAGTGCTTAAGAGATGGGTTTTTAACTGGCCACGGCCGGGCGCCGTTTATTCTGAAACTATTGACAGCATGAATCTGGTGGAAGGGGTAGATTTACATATGCAGTTTTCCTTTCCGTCAGGTCATACAACGGCCGCATTTTCTGTTTTTTGTCTTTTAAGCCTCATACTGTCCAAGAAAAAATATCTTGGATTCTTATTCTGTTTTCTTGCAATACTAGCGGGCTACAGTAGAGCTTATTTATTTCAACATTTCCCAAATGACATTCTATTTGGTTCGCTTATCGGGACACTTACATCGGTACTTGTCTATTCTTGGTTAAACGATAAGAATTTTGGAAATTGGGGCAATAAATCGTTATTCAAAAAGAATACTTGATCGCTAGATACAACAAACAGCTTTTAATCTTAATTCTTGGTGCAATCGTACTACTTCCATTCTTGGGTAGCACACATCTTTTTGATTGGGATGAGATAAATTTCGCTGAGTCCTCACGAGAAATGATGCTCACCGGCAACTATTTTCAAAATCAAATCAATTTTGAGCCATTTTGGGAAAAACCTCCTTTCTTTTTCTGGGTGCAAAGTTTAAGTATGCTCGTATTTGGGCAAAATGAGTTTGGTGCAAGATTCCCTAATGTGCTTTTCGGTTTAATCACCTTGATATTCGTATTCAATATTGGTAAACGATTGTACAACGAGCGATTCGGAATCATGTGGGTGCTACTTTACGTAGGGACAATCTTGCCTCATATGTACATAAGAAGTGGTATTATAGACCCCATTTTCAATCTCTTCATCTTTGCATCCGTGTACTACTTTGTTCGTACCATTGAAGATTCGAATCATAAAAAAAGTAGAAAATACGCTGCAGTGTCCGGATTATTTATTGGGCTCGCAATCATTACCAAAGGTCCCGTAGGTCTATTGATCCTTCTTTTATCCGTATCTATTTATTGGATTTTGAATCGATTCAGACCATTGGCTTCGCTGCAAAACTTACTGCTCTTTATCAGCGTTGCTTTTCTAACCTCTATACTCTGGTTCGGTTATGAGACCATACAAAACGGCCCTTGGTTCCTGATCGAATTTGTCGGGTATCAGATCGAACTGTTAACCGGAGCAGAGGGTGGAGCAGCTGCAGGACATCAGCAGCCGTTTTATTACCACTTTGTTGTTGTCCTGTTTGGTTGCTTTCCTATTTCTATTTTGGCACTTGGCAATGTATTCGGAAGTAAGTACCTAGAAGACAAATTCCATTTTAAACGCTGGATGAATATTTTGTTTTGGGTGGTAATGATCCTGTTTTCAATTGTCTCCACAAAAATCATCCATTACTCATCAATGGTTTATTTACCACTTTCCTTTTTGGCCACCTATTTCTTGTTCCAAGTAGATCGTGGTAGAGAAAAAGTCCGATCGTGGATGCGGATTCTTGTCTTATTGTTTGGAATTCTTTATGCCCTCGTGTTGGTGCTTATCCCGGTAATTGCTAAAAAGAAAGACGATTGGCTGATCCCCTTGGTTCAGGATCCTTTTGTTCAATCCGGACTATCTATGGACGTCAACTGGAGCGGATTCGAAATTACTGTCGGCATCTTATTTGGAATAGTTATGCTGATGGCTGCATCGCAATTATTCAAAAATAACGTATTTCGGTACACTATGGTTAACGCAGTGGGAGTTGCAATCTTTATGCTTGGATCAAGCATTTGGATTCTTCCAAAAATTGAGCAATATGTTCAAGGACCAGCTGTAGAATTCTGCGAATCCTTGCAAAACCGTGATGTTTACATATGGCCCATAGGACACAAAAGCTACACGCATTATTTCTATGCAAAAACGCAACCTTTGGATGAAAATTCAGGACTAGCCAAACAAAAAGCGACCTTTTTATCTTCAATTTCAAAAGAAAAATCAAATCAATTGAATGGAGCTGAACGGTTGGAATATATAACGAGTATACAGGATTGGTTGTTACATGGTGCTATAGACAAGCCTGCCTATTTTTTGCTGAAAGTAAATAATTATTCTCCTGAACAGTTTCCCGAATTGGATGTGGTGATGAATAATGGAGGCTTCATCGGTCTAAAACGTACTCCAGAATAAGTAAAACAAAATTATGAATCGATCAAAAGAGATTGATGCTTACATCGAAAAAGCAGATCCAGACCGACATGGTGCACTTAATGAATTGAGAAAGACCATTTCTGAGCACATTCCAAATGGATTTGAAGAAAGAATCAATTATGGCATGCCAAGTTATATTGTGCCACATCAACTTTATCCTGATGGCTACCATTGTGATCCTAAGCTTCCACTGCCATTTGTAAGTTTTGCCTCACAAAAAAGATTTGTTGCTCTATATCATATGGGAATCTATGCAGATTCCGAAGTCTTGGATTGGTTTGTTGAAGAATATTCTAAGCGATGCGCTCACAAACTGGACATGGGGAAAAGTTGTATTCGATTTAAAAAGATCAATGAAATACCTTACGATTTGATCGCTGAATTGATGACTAAAATGGATACGAATCGATGGATCTCGATTTATGAAGCTTCAATTAAACGTTGAACAAGTCGAAAAGCAACACGGTTCTATCATTGCTTATCCAGTGCATTAAGCGCATTCAATGATAAGGTAAACGATGGGTCTATTTTTAATGCCGTTGCGTAATCCACTTTTGCAGAAACGTAGTCACCCATTAATTCAAAACAAAGTCCACGATTGTGGTATGCCTGAACGTATTGGTCATTGATCCCAATTGCGCTGGTAAAATCTTCTATTGCCAATATCAGTACGCTGTCTTTACTTTCTTGATCAAGATCATCTTTAAACGTTTTAAAGTGCATATATCCTTTGTTGTGATAGGCAATTTCAAACTTTGGATCCAATTCAAGTATGCTATTGTAGCAAGAGTCTGCTAATTGAAAATTATTGTTGTCCTGTAAAAATATCCCTTTAGCAAGTAAGGCTTCTATACTATTCGGCTTGATTTCAAGTGCATTGTCAAAATACAGTTGCGCCATATTTCTTTCCTCACCATCGTGTTTCGAATAAAGAATACCCAGTTCCATATATGAATCATAATGTTCCGGGTTTTGCTCAGTTGCCGTGATGTAAGAAGAAACCGCCTTTGCAGTATCTCCAGCTCTGGCATAGGTTAAACCTTTAAAAAAATACGGTTCCGGATAGTATTTATCAATTCTGAGTGCCGCATTGAATTGATCAAGTGCTTTTCCAAAATTGGGTAATGCCAAATAAATTTTACCCAACAGCAAGTGCGCTTCTTTAGCAGTGCTATCTAGCTCTAAAGTTTTCAGTGCATATTGTTCACAATTGTCAAACTCTTTGGTCATCCCTTGGGCAGAGAGTTGATAGAGCAGTTTTGCCTTTTCTAGGTAAAATATGGCCGTTTCAGGGCTCATATTGATGCACATGTTCAAATCTTCTCTGGCTTTCCCTAAGAGTCCTTGTTCAACATAGTATTGGGACCGTAAAAAATATCCGTTTGGACTATCCGGATTTTCGCGGATCTTTTTGTTCAGTGAGTCCAGCTGAGCTTGGGGCAAAGAAGAGTTTGATTCATCTGCAGAAATTGTAGCGAGCTTCTCATTTACTGTGGTGTTATCTCCACAGCAAACAGCTATGAGCAACAGTAGCGTACCTGAAAAATAATGCACAATCTTCATTGATGTAAAAATAGCATTTACAAATTGACCATATGCCTTTAAGTGCATTGAATTCAACTCCTACCGGCATGGAGACAATCAGTAGAGTTTATGAACCATTTATTGGCCCGAATGACTTCGCTGAAATACAAAGCCATCCGAGAAACAATAAAATTATGCTGAAATAGCTTCTTTGATCTTTTGTTCCAACTCATCCATTAGCTCCGGGTTATCGCTGATGAGCGCTTTTACTGCATCCCGTCCTTGCCCCAACTTCGTATCCTCGTAGCTGAACCAAGAACCACTCTTTTTGATTATATCGTGTTCCACTCCAATATCAATAATTTCACCAACTTTCGAGATTCCTGCACCATACATGATGTCGAACTCTGCTTTTTTAAACGGAGGAGCCACCTTATTTTTCACAATCTTAACCCGAGTACGGTTACCCAATATCTTATCTCCATCTTTAATGGCACTTGCTCGTCTAATATCAATTCGTACTGAAGCATAAAATTTGAGCGCATTCCCACCCGTTGTGGTTTCCGGATTTCCAAACATAACCCCAATCTTTTCTCGTAGCTGATTGATAAAAATACAGCAGCACCCTGCTTTACTTATCGAAGCAGTCAATTTTCGCAGGGCTTTTGACATAAGTCTTGCCTGGAGTCCCATTTGAGAATCACCCATCTCCCCTTCTATTTCAGCTCTTGGAGTTAACGCTGCTACCGAGTCAACAATCAGCAAATCAATTGCCCCGGATCGGATCAGGTTGTCTGCAATTTCAAGAGCCTGCTCCCCGTTATCCGGTTGAGAGATTAATAAATTATCGACATCCACGCCTAATGATTTCGCGTAAAACTGGTCAAATGCATGTTCCGCATCAACCATGGCAGCTATGCCGCCTTGCTTTTGCACTTCTGCAATTGCATGTATCGCCAGCGTAGTTTTACCTGACGATTCAGGGCCGTAAATTTCTATTACTCGTCCTTTCGGAAATCCACCTACACCAAGAGCTGTATCGAGCGTTAACGAACCTGTTGGGATAACTTCCAGGTTCTGGACCGGGTTGTCACCCAATTTCATCACAGTACCTTTACCGAATGTTTTGTCTAAACGATCCAAAGTTGCCTGGAGCGCTTTTAATTTTTCTTCTTTTACTTCTGCCATTTTTTTAAATTTTATTGTTAACCCAAAGATCCGAGTGCTGTCCGTAACCTATTTACGTTGTAACCAATGAATCCAAAATTTGTGCAGCATGCTCTTTTGCTTTCACCTTTTCAATGATTAGCTCAATCGTTCCTTGCTCATCTATAACAAATGTGGTTCTATGGATTCCATCGTACTCTCTACCCATAAATTTTTTTGGTCCCCACACTCCATAATCATTAATGACTTTCTTATCAACATCAGCAATTAATGGAAACGGCAATTTGTGTTTGTTGATAAAATTCTGGTGTTTTTTTTCAGTATCTGCACTTACGCCAACTACGTTAAATCCTTTATTCAACAGATCTGAATAATTGTCTCTGAGGTTGCATGCCTCAACAGTGCAGGTTGGTGTACTATCTTTGGGATAAAAAAACAAGATCAATTTTTTGCCCTTGAACTGAGACAACGTAATTTGATTTCCGAGTTCATCCAAAGCATCTATGTCAGGTGCCTTTACACCAACTTTCAAATGTTTCATGCCAATTTATAATTGTGTTATTCTAACAAAGAACCGAATAGTTTGTTCCATTCCCAATATACGACGTACTCACTTATTAACAACCTAAGATTTGTAGTTAGTAATTGGCTTCACCCAAGCTTTGAATCCATTCCGGTAATCCACACTTTTGAAGTATCTAAAAAACCCAGCTAAGAATGAATTGGATGAATAATGACGATTGTCTGGAAGGGAATTATGAGTTTGAATCGTTTCAAGAGGCCCTTAATTTCATAGTAAAAGTAGGCGAACTTTCCGAGGCGCAAAATCACCATCCTGAAATTTTGCTTTACGATTATTGTAAAGTCCAATTGAAATTGACCACCATAGATTCAGGCAAAATAGTAACACAAAAAGATGTTCAATTGGCTCAGGCAATAGATGACCTGTTAACAAGGAGTTCACCTGATCAGAGCAGTTCTTGAATGATTTTCTCGATGTTATAGCCTTCTGCTTCAGCCATGTAATTCCTTACAATACGGTGTCTTAAAATGGGTAATGCGACCGCCTTCACATCTTCAATATCCGGAGAAAATTTTCCTGCAATTGCCGCATTGCATTTAGCACCGATAATCAGATACTGAGATGCTCGGGGACCTGCACCCCAGGAAATAAATTTCTTGGTAACGGGGTGTGTGTTTTCAGCTCCTGGTCTCGTTTTTGATGCCAGTTGGACCGCATACTCAAAAACATTGTCAGGCACGGGTATTTTTCGAATCAGATTCTGAAAAAACACAATTTCTTCGCCCGATACGACCGAATTAACTTTTTGTTCACTATCGCCTGTCGTTCGCTTAATGATGGCTAATTCTTCTTCATACTTGGGGTAATCGACCCAAACATTAAACATGAAACGGTCTAGTTGTGCTTCTGGCAAAGGATATGTTCCCTCTTGCTCAATGGGATTCTGGGTTGCCAACACGAAAAATGGCTTATCCAACGGATATCTTGTTCCCGCAGTGGTTACAGCGGTTTCCTGCATTGCTTCAAGCAATGCTGCTTGTGTTTTCGGCGGTGTACGGTTAATTTCATCTGCCAAGATCACATTAGCAAAAAGTGGACCTTTCACAAATTTGAAATTCCTTGATTCGTCTAGAATCTCAGAACCAATAATGTCTGAAGGCATTAAATCCGGAGTAAATTGGATTCTGTTAAAGGAAAGCCCCAATGCATCCGCTATGGTATTTACAAGTAGAGTTTTTGCTAATCCAGGTACACCAACAAGTAAGCAATGACCTCTTGAAAAAATCGAAATTAAAACCTCGCGAATCACTGCATCCTGACCGACAATAACTTTACCTATTTCCTTGTACAATTCTCCATACTTGGTTCGGAAATATTCTATCGCTTCGACATCTGATTTAACTTCATTCATTTGAATCATTTTTTTCAACGTTGAAAGGTAGTAAAATGAACAACTTACAACCTACTTAATCGGCAGCATTCGTCCAATTGAATCGAAAATCACACGATTGGTAATCTTCATCAATTCTTATAAACGACATTGCGATTTTTTGTTTCACCCAATTGTTGACCGCCAATTGTTCTTTTTCTCCTTTGGCCATCTGCTGGATCATTTGATAGTCTTGCTTTAAATTCGCTTTATGCGGATCTGATTTAGACAACAATTTTATCAATCTATATGCTTGCTTGCCACTTCTTTCCTCCTCATACAGAGACGGTCCAGATAATTCCCCTACCTTAAGGTTTTCAATCCCGGCAAAAGTGTACGGGTCGATTTCATCCATTCGCCATTTTCGCTCACCCGTTTGAGGGTTGTATACCACCCCTTTAGCATTTTTAGTATCCTTATCCTGAGAAAATCGATTAATTGCCGAATAAAAATCAATACTGTCACTTGTGATCAAATTGTAGATGCTGTCTGTTTCATTTCTGATGTTGATCAATTCTTTTGTGCCGACCTTAAACTTTCTCAATATATGGCGACAATGCACCTGATCTCCTCTTCTCTGTAAGACCTCCAACATGTGCATCCCAAATTGTGTTTCAAAAGGATCACTGATCTGACCTACCGGTATACTAAAAGCAATGGCCTCAAACTCAGGAACAAAAGTTCCTCTGGAAACCCAACCGAGATCTCCTCCTTTAGATGCCGAACCTGGGTCCTCACTTTCAAATATAGCCTTAGTTGAAAAGGAAACAACACCTTCCTTAATCTCATTTTTCCAATCGACCATTCTCTTTCGAAGCTCTTCTTTTTGAACAGTGCTGATCTCTGCATACCGCACCAAATGTGCGATTTCAATTTGCGCATCGATTAGCGGCAAACTATCTTTTGGTTGTTTTTTAAAGTATTCTTTTACCTCTCTAGGGGTCATCTTGATGTCAGCAGTAATCTCCATTTGAACCTGCTGACTCTTGAGTTGATCTTCAATTTGATCGTAAAACTCTTCTCTAATCTCAGCGACCGTTTTACCATATTCGGCTTCCAACTTCTTTTCATCCCCATTGAATAACCCAATGAAATAGCGCAATCTTCTGTCTAGCTCACCAACTACCTGTGCTTCACTTACTTCTACACTATCTACCTCCGCCTGATGTAACAACAATCTCTGAAACAGCAATTCTTCCAAAATTTGACAGTCAATGTCTTCAGGTAATTTCGAACGAGACTCACTTTCCAATTGTACAATTTGCCTTTCAATATCGGAAAGCATAATGATCTGTTCTCCCACAACAGCAACGACCTTATCTATTACCTGCCCTTCCTGAGCATGAGCTAAATTAAAGCCCATAGCCAACAGCACGATTAAGGTATTAATAGGTTTCAATATCTTGTCTCTTCTTTGCATCGTTGTATAATTCCTCTCGTATTTTTTTCTTTAGTTGATTGGCCCTTACATTGAGTATAATGCTCTTTATTTTTTCTCTTTCCAAGCTTAAAGGCGAAACAGCGTCTTTCAGTCTAAAATCTCGGATATTGAGGAAATAAACAAAGTTGTCTTCTTGAAACGTTACTTTTCGTTTATTTCGTATAAAGGACGACTTATTGATATCGGTTAATGGAATTACCTTTAAAACATCGTCGAAATACACCCATTTTTGCTCATCAAAATAGTAATTTACGCTATGAACTGGCGAATAGCTCAGTAAGTTTTCCCTGTCTTCGTCTGTTTTAAGTTTGTACCATTTTCTTACCTCATCCAATTTAGGTGCGTCTTTTCCAACCTTTAGGTAAAAGACTTTTACAATGTAGTCCTGTAACTTAAAATTGTCTTGATGTTCCAAATAGTATTGCTGTATTTCTGCATCGGTAACAAGTGTATCCAATTTCTTTTTTACCAGCTCCTTCTCATAGGCGTAAATGAGCAAAGACTTTTTATAGCTTTCCAGCTGTCTTTCAAGATCTAGGGCTTCATCCGGAAGCTCAAGGATCGCACGTTGAATAATGGCTTCCTCGCGCACCCATTTGTCAACCACCTGATTCAACAATTCGATACTATCATTTGATCCTGACCATTCTTCGCTTAGCTCATCCAAATAAAGAAACTCACTACCTACCCTTGCCAGCTGAACTCTATCTTCATGCACATCAGCCTCGGAACAACCAAACCCTGCAAGCAACAGGCATATGAAGACCGTAAATTTCAATTATCGTATGGAATATAGAACCTCTTTTTCTACCTGAACCGGGTACTTTTCTCTTAGTTCATCTATCCAGGCTTTTTCCAAATAATCTTGGTATGCAGCTGTAATGATTCCTTTTGCCTCATCCAATTCTTTATTCGTTGGCTCTATGATTTCCTTCACATTGACCATGACAAATTGACCATTGTATTGATACGGTCCATTCACTCCCAATTTAGGCTCATTATTAATAAACTCCAGCGCTTCAATCTCATCCTTTTTGCTTTTGACATTTACATTCAAAGGAGAGTCTTCATTGATCAGCTTAGCTATCGAGTCTCTTCCGATTCCAGATTGAATCAACTTCTCAGCCATGCTACTTGCCTTTTCATCAATACAGTAGTAGAAATCCGCATCGATTCTCTTTTTCCAAACAAAATCTGTCTTTCTAGATTCATAAAAGCTTTTAAGGCCAGAAGTATCTTTCACCGCTTTTCCCCAAACGATCTGATCTGTTAATTCAAACAGAAGAATACCATCTCTGTATTCTTTCATCAACATCTTGTACTTCACATGCTTGGCTTCCAGCTGTGTTTTTTCGTAGTCAATTATCTCAGCATTCATCCACAATGCAAACTTGGAATCAATCGTCTGTTCTATACTCTTTTTTCTTGATCTTTTTCGATTCTTTTCCAGAGCTTTCCCGAAATCAGCAACAGTGTAAGACCGGTTCGCAAATGTGACCAGTTCCTTTGCATCTAATTTGGTTGATTGATAGGTATAGTCCTTGTCCAACACAGATGAATCCAATGACTTTTTGAAGGAATCCATCACCTTTTCATTCAGCTCGTAATTGTACTCCTTTTTGAGCTTTTGAATGAATGAAGACCTAGTTTTGCTGTTCCTTCCGTCTTTAGAAATCTTGGATTTTATCTCACCTTGTAAGTCCTCAAAAGACCCCAATTCCTTTGCATCGAGTAATTTGATGATGTGCCATCCAAATCTGGTTTTTACCGGTTCACTAATGTCCCCGATATTCTTCAATGCAAAAAGTGCCTCATCGAAAGCGGGAATCAAATCCCCAGCACCGAACCATTTTAGCTTACCACCAATTCCTGCAGAATTCCTATCCTCAGAAAATTGTTTTGCCATCTGCTCAAAAGAAGTGCCGTTTTTTAGCTTTTCATAAATCTCCTTGGCCTTAATTTCAGAAGCATCTGCATCCGTTTGTACGTTGTTTTGAGCCGCTCGAATTAAAATGTGGGCAGCCAGTCTTGTTCCTCGGGCTGGTCTTTTATCTTCTACTCTTAAAAAATGATAGCCGAATCTTGTTTTTATAATTTCCGATAACTCTCCCGGTTTCGTATCGTACGCCGCCTTTTCAAAAGGGTAAACCATTTTAAATGCTGTGAAATATCCTAATGTTCCTCCATTTTCCTTGGCGGATGGATCATCAGAATACTCTTTAGCGATTGCTGCAAATTCAGCACCGTCTTTCACCTTGTTTTTCGCTTCCAAAATTCTATTGTATGCCTTTAGTGTATCCTCAGGCGAGGCTCCAGCATCCACTTTCACTAAAACATGACTAGCTTTCACTTCATAGCTCATATGATCATAGGCTTCTTGCATTAGCTGATCATTTAAAGATTGGTCCATCAGATAAGGCTGTGCCAACTGTTCCCGATATTGCGAAAGTTCATCTTTGAATTTTTTAACCGTATCCATTCCTAATTCTTCGGCCGCGGTTACTTTAAGCTTAAAATTTATAAACAAGTCCAAATACTCGTCCAGATCTTCTTTTGTAATGTCTTCGTCCTTGTTATTCTTCTTGAATATGTGCTCAAATTCTGATTTTGTCACCTGATTTCCATTCACTGTCATGACCACAGGATCATTTTGTGCATGGACTCCCACAAATAGTGAGCAAACAACACATCCTAAAATCAACTTTTTCATATCTCTATCTCTTATATTACTTTATACTATAATTCGGTGCCTCTCTCGTAATTGTGACATCATGAGGGTGACTTTCTTTCACGCCGGCGTTGGTAATTCTTATGAATTGAGCTTGGTTCAGCCTATCTACATCGTTGGCTCCGCAGTAGCCCATCCCAGCTCTTAAACCTCCAACCAGCTGATAAATAACTTCACTCAGCTTGCCTTTGAAAGGAACTCTTCCTGAAATTCCCTCAGGAACTAATTTCTTAATGTCATCTTCCATGTCCTGGAAATACCTGTCTTTTGACCCTTGCTGCATCGCTTCAATGGATCCCATTCCCCTATAGGATTTAAACTTTCTTCCTTCGTAAATGATTGTCTCTCCGGGAGATTCTTCTACACCTGCAAACATGGAGCCCATCATTACAGTGCTCGCTCCACCGGCCATGGCCTTCACAATATCTCCTGTATACCTGATTCCACCATCTGCTATTATTGGGACTCCAGTTCCTTCCAGTGCTTCTCTTACGTTAATTACTGCTGTCAATTGAGGAACTCCAACCCCTGCAATGATACGAGTTGTACAAATTGATCCGGGACCAATCCCAACCTTAACGGCATCTGCACCGGCTTCAACAAGTGCTTTTGCCGCTTCCGCCGTTGCTATATTTCCAACCACCACATCCAATTCCGGAAATTTGCTTTTGACTTTCTTCAAGATTTCCAACACGCCTTTCGAATGGCCATGGGCCGTATCAATTACAACAGCATCTACACTAGCATCTACCAACGCTGAAATTCGATCGATCGTATCGTGTGTAACTCCAACAGCCGCCGCAACTCTCAACCTTCCAAATTCATCTTTACAGGAATTCGGATGCTCTTTTAGTTTAATTATGTCCCTAAAGGTGATCAGCCCGATTAACTTATTATCATCATCGACTACAGGCAGCTTTTCAATTTTATGCTTCTGAAGTACATCTTCAGCTTCAACTAAATTCGATGACTCTTTAGCCGTGATTATGTTGCGGCTTGTCATCACCTCCGCAACAGGACGTTTCATGTCCTTTTCAAATCTCAAATCTCTATTGGTTACAATACCTTCCAATTGCCTGTCTTTACCGATTACTGGTATGCCTCCGATTTTGTGCTCTGCCATAAGCATCAACGCATCACCGATAGTTGCATCACGATTGAGAATCACAGGGTCAAGAATCATTCCACTTTCTGAACGCTTTACTTTTCTTACTTCTCCAGCCTGACTTTCGATCGTCATGTTCTTGTGAATCACCCCAATACCACCTTGTTGAGCAATGGCTATAGCTAGAGCACTCTCTGTTACCGTATCCATCGCTGCAGACACGATAGGTGTATTCAGTTCAATGTTTCTAGAAAACCGAGATTTTAAGCTAACGTCTCTAGGTAATATTTCCGAGTATGCCGGTACTAGCAGCACATCATCGTAGGTTAGACCTTCGCCAAGAAATTTAGTGCGGGAATGGGAATCGGACATGCCTGGAATTTGAATTTATTTGTTAGTTACCAATTAAATTCTCGCAAAGTTAAAAATTTCAGTGATTTAAAGCGTTCTTTAAGTAATATTAACACTGCTTTATTCCGACTTCAAAAGTGTGACATGCCCTTTTTGCACCCGAGTGGCTCCGTCGCCATTTCTAAAAGTGAGGATATACACATATACATCTTCCCTGCACAGATCCCCATTGAATTTTCCATCCCACTTTTCACCTGCATCATTCGTCTGAAAAACGAGTTTACCCCAACGGTTGTACACATTGAATTCATACTGATCAAAATCTATATAGCTGACTTCCGGCCCAAATTCAGCATTTACACCACCTACAATAAATGCATTGGGCACAAAAAGTAAAGGCTCCTCTGTCCCACAAGCAATGTTGGATTTGGCACGTTCTTCCAACCCGTAAGAATTTAAATTCTCTATGGCTTCTACATAGTAACAAAACTTTCCATTTGCAGTACTTCCCACAAAACTTTCCACGTTATCTTCATAGAACCTAGGCCCAATTCCTATCGTAGCAATTGGTATCGGATCAAACACTTCGTTCACAGAACGATAAATGTTATACCCTAGAACGGCACCATCGTATCCCTCGTAATCATTCCATTGCAGAAGATTGACCAATCTACTCTGGTCAGGTGTTACGGTAAGGTAAATGGTTCGCGAAACTTGACTGCTTAAAGCCAAACGGTCACAACTATCAATCGCATTGATTCTGTAATAATATGAAGATTGTGAAGTAGCTGCAGAGTAGTCTCTGAAAATCTCAGGATTACTTGAAGGAATAATCCCTCCTATGTAGTTCCATGGCCCGCTCGCAAATGAGCTTCGCTCTATTTCCAGTCCATTAACAGAAGCTCCTGGATCCAATAACACTCTCAATTCCACGGAATTTTGAATTTCAACCGAAGCAGCTTGTATATACAAATAATCTGGGGCCGAAGGTTGAAAGATAACCTGGCAGAGCTTATTTGAAAGCGCTGAATTTCCTCCTGTACTAACCGCCTTTATTACATAGCAATATTCCGCGTTCGATGTTAAATCGCTATGAACGTAATTGAACGTTCCACTTGGAATACTAACCAGCAAATTGGGTGCGTTTCCATCCTCCGAAACATACAATTCATAATAATCAACCTGATCAGCCCAATTGATATATTCATTCCATTCCAAAGAATAGCTCCTATCACAAATGTCCAATGAACCGTTTAGGTGTATGCTTCTGTGTTCAATACCAATTGGTGACGTGTTTGGGGTTGGTGGGCTTCCACTATAGCAGCTATCAAAAGCAGCAATTCCATACGTTTCAGAAGTAGAACCTGCATTTGACAATATGTTGTAATAGGTGTTGTTGGTATGCCCCCAAACTGTATCCAGTATGAACCAGTTCCCGAAATTATCTTGTTGGAAAACAATGTATCCATACGTGTCTTCGTGAGGATTTATATTCCAGGTTATAACCGCCTGGTTGGTGGAAGTATCAACAGACACCGCCTGTATAACGGGTATTGTTGGGGGAATTTGATCTTGGAAAATTCCACCGTCGAATGAAGAATTACTGGAACAAAATAGAGAATCGCGCAGCTGAACAAAGTAGGTAAGCGAGTCATTGCAAACGGAAATCGTATCCTGATATAAATTGGCACTGGTTGTAGGCACAGAATCCAATAAAGTCCACACTCCAAGAGGATATTCTCTGTAGATATAATAGTATTCACCCGTGCTGCTGAGCACCGGATCAAGCAAGGAGTTCCATGTCAAAAGGGCCGTTCCGTTTCCTGGATTAGCCACGTTAAGTAGTATAGTTTGCAATGTATCGTAAGGAAGCGCTTCACCTGAATTGCATCCGGACACGGTCCGAACCAAGTACGATACAGTTCCATTCTGGGCGTCAGCAGTCAAATCAGTAAATGAGCTGCTCGCCACATTCGTTTCAACTCCTTCAAGTAAAAATGGTCCTCCAACGCTGGAATATATTCTGTACTCTAAAAATGAATCTGTTGTGTCCTCGATCGGTTCCCAGTGCACATCTACACTTCCGTCTGCCTGAACATTTGCACATCGCACTTCCGGTGAACTAAGGACCGGTAGATTCTGAACCGTGATTTGCACTGTAGCTGCAGAAGTTTTAGGAATCGGGCACACATCATCCCGTACCATGAAATGAAAATTGTAAGTGGTGAAATCTGAACAGTTTGAACTTTTAACATGACTACAATCCGTTTGCCAGGAAAACGTTGCTCCAACGCCTTGCACTCCAACGGCGGGAACGCCACCTGTTACCACTGCACATGGCGGTTCTGAACAACCTGTGCTAGGATCGGTGAAATTCGCTCCAAACTGGGAACCAAAAGCCGTTAGTGTATTCTGTTGCGGTGTTATTCCATCTTGTAAAAACTCAATATCATTGGCAATTACATCAAAGGTGACCAACTCACCCGCAAAAACAGTATCGCGATATACCGGCAATCCACCGGGGTTTGCAATTGGTGGAGTAATATCAGGAGCATCGTTTGAAAACCCGCAGTTTACAATGGTAAACGGCAGTTCAAAATTAATCTCTGATATTTTTGTCCCACAGCGAAACGACTCTATCCGGACACCTACAACAAATGTTCCTTGCGTAAATGAAGTGAAATCCAGCTGTCCCGTTTCGGCATTGAGATTTACCGGAATATTGGAAGCATTATGACTGGTATTTGGCAGCTGGCTCGCATTGGAATAACCGGCAGCATAAGGTATTGAAGCGGGCAATACAAAATTAGGTTGAACGGCTATGAGATAGGTAAGTGGGTCAGTAAATGAATAAACCAGCGAATCTCCATCCGGGTCAGAGCTTAGTATGGTATAAGGGTTTTGACCTTCGCAAAATAACGCAACTACATCATCCGAAATCTGCGGAGACGAATCATAACATGGCGATCCGTTTAATCCCGAATTATTGAACATTTTAGAAATGAGGGTCATCCCATACGTTTGTGGTGCACTAAGATTGTCTATACCTGCAGATCTAGAGAAATCGTTCCACGTAAAAATCCAACCATCAGCAGGAGGAATTCCACCAAGAGTTACGGGATTCGAAACGAATTTAGACACCGTATAACTTCCGACTCCACCGGCAGCACATGTAATTGGATTGGTTCCTCCGGAAGCTATGCAGCCCGGAGAAGCATCATAATCCAGCACATGATTAACAGTTATATTGGTTACTGTAGGATGGTTCCAAACCTGAATTTCCTCTGTGGGAGAAGGAGTTATGACCCCATTGCAATCCATTATCAGAACAAGCTGAAACACATAATCTCCACCACCCAAGCAGGTCCAAGTAATATTCCCGCCGATGAGATGATCTGCACGAGCATTGATCACAAATGTCGTAAGCAAGATACAAACCGCCGTTTTCAAAATTGCTGATTTCAATTGTCTGTGGTGCTGTTTCTTAACCAACGTTTTAACGGAATAAATTGTCTTTTGTTATACAAAAGACGGATTACCAATTCAATCGTTGCTATAACTTACCAGCAATAACCTGAAGCATATCATCAAAATTCAAATATTTAACCGCTATCGAACGTATTTTTTCAGCGCTAACATCCTGCAATTCTGAAAGATAAGTGGTATTGTAGGATTCATTCAATCCATAGAGATAGTAGGATTTGAATTGATCACAAATGTTAAATGGACCATCCGATTTTTTGAGATACGAGCCGGTAAGAAAATTTTTCACCCTATCTAGCTCCGATTCCGATACCAGTTCTTTCTGCAGCCGTTGCAACTCTTTCTCAACCTCATTCAAGGTATTCTCTGTATGCTCTGCGTTAACTTCAGTAGAAATCAAGAAAACCGTCGATGCGATGTTCCGAATCAACCCCGATCCGATACCGTACGTATACCCTTTTTCCTCGCGAATATTTGACATCAATCGCGAGCCAAAATACCCCCCTAAAATGGTGTTCAAAACAACAAAAGGCACGTAATCCGGGTCTGATCTTCTCAAAGAAAGAATCCGACCGATTCGAATACCCGACTGGATTGCATCCAATTTCTCCACTCCGGCTCTCCCGCCTTTCGAGGCCATTACACGCTTTACAATCGGTTTTTCTATATCCTCTACGTTCAGATTACCAAACTTGGCATCCATGCATTCAATAAGATCCTCTTGCACATATCCGGACAGAAAAATAACAGCATCCGAAAAATTCAGATAATTCTTTTGATGTTGGATCAACAAATTTGTATTAAGATCAAAGTTTTCCTCGTGAATGTCAGTAAAATAAGGGTGGTTGTTTTGGTAAAGCCTCTTTCCAAATTCCCTTTTGCACAAGACAGAGACCTTATCGGAATTTACTTTAAAGCTCTGAAGAGCATTTCGCTTCTTCGTTTCAAATTCTTTTTCCGGAAAAATCGGATTCTTTAGTATATCTGAAAATACGTCGATCGATTCACGGGCATATTTGGTTAAACAATACAGTGAAAAAGTAGTAAAGTCTTTTGAAACAGAATGGGTAAAAAAAGATCCGTAATAATCAAATTCGTTTGCAATTTCCACACCCGATCTGGACGATGTTCCTTCGGCCATCATTCTGGACGTAAAATCCGCAACTAGGTTCCGAGACTGGTGAGCTGTTCCCGATCTAAATACCACTTCGATTCGGATTATTTTCTGATCTGATAGATCGAATGAAAAAACAGGAATTCCATTGGATAGAAAGCGTTTCTTGGGGGCCGGAACATTAACCGATGACACAACAGAAATCTTAGGAGGTATAGATCTATCCATTTTTACAAGTAATTAATATTCTGTTTTTTAAGTGTCAATAACTAAATAATTACTTCGACAAATAAAATAGTGTTGAACAGTTCTCTTTTCTCAACAGATCCTGCGCCACCATACGAATTTGATTCGCATCAACATTATCGTATTTTTCCATTTCTAAGTTAATCATCTCCGCATCACCAAACAGTTCAAACAGACATAAATTCATTGCCTTGTGCAACGAGCTTACCTCTCTAAAGATCTTGGTAGACTGAAGCTTATTTTTGACCTTTTCTAATTCAACATCTTCCACAACTTCGGTTGTTAACCTATTTAGCTCCTGCTCCAATAATTCGTCCGCTTTTCTAACATCAAATCCTTTGCTCACCTTTCCTGCTGCTATGAACAACCCATTATCATGACTTCCCATGACGTAAGCACTTAGCTCAGAAAAAACTCCCTTTTCTTTCACAAGCGTATTGTACAATCTTGAAGAAGGACCATTTGATAGCAAGTCAGAGATTAAATCAATAGCATAAAAGTCAGGATGCAAACGCGAGCACATGTGGTATGCCTTATAGATGGCATTTGCAGGAACATCCCGCTCAACGGTAAGCTCTCTGTATTCGTTTTGTTTTGGCTCAGGATGAATTTTTCGTTGATATTTTTCTCTTTTCGGGATAGAGCCGAAATATTTTTCCGACAAGGCTTTGACCCGATCAATAGTAACGTTACCAGCTACACACAATATGGCATTTTCCGGCCCATAGTGCTTATAGAAAAACTCCTTTACATCTTCCATTTTAGCATTCTCAATGTGTGCAATTTCTTTCCCTATAGTAGCCCACCGGTAAGGATGCTCTTTGTATGCCAATGGTCGGAGCAACAACCACACATCCCCGTAGGGTTGATTCAAGTACCTCTGTTTGAACTCTTCGATTACAACATTCCGTTGAACTTCAAGACTTTTCTCAGAGAAAGCAAGGCTCAACATACGATCTGAATCCAGCCAGAAGGCCGTTTCGAGGTTGTTTACGGGTAAGGTTGAATAATAATTTGTGATATCATTGGATGTGAATGCATTATTGCTTCCACCCGCCTCTTGCAATGGTTTATCGAAACTTGGTATGTGCACAGAGCCACCAAACATTAAATGCTCAAATAAGTGCGCAAATCCTGTTCTAGATTCGTGCTCATCTTTTGCCCCCACATCATACAGAAGATTAAACGAAGCGATTGGTGTAGATGGATCGTGATGAACAATAACCCTCAATCCATTTGCTAAGGTAAATCGATCAAAACAAATCATCCAAACTGGAATTTTCCTTGGTTACAATTGCTTACTGCTGTTCGATATTCCGCTATGATTTCTTCTACAATTTGGTCTGCGGGTTTTATCTCATCAATCATACCGGATATTTGACCAATTTCGAGCTCTCCATTTTCTAAGTCTCCTTCAAACATACCTTGTTTGGCCCTTCCTCGTCCCAGCAGCGCCTTTAAATCATCGATTGAAGCGTTTTCTTCATACGCCCTTACGATTTCTTGGTAAAACGGATTGTGAAGTAATCTTACCGGAGTCAATTCCTTTAGCGTTAGTGTAGTATCCCCTTCTTTTGCTCGAATTACTTCATTTTTGAAAAAACTATGCGCAGAAGACTCTTCTGAAGCAACAAAACGACTTCCAATCTGAACTCCATCAGCACCTAAATTCATCGCTGCCAGCATCGATTGACCATTTGCAATTCCTCCAGCTGCAATCAAGGGAATGCTAATTTCTCGACTCACCATTGGAATCAAACACATTGTGGTGGTTTCATCCCTTCCATTGTGTCCCCCGGCCTCAAATCCTTCTGCTACTACCGCATCAACACCCGCATCCTCGGCCTTTTTAGCAAACTTCACAGAGGATACAACGTGCACAACAAGAATCCCGTTTTTCTTTAGTGTTTCGGTCCATGTTCTGGGATTTCCAGCAGAAGTGAATACAATAGGTACTTTGTGTTTAATTATCGTCTCTATGTGCTCCTCAATAGAGGGGTATAGCATGGGCAAATTCACAGCGAACGGCTTATTTGTTGCTGCCTTACATTTCATGACGTGGTGATCAAGCACCTCCGGATACATTGATCCTGAACCAATTATACCTAATCCACCTGCATTACTCACCGCCGAGGCCAGCTTCCACCCGGAGCACCAAATCATCCCTGCCTGAATTAGGGGATACTTGATGCCAAAAAGAGAAGTAACACGATTCATTTCTTAGTTGGTACGTTTAAGTACTACGAAAATAGTCTTTTGATTTGGATAAGAAAGCATGAAATCTGAGCTTCATAACAAAGAGGCAATACATGTGATCTAAAGGCAGATTCAACCCTTTTCATGAAACATTCGTCAAAAAATGACCGTTCAAGCAGTATGTTTTAAACTAAATCGTGTATTTTTGACTTTATGAGAAATTCTGTAGTACTACCAGTGATTCTGTTCGCAGCATCTTTCCTTTTTGCTCCGAGTGTGTCCGCCCAATATAAACTTGACTACGGCATTAGAGCCGGTTCAGCCAATTATTTGGGAGAAATGGGTGGTGATGAATTGCCGGGAAGAGATTTCATTTGGGATATGAAGTTAGATATGTCCCGTCCATTATTCGGGGCATTCATGCGGTATAGAATAAATCACAGTGTTGCATTTAATTGTGGTTTGACCTATGCTCGAATTCAAGGAGCAGACTATCTTTCATCCAACCCTGCAAGGAGAGCAAGAAACCTCAGCTTTAGAAATGATTTTGGTGAGGTTTATGGCCGTTTTGAGTATTACTTTTTCGATGAGAAAGATGTGGGTAACCACGGACGCTACATTGTAGATTTTCAAGCATTCCTTTTTGGTGGTGTTGCAGCGATTGTTCATGCGCCAAAAACCTATTACAACGGAGAATGGGTAAACTTGAGGCCTTTGATGACTGAAGGCGACAAATATACATTGGTTTCAGCCGGTGCTCCTGTCGGTTTAGGATTCTTCTTCACGCACAAAAGACGACATCGTTTTGGCTGGGAACTTTCTTGGACCCCTACTCTAACGGATTATCTTGATGATGTGAGCACTGTATATGTGGACGGACTTTCAGGAACAGCTGCGGCAGTAGCGAATAGAAATCCGGAATATCAAGGGCCAGGACCCAACCCAGCCAATTATGGGTACCATGCCAATAATGTGGATGCAGAAGGCAATAGTTTGACTATGCGAGGAGACCCTTCAGACAATGACACTTACATGTTTACGAGTCTATCGTACAGCTATGTAGTGAAAGGTGCCAATCGATTTTACAGTAGAAACTACGGTTGGTTGGGATACAGAAAACGTGGAGTCAGAAGAGTACGAGCAAAATTTTAATTGCGCAGCACCTATTTATTTCATTGATTATCCTTCTTAAGGAATTGGCCAATTTTCGATATTGGCTTTCTGATTGTTGCTACACCGGGTGAAAGTCCATTCATTTTCCATGCTTCCCGATCTTCCTTGTTTGCTGCAAGTCGGTTCTTGATGGTTACATTACTTTGACCACCAAGACGCATTTTTATGATGGTTTCAGCGTGATAATTCACCGAAATCTCATACTTATGGATGAATCTAAGCATGAGTTCATAATCGGCTGAAGATCTCAGCCTCAATGAATATAATCCGTATTGATCATAGCAATACTTCTTCACAAAAAAGGTTGGATGCGGAGGCATCCACCCTTTTTTGAACATTCCCTTTTTATACGCTCCAGCCTTCCAAGCGCGCGTCACATGATCCGTATCATAACGCATTACATAAACAAGGTCTGCATAAACAGCATCGGCATCAGCCATTGCTGTTACCATATCGCTTACAACATGATCGTGCGCGTACAAGTCATCCGAATTAAGAATCCCAACAACATCACCTGTTGCCGCTGATACACCTTTATTCATGGCATCATAAATCCCATTATCCTTTTCAGATATAACTTGAGCCAAATCATCTTTATAGCGATCCACAATTTGCATTGTTTTGTCACTAGACAATCCATCCACGATAATATACTCGATGTTCTTGTAATCCTGAGCAACTACACTTTTAATTGTGTCTTCTATAGTTGATTCAGCATTATAACAAATGGTTATGATGCTAACTTTCATTGATCTTTCTTTCTCTGATTTTGACTGCGGGATTTCCCTGATAAATACTATAGGGCTCTAAATGGCCAGTCGCAACAGAATTTACCGTTAAAAGTGCATGTGACCGTGCCATAACACCCGGACAAACTACCGACCTGGCACCAATCCAAACACCTTCTTCCAAAATTATAGGTCGAACAATAAGATCAAACGAGGTTTTACGGTAATCATGATTTCCACAAAGTAACATGGCGCCCTGCGATAAACAAACATTATCCTCCAACCTAACATCTGCTAAATTGTCTATCCACACCATTTCGCCAATCCAAACATTGTTGCCAATTTCTAAATTCCATGGATACTTAATATTTACTCTCTGTTTGATACAAACTCCTTTTCCGATTTTCGCTCCGAACATACGCAATACGAAAATTTTCAGGCCACTCAACGGATTGCATGGATTGATCAAAAAGAAAACATTGAAGAAATACCAAAAGAATCGCTTGATTTTGCTTCCGGGTCGATACCAATCGTTATTGAATGAAGATAAATCTGTTTTATTCAATTGAAAACACTTTTTTGTAGTTGGTCAAATTTACATCATTCGAAATACAGTCTTCTGCAAAACTTCTGGCGGCATCTGACCATACACCAAACTCCTTTGCATTCATTGAACAAAAGTATATCAACTTTTCTGTAATTCCATCAATATCCTCACAGGACAAATCAAATCCAACCTTTTTATCTTCCAGTCTGCGCCAAGGTGTTCCGTCACTCACCACACAAGGCAATCCGTGAGAAAATGCCTCGAGTATAACATGTCCAAAATTCTCACTTGCCGAAAGCATAATCAGCAATTGAGCATCTAACAAGAATTGACTGATTTCTTCGTGAGATTTTTCACCTACATATTCAAATTCGATATTTGGGGCTAATTCATTGGCCAATTTCATACAGCTTTGCCAATAATCCGCATCCTCGATTGGACCTATATGCCGATAATTAATACTAACTGAATCAGGCATTTTAGCCAAAACCTTGAATATCAGATCAATGTTTTTGATCCTGGCTATTCTTGAAACACTTACTAATCTGATCGTATTTTCAACTTTATTTTCAGCAGTAATCTTTTGATCGGGAAGCCAACCGATATTCGGCGCTTCAATAATTTCTGCATTCTTAAACCTTTTTTTGATGCTTTTCGTCTCCTCTGTGGATGTTGAATGCCATCTTAATCCCGAATACCA
>CAJWDP010000018.1 GCA_913030835.1 uncultured Flavobacteriales bacterium | reverse complement strand
CATTTGGTCTAGTTACCACGACAGGATTACTAAATTGATCCTTTGTGCCCGACGTACAGTGGATAAAAGCGTTCATTCGTTTCACTCATTGCCCACTTTTTCTGCGTCAACAAATTCAAGTGAACTTGACTTGTTTCCACAAAAAAAGCGCTTGCCTCTGGCAAACGCTTTTATCAGTGTGAGCCCGGCAGGATTCAAACCTGCAACCGCTGGAGCCGAAATCCAGTGCGCTATTCAGTTGCGCCACGAGCCCTTATCAGAAAAGACATCGCGTAGATGTCGAATCAAAGAACAAAAGTAGTAGAAATTCTTACAATAAAATTTAATTTCTTTAGTTTGTAGCTAGCAGTGAAACGAATCATTTCAATAGTACTAGGAGCCCTATTTACCCTTTCCAGTATGGCCCAGCTGCCCGAGATCGGGTTCTGGAGAGATCACTTCCCCTACAGAAATACGGTGGGGGTGGTTCAGGATGGTGACCTGATCTACGTCGCGACTCCTTACTCGATGTTCACGTACAACTTGTCTGATCAAAGCCTCGAGCGACTGATCAAAGGAATAAGCCTTTCGGATATAGGCATTTCCAGCCTTGCATACAACCAAAACAACAGCACCGTGGTTGTTGGTTACAGCAACGGAAATATTGACCTGATACAAAACACCTCCACGATCAACATGCCTGACATTACCAACTCAAGCATCAGCGGAGACAAAAAGATTTACGGAATTCATTGCGAAGGGGACTGGGCGTACCTAGCAACTGGATTTGGTATTGTAAAGTTGGACATCCGAAAACAAGAAGTGAAAGACACCTACATCATTGGAGATGGGGGGGAATATGCTCAGGTAAATGATGTAGCTACAGACGGAAATACGATCTATGCAGCACTGTCCGACGGACTCAAGGAAGCTGACGAGACAAATCCGTTCTTGTCGGATTATTCACAATGGACTCGAAGAACCGACCTGCCCCATTCAGGCAAAACAGTTGCCAATGTGGAGTTTTTTGAGGGAAAACTTTATGTTGCTCAACAAAACTCGGGATACAACGATGACACGCTGTATGCATTCGATGGGGCTGCCTGGGAGCTGGACCTCAATGAATCAGGATTGGAAATCCTGAATGTAAAATCGGGCAACGGCAAACTGGTAGTTGTTCATACGGGTTCTGTTGCTCTGCTCGAAAACGTCAACGATCGGTTTGAGAACCTGTACAATTACGGGGGCAATTTTTTCAACGCCAATGATGCGCATCACGATGGATCTACGACCTGGATCGCATCCCAGTCGAAAGGGTTGATCCGAGCGGAGAGCAATTGGAATACACAAGGGTATCAACCGGTTGGCCCGGCCTATAGCCAGAATTATTCAATGAGTTTTTTTAACGGCGATCTTTGGGTGGCATCCGGACAATTGTATGGAAATTTGGGAAGCAATGCCTTCAGTAGAAATGGATTGTATCGGTTTACAGATGAGTACTGGATCATGTACAATAAGTTCTCCAACAATTCACCGGAGCTGGACAGCTCAGGAGCATACGATTTCACTTATGTGGTAATCGATCCGAATGACCCGAACCATGTATTTGTATCCTCTAGCTCTGAAATTGGCCTAATGGAAATTTTAGGCGATGAGGTGACCGGCTTGTACAACAAGAACAACTCCAGCCTCTTGGAAAGAAGTGGAATGACCAACTATTATGATCTGGGACAATGTCATTTCGACAATGATGGCAATCTATGGGTAACCAGCTCCCGTTCAGATGCGCCCATTTGTCTGAAGACACCATCCGGCACATGGAAGGCCTTTTCCTGTTCGCAGCTGAACAATACAACGCGGATTACCAATTCGGTGATGACCGTCGCGGGCTCAATTTGGGCAGCTGCCCCAAAAACCGGTGTGTTTGTGTATAGCACTAATCAGACTCCGGAAGACGAGTCCGATGATCAGTGTGAATTGTTAACGACCACACTCGGCGGCGGCGGCCTTCCAACCGCTAACGTAAACTGTGTAGCACTGGATCTTGACGGAGAGGTCTGGATCGGAACGGAGCTGGGGCCTGCTGTAATTTACAACCCCGAATCTGTATTCAGTGGAGGAGATTTTGACGCCCAGCAGATCCTGATCGAACAGGATGGTAATGTGCAGATCTTACTGGAAACAGAAACCATTAATACCATCGAAATTGATGGTGCAAACCGAAAATGGATGGGCACGCAAACTTCAGGAGTATTTCTGATCAGTGAAGATGGAACAGAACAAATTCATCATTTTACGGAAGAAAATAGCCCGCTTCCCTCCAACGAGATCAGAGACATTGAAATTAACGACGAAACGGGAGAAGTGTTTTTTGGAACACTCAACGGCATCGTTTCATACAAAAGCACCGCAACAGAAGGAGGGGATTACTTTTCCGATGTATATGCCTTCCCTAATCCGGTAAGACCTGAATTTGACGGCACCATCGCAATTAAAGGCTTGGTTCGGGATTCCGATGTAAAAATAACCGACGTGAGCGGAAACCTGGTCTACGAAACCACATCGTATGGCGGCCAGGCAACCTGGAATGGCCGAACATTTGACGGACAAAGAGTAAAAAGTGGAATTTATCTGGTTTTTGCCTCGAGCGCAGACGGTTCAAGGGCGATTGTTACAAAAATTGCTGTGGTCAACTGATTTAATGTGCGCTACGCACTATTTTTACCGGACCAACCTATTCGATGTTAGTAGCAGACCAGGGCATAGTATTGCATTACATAACTTATTCTGAATCAAGCCTGATCATTAAGGTGCTGACGAAAGAAAAAGGAGTGATCTCCCTACTCAAAAAAGGCGCTCGAAGAACGGCATCAAAGGGCGCAAAATCAAAATTTCCGGCACTGTCATTGGTCTCGGTCGAGTATTATTTTTCTGAAAAAAGGGACCTATACACCACCAAGTCCATCGAGCTCAGAAAACCCTTTAAGTCGTTACACAACCAGATCTACAAATCAGCAGCCCTGATCTTTATGAATGAGCTGCTCTATAAAGCCATCCCACAGGAAGAAAAGAACGATGAGCTGTTTCGATTCGTAGAGTCTTTTCTACTGGAAATGGATCGGGTAGACTACGACCCAAATACACACCTGCTGTTTATGCTCCAGCTGACTTTTTTTCTGGGAATCTCGCCCGACGTTGAAAGCTATAAACCCGGAAGTGCATTGGATCTCTTGGAGGGGACATTTAAGAGCGAAGGGAGGACAAAGGGGGATGCAAGCCCCCCAGCATCAGAAGCAATTGTAACAATAATGGGCACGAATTTTGAGGGATTGAGCGCACTAACGATAAACCGAACACTAAGGAAAGAAATACTGGAAACGCTCATACGGTATTACGTTTATCAGCTGGAGGGCATAAAAACCATAAATTCACACACCGTTTTGCACGAACTTTTGGAATGAGACTGGGTTTGATCATAGTAGGTTTATTGGTAGTTTTTAAGCCATTTGCACAGGTTGTTCAGGTAATCGACCCGCTGGAATACATGCCGATAGCCGACGTAGTGATCACCGATGCAAAATGCACTAAGGCAGTAAAAACCAATATGCTGGGAGAGGCACTGATCGAAGCCTTCAGTGCAAAGGATTCGCTGATTTTTGAACATCCGTATTACAACACGAAGAAGATCGCGTTTAAAACCATAAAAAAGGATGGGTTTAAAGTGTTTTTGCTGGACAAGTCGTTCATCGTAGAAGTAGAGGTGGATGATGGACTCAAAAGGGATGCCATTACTTCCAATACTAGTGCGCAGATAAAAATCCTTTCACCTCAGGACATTCAGAGAATAAATGCCCAAACTACAGCTGACATGTTGGAAGCCACCGGATCGGTCCTCGTACAGAAAAGTCAGGCCGGTGGAGGTAGCCCCGTAATTCGAGGATTTGAAGCAAACAGAATCTTACTGGTTGTTGATGGAGTGCGAATGAACAACGCGATCTACAGATCGGGACATTTGCAAAATGTAATTACCATAGACAATAATGTGCTTAGCTCCACCGACATCTATTTTGGGCCCGGATCGGTGATCTATGGTAGTGACGCGTTGGGGGGTGTTGTGCATTTCCACACGAAAAACCCACGATTCAAAGACGATCAATTTCGCGGGGTTGGAGCAGGGGGTATGGCCCGCTACAATACCGCAAACCAGGAAACAACAGGGCACGTTCATTTTGAATTGGGGAGCAAAAAATGGGCATACCTGGGCTCTGTAACGGGCAGCTCCTTTGGGAACATCCGAATGGGTGAGAACAGAAAACACGGCTATCCGGAATTTGGAAAAATGCCTGTGTATGCCAAAAGAATAAACGGAAAAGATTCTGCAATAATCAATCCCGATCCGAATGTACAGGTCGGAACAAATTACGAGCAATACGATCTACTACAAAAATTGCGCTTTCAGGCCTCTGAGGATTTTTGCATAACGCTCAATACACAGTACTCTACATCTTCGAATATTGGCCGATTTGATCGACTAAACGATACGGTTGGAGGAGTACCCAAATATGCAGAGTGGTACTACGGACCACAAAATCGGTTCATGACTTCACTTAAGGGAGAGCTCTCCAACAAAAGTGGTTTGTTCACAAAGGCCAGCTTTATTTTAGCCTATCAGAACATAGACGAAGACCGGGTAAGTCGAAAATTCAACAACGACTGGAACAACAGCCGATTTGAGGATGTAAATGTGTACAGCTTGAATATGGATTTCGCTAGAAATCTGAGTGAAGAAGAGTCCTTTTCTTACGGGTTGGAAGTAACGTATAACGACGTTCAGTCGACAGCATATTCCGAAAATATAGTAACCCTGGAGCGAGTAAAGACCTCCACTCGTTATCCGGATGGTGGAAGCAACATGTCCACCTTTGCAGCCTATATGGCGTATGACAGAAAGGTGTCAAAATACGCCATCCTGAATTCCGGTATCCGATACTCTCGATCGATATTGAATTCACTTTTTTACGACACATCGCTCATTCAATTGCCATTCAACTCGATTGAATTCAATGGTGGCGCTTTGTCCGGAAGCCTGGGGTTAATGATGGAGCCTGATCCTACAAGCAAACTGAACTTTGTGGCGTCTACCGGATTCAGAAGTCCGAACGTAGACGACTATGGGAAAATCTTTGAGAAAAACGGCAATGTCGTTGTGCCCAACAACCTCTTGCGTCCCGAGTATGCCTACAATGGGGAGATCAGCTTTGTCAAGTCGTTCAGAAAAAGAATAAAGGAAGTGACTTCTACGGAACAAAAGGCCGAGCTGATCAGGGTGTCGGCAGGGGTGTTTTATACCCACCTTACCAATGCAATTGTGCGGGTGGATTATTCTCTGGATGGGCAGGATTCCATTCTTTACGATGGGGAGATGGCAAAAGTTCAGACAAACAGCAATGCAACCAATGCTTTCATTATTGGAGGATCGGGGGAGCTGCAAGTCAGATTTACACCGTCGTTCAATTTCAAATCCTCCATTACATATACTTTCGGAGAGGACCTGACCAACAGCTCGCCACTTGGCCACATTCCTCCGCTGTTTGGTCAGACGTCTTTGAATTTGGAACGAAGAAAATGGCACATTTCTTTTTATTCGAATTACCACAGGGCCAAATTGGCGGTGGACTATTCTCCCAGCGGAGAAGACAACCTGTCCGAAGCGACCGAAAATGGCACTCCGGGTTGGTTTACGCTGAACTTGAAAACTCTTGTTCGTGTAGATGATAGGGTTCAGATTCAAGGAGCGATCACAAACATACTGGACTATCACTACAAGCAATTTTCTTCGGGAATCTCTGCGCCGGGCAGAAGTTTTTCTATTACTTTAAGACTGCAATGGTAAGTCGTTGGGGAAGCTTCAAACACTGCTTACGTTATTCAAGTAAACTATTTATAATGCTGAAAACATCATTAATACTGCTTTTTGCAGCCCTTTCTATGGGCGTTTTGGCGCAAAAAAAGACAATCGACCACACGACATACGACAAATGGAGAGACATAAAAAACGAGCAGATCTCCGACAATGGATCAAGAATTGTTTATGAAGTGAAGCCACTAAGAGGCGATGGGACACTTTATATAACAGATGGAAGGTCATCACTTACTTCAATTGACAGAGGAAAGTCGGCAAAAGTTTCTGCAGACGGCAATACAGTCGCATTTAAAATAAGCCAGCCATACGATACGATAAGAAAGCTGAAGATCGAAAAGGTGAAAAAGGACAAAATGCCAAAAGACAGTGCCGGGATATGGTTCAGCAGGTCTGACTCATTGATTCTTTTCGATAAGGTGAAAAAAGTATCGTTGTCCGAGAAAGGTTCGGATTGGGTCGTGATTGAGTTTGATGATAAAGACCGATTCAAACCAAAACCCAAAAAAGAGAAAAAATGCTTTTTGAGAAAAAAGAAGCCGGAACCACCAAAACGGGAAGAAAAAGGGAACCCGGTCTTGTTTGTAAATGCGGCTAACGGAACTCGACAAAAGCTGGAGAAAGCGAATGAGTATTTGATCTCGAAGTACGCCAACAAGATTGCATACATCAAAAACTTCACGCTGGCAGACAGCCTGGACACTACATCTGTCTATATCTACAACACAGCTGACGGCAGCACGGACCGCGTATATCATAACGCGGGGACATCTAAACATTTGTTCTTCGATGAGCAGGAGACGACTCTGGGGTTTATGTCTACTTCTGATACAGGAGAGGTAAGAATTTTCGACCTGTTACTCTGCTCCGGAAATGAAGTAGAACAACCCATTAAACGGGAGTGGATGCCTGAAGGGTGGAGCATAAACGATGAAAACAATGCATTCTTCTCCGAAAATGGTAAAAAGCTATTCTTTTTCACCTCACCAAGTAAGAAGGAAGAACCGGAAGATTCTATCCCGGACGATGAAAAGGCAGTTTTAGATGTTTGGAACTACCAGGATGGGAGGCTGCAGCCGCAGCAGCTCAAAACCATGAAAAGGGACAAAGTGAAGGGATACCTTAACGTATGGGTCAGAGGTGGAGCTCAATTGGTTCAGCTGGAGGATAAAGAATTGGGCATAGATGCTAGAATACAAATGAAAGGAAACGGAAGATATTGTCTCGGATCTTCTCAACAACCGTATGAACGTTTAATGTCTTGGGACACCTGGTATTACGATTATTATAGTATCGATACGGAAAGTGGCAAACGAGTAAAGCTTGCCGAAAAGGTGCAGTACAGAACATCTTTTTCTCCCGATGGGAAGTGGTTCATTTATTTTAGTCAAAAAGATACGAGCTGGCACGCTGTAAATTCCGCAACAGGGGCAGACAGGAGCATCACCAAAACGATCAATGCCCGTTTCGATGATGAAGATGACGACCATCCAATGGCACCGGATCCTTATGGAGTTGCAGGATGGACCGCGACGGAAGATGTATTGATCTACGACAAGTTCAATGTATGGAGGATCAACATGAAGGACGAATTCCCACCACAAAATCTCACAAGAACCCGAAGCTCTGAATGGTCATACAGGTATTGGAGATCAGACCCGGAAGAGCATTTCATAGACCTTACAGATACGACGTATTGGATGGGGTTTAATTATCAAACCAAAGCCATTTCGATCGGCATGCTGGCTGATCATACGATCAGAAATATTTACCGTGAAGACGCCCAATTCAAAGGAGTGATGAAAGCAAGAGATTCTAAGGAAGTGCTTTTTCGAACACAGAGCTTCATCAACTATCCGGATTTAAAGCTCACAACAACTGCCTTTGATAATGTACGGGAACTCACCGAAATCAACCCCCAGCAATCCGAATACAATTGGGGGACGGTTGAGCCGATCTCCTGGCAGAGTTTTGATGGGCTTGAATTGGATGGGCTACTCTATAAGCCGGAGGATTTTGACTCTTCAAATAGTTACCCGTTGATGGTTTATTTTTATGAAACCTATTCCGATAGAATACACCGGCATTATACGCCAAGGCCGACAGCTTCGATAATTTATCCCTCAGAATATACAAGTAATGGCTACGTGGTCTTCATTCCGGACATTAAGTATATAGACGGTCATCCGGCGAAGAGCGCTTACGATTGCATTGTATCCGGAACGGACTACCTCACCAACAACTATCGTTGGATCGATTCGACCAGGATGGCTCTTCAAGGGCAAAGCTGGGGAGGGTATCAAACGGCAATGCTGGTAACCATGACAAACAAGTACAAGTGTGCAATGGCTGGGGCGCCCGTTAGCAACATGACCAGCGCTTATGGAGGCATACGATGGGGGAGTGGCCTAAGCAGAATGTTCCAGTATGAAAAATCGCAGTCTCGACTTGGGGGCACTTTATGGGACAGTCTTGATGTATACATAGAGAACTCGCCGATATTTTTTGCTCCGAAAGTTCAAACTCCTTTATTGATCATGCACAACGATCAGGATGGAGCGGTACCCTGGTATCAGGGAATCGAGTATTTTGTTTCTTTAAGGAGATTGAACAAGCCAGTTTGGATGCTAAATTACAACGGAGACTCTCATAATCTTAGAAAGCAGGCCAACATGCGCGACTTGAGCAGAAGAATGAGACAGTTCTTTGATCATTATCTGAAAGACGGTCCGGAACCCAAATGGATGAAGGAGGGTATTCCCGCAATCCAAAAGGGTAAGGATTATGGCTGGGATTAGCAGAACAACCCCTATCTCTTGATTACCTTGATCGATTTACTTCGATCTCCACAGGTCAGGTTCAAAATATACACGCCGGGAGATTGACCCCCCATATCAAGGGTTGTATTTTGACGGTCTCCGATCTGCTTTTTCAAGACAATTCTTGAGCTGAGATCAAAGAGTGTGACAACGGCATCTTTGGTAGACTCCCATTGTACGTTAAATACACTTTCCGTAGGGTTGGGATATACCGAAACAATTAGATCCTCAAAACTTTCGTTTCGTGATTCGTCGGACCACGATGAGGTAGATACATCTCCATTTTTCAATCCACCCGACCCGGTGGTATAATTGCACATGGGTCCTTCCGGTTGCCAGTTATAGCTTGCGTCACGAAAGCTCACATAGGCTTCAAAAGCTGTGCTTTCAGGAAGCCCTAGTTCAAAAGGCCGTACATACCAAACGGCTCTCGTAAACGTATAGTCAACTCCTCCAGCGCGAAATCTCCATGAATAGGCAGTTGCTCCAGGGACAGGATCAGAGTAAATCCATTCATTCATGGAAGTTCCGGTTGCTCCGCAGTAAGCAGCTGCTAGTTGGGTCTGTGCTGGCCCAGGTGTTGTGTAGTTGCACATCGGCCCTTCCGGTTGCCATACACCACTTGCATTCCGATAGCTAACATAAGCCTCAAATGTAGTGTTGGCCGGAAGGCCAAGCTCGTAGGGCTTTACATACCTTATTGATCGTGTAAATGTGTAATCGGTTCCACCACTTCGAAATCGCCAGGTATATGCGGTAGCTCCAGAAACAGATTCAGCATAAATTCTTTCGGTCATCGATGATCCTGTTGCGCCACAATGTGCTGCTGCCAGTTGGCTGGACGCACAGTTCGTAAGGGTAACCGCTAAAGTACTTGCCCCACCATTTCCACAGCTGTTAGAAGGTGTTACCTGTATGTTTCCGCTTGTCGATCCAAAGTTTACACCAACAGAAGTTGTTCCTTGTCCGGAAGCAATGGTGGAACCTCCCGGAGCGGACCACGTATAGCTTGTCGCCTCTGATACTGCAGAAATAGAGTAGGCAACCCCGTTTGTGCTTGAACATTCAGAATTGCTACCGGTAATTGCTCCTGCGTTCCCAGGGACATCGTTAATGGTTATGTAGCCTACTTTCGTTTCGGCGTCGCTGCCTGAAGCGTTGGTAGCAGTAAGGGTTACATTGTATGTTCCTGCAGAACCGTAGGTATAGCTCGGGTTTTGTGCGGTTGATGTTCCGGAACCATCTCCAAAATTCCACGACCATCCGGTAGGAGTATTTGTACTCAGGTCTGTAAAATTGATCTGTGTTCCCTGGCAAACGCTGGTTTGATTAGCGCTAAAATCAGCTACAGGTGCCGTACCCGCTGCTGGGGTAATGTAGATCGGATAATCCTCTGCCTGCCCGTATTGTGAATCATGACAGGGACCGGATATGGCATTGAGATCCTGAACAACGCGTAGTCTCAATGTAGTGCTGGTTGTTGCCGTTCCGGGAACAGTAAAGTCACCCGAAGCAGTTGAAAATGCACTTACTCCTGTTGCGCTGAAAACTTCTTCTGACACATCAAAGCTCCCACTATTGTCATAGTCAACATACATTTTAATATTGTTCCCATTATTAAATAAAGTAGTCACGGAAACTGCTACAAGTTCCCCTTCTGACACTTCGATAAGTTTCTGGCAGTCAGCAGACTTATCCAGTGTGCCGGTTGCGGCGTTGTCTGAGCTGGGGTATCCGCTGGTGTTGGTTATATCTTTCACGACAACGGTCTGAATACCAGAATAATTACCGTCTAATCCCCAAGCAGGGTCAGTTTGCGGTGTACAGGAATTTGCTAAAGGCGGGCTGAATGGTGCCCCGGGCGCATCGAGTGCTTTTGAGGTTAGTAATCCTGCTCGGTTGGTTTGCAATGCAGCCCTCATTCTGTCCTTCTGGTCTGTTGAAAATTTGACTTGACAATTATCAGATGAATACGCCATAATATTGGTTACGATGTCAGCTAAGTCTGTTCCTGCGCCTCCGCATGTGAAGCCGGAATCCCCACAATCTCCATCGTCTCTTCGGTGTGGGTCAGTGTCGGCACACTGATCTCCGTCTGTGCTGGGGTCGCCATTCGCCGGACACTGATCGGCTACGCCGTCGGAATTACCATCATCTCCTTCAAAGGTGTGGTACAAGTTCAATGCATGACCCAATTCATGGTTGGCTGTTACGTTTCGGTTTGTATAGCTTTTCAGGTTGTAACCCAGTGTCCCCGTCGGATCATATCCGAATGAATTATACAACACAACCGTTCCATCAACATTGCTACTGGCACCGGGAAAATAGGCATAGCCCTGGACGCCACCAGCACCCATATTGCCATCAATCCCTGCCACAATCCAGATATTGTAGTAGTCGGAGTTGGGCCATTTGCTTAATGCCTTAATGGTAGCTTCATTCAAAGAGCTTCCGGGGTCATTCGTAATTCCGTTGGTAGAATAGTCAGATACTCCCGCGGCATTCACGCGCAAAATTCCGGATGTGGCTGCACAATTTGGATCCTGAGCAGCCAGCTGAAATTGAATGTCTGTATCCGTTGGATAAGCTCCGACTCCTGCAAAACAATCGTTCATATTGTCTATTGCGCTTTGTATTTGCGCATCACTTATATTCGTCCCTGTTCCAACGGGTTCTCCTAAATGCAACACGTGAACTACAACAGGAACGGTTAATAAGGTGGCTTTTGCACTCTTCTGTTCCGAGGAAAGATAGTTTTGTAATTTGAGCTGAGCAGTATTGAAGTTGGATCGATAGTTTGCATCGGATTGCATCAATCGATTGTGAATATGATCGGATTTACACTCAGATCCATTTTGGTTCATCCTGGACCTTAATAAGTCAATTGCAGTTATCCTATTTTGCTGAGAATGTCCACTGAAACCAACGATCGAAATAATGATCAGTAATAGTAAGGTGTTTTTCATTGTAATTTGGACTAAGTCGTATAAACGGTTCCAAATTTACGAATTTGTTAATTACAGGTTATTCAGCATTGTTTTTAGCCACTGAAAACAAGGATGAATCGAATCAATTGAATGACAAGAAGCAATTCGAATCTATGCCCTTCTTCGAACCAAAACGAAACAATACAGCATTACTACTATGCCGAAGAATTAAAGGTCGAACTTTATCCCTTGGGCCAATGGAAGCTCGGTAGACCAGTTGGTCGTATTGGTTTGTCTCCTCATGTAAATTTTCCAGGCATCTGAACCGGATTCTCTCCCGCCTCCGGTTTCTTTCTCTCCACCAAATGCTCCGCCAATTTCTGCACCTGAAGTTCCAATATTTACATTGGCAATTCCACAATCTGAACCGGCACAAGACAGAAATTTCTCACTCTCTCTCATGTTGGTTGTCATAATCGCTGATGAAAGTCCTTGAGGGACATCATTTTGGATTGCAATCGCATTCTCCACATCACCGGAATACTTCAGCAAGTATAAAATCGGCGCAAATGTTTCGTGCTGTACGATTTGCATGCCGTTTTCCGCCTCAAAAATTGCCGGTTTAACGTAGCATCCACTTTCGTATCCTTCTCCTGAAACAACACCACCTTCAACGACACATTTTCCACCTTCAGCAAGGCATTTCTCCATCGCGTCCTGGTACATCTTAACAGCATCTCTGTCGATCAGCGGACCAACGTGCATGTTTTCATCCAATGGATTGCCGATCTTCAATTGGGTATAAGCAGCGGCAAGCTTGTTTTTTACCTCCTCGTAAATAGAGTCGTGAATGATCAATCTTCTTGTTGACGTGCAGCGCTGACCGGCAGTCCCAACTGCGCCAAAAACCGCTCCAATGATCGTCATTTCAAGGTCTGCATCCGGAGTAACAATGATGGCATTGTTGCCACCAAGCTCCAATAATGACTTTCCTAGCCTGGCGCCAACAGCCGCACCAACAGATTTCCCCATTCTAGTTGACCCAGTAGCAGAAACCAAGGGAATACGTTTATCATTTGCCATTGACTTACCCAATTCAGCACCACCAATAACCAATGAAGAAACTCCTTCGGGGACATTATTCTTTGCAAATACTTCTTGTGTAATATTTTGACACGCAATCGCAGTTAGCGGGGTTTTTTCTGAAGGTTTCCAGATGCAAACATCTCCGCAAACCCAGGCAAGCGCGGTGTTCCAGTTCCAAACCGCTACTGGAAAATTAAAGGCAGAAATAATACCTACAATTCCCAGGGGATGATACTGCTCATACATTCTGTGCTTTGGTCGCTCCGAATGCATAGTAAGACCATGTAATTGTCTTGAAAGACCAACGGCAAAGTCACAGATGTCGATCATTTCCTGCACCTCTCCAAGGCCTTCCTGATATGACTTTCCCATTTCAAATGAAACGAGTTTTCCAAGGGCTTCTTTTTTATCACGCAATGCCTCCCCCAATTGACGAACTACCTCGCCTCTTAGTGGCGCGGGAATCTCCCTCCATGCCTTAAAAGCTTCTTCAGACTTTGTAACACACGCCTCATAGTCGGCTTCCGTAGCACTGTTTACGCTGCCTATAAGTGTTCCGTCTACCGGTGAGTAGGACTCAATTTTTGGCCCTCGTGTCGCGAACCAGTGAGACCCTGCGGCAGCTCCACTGTTTACCTCTTTAATTCCTAATGTTTCAAGTGCTTCGGAAATACCGAAATCAATTGCTGTGTCCATCATCTTATTTGCATTAAAATTGGCTGCGAAGGTAGGAATAAACTAAGTAATTCTGAAAATTGCCTAAACCATTTTATTGGATTTGGCCAGAATTTTCGTTCGGCGATTCATTGGACTCGGCCGACTCGGGTTCGGTAGGCTCAGGCTCATCACCATCAAAGCTTGTCTTATCAGCCATTTCCTCTGCAGCAACACTCATTTTAAGAACATCTTTCATTTTGCCCCCACGATTCACAACCAAGGACACCATCATCACCAAGCTGGTAATCAATATGGTAAACAACAAGATGCCTGACTCAAAGTTCAGGATGGTCATATCATAACTGGAATTGTACTTGTCCAGCATCTCACCATGAAAGTTCATCCAGCCGTCCGGAATCGCGTAAAAAAGGAGTATGGTGATCAATCCTCGAGGGGCAATGTAGAGCTGGGGTGTTATTGCCTTTTGAACGATCGCAAGCAAAGAAATCCACCTCACAAGATAAAGACATGCGATAATTACTGAGCTTACAATCGCAATTCTCAGATCAATGAGGGAAGTTAGGTGAATGGTAATTCCGAAAAGAACAAAGAAAAATGTGCGAGTCACGAATGCAGACTCGAGTGTTAACACATGAAAATCGTGGAAAATTGGCTTTAACACAGCTTTGTTGTTTAGCTTTTTCATCGGCCCTCTAAAAAACAACCCGGTATTATTAAGTACCAAGCCGAACATCAGAATGATAATCAATGCAGACAGGTGAAATGACTTTCCTATTGCATACAAACACATGAGAACAGCGATAATCAGAAATAGCTTTACAGGGCTTGTTATTTTTTGGAACAGTACAACAAGGGCGTAGCTAGCGACAATACTAATGATCAGAGTGATACCAATGTTTTTCCCAATGTTAATCAAAACACTTCCCGCGCTCTCTGCATCGGCGTTTTGAATAAGAAAGTAAAAGAACATGATGCCGAGAATGTCTGAAAATGTGCTCTCATAAATCAGAAACTCTTTTTTGTCTTTCTCGAGACTTCCGATACTTGGAATGATGATAGCGCTGCTCATGATGGATAAGGGAACGGCGTATATTAAGGCTTTGATGAAGGAGGCGTCGGCAAAAAACAAGGAGATGAGCATAGCGATCAAAAAGGACGACCCAACGAGTGCAAGTAAAGCGACTGAGAATGATTTCAGGATAATACCAATCTTTTCTTTTTTCAGCTCTAGGTCTAGCGCGGCTTCCAACACGATGAGGATCAAACCGATATTGCCAAGAATTTTCAATTGGTTCATCAAGTAATGATCCTCTTCAAACTCAAGGCCTATATGTGGGGCCAAATACTGAATTCCTATTCCAAGAGCAATTAACATCAGGACGCTTGGAATATTCGTTCGTTTCGCTAGAATGTTGAAGAAAAAGCTAAGAATAATTACCAGAGAAACACCAATAATGAATAAATAGGTATTCATGTGTTAGTACTTTTCAATCTCACTTCTGGTGTCTTTGGACTTTTCTCGTTCCCCGGAATGATTTGCTTCGGGTTCGGATAGTTTGGAAGAAATGTGTTTGGAAATGGCAGCAAAGTGGTTTTTGATAATGATGTTCATATCATTTACCCTAGAAGGAAAATACGAGATACTTGCTCCGGAAGAAAACTCGGTGCCATCAAGGTTGAAAATGGTATAGTGCACTTTAATTTTCCTTTGGTAAGAATCCGTTGCCAGACCCCTTTGAGTGGGTTTGGCGGCCCGTTCAATGTCCAGCTGATTAATGAACATAAATTTTGTTGCGCCAAATTTCATATTCAGCTGATTTAGCAGATTTGGGTTATGGATACTGGTCGCCATGTAGCGTTCAGCATCGTCATAGCTGGTGACGACTTCGCCGTTGACAACACCTGCAGATCTTACCGGCTCTTCTTCCTCAGTCTCTCCAATTGTGTTGACTTTATCCTTTACATTGTTTACCAAGGTATTGAGCTTGTACTTCGCTTTATCAATCGTTTTTGCATCCTCTCCTGGCTCTATTTCTTTGACTGGAACCATTTGTTCTGTGGGCATCTCTTTATACTTGTATCCGATTGAAGCATAGATGTACCGTAGCTCTTCCTCTATGCCTCCTGTATCAAGATGCATAAGAGAGGTTGTTTTCATTTGCCCATGTAGCTGAGAGAGCAACTCATTACAAAGGCCGAAGCGCATATTGTTGCGAATTTGCTGAAATGTCATTCCGGTTTTCATGGAAATGTCTTTGTCAATTCCTGACATGTACATTTTCGGCTCAAACGGAACGATTAAAACTCGGTCAGATGCTGTTTGGCCCTCTGAATAAGCTTCTTGATCGGTTTTTTCTCCTGTAAAAATTCCGTTCCGATTTTGAGCTAAAAAGGAAGTGCAAAGCAATGAAAACAGTACAATAGATAAAACACAGCGCATATCAACCTACTTATACTATCAAATTTAGGGAGATTGATAGCCGTATCTAGGCATAATGCAGCCTAGTTATGAATACTTAAAAGTTTATATCTGTTAGAAAAACCCTTTTATAACGTCTAAGCCATTTGCATAAAGCAACAGGGCCAGAAGCAACAACATGCCCACGGTTTGCGCGCGCTCAAGTACCTTTTGGCTTACGGCTCTTCCCGTAAGCATTTCCCATAAAAGGAACAAAACGTGCCCCCCGTCGAGTGCAGGTATGGGCAGCAGGTTCATAAAAGCAAGGATGATAGAAATTAAGGCAGTGTTCATCCAGAATTGATTCCAGTCCCAGGCAGCCGGAAACAAATTTCCAATGGCTCCGAATCCACCGATCTGGGTAGCTCCTTTTTTGGTAAAAACATATTTGAACTGTACAACATAATCGTGCAAGGTCCAATATCCATAGGAGAAGCCCTCAGAGATCGCCTCGGAAAACGAAAAATCTTTATGACTTACTGAAATGGTTTTGGCTGGCGACCCGCCAGATACACCAATTTTGCCCAAGGAGTCATTTCTTACAGCGAGATAAATTGCCTCATTGTTGCGATAAACTTTCATCAATAGATTTGAGTTGAAAACCTTTTGTATTTCTGCCTTAGCCTCATGCCAATACTGAACCGGATTGCCATTGATCGATAAGATACTATCTCCTTTCAACAAACCTGCCGCGCTTGCTGCACGGTTCGGCAAAACGGAGTCCAAGGTGGCAAAACCAACCGGGGTCAATGGAACTTCCTGGCCGTTTTTCCACATGGTCATGCCAAAGTCTTCAGGTATGGAGATGGCTTCTTCCGAACCATCTTGATGCACTACCTCAACGGTGTTTACATCTCTCATCAGCAGGTGTCTACTGATGTCTAGAACGCTGAACAGCTCTTCACCATTTACACTTTGAATCTTGTCACCATCTTGAAACCCAATGTCTTTTGCTACCGGAGCTGCGGAAAACCCATGGGACACATCCCCTTGGTTTACGTAATCTCTCCCCCATACACCTAAAACCATCATGTAAATCAAAAACCCAAGAATTAGGTTAACGACAACCCCGCCAATCATAATAATCAGCCTTTGCCATGCCGGCTTTGATCTAAATTCCCATGGCTGAGCAGGTTGAGCCATTTGTTCTTTGTCCATGGATTCATCAACCATTCCCGCGATTTTCACGTATCCACCCAAAGGAAGCCAGCCAAGCCCCCACTCTGTAGTATTTAGATCTTCTTCCCAAGCTTCGGGAGACTTTTTGGTGAACCAGGAATACCGCTTAGTTCCATTTACTTTTTTATATCTGAATATGGACATCCCCGGATTGAAAAACAGATAAAATTTTTCTACCCGTGTTGAGAAAAGGCGTGCAGGAACCATATGACCAAGCTCATGCAAAACAATGAGGATGGATAGACTCAACAACAATTGAGCAGCCTTTATCCAAAACGTACTTTCTGGCTCCGGTTCAAACGGGGCTTTGAGGACGGTTTTCATCGTCAATAAATTGCCTACCGGATTATCCTCCAAATAAGCCTGGATGGTCACTTCATTTTGCCCAACCGGCAGACTGCTTGTCTCTAATGAAAGCGGGAAACTTGTTGCATTTTTTTCCGAATCAAATAGCTGGGGATTATTCTCCAGGAAGATGGTATCAGAATACCTCAGAGAGTTTTCCGCGTCTTCGATTACGATTGCATCGGGAAATGATCCTGTAAGCAATGAGTCGGGCAAATCTGCCTCCAGAATAAAACTGATTGCAGTCCCTTGTGAAATGGTATCCGGCCACTGATCATTGACCGAAAGCCTCACTTGTGCATTGCCCGCAACAAGCAAAAAGCCGAATACAATGGTTAGAATGAATTTGTTCATAGCTCTATAGCAATACAAATAAGGGCGGTAAAGATAGCCTTATAATCTTTATGTCGATAGACATTACGGGGAAAAGAGCGATTTATTACAGGAGGCCACAAAGACCAGCACCAGGGATTACCGTTTTTTCGTTAAATTGCTACTCTTCTTAACCAACTACTAACTATGAAACCACTAATGATCGCCATGTTCATGGCAATGCTAACTTTTCATTTCTCTTCAGTTTCTTTTTCACAACAAAACCAACACGATTATGCGGAAGGCCAGATCTGGGTCAAAGTAAAACAAGAGACGGTTTTGGGAAGACAGGCAGCACGAATCGGGAAGACAACCATTGACGACAGGCACGATCTGAGTGCAGAACAGGTCCCGTTTTTAAAGGAATTAAATAACGCTGTAGAGTTCGACAGGGTGGAGCAGCCTTTTCGGCACATACAATCTGATCAAGGGCTCAACAGAATTTACAGGTTGACGCTGGCCGATGCAGCAGGGACTGAAGAAGTGATTCGAAAGTTAAACAGCTACCCCTCTGTTGAGTATGCTGAGCCAGTTGAATTGCTAAAGAAAACATTAACGCCAAACGATCCGGATTTTAACTCCACAGACCAGTGGTGTCTGTTTCAAATTAATGCAGAAACAGCATGGAATTTGGGAACGGGAAGTTCGAGTATTGTAGTGGCAATAGTCGACGATGCAGTTGAAATTACACATGATGACCTTAGCCCGGTAATCTGGACAAACCCGGGTGAAATAGCAGGTAATGGCGTGGATGACGATGGCAATGGATACGTAGATGATGTAGACGGGTTTGACGTGGCAAATAATGACAATGACCCTAATCCGGATGGCCCGGCCTATGATCACGGTACTCATGTGGCGGGAATTGCGGGAGCAGCAACAAACAATGCTACAGGAGTTGCATCAATAGGTTTTGGAGTTTCCCTTATGGCCGTTAAATCAACAAATTCTGCAAGTGTAGTGTCACATGGATACGATGGTGTGGTGTATGCCGTTAATTCAGGAGCTGATGTCATCAACATGTCCTGGGGAGGAAGTGGATCGTCGACAACAGCACAATCAATTATAGATTTTGCCTACGCAAATGGAGTTACCTGTATTGCTGCCGCAGGCAATGACGATGTGTCCACTCAATTTTACCCAGCTGCGTACAATCATGTCATTTCTGTAGCGTCTTCAACCTTTGGAGACTCAAAATCCGGATTTTCCAATTATGGTTCCTGGATCGACATTACTGCTCCCGGGAGTGCAATCTGGAGCACCGTTCCCGGAAACACATATGATTTCAAGCAGGGAACCTCAATGGCTTCCCCAATGGTTGCCGGATTGGCAGGGCTAATTCTATCCCTGAACTCGGGACTGAACCCTGATGATGTGGAGAACTGCATTCGATCTACCGCAGACAATATAGATGGTTCGAACCCGAGTTACGTTGGCCAGCTCGGTGATGGAAGGATCAATGCACTTGCGGCGATGAACTGTGTTTCCGCTACGCTGAACTGGTCCCCGGTCGCAGATTTCAATGGTGCCCCAACCAATATTGTAGTTGGTCAATCGGTAAACTTCACGGATTTATCATATCACAATCCAACAAGCTGGGACTGGACTTTCACGGGCGGCACTCCTTCAACGCATACAGGCCCTACACCTCCGGCAATTACGTATAGCACAGCAGGCTCATACACGGTAGAGCTAACGGTAACAAATGCGAATGGTTCAGATACAAAAACAGAAACAGCCTACATTACTGTGAATGCATTGACCGGCTGTGATACGGTATCGAATACGATTCCTTCTGACGCAAACTATACCTGGACCTGGGGCGCTGTAAATGGATATATTGGCGGTCACAACTTTATCCATCCGCAATACATTTGCGACAAATATTCAGGACTAGGCTCTACCAATCTGATGGGTGCAGACTTTTATTTTACCCAGGGAGAAACAAGCGACCCCACGGCATACATTACGATCATGGTGTGGGAAGACGCTGGCGGTTCGCCCGGAACCGTTGTCTATACAGAAGACGTATTAATTGATGAGATTGAGGCCAATGTAGCCGGTCCCGGTCCCGGTTCTTTTTATATTACTCAGGTCAACTTTGACGCCCCTGTATTCGTTTCAACGTCTGATTTTTACGTGGGCTACGAGCTGTTTTACGCGGCTGGAGATACTGTGAATTGCGCTCTTACAGACGACCTAACCTCCGATCTGTCACGAAACAATACCATGATGTACTACATAAACCCGGCTGATGATCCGCTGGGATTGGGTGGAGGATGGTACCAGACCGGAGGAGAAATAGGAACAGCCGAGTGGTCCATGCACATTTACCCTCGAATTACACAAACTCCCCCAACGGCTGTGATTGCTCCGGTAGTATCCGCTTGTGAAGGAACATATGTCGATTTTGATGGATCGAGCTCACCGAATGCATTCAATTGGGAATGGGCCATTAATGGAACGTCAACACCCTATCCGACGGGAAGCAACCCTTCCGTATTGATGAGTTCTGCAGGAACACACATGGTGTATTTAGCAGCCTACAACAGTTGTGGGTTTTACCATATAGATTCGGCGGCTGTTATAGTGTCACCTACACCCGATGTTTCTGTTACCTCAAGTAATGATACAATATGTCCTGGAGGAGCATCAAACCTTTCCGCTTCTGGAGCGACAAGTTTCACGTGGTCTCCGGCTTCAGGATTATCGTGCACTTCTTGCCCCGCCCCCGTTGCAACCCCTTCAATTACGACAACGTATTCCGTAACGGGGACGACAGCGCCTTGTAGTGCAACAACGTATGTTACCATAGAGGTGGATGATAGCGCCCCAACTGCGGACTTTATATCAAGTGGTGACACCATTTGCCCTGGAGAAGTTATTAATTACAATGGTGCGATATCCGTTGGCGCGAGCCTTTACGAGTGGACGTTTGTCGGGGGAGATATTTCATCGTCTTCTTCTGCAAACCCGACCGTAGTATACAACACGGATGGGACGTATTCTACCCAGTTGTTGGTGGAAAATTCCTGTGGACAAATCGATACCAAAAGCACAAGTGTTGTGGTAAAAACCCCCATGGAATGCGCAACCGGTGCAGAAGGTCCTTCAGCTTCACTTTCTGGAATGGATGCCTACGTAAATAGGTCATCAGGTTCAATTGTTCTTAGCTTCCCTGACGACGTGGAAGGGGTTGTTGAGATTGAACTTTACAATGCGATTGGCAAATTGGTTAGGTGCAGCTCTGTTGCGAACCCTACTTCAATGGTGCAAATCCCTGTTTTAGGGCTTAGTAAGGAATTGTATCTGTTGTCGGTTAGAACCGATAAGGACCAATACGCCACTAAACTTGTAGTTCAATAGCTTGCAGGAGAAAAACCGCAGTTATCAACATTTGTTAATAACCGCAGTTAAAAACGTCTTAATAACTACGGGGTAAATTATTTGCAATTTTCCTGTACCATGGCGTATGTTTATAGAACCAAACGAGGGATAAAAGGCTCACCAACGGGTGAGATTCTCCCGAGGGTTAGTTCCGGGAAGTAGATTGTTGAAAGGATCATCAGGAAAAACGAAGAAGTCCTGACGTTTGAGAGAGCTTAGCTCCAGACCAAATTTGCTTCAATCCTTGGCGCTGAAAAGTGCTTGGGTAGGATTAATTCTCTAGAATTGTGTAGTACTTCGGTTCAACGCAGTTTAAGAAGGTAAAATGTTTCGATTAACTACTTCGTAAGTTGGATTGAAATAGGATTCCTTAGTGGTCGTTGAATACAAGGGGTTTTTCGAAATCTCATAGGGTTCGACAGTTGCTGGAAAGTTAGAAGTGAAAGCAAAGTTCTTCGGAATTTAGTGGAAGCGGAAGTCACAATAACAGTAGTTTGGACATTGGAAACTGGTGACAGTTTTAAATGTAAAAGCGAGTACATTTCTATCCGGAGTGCTACTCGCTTTTCTGTTTTAAGGGAATCCGGAAAATTGGGCAAATCGTTAGTTGCTGTTTATTAGTTGAAACACCTGTGAAATAGCAATGAAACGTATTTTGCGGCGTCGAGTCGAAGGTGATTGCCCCCTTTTTTAATTCAATAACAAAAAAGAAAATTCTAATACAGCTTCAAGCTACAATTGTAACTTTTCGTGTAGAACGCATGTTTTACAATATACAGCATAGATCCAACGTTTTACAAGATCACATAGTACGATTCGAAAAGACACTTTATGGAAGCCTGCACAAAAAATATCGCCGCCATTCTTATCAGCATTGTTATTTCCACCTCATGCACAAAAGAGGATCCTGCAATCGAAATGGAACCACAACCCGCCTCAATTTCAGAAATCACAACACCTCGATATTCTGTTCTTGCGGGGGCATACTCAAGCGACCAATCGGTGGAGCTATACACGATTACGGAAGGGTCAACGATATATTATACAATGGATGGCACTGAGCCAACCACTTCTTCTTTAGAATACACAGGTCCGATCGTTGTTTCGGGTCATGGAACCATCGTTGAAATTAGAGCGATCGCTTCATTTGATGGAGGTGTAAGCGCCGAAACCTCTTCTTACTATAAGATCGACTTGCACCATACACCAACGATTTATGCAACAGGACTATCCATAACCGAAATAAAAAACAACATGGTTGGGGATTGGATCGGAAATGTAACAACACCCTGGGTAGCGCCTCAGAATGTAGTTTTCAAGTTTAACTCCGATGGCACTTATTCGGGAAAGGCACTGACAGCGACCAATTTCGCTTATCCAACTGAATTTTGGGGGTCGGCACTCTATTATGGATCTGACATAGATCACGAATCCAAGACATACAACATATACGATGTGCAGGCAGACGGAAAAGCAACTGCCGATATAACCATTTATTTTCATGAGAATTCGACAAATGTTGATCGTTTAAGGCACATTTCTTTTTCCCCTGACGGCAATTATTTGGAGTTTGAATTATGGCACCACATGACATACGGCCCGATCAAATACAAACTAACTCGTTACCAAGAGTCTTCCACGGAAAAGCGGTTGGTAACCATCTCAAGTCGCAATTAACACGAGAGTTGTGAAATGAACGGATTGCTGAATTTTTAATTCAGGCACAAAAAAAGGGCGCTAAGGCCCTTTTAAACGATTCTATTCAAGTAAACAACTAAAGTTTTTTTGCAGCCTTATTGGCTATTTTCTTGATCTTTTTTGACAAGTCAGCGACTAGCTTTTCAGATGCGCTTTCACAAAGCGGGAGAAGCTTTTCAGGTTTCATAATCGGAATTCCTCCGACTATTGCTACAGACTTCTTTGATGTACCATACTCGTTAATTGTGAATACTCGCTTACCCTCTTTGTTCCACAATTTAATTCGGACAAATGCCCTGACTCCTGCCGTTAACGGAACAGCTTTTTTAACAAAGTCATAGCCCATTGAAACAAACATCACTCCATCCGCATCACTGAACATTTTGACCATTTGCATTTGATTACTTTTCTCACCTTTGGTAAGAGATTCAACCAAAGGTTTATAACCTTCCGGGGTAAGGTATCTCTGAAAAAGTTTACTGCGATCAGCATCTTTATCTTCGTTGAACCTACCCTCATATTCTTGGTATTCAGCTCGCTTAATGACGTCTTCTTCTGGCATTAATTCGAAAGGAAAGTTTTTAGCGTATTCTTCCGTAAAAGTTTTGTAAAAATTGTCTAAAACTGGTTGTAAATTAAAATTAGGATCTTCAGATAAAGATGCGATTGATGCCGCCATACCTGCGGCCCCACCTAGCTCGGAAAACCCGATGTGTTTTGATACCCAAAACGTAGTAACAGCTACTTTCTTTTGTGCAATACAACTGATGTTTGCCAAAAAGGAAAAAGCAACAAGAATTAATATTGTTTTTTTCATTTTGAAAAGTTTTGATTGAGCGCCAAGATACAAAGTTTAGCCTTTGGCAAATTTGTGATTGGGCAATTAATCAGGTTTTAGGGAATGAAATTTTCTCAGAATGCAATAAACTCCTGAGGGTCAATCGAATTGCCGTTGTACCATAGCTCAAAATGAAGGTGTGCACCGGTCGACAACGACCCCGTGTTCCCCACGATTGCAATAGGGTCTCCAGCAATTACTTTGTCGCCAACAGACTTTAACAGTACGGAATTATGTTTGTAAATACTCAACAAATTGTGCGCATGCTGCACTTGGACTACATGACCATTCTCTGATGTCCATCCGGCAAAAACAACAGTTCCGTCCAGAGTTGATTTAACCGCTTCATTTTCGGGCGCAATGATGTCTACACCATGGTGGCCCGCAATGCGATCAAAGGAATTTGAAATTGTTCCTTCCAGTGGCGTGAAGAAGAATACCCCTTTCATTTTATCGTCCCTTGACTCGCTTTGAACTTGATTAGAAATGCTGAATCGATCTTCCTGTTCTATTTTTTCGCGCAATAGTTTGTCCTCAGCCGAGGATGGGAATTGTATGTTGCTGTAGTCTCTCGAAGAATCAACTGAATTCTCAGGATCACTGTCGGGGGTGTCTCCGTTTAAAAGCGCTATTAGATTTTTATTATAGCGGATCTGAGCATCTGATTGCGTGCTGATTCGATCAATGGTGGACAGGTTCTCTTTGTCGATTTGCGCTCGCTCCCGCTCAAGCGTCGGGTCAGGAACATTAGGAATCAATGTATTCAGAGGAGTATAAGAAAAGACCAAATACGATAAAATGAAGATCACAATTGTCCCAAATAACAGATAAACCAAGATGTTGAAGTAGGACAAGGTGAATGAATGTTCTTCTTCAAAGGTATCACTGTTCAGTCGCACATACCTAGACTTTTTTTGAAGCCGCTCCAGAATGGGTTTTTTATTGGGTGTGCCTTCTCCTTTCATACTGTGTTCAAAGATGGTTAAAATATGGCTCAGTATTCGTGAATACTCGCTGCAATTCTTGTAAAAGCAATAGAAATATTGAGAAATTAAAATAATTTTGTCTCTCTGGAGTTATAAAATGTGTTAAATCCTCCTTCTGAACACACCTCGATTCATATCGGCCGTATTCATGTCAGCTAGTATTGGCTGTCTGCTTTGGGCGTGCTCCACAGAAAAGAATGCATGGCTTAATCGTTCATTCCACAATACAACAGCTCGTTACAATGGTTATTTCAATGCGAACGAGCTGATGAAAGAAGCTTTAAATAGCTACGAGCTTGGTTTCAAAGAGAATTACAATGAGCTTTTGCCCATTTTTAAATATGCTGATGAAAAGGACTCCAAGTCGCTTTATCCGGCGATGGACACGGCAATAAAGAAATGTGCTACAGTGATCAACAAGCACTCGATGCCTGAAAAGAAAGAAGGAAAATATGCGAAAACGGAATGGTGCCGCTGGATAGATGACAATTGGTTTATTATTGGAAAATCTAAATTTCATAAGAGGGAATATGAAGAATCGATCGAAATGTTCGAATTCGTAATGGACCAGTATGAAACAAAAGAGATTTCGCACAAGGCCAAGCTTTGGTCTGCAAAGTGCAGAATTGAGATGAGCGACTTTACGGTTGCGGCTAAGTATTTATCGCAATTAGCAGAGGAGGCAGAAGTTGCTATTGAGAAAGCGCGTGAAGAAAAGCTGAGCTTTAAAACTCTGAAACAAAAGCTGGCCGGGAGTAAAAAGAAAAAATCAAGAAAAGGATCAAAATCTAAGAAATCAAAGAATGAGGAAGCAACGACGATAGAGCCATTTCCGGTTGAGCTCAGCTACGAGGTGTATGCGGCCAGTGCAGACCTGCACATTAGAAGACAAGAATGGCAGAAAGCAATTGAAAACATCAATCTGACGATCGAACAAAAACCCGGTAGAAAGCTAACGACTCGATTGCACTTTATTTTGGCGCAATTGTATCAGAAAACGGGAAATGCTGAGCTGGCAAATGAGTCATACACCAAAGTGATCAAAAGCAACCCGGACTATGAAATGACCTTTTATGCGAAGATCAACAGGGCACTTTCAGGCGGTGGGGACAAAAGTGAATTGAAAAAAGAGCTGTTATCCATGGCCAAAGACGACAAAAACATAGACTATTTGGATCAGATCTATTATGCTCTCGGAGATCTGGAGCTGAAAGAGAACAACAAGGAAGAGGGGATCGCATATTTACTAAAATCAGCAGAGTCAAACACGAGTAATGTTCATCAGGAAACAAAAACGTATTTACGATTGGCGAACCTGTATTTTGAAGACAAAAATTATGAAAGCGCTCAGGCCTATTATGACAGTACTGCTCGTGTCGTTTATAAAGAACATCCGGAATATGATGTGATTAAGGCTAAAAACAAAAGCTTGACGGCATTGATCGGCCATATTCAGCAGGTTGAGCTTCAGGATAGTCTGCAGCGGATTGGAAAACTCTCGGAATATGAGCAAGAGCAGCTGGTAGCAAAATTAATAGAGGAGCTGAGAGAGGAAGAAGAGCGACTCAGGGAGGAGGCGCTTCAGCAACAAATTGATGCGGCTATGGCTCAAGCAAGTAGCGCTGGTAAAGGAGGGAAATTTTGGGTGTTCAATCCCCAGCTTAGAAGCTCAGGATTTGCAGACTTTAAAAGAAAATGGGGCGATCGACCGTTGGAAGACAATTGGCGCCGCTCGGATAAAGCAACAGCAATGGATGGGTCGTTTTTTGGAAATGATGGTGGAGAAAAAGACTCAACAGATACAAATTTGCCGGAGCGCTACAACCCTGAGACGTACCTGCAGAACATTCCTAAAACTCCCGATGACTACAAAAAAAGCGATGAACTGATCATTGATGCCTTGTATGGAGAAGGAGTTATTTATAAAGATGAGCTAAGCGATTACCCTGAAGCTGTCAAAAGCTTCAAATCACTTGTTGATCGGTTTCCAAAATCAGAACGCACGCCGGCAGCATTGTACCAGCTGTTTAGGATCGGTGGAATTTCAACTGCTGTAAAACCACAACCCTTTAAAGACAGATTGTTGCGTGACTTTCCTAATTCGGATCATGCACAGCTATTGCTAGATCCAAAATTCATGGAGAAAAGGCAAAAAGAACTGGACCGACTTAAGGACGAATACAAACAGTATTACAATGAATACAAAAAGGGCAACTACAATTTAATCATTACAAAGGCCAACGAGGTAGCATCCGATACAACAATTGGTGAGTACAGGTGTCTCTATTTGTATCTGAAGGCTCTTTCGATCGGTCGGATCAGTCCGCCCTCTGTAGATCCGACAGCATTTGAAAATGCGTTGTCTGAGGTGATCAAGATCTGTAAAGGATCGAATGTAGCTGCTGAAGCTCAAAAGACGATGGATTTGCTGAGAAACCAATCAACAACGGAAAATGCCACGGAAGGGAAAAGCACGTATATATACGACGCTGCGGAAGCACACTTCTTCGTCTATGTTCACGATCAAACTACTGGAAGTATTAATCCGATCAAAATGGGCATTTCGAACTTCAATGTAAATTCGTTCAGTACCAAAGGATTAATTACTTCGAGTAATTTCCTAAACTCAGATCACCAGGTGGTTATGGTAAGGTCCTTTGAAAATAAAGATGACGCAATGGATTATTTTGTTGCGTTTAAGGTGAACAAAACATCTCTGAAAAACTACAATTCCGGGGAAAATTATTTTGTAATATCCGGAAAAAACTATGCTTCTCTACTCATTGAAAAAGACGATACGGCCTATAAGGAGTTCTTCGATGACAACTACCTGGATTAGCCTCCGGTTTGCCTTTCGGGAAGGCAAAAAGAGCAGAAGTGCCCAATAGTTCGTATATTTGCACAGATTTATTTAGGACAAGATGTTTAAGGCTAACGCGAATAACAACATGGCAAAGACACAAGATATTAATGCACCGGAACGGTTGAATAGAATAGTGGATGGAACGGTCATAGAAGGAACGTTCAATTCGCAGAGCAATATAAGGGTAGACGGAACAGTAACCGGAACGATCAATACGAAGGGTCGGTTGGTGGTTGGCCCAAAAGGTAGAATAGAAGGTGACGTGATCTGCAATAATGCAGAAGTAGAAGGGGTGATAGAAGGGAAGATAAAAGTCAATGAATTATTGGCTTTGCGCGCTACAGCCAAAATATTGGGAGATATTCATACTGGAAAATTGGCAATAGAGCCCGGAGCAACATTTACCGGAACCTGCAGCATGGGAGGCGTTGTTAAAGAAATGTCAAAACCGGGTTTCAGCACTCCCGTTAAGAAACAAGAGCTTGCCGAAGAAACAGCGTAACGCAGGCAGCTCCCCGAACTTCCTTCCCATAGTGATCAAAATGATTCTGGTCATTTTGTGTGGGGTGTTGGGAGGCATCAAGTGCGATGAATACTTTAATCTTACTTTTCCCGCTTTTACGATTGGACTTTCATTGATCTCAGTTTCTATTGCTATTTATATACTAATCATCGACACAAAAAGATGAACACTGATTTTTCAAAATTTGCAGTTTACTCGGTAATACTGACTCTTTTTTCCATACTTGGAGCTTTCCTGATCATAAAGTATTTAGTTGTAATGGAGCCGCCAACAGGAATTTACTGGACAATTCCGTTTGTTGCCTTGCTCAACCTGATCTCGGCGAAGATGATGATCAACGCGAAAGAAAAGAACCCCCATCAATTTGTAACTGCATTTACCTTGTCTATGATGGTTAAATTTTTAGCCACTGCCGTATTGCTTCTCGTGTACGGGTTATTGGACAATGAAAATTTTAAACCGGTGGCGCTTACAATCGGCGTCGTTTATTTGATGTTTTTAGTTCTTGAGGTGTTCTTTGTGAAGAAGGCGCTGAATCCTTAGAATATTCTGTAAAAGAGCAAAATTTAACGGATCGTTTTGTGGGAGGAAAAATTTAGGGGCATTATCCTTTCAAATCTTGAAAATACTACTACCTTTGCCCCGAATTTTTGAACGGTAACAGTTTAAAGATAGAGGTTAATGGCTAACAAAATCAATCTTTTAGGAAGCGTTTTAAGTAAAACCACCCTAGTTGCGGCAACTGCCGTTTTCGTATTTAATTTCTTCGGAGCCCATGCTCAACATGGTGATGAGGTTGTCGGTCATGACGATCACAACACTGCTCATCATGGAGAAGGAGAGGAAAGCCATGAAGGCTTCAAACCAGGGGAATTCATTATGCACCACGTTGCAGACGGCCATCAAATGGAATGGGCGAACTTTCAGATTCCTCTTCCCGTAATGTTGTGGACCGATGATGGTTTCACTTGTTTTTCTTCTTCCAATTTTTACAAAGAAGAAAATGAGGCGCATGTTCATGGTATGGAAGGTCATGCCTTCACAATGGGCAACGAATACATCATGGTGAACGAGGTGATCTATTATCTCGAAAAGAACGGGGGGATTCATGGAATTGAGGAAAAAGTCAAATTAGCAGAAGAAGCAGACCTTCTTCTAAAAGACATCGTAAACCTTGAAAAGAAGAAAGTTGAAGCCAGCTCAATTGAAGAGCAGGCCATCATCGCAGAGGAAATTGCGGCCGTAACCAAGAAAGAACAGGAGCTTAGAGAAGCAGCTGGTCTTGCCGCTCCGTTCGATCTTTCAATTACCAAAAACGTGTGGGGCTTATTGTTTGTTATGGTTCTGATGGTCTTCATTTTTGTTAGAATAGCAAAGCGATACAAAAATCGAGAAGGACAGGCTCCGAAAGGGATTCAAAATTTATTTGAACCACTTATTTTGTTTGTTCGTGATGACATAGCGCTACCTTCTATTGGCCCTGCTAAAGCTGAAAAATTTACGCCATTTTTGTTAAGCGTGTTCTTTTTCATCTGGTTTGCAAATCTGCTGGGTCTGATTCCGTTTTTGGTCGGTTTCAACATCGCAGGAACAATGAGCATTACGTTAGTATTAGCGGTGGTTGTATTCATCATAACCACCATTAATGGAAATAAGAATTATTGGAGCCACATGCTTGCAGTTCCTGGCGTTCCAAAATGGGTGCTCGTTCTGCTAACCCCAATTGAAATACTTCAGATGTTCATCAAGCCTACCGTACTGATGATTCGTCTTACGGCAAACATAACGGCCGGACACATTATTATTCTCGCATTTGTTAGTCTGATATTTTTATTCGGAGGCAACAGCGAAGGAGCCTACTGGGGAGTTGGAGTCGGTTCAACCGTCTTCATGATCTTCATGTATTTGATTGAATTTTTAGTTGCGTTTCTTCAGGCATATGTATTTACATTGTTGGCGGCCATTTATTTTGGTGCCGCAGTTGAAGAAGCACACCATTAGGATTTTTAATTGTTAAACCATAAATAATAGATAGACATGGATCTTTTAAATGTAATGCTAGAAATTGGTGGTATGAGCCAGGGAATTACCGCTGGACTTGGTGCCGGAATGGCAGCTGTTGGAGCTGGTATCGGTATCGGTAAAGTAGGTGGTTCTGCTGTAGAAGCAATGGCTCGTCAACCAGAAATGGCAAATGACATTAGAACAAACATGATTCTTATTGCAGCACTTGTTGAAGGTGCGGCTCTATTTGCAATCATCGTTTGTCTATTGGCAGTACTAGGATAACCAAAGTGCCCCAGCGGTTGGCTGGGGCCTAGGTTTTGTTTAACAGAAAAGAATAGAATATGCTTAACATCAGTTTAGGAACAATAATTTGGACAACAGTAGCATTTTTGATCGTGCTTCTGATCTTGAAAAAAATGGCCTGGAAACCTATTTTGGAAGGGCTTAAAAAGAGGGAGGAATCCATTGCAGGAGCATTAAGAACAGCTGAAGAGGCGAAAGAAGAAATGGCCGCACTCAAAGCAAGCAACGAAGAGCTTTTGACAAAAGCAAGAGCAGAGCGTGATACGATGCTTAAGGAAGCAAGAGAAGCAAAAGATGCGATCATAGCTGAAGCAAAATCGAATGCTAAGTTGGAAGGTGACAAGATGGTAGCCCAAGCCAAAGAAACCATCAAAATGGAAAAGGTTGCTGCAATGAACGAGTTGAAAAAACAAGTGGCAGCATTGTCTATTGAAGTGGCGGAAAAAATTGTAAAGGAAAAGCTTTCGGAAGACAGCAAGCAAAAAGAATTGGTGAATAACCTTATTGAAGAGGTCACCTTAAATTAATTGAGTCATGGCAGGACACAGAGCCGCAACCAGATATGCAAAATCGTTGATTAGCCTTTCTCAGGAGAAGGATCAGCTGGATGCCGTGTATGCGGATATGCAATTGATTGCTGGAACGATCAGTGAAAGTCGTGAGCTGGACCTCCTTTTGAAAAGCCCGATCGTTAAAGGGGATAAGAAGGATAAGGCACTGAATAAAATATTTGCTTCTCAAATTGGGGAGCTATCTAATCGATTTATCTCAATCTTAACCAAGAAAAAAAGAGAAGAGATTTTGGAGGACATCGCAATTGAATTTATTGCACAGTACAAAAATGTAAAAGGTCAGGTTGTGGCAAGTGTTACAACGGCAATTCCTCTTGATGAAGCAACAAAAGAAAAGATCCTCAAATTGGTGTCGAGCCATGTTGAGGGTAAAGTAGAACTGGTTGAAAGCGTTAACCCGGAAATTATTGGAGGATTTGTTGTCAGAATTGGTGACAAAATGATTGACGCCAGTATCGCAAAGAAGTTAAATGATTTAAAAAAGGAGCTCCTTGGTAGTAGCTCGTATACAATTAAACTCAACTAGGCTAACGCCAAGTTGTGGTTTTTAAATAAACAAGTAATGGCAGAAGTTAAACCAGCAGAAGTTTCAGCGATCCTTAGGGAAGAATTATCAGGATTCAAATCTGAAACAGAATTGGAAGAAGTGGGAACAGTCCTCGAAGTCGGGGATGGAATTGCCCGAATTTATGGACTTACAAATGTGCAGTCTGGAGAGCTAATTGAATTCGAAAACGGCCTTAGAGCGATCGTACTTAACCTTGAGGAGGATAATGTCGGTGCGGTTCTTCTTGGTAAATCGAATGATGTTAAAGAAGGCGACACAGTGAAAAGAACCGGAACCATTGCCTCAGTGAATGTTGGTGAAGGAATGGTAGGAAGAGTGATTGACACTTTGGGTAACCCAATTGATGGTAAAGGCCCGATAGAAGGTGAGACTTTTGAAATGCCTATCGAAAGAAAAGCTCCTGGAGTAATTTACAGACAGCCTGTAAACGAGCCGCTTCAAACAGGTATCAAAGCAATTGATGCGATGATTCCGATCGGTAGAGGTCAAAGAGAGCTGATCATTGGTGATAGACAAACCGGAAAGACAACGGTTGCATTGGATACCATCATCAACCAAAAAGAATTTTATGATGCGGGAGAACCTGTATTTTGTATCTATGTCGGCATAGGTCAAAAAGGATCAACGGTTGCAGGAATTGTAAAGAAACTGGAAGAAGCGGGCGCCATGGCCTATACAGTAGTAGTTGCGGCCAACGCAGCAGACCCTGCACCAATGCAGTTTTACGCTCCGTTTACAGGCGCGGCAATTGGTGAATACTTTAGAGACACAGGAAGACCTGCATTGATCGTATATGATGACCTTTCAAAACAGGCAGTAGCATACCGTGAAGTATCCTTGCTTCTTAGAAGACCTCCGGGTCGTGAGGCATACCCTGGTGACGTATTCTACCTTCACTCCAGATTATTGGAGAGAGCGGCGAAGGTCAACTCTTCTGATGAGATTGCAGCCAACATGAATGACTTGCCTGAGAACTTGCGAGATAAAGTGAAAGGTGGAGGCTCATTAACGGCTCTTCCGATCATTGAGACTCAAGCGGGTGATGTATCTGCCTACATCCCAACGAACGTGATTTCAATTACGGATGGACAGATATTCCTTGAATCGGACTTATTCAACTCGGGTGTGAGACCTGCAATTAACGTAGGTATTTCCGTTTCTCGTGTAGGTGGTTCTGCACAGATCAAGTCGATGAAGAAAGTTGCCGGAACATTGAAGCTGGATCAGGCGCAATATAGAGAGCTTGAAGCTTTTGCTAAGTTCGGATCTGATTTGGATGCGGCAACGAAAGCGGTTCTCGATAAAGGTGCCAGAAACGTTGAAATTCTGAAGCAAAATGAAGGATCTCCACTTCCTGTTGAGGAACAAGTTGCAATAATTTATATTGGAACGAAAGGACTTTGTTCTAAAGTACCTGTAGGGAAAATAAAGGAGTTTGAAGAGGAGTTTCTTGCATTCATGAGATCAAATCATTCTGCTGTACTTGAAGACCTGAAAGGTGGAAAGCTAACTGATGCAGCAATTGAGGCGATTGAAAACACGGCAAAGGAGCTTACAGCGAAATATTGATGCGCTGGAAGGCTTAAGTTAACGGTCAAATTGATTAAATGGCGAACTTAAAAGAAATACGAACCCGAATTTCCTCAGTGAATTCAACCATGCAGATCACTTCTGCGATGAAGATGGTGTCAGCATCTAAGCTCAAAAGAGCTCAGGATGCAATTACCGACATGCGTCCTTATGCGGAAAAACTGCAAGAAATTTTGGGAAATCTGAGCGAAAGCTTGGACACTTCCGATGGTGTGTACTCCGTTCAGCGAGAGGCAAATACGGTTTTGTTGGTGGCGATCACATCAAACAGAGGATTGTGCGGTGGCTTCAATAGTAATATTGTAAAAGAATGCCAAAGGCTCATCAAGGAAGAATATGCGTCAAGCAAAGTACATGTTCTTACCATTGGTAAAAAAGCAAAAGACTTGCTTAAGAGCAAGGGCATTCCTACGAATGAAGGGGAGCTGCCTTCGGATTTGGAAAAAGTTTGGGATAGTGTCAATTTTGAAACAGTTGCGCCGGTTGCTCAAATGATCATGGATGAGTTTGTCGCCAAAAATTACGATAAGGTGATTGTTGTCTACAACAAGTTCAAAAATGCGGCTGTGCAGGAAGTTGTTCCGGAACAGATGCTACCGGTTCTTCCGCCTGATGAGGTGGAAAGCAGTAGTGCAGCAAACGATTACATTTTTGAGCCCAATAAAGAAGAAATCGTAGAGGATCTTATTCCAAAGTCACTTAAGATTCAATTGTATAAGTCTGTGCTTGATTCACATGCCTCTGAGCATGGAGCGCGAATGACGGCAATGCACAAAGCAACAGACAACGCAGGAGAGCTGAAAAGAGAGCTGACATTACATTACAACAAAGCTCGTCAGGCTGCGATTACCAATGAAATTTTAGAAATAGTTGGTGGTGCAGAGGCATTGAAAAGCTAAAGTTTTTTCTGAAAGAGTTTATATCCCACCTCAAAAGGGTGGGATTTTTTGTTTTTAGCGGCCTGATATTTGCTTCCCCGGACATAGAAAATATTAACTTTAAGTCATGTCGATCACCAACCCCAGTCTTCGAACAAGAATCTATTTTTCCATGGTAATTATGATTCTTGTGTCTATGGTGGTAACCGGGATATTCACCATTTTTCACTTTAAAGCTAAAAACGATGTGTATCATCAGAACAGGTTATCAAGGCAGGAAGAGCGGGTAATCGCTACCATCCAGTACTTTTTAGACGATAGTGAAATTCAAGAAGACCTGGATACATACATTAAAGATTTTGCAGACAAGATTCTTGAAATTGCAGACGTGAATAATCTGGACATCAATATATTTAACACGCATGGAGAGATTTTGATGTCTTCTCACATGGATCTTGCAGACCCCAACTTTTTTCTTCAGATCATTAATGACAGTATATTTTATGAGCTGGAAAAAAGCGGACATGTAGTGGTCGAGAAGGGCGTAGAGGAGGACAAATACCTTTCAACCTATTCGTATATCAAGAATGAGGAGGGAAAAAGAATCTGTATCATAAACGTGCCGTATTCAAGGAATCGTTCTGCAAATAAGCGAGAGGTTAGCGAATTTTTGTCTTCCCTGCTCATCGTTTATGCCGTCCTACTGATAGTGGTTATTTTATTAGCGTATCTACTGTCAAATTACATTACAAAATCACTCAGAGTAATCAAAGAAAAGTTCAAAAGCGTAGGGATCAATAAAAAGAACGAGCAAATATTTTGGAAAGGATCGGATGAAATAGGGTCATTGGTGACAGAATACAATCACATGATCACTCAACTCGAAGCAAGCGCGAATATGCTGGCGAAATCTGAGAGAGAAAGCGCATGGAGGGAGATGGCAAAACAAGTCGCTCATGAGATTAAAAACCCGCTTACACCAATGAAGCTAAGTGTGCAACACCTGCAACGCTCCTTTGACCCTAGCGATGATAATTTTGAAGAGAAAATCAGAATTTTTTCAGATAAAATGATACGCCAAATAGATACCCTGTCCTCAATTGCTACGGAGTTCTCCAATTTTGCAAAAATGCCCAGGTCGAAAATTAGCAAGATCGACCTGATTAAAGTACTGAAGGAAGCACTTGGATTGTTCAATGAAATTGAAGAGATTAAAATGGAATTTGTCAACAATACTTCAGGGAATGAATTGATGATGGCGGGGGATGATGAGCAATTAACCCGGGTGTTCAACAACCTGATCAAAAACGGAATACAGTCGATTCCCGATGATCGTGAGGGAGAAATAGTAGTGGTAATCGAGGAGAAGCAGGATACGATTGAGGTAGAGGTGAAAGACAACGGAATAGGGATAGGTGAAGAAAAGAAGGAGAAAATATTCGTGCCTAATTTCACCACAAAGTCTGCTGGTTCCGGCCTTGGTTTAGCTATGGTAAAGAGTATAGTTGAAAATCATTCCGGACACGTGTGGTTCGAATCAAATCCGCCAAATGGAACATCATTTTTTGTTTCTTTACCGCGTCAAATAGATGAATAAAATGAATTACAATAATATTCTTGTTACAGCAGACGGTGCCGTCGCAACAATTACAGTCAACCGCCCTAGCCAGCTCAATGCCTTAAATTCAGAAACGATTGCCGAGCTCGGAGATGCCCTTAAAAGCGTGGAATCAAATTCAGAAATTAGAGCAGTAATCTTAACCGGATCAGGTGAAAAGGCTTTTGTAGCAGGTGCCGACATTAAGGAATTTGCCGACTTTTCAATTGAACAAGGCAAGGAATTAAGCGCTTCCGGACAGGAAAAGCTATTCGATTTGTTGGAAGACCTTTCAACTCCCGTGATTGCTGCTGTTAACGGATTTGCGCTTGGAGGAGGACTTGAACTGGCGATGAGTGCGCACATCAGAATCGCTTCTACGAATGCAAAATTAGGCCTTCCCGAAGTCTCCTTGGGAGTAATTCCCGGATATGGAGGAACTCAAAGACTCGCACAATTGGTTGGAAAAGGGCGTGCGTTGGAAATCATAGCAACAGCGGGGATGATTAGCGCCGAAGACGCGTATCGAATGGGATTGGTGAATCATGTTGTGGAACAGGAAGAGCTGATGTTACTTGCAATGAAAATTGCCAATAAAATCGCAAGAAATTCAGCTGTAGCTATAGGTGCAGCAATTCGCTCTGTAAATGCGCAATACAAGCACGGTGAGGACGGATTTCAAAAAGAAATTGAAGAATTCGGAAAGTGTTTCGGAACAGCCGATTTTAAGGAAGGCACGACTGCTTTTCTGGAAAAAAGAAAACCAGATTTCACTGGGAATTAGGTCCTCTATTCCATAAAGACCTGTTGATAGTTAACGATCGTTAAGAAATTTATTGGGCATCACTTTCGTTTCTTTGTTTGAGAGCGAAGACGCCGGGCTATGAGCATTTTTAAAAAGTTAGCGGGACAAACAGCCATTTACGGCCTATCCAGTATCGTAGCAAGATTTCTAAACTATCTGCTTACACCGCTCTACACAGGTAAGGATGGATTCTCCCCTGATCAGTATGGAATAATAACGGAAATGTACGCCTACATAGCGTTTATTATGATTCTGCTGACATACGGGATGGAAACGTCGTTTTTCAGGTACTCAACGCTTAAGGGCAATGACAAATCCACAGTCTTTTCGACCGCGTTAACGTCATTGTTAACCACATCTCTGATCTTCATGGCATTGGCGTATTGGTTTTCCGGAACAATAGCGGGATGGATGAATTATGAAGACCACCCGGAATACATTATCTGGCTGTCCGGAATTATGGCAATGGATGCCATCTCTGCAGTACCAATGGCAAAACTTCGCGCGAACAACCAAGCATCCAAATTCGCAATCATCAACTTCGTGAGTGTGCTGGTAAATATTGGGCTTAACCTATTCTTCATCGTTTACTGTAAGTACGAATATGAGTCACCACAGCATTCTGAGATGATTGATCTGTTGTATGATCCGTCCATTGGAGTGGGGTATGTTTTTATTGCCAACTTCATAGCAAGCGGAGTAAAACTCCTATTGTTGATCCCGGAGTTTCCATTTGGCAGGTTTAAATTTGATGTTCAACTACTCAGGCAGATGTTGCCTTATGCCTTGCCACTAATAATTGTGGGGTTTGCTGGCAATATCAACGAAACGATAGACAGGGTTATGCTGAAGACCATAACGATGAACGAAGAGATGGCAAATGGCACTACCGAGCTTCTGGCAAAAGAAATTGGGCAAAGACAAAATGGAATTTACGGCGCCTGTTACAAAATTACCATGATCATCACCCTGTTTCTACAGGCGTTTAGATATGCTTCTGAACCCTTCTTTTTTAATCAGGAAGAAAACAAAGAATCAAAACAAGTATACGCAAGGGTCATGACCTACTTTGTCATCGTTGTCTCTTTTTGTTTCCTGGGAATAATGCTCTTTCTACATTTTTTCAAACACTTTATACCCAACCCGGACTATTGGGAAGGACTCAAAGTGGTTCCTATTCTTTTAGCTGCGAATATCCTATTGGGGATTTATTTTAATTTAAATATTTGGTTTAAGCTGTCCGGAAAAACTCAATATGGTGCTTTGATCGCTACAATCGGCGCGGGTATTACCATTACATTGAACTGGCTTTACATTCCCGAATACGGATATGAGGCTTGCGCTTGGACCACATTAATCGTTTACACAATTATGGTTATTCTTTCATTTCTTTTTGGAAGAAAACATTATCCAATCCCATATAATTTTAGAAAAATTGGGTTGTATGCCGGACTGGCTGGGGGGTTGTTTTTATTGAGCTTACCGTTCGACCATACAAAGACAATGACACTTGAAATGGGGCTGTACCACACCGGACTATTGCTGGTTTTTGTTGCAGTTGTACTCTTTCTTGAAAGACCGAAAAAATTGGTAACTTCGGACGTTCAATAATGACCCTATAAAGATCCCGAATAACGACTTCAAAGAATGGAAATAATCAATAAATCTAAACACGATTTACCAAGATACGAAACAGAATATTCTGCCGGAATGGACCTTAGGGCAAACCTCGACAATTCTGTTACGATCATGCCGTTGGAAAGAGCTTTAATTCCAACGGGGTTGTTTATTTCCCTGGAAGAGGGATATGAAGCTCAGGTCAGACCGAGAAGCGGTTTGGCATTCAAAAAAGGAATTACAGTACTGAATGCACCCGGAACCATAGATGCAGACTATCGTGGGGAAATAGGCGTTTTATTAGTGAACTTGTCAAATGAACCCTTTATCGTTGAGAATGGAGAGAGAATTGCTCAAATGGTAATCGCTAAACACGAAAGGGTAGAATGGAATCCTGTCAACGAGCTGTCTGAAACAGCGCGGGGTGCAGGAGGATTTGGTAGTACAGGGGTTAAATAAGAATAAGATATGAAGATAATTGTGCCAATGGCAGGTCGGGGTTCGAGATTAAGACCTCACACGTTAACGGTTCCCAAGCCGCTTATCCCGGTTGCCGGGAAACCAATCGTTGAAAGACTGGTAGAAGACATAACAAAAGTTTGTGGTGAAAAAGTAGATGAGATCGCTTTTATAATTGGTGATTTTGGAGAGCAGGTTGAGAAAGATCTTGTGGAGATTGCAGAAGGGCTTGGTGCGAAGGGTTCAATTTATTACCAGGAAGAAGCATTGGGTACAGCGCACGCTATTTATTGTGCAGCTCCATCTTTGACTGGTAACCTGGTTGTTGCTTTTGCGGATACGTTGTTTAGAGCAGACTTTACGTTAGATTCCGAAGCAGACGGAATCATTTGGACAAAGCAGATCGAAGATCCAAGTGCGTTTGGGGTAGTCAAATTGGACCAGGATGGTGTCATTACAGATTTTGTGGAAAAACCGGAAACATTTGTCTCAGACCTGGCAATTATTGGTATTTACTACTTCAAAGATGGAGACATGTTAAGAGAGGAGATAAAATTCCTGCTTGATAATGGCATTAAAGAAAAGGGAGAATTTCAGCTCACCAATGCGCTTGAAAACATGAAATCAAAGGGAGTGAAATTCAAACCGGGAACGGTTATGGAATGGTTGGATTGCGGAAACAAAAATGCCACGGTTCATTCAAACAAAAGAGTGCTTGAGTTTACCAAAGAGGAAAGCAATATTTCTTCAACGGTCAAACGAGAAAACTCGGTAATTATTCCGCCATGTTTCATTGGAGAAAATGTGAGTCTGTTGAACGCAATCATTGGTCCGCATGTATCAATAGGTGACCACTCAAGTGTTGAAAATTCGGTGATGAAGAACTCCATTGTTCAAAAGAATTCAAAGGTCAAGAATGCAATTGTGGAAGGGAGCATGATTGGAAACAATGCAGAGGTGGAAGGAACGGCATTAGACCTTAGTATTGGCGATTATACGCAACAGAAACTATAATTTGAATCAGTTAATTTATATACTTCTTGCTTTTATTTTAATCGGGTGTTCGATCAGGAAAAACTCAGCGGAAAATTCCACGGAACAAAACCGGTTAGAAAATAACGAATTGAGCCATTCGGAAAGTCAACAATTCAGGAGGTTGTTCCATGACGCCAACTCTTATTTGATTACAGAAGACTATGAAAGAGCATTCACAAAATTCAATGAGGCGATCACGATTCATCCGGAATGTGCAGCATGTTATTACCAGCTGAGTGGTTTGTACGATTTTCAGGGACGAACGTCTCTTGCCATTTCGTCTGCAAAAAAAGCGTCGCAGCTTAGCCCTAAAAACAGATGGTATTTGCTACAGCTTGCGTATTTAAATCAAAGAAGTGGAATCCATGAAGAAGCAGTGAAGTCATTCAAACAGCTGGTTAAACTGTCTCCGCAAAGTGCAGAGTATTATTTTCCGTTGGCTGAGTCTCAACTTTACCTTGGCAGAAAAAAAGAAGCACTTCAGAGTTTCGAGCAGGCCGAGACAATTATTGGAAAAACGCCAGAGCTTACTCTTCAAAAGCACAGACTATACCTTGAGCTGGGGCAAAGTGATAAAGCGATACAGGAGCTGGAAAATCTAATAGAAAAAAATCCAAATGACGTAGCCGTCTGGGGCATTTTAGCTGAACTTTACGAAGAAATAGGACAGATCGACAAGGCATTAGAAACGTATGAAAAAATTCTGGAAATTGACCCTCAAAATGGATTGGTTCATCTTTCACTCTATGACTACTTCAGGTATCATGGTAACAGTAAACGAGCAAAAGAAGAGCTTAGAATCGCTATAAGCTCTGAAGATGTTCCCATAGACTCCAAATTGCAGGTCATGCTTCGATTGTTCAATGAAAGCGAAGGGAATTTTGAAAAGCGAAAGGAGGCCTATGATTATTTGGACATTATGTCGGCTGTAGATTCTTTGGACGCTAAAGCCCATACCGTTTATGGGGATTTTTTGTACCGGGATGGTCGAGCGAAAGATGCTCTTAAAAAGTACAGAAAGGCAATCCAAATTGATCCCGACCACTTCACCATCTGGAATCAGATCATGTTAATTGAATTTGAGATGCAAGCGTTCGAAGACATGCTGGTTGATAGTAAAAAAGCCTTGGAAATTTATCCTACACAACCCGAATTCTATTTCTTCAATGGCCTGGCCAATATACAGCTCAAGAAATACGAGGAGGCCATTAACAGTTTTAGTCAGGGAAAAGAATTGGTTATCGACAATGATAAATTGCTATCGGAGTTCCATCAAAATTTAGGACAGGCAAACCATGAATTGGACCGAAATGAAGATTCGGACAATCACTTCGAACTAGCCCTCACATACGACCCAACCAATGTGATGGTAATGAACAATTACAGCTATTATTTGTCGCTACGCAAGGCAAAGCTGGACCGAGCTGCGGAGCTGTCAAAAAGAACAAATGAATTGATGCCAGGTACATCTGCATACATGGACACCTATGGTTGGGTTTTGTTTCAGCAGGAAAATTTTCAGGAGGCAGAACTGTGGTTGAAAAAAGCAATGGTGGCGGATGGCTACAAGGACGGTACAATTCTTGAACATTATGGGGACGTGCTTTTTAAACTTCAGAAGATCGAAGAAGCAGTAGAATACTGGGAAAAGGCAAAAAATTCCGGAATAAGCTCGGAACAAATAGATAAAAAGATAACGGATAGGCAATACTATGAGTAGTGCAGCAAATAGGGTTGGTTTGCTTCCTATTATATTGATTTTTTCGATCAGCATGTCACTGCTTGGTTGTGCCTCGAAAAAGAAGCTGCATCCCGATACCCCCGAAAAAAAAAGCCAGACCTATTTAAACGAAAAACTAAGAACAACCGGGATAAATTATTCTACTCTGGCGTTTCGGGCAACTGTTAAAAGCGAGCTGAACGGGGAAAAAACCAATTGCAAAGCATCAGTTAGAATCCGTAAAGACAGTGCAATATGGATGTTGATCTCGGTAGTTGGAAAACCAGTCGCGACTTTGATTGTATCAAGGGACACAGTTAAATTTCAGAACAAAATCAAAAAGGAGTACTTTATTGGGAGGACCGATTATTTATCAAGGCTTGCCGGTGTCGACATCGGTTACGATTTTTTTCAGCAGATACTGACAGCGAAGGCAATAGGGTACAAGACAGAAGAAAATTATGACTCGCATGCAGACACATCGTCTTATCTTTTGTGTGCACCCGCGTGCAGGAAAATTAAGAAGGCAATCGAGGCGGGCGCTTCAGATAAGCACTCTCGATTGTACAGATATTGGCTTGATCCGGATAATTGCGCAATCAACAAGCAAATCGTGAACAACCTATCAGACAGTACGTCTATCACGTCTGAATATTCTCAATATTTGGATGTGGAAGGACAGCGATTTCCTAAAAAACAGGACATTTTAATAACCAGTAAGTCAGATACGGTTGCAGTTGGCTTGACTTTGACAAAGATTAAACTCAACGAAAACCAGTCGTATCCGTTTAGGATTACTGAAAAGTATTCAAGAATAGATTGAGAGGCCCGTGGTGCATAACGTTTTTTTTGCTGATTTTCTGTGAACTATCTGTTTGTGGTCAGTCGAATAGCAATAAGCTCAAAGAGCAGCAGCGGTCAATCCAGAAAAAAATAGAAAATACGAAAACGCTGATCAAAGCAACCAGAAGTTCGAAGCAACTAACAATTGCTGAAATTGGGATAATTAAGAATCAGATCAGCTACCGCGAAGAGTTGATTTCCAACTTGAACTATCAGATTAGAAAAATTGAGGACCAGATCTTCCATGCTGAAAAGGATATTGAGGTGCACAAGAACAACCTCAAGAAACTAAAAGCGGATTATGCAAAAATGCTGCGTTACGCCTATAAGAATAGAAACACGGAGTACAAATTGTTATACATTTTCTCCGCCAACAGTCTATCACAAAGCTACAGACGATTAAAATATCTGCAAGAGTATGCCTCTTTCCGTCAAAAGCAAGCAATGCGGATTATTGCGGAACAAAATAAGCTGGTAGAAAAGAAAGCCGAATTGAAGGAAAGGAACATTCGAAACCAAGAGCTTGCAGGAGTGAAATCCACCGAAAAGGAAAAATTTTTAAAAGACCAGGAGCTACAGAAGCAAGAGCTGGGTAAAATAATGTCTGATGAAGCTCGTTTGCAGGCCACATTGGGTAAGCAGGAAAAGAAGAAGAAACGGCTTACCGTTGAAATCAGAAAAGCAATTGAAGCAGAGCTGGCAGCTGCAAGGGCTAAAAGTGGAAGTAAGGGGATTTCTGGGTTTAAAGAAACCCCGGAAATAAAACTGGCATCAAAATCCTTTGAATCGAATAAGGGGAAACTACCCTGGCCTGTTTCGAAAGGGGAAATAACCGGGAAGTTTGGCAAACACAATCACAGCGTGGTTAAAACAGCGGTTGTAGAAAACAATGGGATTGACATAAGCACAACGAAAGGAGCTGGGGTAAGGGCAATTTTTAAAGGTGAGGTCTCGAGTATTTTGGTAATTCCGGGAGCAGGAAAGGTAGTCATGATCAAGCATGGATCATACCGATCAGTATACTCCAACCTGCAGAAGGTGCACGTCAAAAAAGGGGAGCAGGTCGACACGAAGGAAGAAATTGGTCAGCTGCTCGTTAGTGGGAACACTAGCGAAGCACACATCGAGATTTGGAAGATCAATTCTGAAGGCACCATGTCCAAGCAAAACCCTGAATATTGGCTTTATGGCCGCTAGCTTTGGATAAGAGACACAAAGCGTTGGTTTTGAGGGATGGTGAACAAAATAAGTATAATACAAACTTATGCCCTATCGCGTCTGTTTTTCTTTACCTTTGCAGAGTAATCAACGGGCCGAGTTGCGGCGCAAGAAAAACACAACATGATGTTAGATCTTTTATTTGTGAATAAAATGGGAATATGGGGATTTGTCCTGATTCTCGTGATTGTATTACTATTGTTCGGAGGAAAGAAAATTCCGGAAATGATGAAAGGGCTTGGCAAAGGAGTAAAGGAATTCAAAGACGCTTCTAACGAGAACAAGTCGAACGACACTTCTTCGGATGAAGTGGAAAAAAAGTAGATCCAAAATTGAAAGATTATCGATCCCTAAAAGAGGTCCAGACGGATTTAAAATCAGGGTTGATTACATGTGTTCAACTGGTTGAACACTACATCGAAAAAATTGAGAAGAACAAACACCTGAATGCATTTCTTGAAGTGTTTCAAGCTTCAGCTCTCGCAAAGGCCGCTGAGGTAGACGAAAAACTCAAAAAGGGAACAATGGGTGTGCTCGCCGGCGCAGTTATTGGATTAAAAGACAATATCTGCTACAAGGATCACAGAGTTTCTGCGGCATCAAAAATTCTCAAGGATTACGAATCGATTTTTGACGCAACCATCACGACCAGAATTCTAGAGGAAGATGCAATTGTGATAGGCAGATTGAATTGCGATGAATTTGCAATGGGCAGCTCCAATGAAAACTCTGCATTTGGACATGTGCAGAATGCAGCCAATCCAGAATATGTTCCGGGCGGATCTTCAGGCGGATCTGCCGTCGCTGTGCAGGCAGGACTATGCCTGGCCTCATTTGGATCGGACACTGGAGGGTCAATTCGTCAGCCGGCCTCGTTTTGTGGAATCGTTGGAGTAAAACCGACATACGGCAGGGTGTCTAGGCACGGTTTAATCGCCTATGCATCATCGTTTGATCAAATTGGCCCCTTTACCAATAATGTGGAAGATGCGGCATTATTACTTCAAGTGGTTTCTGGTCAGGATGACTATGACACAACGGCTTCAAAAAGACCGGTGGAGAAGTATGCAGACCAGCTGGAGGAAAATAAACCAAAAAAGATTGCTTACATCCGACAGTGTATTGAATCGGAGGGGCTAGACCCGGAAATTAAGGAGCGATTCCATGAAAAATTAGATGGCTTGAGGGCGAAAGGGCACGAGATTGAACCGGTTGATTATCCTTTCTTGGACTATTTGATTCCAGCCTATTATGTCTTGACAACAGCCGAAGCATCCTCCAACCTTGCCAGATTTGATGGGGTTCATTTTGGTCATAGATCAGCTGAAGCTACCGATATTGAAGGAACCTATGTGCTTTCCAGATCAGAAGGTTTTGGGGAAGAGGTGCAGAGAAGAATTATGCTGGGAACTTTCGTGCTCAGTGCAGGATATTACGATGCCTATTATTCAAAAGCGCAGAAAATTAGAAGAATATTGAGGGATCGGACAAGAGAAATATTTCAGAATTTCGATTTTATTTTGACACCAACTTGCCCGACGACGGCCTTCAAGATAGGGGAGAACATCGACGATCCAATTACCATGTACCTTCAGGATATTTTCACAGTTCAGGCGAACTTGGCAGGTGTGCCGGCCATCAGTGTTCCTGCAGGAATTCACTCCAATGGTTTACCATTTGGTTTTCAGGTAATGGCAGCGGAGTTTCAGGAGGGCCCAATGCTGGCGTTTGCAAAAACGATTTCCAACAATTAAAAGATGAAACGTTGCGCTGCGTCGGTTTTGATGTTTACGTCGATCAGCGGCTTTTGTCAGCTAAGTAATCAGGATACCATCGTGCAGGACTCCGTAACGATCGAGCTAGACGACCCCATTTCAAGAAGATTAGACAGCACATTTTTAGCGTATTATTTTGAAAAAGAAGACTTTACAACAGACACCTTACAGCTAAACACGTTCAACTTTCAACCCAATGAAATTCCTGTGGTTCCGGACTCCATAATTGTGGAAAGGCTAATCCGCATGAGTGAAATGTCTCCAATTTCATTTTCCCCTGACAAAAGAACGATTGCATTCGCAAGGCTCTATGCTGAGAAGAAGAGAAGGCTGACCTCCAGAATGTTGGGTTTAGCGGAACTCTATTTTCCCGTTTTTGAAGAGCTGCTGATAAAGAATCAAATGCCTGAGGAATTGAAATATTTGCCGATTATTGAATCTGCACTTAATGCAAAGGCCACTTCTCCAATGGGGGCAGCAGGGCTGTGGCAATTTATGCCCGGTACTGCAAAACAAATGGGGTTGGAAGTTTCCTATTATATAGACGAGAGGAGAGAGTTGTATCAATCTACAGAAGCGGCATGCAAATACTTGAAAGATGCTTACAATATTTACAAGGATTGGCATTTGGCGATCGCTTCATACAACTCTGGGGCCGGGAATGTGAACAAAGCTATTCGAAGAAGTAATGGAAAAACTAATTTTTGGGAAATCATTCAGTATTTACCTAGAGAGACACAAAATTATGTTCCCGCATTATTGGGTTGTGCATATGCCATGAAATACCATCGAGAACATAACATTTATCCAATTGAACCTTCGAGAAGAAATTTTGAGATCGACACGGTTTGGATCAATCAACGAGTGAAGTTTAGCGTTGTGGAAAAGTACCTGAAAGTCTCGATCAAAGAGCTGGAATATTTGAATCCTGCTTACCCAAAATTGTTGGTCCCTGATACTAAGGAAGACAGGCCACTGGTCATGCCAATTGTCTATATTGGGTTGTTTGAAAGTAATAAAGATTCGATTTATGCAAAAAGTAAGCGATCTTCATCTTTACCCACAGATAGTAGTCCGAAGAGAACCAAAGGAGAGGAAAAAAATAATGAGCGAGAAGGGTTTATATATTACACGATAAGGAAAGGCGACACACTATGGGACGTTGCACAACGTTATGATGGTGTTACAATGGACGATTTAAAATCGGAAAACAGCCATCTGAACTTTAAGAAATTGAAAACAGGAACAAAAATTAGGATACCAAAATGACGGAGAAAAAACTGGCAGGAAAAAGAACATCTATGTTGCTGGTCTTTATGGCTGTGACAACATTTTTGTTTCAGAGCTGTGGAGAAGAACTGAAATTGGATGATATGCTTCCGGAATATTCAGGACAACCAAATGAAGTTTATGTTTTTTGCGATAATGTAATCTGGAAAGACACAGTGGGTGCCTTTGTTTTGGAACACCTGGAGGAGCGCACAAAAAACCTTCCTCAGCCCGAAAAACGGTTTACCGTTTATCAGTTCCAGTCTGATGATATGAACAAGGCTCGTCTGACCCATAGAAATATAATCAAGCTGGTGGTTGACCAAAGAAACGAAAACAAAAAAGCAGCAATTATCAGAAAAGGAAGCAGATGGGCAAAAAACCAGCTGCTGTATGAGTTTAAAGGTCCTAACGTTTCTGACATGCTTGCACTGATCAGAAAGGAGCTTCCCGGGGTTCTTGAAGAGATAGATCTAAAAGAAAGAGAAAGGGCGCTGGTTAAATTCCGAAAAAGGACCAACCTTACAGCACAAAAAAAATTGAGTGAGGCTTTGAATCTGGACTTAGTTATTCCCAAAAGACTATCACTGCACAAAACAGTTATTGATTCTGCAGAGAGTTTTGCCTGGTTAGAAGCAAAAGGAAAAAGTCCGGATGGTACGGGCGTGTTGCATCAGGGTATTTTTATCTATTCGTACCCCTATGTAGATGATAGTGCGTTCACATATAAGCACCTCATATCAAAAAGAGATTCGGTGCTGAAAAAACAGGTGCCTGGCTCAAGGGCAGGTCAGTACTTGAAAACGCTAAAAATGGAAGGGAAATTACCGGACTACAAAGAGATCAATTTGTTGGGAAACTATGCAGTTGAAATGAGAGGTCAGTTTACCATGCACAATGGGTTTATGGGCGGGCCTTTTATTAGTCTCACGACCTATGATGAGAATAGAAACAGACTAGTTACAGTTGAGGGTTATTGCTATGCTCCGCAGCTTAAAAAAAGAGATTTTTTAAAAGAAATGGAGTCAATCGTTTATTCAATTAGCTTTTCGAATTGAAGTCGTCTAAGTAAAAACCTTCTTGAACAGAAATGCCCCTGAGCACTTCGTTAAATCGATCTCTTGAAGCGTCTGACACCCAAGTACCTTCGATCCGATCTACCCGACCATCCTTATGCTGGAACACATAGCCCCCACTTTTATTCAAAATTGCTTTCAGCCTGCTCAATCGGACAATGTTAGGGCGATTCGTTGCAAGGATAATGGAATTCGAAGTAATAGCGATCGCTAGTGAGCGATAATTAATTAGTATATAAATGGAGCCCTCCAAAACGCCTGCTGCTAACACACTACCCAATAACCACCCGGGGTAGGGATAGACAAAGTGCAAAACAGCTACCGCAGCATATGTAAAAAGGTCTAGAGCTTCAAAAAGAAGTACCTTGTTTTGTAAGCTTTTGGAAACCGGTTCGACATAAAGGATTTTGTCTTGGCGCCTTTTTACAAACAACCTCGACTGCCATTTGTAATTGAATTTGACTAGAAATAGGAGAATCATTATTCCGGTTACTATATGGATGGTGATTTGAACAAAAGGAACACGTTGATCGATGTCGTTATGCACATAGAAAGAATAGACACTCGAAAGGGTAATTAGGATAAATATTAAACGGTTGATCACTTTTACCATGTGAGCAAAGATACGGCAAGAATTGGAACAGAAACGACGTTGAACACATTGAAAAAAGTCCAAAGGCCAACATTTTGGCATGAGGTTTGTTTAATAGATAGTGTACCTAAAAAACTGAACCATGATTGACCTAAAAAATAAATTAGACACACTCAAATCCAAAGCCACGAAACTAATGAACATGGGGGCTGTGACAGAATACATACAAACGCTTTGCGAAATAAACAAGATTCAATTGCAATTGGTTACTATGAGATCGAAATAATTGCGGGAGCAATTCTCTAAACACACTTTATTGCCATTTAAAGCCTTTTTCGGGAGAAGAAGGCTTTTTTATTTCACATTAACTAAGGAAAGCGTAATTTTAAGCTTTCAACAGCACTAGTGGATTTCCAAACAATAAAAAGCGGTATACTCCTCGGCCTTTTTTTAAGCGTCCTGATTGGACCTGTTTTCTTTGTGCTGATCGAAACAAGCATTAGAAGGGGGATGAGAGACGCAATCTTTGTGGATGTTGGCGTATTGCTGGCAGATGTATTGTACTTGTTTCTTGCCTATTTCAGTGCAGAAAGGATTATGGTCTGGCTTGAAAAGTATGAGTTTTTAAAGTTTGTAGGTGCAGGCGTTATAATTGTGTATGGTTTGTACACGATCATAAGTAAAAAATCCCCCCAGGTTAATCAGAATATAGATTTGAAACAGCTAAAAAGACCAAACGCATTTGGTTTAATTTCAAAAGGAATCGCTTTGAATGCGATGAATCCTGCAGTACTCGCTTATTGGTTGTTTGTTTGTACTTACCAAGTAAAAGGTCACAATATTCAGGGGGTCAATGTTGTGATATTTTTTGTAATCTGTCTGGGAACGATGTTTCTAATCGATCTGCTGAAGATCTACTTTGCAAGCAAGCTAAAGAAAAAGCTCACCCCGAAAAATATTGCAACCGTTAGCGTAGTCGTTGGCGCAATACTGATATTTATTGGTATTGGTCTATGCTTTCAGGATATTCAAGACATTGAAATAACGGATGTTGAAATGATTGATGGAAACTGATATTCTAATAGTCGGTCAGGGTATTGCAGGCACCGTTTTAGGAGAAACATTCATCCGGGAAGGCAAGTCGGTTTTATTTATTGATCAGGGTCACGAACAAGCATCTTCAAAAGTGGCAGCGGGAATGATCAATCCAATGGCCTTTAAGCGAATCAAAAAAAGCTGGATGGCCGATGAACTCTTGCCTGTTGCTAAATCCTTTTACGAATATCTAGAGAAAAAGCTAGGTCAGAATTTCTTCTTGACCTATGAAATTTTGAAATTTTGTGGAAGTGATGAATACCGCAAATTTTGGGATCAAAAATCTCTCGACAACGAATACATTGAGCCAGCGCGAGAAATACACCGAAACAAACTTCTTGAAAATGATTTTGGCTTTGGCAGGGTTACCAATTGCAGTAGAGTGGTATTAACTAATGTGTTGAAATGGTATCGGGAATATTTGATCGAACATAAGATGATTATCGAGGATCAGTTTGATTCCAATAAGTTAAACTTATCTGAAAACACATACGATCAAATTCGATTCGACCAAATCATATTGTGTCAGGGTCACTTGGGAGTATCTTCGGAGTGGTTCGATTGGCTTCCCCTTCAAAAGACCAAAGGGGAGCTACTCAGAATCAGAGCTGAAAAAATTGATTCGGATGAACTTCTGAATCGAGGTTTCTTTATTATGCCTGCCGGCAATGACGAATACCTCGTGGGTTCAACCTACGACTGGACAGACCATACATTAGCCCCAACCGCGGACGGAAAAAAGAAAATCGAGGATAAACTAGCCTCCTTTTATAAGGGGCCTTATAGCATAATCGACCATACTGCAGGTTTACGACCTACCGTTGCAGACAGAAGACCGTTAATTGGTGTGCATCCAGATTACAGGACATTAGGAATCTTTAACGGGTTGGGAACCAAAGGGGTAATGCTCGCACCATACTTTGCAAAGCAGTTTGTAGGCCATATTCTTTACGGCGGACAACTGAATCCGAAGGTTGACATTAAGAGATTTAATTAAATATGCTATTTTAGAAAACTTAATTTGAAGAAGATGAACATGAACCAAATAAAACTATTATTTACTACTGCTTTCTTGGCAGCTATTGTCTCATGTGGTTCTGAAGAACCAAAAACGAATGATGATCAGGAAGAAAGCCCAACAGTTATGGAAAGCGAAGTTGACGAACTGGACTATTCCGATATGACTATGTGTGATTTTACAATAGACCAGGTCGATTTGCCATATCAAATGATGTTACCGATAAAAACAATTGGAGAGCGTCCAATGATTGAACACAAAGAAGAGGTAACGTGGCACGTAAAATTAAATGACAAGTTTCACCTTACGATAGACGATTGGGGCAAAGAAGTGAAAACAATTGAAAAGATAAAAGAGCGCCTAATTTTAGACAATGGGGTGTTCGATTTGGTTGTTAACACAGAAGACGACGATGAAATTATCTACACTTTGAATGGAAAAAATAATTCTGAGATAGGAGGATTCAATCACTTTTGTCTGATCAAAGAAATTGAAGGAACATATTTTACGATTCAAAGTCATTACTTCGGATCGTTTTCACTATCTAGGGTAAACGACATGTTACGTGCTGCAAAGTCGTTCAAGTCAGCGAAAGAGGAAGCCTAGTTTGACTAGGGAAGTAAATTCGATCCGAATCTTCGAGTGAGTTATTGAATGCCTTTAAGGGCCTTAAACTCTTCTTCGGTTAAAGTCTTCAAATAAATTCGAGAAAAGTCTATGTAATTAAGTGCATTGTGGTGATAATTCTGAACGTTCGAGTGAATGATCTTGTAGTCCTCGCCGTACCAAAGCATCATCATAGGCGCCTCTTCCATCATGATTTTTTCTGCTTGAGCCAATAGACTCATTTTAGTTTCTCGGTCTTCAGTATGAAGCCCGGCAACAAACAATGAATCAAAAACAGGGTTCACATACCGCATTGTATTTGGATAAGAAGGCGCTTCAGCAGATGCAGGAACATTAGCGCCGTAGCAGATCATTAAAAAATTCTCTGGAGAAGGAAAGTCAGCGATCCAGGCAGATCTAAACATGTCAGCCCGTCCATACTTACTGTCCTCAAGTTTTTGTTTGAACGAAACGGTGCTCCATGAAATATTGACATTGAGCACTGTTTTTAGCTGTCTTTCGATTTCAGCGGCGACCTTATTATTTACATTTCCGCCCGAATTGATTTCAAGAGAAATTGTCGGGAATCCCTCGCCATGCGGATATCCTGCCTCGGCCAATAATTGTTGTGCTTTTTCAGGATTGTAGTTGTACCCGTTAATCGAATCAAAAGGGTAGTCGCTGAAAGCTCTTATTTTCGGAACTAGTCCGTATCTCGCTTCTATACCCTGACCATTTAGTGCGTTGTCGATAATCTTAGGTCGATTAATGGCATAATTAAATGCCTTTCTAACCAAAACATTGTCAAAAGGAGGCTTGGACATGTTAAATTCATAATATTGGGTTAGCGCCTCCGGCTCAATCGTAAGTTCATACATGGGCGGCATCATTTCAAAGTTGCTGATGTTCTCTTGAAGGATCTCAGCTACTTTTGAAGAAGGAATCCCATCAATAAAAGACAGTTTTTTCGCAGCAAAGGCCTCATATTCGTCCAATTTGTTTTCATAAAAACTGAAAGTAAGTGAGTCTGCATATGGAAAGCGGTTCCCTTGTTCATCCTGAAGATGGTATTTCGGATGATAGGTCAGATAAACTGTGCCGGAGTTCTCATCTTCCCCGGAAAATCGGAAAGGACCAGCGCCAACCATTAAATCTGACTCATACTTTTCATACGCTTCTTTAGCAAGAACAGAACAAGCGGGATTGGCTAGGGAATAAATAAATGTAGGATTGGGATTGATCAATGAAATTTGAAGGGTAAAATCATCCAGCTTTTTGATGCCTTCAATGGATTTTGCCTGTCCGTTATGAAACAACTTTGCACCAACCACTTCTTCTTTAAAAAAGTTGTCGTAATTGCTGTTGTTCTTGTTATTTCCGCAAAGTAATTCAAAAGAATATACAAAGTCGTCTGCCTTTACTTGTCTTCCCTTTCCACCCTCAAAACAATCGTTGTCATGGAAGTATACATTTTCTCTTAGCTTAAAGGTGTATACTCGTCCACCATCACTAATTTCCCAACTTTCTGCAATAGCACCGATTGCACTTAAGTCTTCGGTGTTAAACTTAACCAATCCCTCGTGTATTTGTTGGGCGATTCTCGCGGCGCTCATGGAAACAATCTCGACCGGAAACAACGTGGAGTACTTTTCAGTTTCGGCAGTTTTAATGTTTCCACCATAAGCTGCTTCTCCCTTTGCTACCCTTTTTCCCGATTCTTCACTTGAGCCTTGACTGCATGCACAGGCCAAAACAGCAACAGATAAAATCCAAACCCTAACGTCCATAGATTGCCTTAATTCTTTAGTTTATTCTAAAATGAAATTGGAGTTACGAATATACGAGAATAAATTAATGGAGAATTATCCCACTATTTTATTTAAATTGGAAGAATATAATTTATATTAGACCGAAGAAAGTTGTTGATGTAATAGGAATGATTTTGCCTGAAATGATGGGGTAATTAATTCTCTCATTTATTTTGATATGTAGAAAAATGAGAGTAATATTGCGCCTGCTTAGGCTTAGCATCCTTTTAAATTTAAGCACAAAAATGAACAAACTATCTGTCTTACTACTAGTAGTGGCTTTCGGATTGGTTTCGACCGCAAAAGCGCAGTCAGAAACGTCCATTATCTTACAGGGTCATTATCAGGGTAGAAACATTTATGTTCAAAATCCCTTTGGAAGTTCTGGAGTGGGATTTTGTGTTACCAAAGTGACGGTTAACGGTGATGTAACAACCGATGAAATTGCCTCAAGTGCATTTGAAATTGATTTTGTCAATTTTCAAATGAAGGTGGGAGAACCCTTGGAAGTAGAAATATTTCACAAGTTGGATTGTACGCCCAAAATCATTAACCCACAGGTTCTTGAGCCACAAAGTACTTTCGAAACAATTTCCATTAATGTTGGTGATGATCAGGTGCTGAATTGGAAGACAAACAAAGAAACGGGAAAGCTTACCTACATAGTTGAGCAATATCGCTGGAACAAGTGGATTAAAGTAGGGGAAGTTGAAGGGAATGGCACTCCAGGCGAACAAGATTACAAGTTTAAAGTGACTACCCATTCAGGAGAGAATAAGTTCAGAGTGAAACAGGTGGACTATACAGGAAGGCCGAGAATGTCGACTGCCGCTACATTTATCGATACTGAAATGAAAGAGGTTGAGTTTTACCCGAAGAAGGTGAAAAAAGAGATCACGTTTACGCAAAAAACGAAGTACGAAATATTTGATTCGTTTGGAAACATCGTTAAAAAAGGTTTTGGGGAGAAGATTGACTGTACAACCTTGAAGAAGGGCCTGTATTATCTTAATTATGATAATACAAACGACGAGTTTAGTAAAAACTAAACCTGAATTCAAAAGATTTGAATCCTCACTTCAACAGTGGGGTTTTTTTTTACAATAAATATGAAGCTGGAGCACATCGGTATCGCTGTAAAAGATTTAAAATCATCAACGAAACTGTTTTCTGAGTTGTTTGATCAGGAGAGCTATAAACTGGAAGAAGTTCATTCTGAAGGTGTCCGCACCTCGTTCTTCCGCGTGGGGGAGAGTAAAGTGGAGTTGTTGGAAGGCACAACTTCAGAAAGTCCGATTTCCAAGTTTATCGAGAAAAAGGGTGAAGGCATTCATCATCTTGCTTTTGAAGTAAAAGACATTCAATCTGAAATTGATAGACTAACAAAATTAGGTTATCAATTGATTAATTCTGAGCCCAAAGACGGAGCAGACAACAAGCGGATTGTATTCCTACATCCAAAATCGACAAACGGAGTCTTGGTGGAGCTATGCCAGGAGAAAACTTAATTTTTCAATTACATTTTCTTTGGAGGTGTCTAGGTGAACCGAATGAATACCTAGTTGTTTTGCTCCCATTACATGTTGAATGGAGTCATCGATGAACAGGGTTTGATTAGCATCAAGATTATTTTCATTGAGCACATAACTGAATGAATCACGATCCGGTTTACGGTAGCCGATTTTATGAGAAAAATATACGGAGTTGAAGTAGTCGTTCAGACTTTGAATCCCATTTTCTTCTTGTATGATTTGAAGAAATGCCGTTTCATGGGTTGCGTTAGTATTACTCAGTAAATAAGTCCTATATCTGGGTTTAATATTCTGTAGAAATTCAAGTCGTTGAGGTGGAAAACTCAATAACATCGCATTCCAAGCCGTTCGGATCTCATCGTCGGTACACCCAATACCCGCAGTGGTCCTTACCCCATGAAAAAATTCGATCTCGGTAATTTTCCCTGTTTCAAACAACGAGAATAATTCGGTTTGTTGTGCCTGAGAGAACAGGTCACTAAAGTTTGGTACTCCAAGGTGTTCAAACGCAGTTCTTGTTCGGCCATAATCAATATTCAACAATACTCCGCCAAGATCAAAAATGATGCTGGTAATTCTTTCTTTAGCAATTTGCATAGAGTTCAAAATATCAACAATTGTTGAATATTTTGGTGGAAAGCCTAAAGTATTTATATGGAAAAGCTAGATGTCGAATCGATCAAGCTTGTCAAATGATTTAGAAAACACTAACTTTCTTATTGTTAACAAGACAATAAGTAGCAGGGTGCTATAGTTTGCTTGTCTAAATTCAAACAGATGAAAAAGATTCTATTCATTTTGACTACCTCGCTTGTGTTTTCCTCAGCCTATTGCCAAAATAATCCAATCGATTTTGAAAATCCCGGTATTGGGTCCTCCTGGACTTGGACTGTATTCGAGAATGACACCAACCCCCCGTTAGAGATTGTCTCAAACCCGGCTCCTGGTGGAGTGAATTTGTCTTCTAGTGTTGCCAAATTCACAGCATTACAAACAGGAAATCCTTGGGCTGGATGCGAATCAATGCATGGTACAGATTTGAGCTCGTTTAGCTTTGATTCGACTAATTGTGTAATCAAAATTATGGTATTTAAGGATAAAATCAGTGATGTTGGAATAAAGTTCGTAGATGCTACTTCCGCTGCACAACCTGAAATAAAAGTATCGAACACAATCATTAACGAGTGGGAAGAGCTTACATTCGATTTTTCAACTCGAATAGGAGTATATCCTCTTGTTAAAGATCAAATTGTAATTTTCCCTGACTTTGACCTAGCTGGAAGAACGGATAATGTGATCGCCTATTTTGATAATATAACTTTCTCAAGTAGTAGTCCATCCGGCCCGACTTCTATGGCAAAGGGAGAAATCCAACAAACTACACCTCTTGAATTATTTCCTATGCCCGCTTCAAATAGAGTCAGGGTCAATAGGAATAACTGTATTGATCTACAAGGTGAGCCAATTCAAATTGTTTCATCAGTTGGAGTGCTCGTTTATGACCAACTTCTCAGGGATTGTGAATTGGACATTTCTGGATTAGCTAATGGCTTGTATCATGTTCGAATCGGAGGGAAGGCCCTTCCTTTGGCTATTGGGAAACTTGTCGTGTCAGATCATTAGAATGATTATGCGATATCGAATTTCTTCCTAAATTGTCACGCGTAAAAGAAATGCTGCCGAAGGATTAAACCATTTACTTTGTTCAATGTCCAATAGGACATAATACTTCCGAGCAATGGTCAGGAGAATAAGAAATTTGTGTGTATTGTTGTGTGTTGTTCATTATGCTGCCAGCACAATAGGGCAGCAGGATTCAATGGTGGTTCAAGACTTTGAAACCTGGAGCAGCTTTGCGTTAAGAACAGAATTGTTAGATGATAAACTCGAGTTCAAAGTAAGTCAAAACTTACGATTCAACGAAAATTCTTCAGCCCTAGGAATTTTATTTACCCAGTTTGGCGGTTCATATGAAATTATCGATGGATTAAAATTGGGAGCAGCATACCGCTATATAAATGAAACCGATGAAAACACGGGTAACCGACAGTGGCGCGCTCAGGCAGATCTTGGTTACGGACACAAATTAAATCGATTCAAATTGTCCTGCCGATTGAGATATCAGCTAAGGGATTATTTTCAACAGTCTAAAGGAAACGGGGACTATTCTACCTCGAAACTTAGACTCGCTTTAAAACTGGATTACAACGTAAAAAATTGGAAACTTGACCCATACCTTAAGGCAGAATTGTTTCACGCAAAAACGACAGAAGATGCTGTGGAATATATTCCTGAGGTTGAAACCGGTTCTATGGAGCTTTCGGGCTTTGAAAAGGTCAGGTTCACATTGGGAACCAATTTAAAACCGTTTAAAAGGGCGCGGCTAGGATTGTATTACAGAATCGAGAAAGGATTCAATACATTCCCGACGTATCTTGGGACAACCACATTCAATCCGGAAACCATTTACATTCTAGGATTCAATTTCAGCTACAAATTAAACTTGAAAAAGAATGAGTAAATACTATTTGGTTTTAATTCTCTTGCTTGCAATGGTGTCATGTAGGAAAGAAGCTCCGGTACCACCGGGATTTGAGTTGGAAGATTGGACAATTGACACACATGCTGGTGATGCAACACCCAATTACGACATTGTTTTTCCAAATGACAAAGTAAATCGATTCGATATCGTGATTGAACCTGAATATTGGGAGGTGTTACAAAATAATCTGAATGAAGTTTTGGGATCGGGTGGATTTGCGACGGAAACACCAACGTATGTCCCAAGCCAAGTCTATTTTAATGGAAGACAGTGGTACGATGTAGGTTTTCGGTTTAAGGGAAACTCAAGCCTCAGCTCCGCCTATAATACAGGCAAATCCAAATTTCCGATACGGCTTGAGTTCAATCATTTTGAAGATGAAAACCCACTGATCTGGGGTCAAAGCTTTTATGGCTTTCAACAATTATCATTGGCGAACAGTTTTAAAGATTATTCGCTAATGAGGGAAAAGGCTGCGGATGATGTTTTTAGAGAATTTGGCATCCCAACTGCCAAGGCTGCTTTCTATCGAGTATATGTCGATCACGGAAATGGACCTGAATATTACGGGTTGTACACAGGCGTCGAGATAGTTTTTGACACCATGATCAAATCACAGTTCGGGACGGATGCAGGAATTTGTTTTAAAGCAGAGGGAGATCATGCGAACGGACATGCGGGTGGGGCAACGTTCAATTACATCCATTTTATGGAAGACTATGAAAAGGATTTCGAATTAAAGGGCGATGTGCAGTCCGATATGAGTGAGCTGATAAATATGTTTACGGCTCTGCACGACAGCCGTAGACTCACAGACCCGGCCTTGTGGCGTTCCAATTTGGAAGCTGTTTTCAATGTTGACGGCTTTTTGAAATGGTTGGCAGCAAATACCACTGTTCAAAACTGGGATACGTATGGGCTTGCTCCCCACAATTACTATCTGTACTACAACCCGGAAGACACCCGCATTCATTGGATCCCTTGGGACCACAATGAATGTTTCATAAACAGCACAACCATGGTTCATGCGGCACGCGATCCTTTGCCTTTTGATTTTTCAGGAACGGGACCTGGTAGTATTGGTCCAAACTGGCCATTGATCCGGTTTCTGTATGACGACCCGACATACAAAACGGCATACGATAACTACATTGACCAGTTCATCAATGGTCCTTTTGAGCCCTCAAAGATGGCTGCTAATTACAACGACCTGTACAACTTGATCCAACCTTTCGTGACAGGTAGTGAAGGGGAAGTTATTCCTGAGTTCTCATTTCTGAACAATTATTCGGATTTTGATGCGAGTTTGACTGAGCTGATCAATCATTGTAATGTGAGGTATGCAGAAGCAGATGCGTACACGCCATAGTAACAAATGACGATTCAATAGGTAAAGAAAAAGGCCTCTGTTCCGAGGCCTGACTCATTATGTTGTGGGCTGTACTGGATTCGAACCAGTGACCCCTACCCTGTCAAGGTAGTGCTCTAAACCAACT
>CAJWDP010000017.1 GCA_913030835.1 uncultured Flavobacteriales bacterium | reverse complement strand
CGAAGTGATCCTCGGGAGGGTAGTTTGGATTCCGCCTCATATCCACGGAAAAAGTCAGTTTGGTTGAGGACCTGACCGATACATTCGATTGAATCGAACTACCGGTAAACTGGAAACCATTCTCAAATAGGAGGGTGAATGGCTCGGGTATCGTGCAAGCAGAGACTTATCACCATTGGTGATCGTGATTCAGCTGTCCGGCTAGCTGTTCTGCTGGCAGTTGGTGAAAGTTTATTCGGATAAATGCTCTGCGGGCCGGCTATTGCATACGCCAAGTCGATCCGCACAGGAAGCTGCCACGATTTGCCGACGCCATCAGTCGAATGAAATAACAACTCGTCAATACCCACTCAAAGATGTGATCCACCCAAGGCGACACCAATGCATGACCCATGGCCAATCGTTGATAGCGTCACTGGAGTTTTCTTGATCATTCTTATCGGTGCGTTTGCGCGGAAAATTCGGTGGCTGAACCAAGAGTCTGATAAGTCATTGGCGAACCTCACGACAAATGTTCTGTTGCCGGCGTATTTCGTTCAAAAGATATTATTGGGCGACCATCCAGGGATAACTGAACAGTTCTGGGCCGCGCCCCTTTGGGGATTCGCCACGACAACACTCGGTTTTCTAATTTCTTATCTCGTCGCAAAGAAAATCGGTCCGAAAATCGGACTAGTCTCCGATGGCAGTCAGCGAGTCTTTGCTCTTTGCGTTGGCGTTTGCAATTTTGGGTTCATACCACTTCCTCTCGCAGAGCAGTATTTTCCAAACGCGTTGGTGGACTTGATCCTTCATAATGTTGGTGTCAATCTAGCTCTTTGGAGCATTGGGATTGTCATCATTAGTGGAAGTCTGCGAAGCGGATGGCGAAAGGCAGTTCTTAATCCGCCCTTCCTCTCAGTTGTATTCGCCATGTTGTGTGAACAGCAAGGGGTCGCAGAGACAATTCCCCCTTTTGCAAAAGCTGTCCTAACATAGTCCTGGCTCAGATTTTCGAGCAGACTATTTTTCATTAAAACGGTCATTGTTGCAAAACTAGTAATGGTCCAGGCGATAATAGGAAGAATCATATGATGAATTTGGTCAAAGACCTTTTGTATTGGCGTTAGTGTATCCCATATTTCAGATGGACTTCTAAATCCGCCTAAAGGAAACACATCAAAAAAACACCGCACAATAAGACCCGTCCAAAAAGACACCAACCTAAAACCTATATTCGCTTACGACTGGAAAAAACGTTCAAACGTGTATGACGGGAAACAAATTATACCAAAACAAAATGCATCCACAGATAAAGCAAACAAGGTAAGTAATGAAGCTTCATTGATCACAACGGTTGCTGTAGCGACACACCCCACCGCGTCGGTTACCGTTACATCATAGCTCCCCGCAATCAAATTCGACAGATCCTCCGTATTGTCTGTGAAGCCCCCGGGGCCTGTCCAGGAATAAGTAAACGGTGCAGTACCGCCGTTAACCGTAAGATCGATCAAACCATTGTTGCCGCCATTACACGATACATCTACACTCGTATAGGATAAGGTCGCACCACTCGCATCGGTGATCGTAGCGGTAATGCTCTCTTCACATCCGTTGTCATCCGTTACCGTTACCGTGTAGGTTCCAGCGGCCAATCCAGCTACACTTGAGGTAGTGCCTACAACCGCAGCTGTAGCATCCTCCCAAGAATACACATAGGTTCCCGTACCACCTGTAACTCCCACCAAAACAGACCCATCGGCCTGACCACAGTTGCTCTGCGTAGATGAAGGAGTCAATACCAATACCGTCGGCTCTACTGGGGTATAGCTCTCGGTAACAAAACAACCGTTATCATCGGTGATCGTGACCGTATAAGTGACCGCATCCAATCCCGTAGCACTGGCTGTCCCTTGTCCTCCGCCCGGTACTGGTGACCAGCTGTACGTTAAAGTGCCCGTACCTCCTGAACCTGTGGCTGTAGCAGTACCGTCTGACGACCCATTACAGCTGATGTCTGTTCCCGTTATTGAAGAAGTGATCGGACTAGGATCGATTATGGTAACATCTTCTGATATCGTACATCCGTTGGCATCGGTAACTTCCAATGTGTAAGTACCCGATCCCAGAACACCCGTCAGATCCTCACTCGTTGGACCGTGTGCCCAGGAAGTCGTATAACCCGGTGTACCCCCGCCAATGGTCGCATCTGCTGAACCGTCTAAGCTCCCGTTACACAACGGATCTGTACCCGATATCGATAAGGTCAAGGCCGATGGCTCAGTAATGGTAGCTGTACCTAAAAGGATACAACCACTTGCATCAGTAACTTCTACGGAACAAACACCCGCACATAAAGCTACAGCACTTTGGGTTGTTTCACCATTGTCCCAAGAGTAAGAGAATGGAGGTGTTCCACCTGTTACCAATGCTGTTGCACCACCATCACACAATCCAAAACACGAAATGCTAATATCCGGGTTAACAGCCAAAGTTCCGGCAGGAATATTATTGATTACTACAGTAGCCGTTTCCACGCAACCATTATCATCTGTTACTGAGATCGAATAAGTTCCTGCAGAGAGTCCACTCACTGATGCAGTCGTTCCAACCAATGCTCCAGACCCATCTGTCCATAAATAGTTGTAATCAGTTGCAACTGTACCTCCTGAAGCCACAACACTTGCACTTCCATTGCCCTGACTACAGATCTCGTCCGTTCCAGACGCGGTTGGTACAATGGCCGTCGGTTCCGTTACAGATTCATTCACATTTACTATACAGCCATTTACATCCGTTACAACCACATTGTATGATCCGGCACATAGTCCTGTTATATCTTGGCTGGTTGCTCCATTGTCCCATGCATAAGTTAGTGTGCCTGTTCCTCCGGATGCAGTTAAATCCAATATGCCGTCACAACCACTGTTACAATTCGCAGGTGTCATGACAATACTTGCCGTTAAAAGTGCAGGGTCAGTTAACGTAACATCGGCTGAAGCAACACAACCGTTGGCATCGGTAACAGTAATAGTATGAGTACCTGCGCACAAACCCGACTCGGCTAGAGCGGTTCCACCAGAAGTCCAAGCATATGTAGTCGGGGCAGTTCCTCCTGTTACGATGGCTGTCGCAGAACCATCGCAAGACAGAGCGCAAAGCGGATTCGATTGAGAGAGGATTGCAACATTCAGCTCAGCTGGTTCGGTGATCACTACCGAAGCAGAAGAAATACAACCGTTGAAATCCGTCACATCCACAGAATATGTTCCTGGGCATAATCCAATCGCTACCGCACTTGATTGGCCGTCCGACCACAAATATGTATATGGGGCTGTGCCGCCAACTATCGAAGCAGTTGCCTGCCCGTCACAAGCGCCAAAACAAGATACCTGATTGTCAACAGCAGCGGAAGCTGTACCGCCAGTTGTTGTATTTATGATTGCCACAGCTGATTCAGTACAACCTGAAACATCGGTTACCGTCACCGTATAACTTCCAGCCGACAGTCCGGTAATTGACGTTCCCGAACCAACAGCTGCTCCAGAAGCATCCTCCCAGGAATAAGTAAAACCTCCTGAACCACCTGAAGCACTTGCACTTACTTCACCATCCGACGCACCACAATTCGCATCTACTGCGGAAGTGGACACGTTGATCGCCGAAGGTTCATTAATTACTGCTGAACCTATAGTCGTACATCCATTACCATCGGTGATCGTTACATTATACGTGTTTGCGCAAAGGCCCGTTAAATTTGATGTGGTAGACAATCCGGGATCATCCCATTGATATGTATATCCTGCAGTTCCCCCTGAAACGGTTGCTGAAACTGTACCGTCACATGGAACTCCATTGCAGGTGTTGTCTGTGGAGACTACCGAAACAGTTAAAGCAGGTGGTTCTGTGACTTGATAGCTATCGCTTGCCGTACAACCGTTTGCATCAGTAACAGTGAGTATGTATGTGTTTGCACAGAGCGAATTAGCAGTAGATGCGGATCCCGCACCATTGTTCCAGGAGTAATTGATTACACCCGTTCCTCCACTTACAGTTGAAGAGACGGAACCGTCACAAACTCCATTACAAGATACATTTGTACCGCTCGCTGTAACGGTAAGTAAGGGAGGTTCTGATACAGAAACAGTTGTGGTCGCCTGACAGCTATTTGCATCTGTCACAGTCAGCGTGTAAGTTCCGGAACAAACTCCGGATTGGTCTTCGGATGCGGTTGTAGGACCACCATCCCAAGAATAGGTGTAACCGGGTGTTCCTCCTGTAATCGTTGCGTCCAAAGTTCCATCGCAGACTCCATTACAAGTCATGTCGGTTGCAACTGATGTTGCTGATAGCTGAACCGGTTCGGTTATGATATGTGTTGCCGTTTCTACACAGCCATTTGCATCTGTGACTGTTAGGATGTACGTTCCCTGGCAAACAGCTGTCTGATCTTCAGAATTAGGAGTTGGTCCTCCATCCCAGGAATAGGTATATCCCGCCGTTCCACCTGAGGCAGAACCGTCTAATGTACCGTCGCATACACCAAAACAAGATGCATCCGAACCTGTCGCTGATACTGCGAGCGCTGCAGAAGGGCCTAAAACAACCGCAGTATTGTTTGCTGTACAACCATTTACATCCGTTACAACTACCTGATACATTCCGGGACAGAGCCCAATAATAGTATTCCCGGTTCCTATGGATGGTCCTGAAAACTCGAACCATTCTGAAGTGTAGCCGGATGTTCCGGAAGGCACAGCCGTTACACTACCGTCACAATCACCAAAACAAAGCTCATCCGTGGCCGTCGCCGTTACCGTCGGATCATCAAATACAGTAATGTTTTGAGTAATCTGGTCAGAACAAGTACCATCGCTTACCGTTAATGTTACTGTGTATGATCCACTGCTTGCATAAGTATGTGCGGGTGATGCCCCAGAAGCCGTATTGCCATCACCAAAATCCCATGAATAGCTCGTTATTGAACCTGCGCTTATTGTAGAGTTTGTTCCGTTAAAGCTGAATGAATTTCCGGTGAGACATTGATTGGCTACCGGATCTATTACTGCTGAAACTAAAAGGCCCGCGGATACAGTCACCTGATCTGTTCCAACACAGCCACTTGCATCGGTTACAGTGACCTCATACGTTCCAGAACAGACACCGGTTTGATTCTGCGTAGCAGGTGTTGGCCCACTGTCCCAGCTATAGGTGTACGGTGCTGTTCCTCCAGTCGGAGTTGCGGTCAGTGTACCATCGCAGGATCCTGTGCAATTCTCATCTGTTCCGCTCGCCGTAACCGTTATTCCACCTGAAGAGGTGATTGTTGCTGTTGAAGTAATTGAACATCCTCCTGATCCTGTTACCGTAATCGTGTAGGTACCTCCGGGTAAACCTGTGAAGCTACCCGTTGTATTACTTTGGCTTACCGGCCCTGAAATTGAATACGTATAAGGCGCTAAACCTCCTTGCGCGGGATCTATCGTTATTGAACCTGTAGCTCCACACCCTCCACTTGTCGCATTCACTACTAACGGATCAAGTGTGTCAACAAAAATGGTAATCGCTTGATAACAAGAATCTGAAACTCCGTCCGTGTACCATACACCATAGGTAGCTGTACTCGATGTTGATATTACTTGGGTAGAATCATCCGGAGAGCCGGCAATATGGTCCCAATCGTAGTAGTATGAGTTACAAGGGTAAGTGGTTATTACGACGTTGTCAACACCCCAGTGATCGTATATATTGGCACTTGTAACATCCTGATACCAATGAAACATAGTGGATGTCGTAAGTGCAGCTGGAGGCAAGACGTAGCAGTACTGGTTCCATTCCGTTAACGTGGGATCATATCCGCCACTTGGGGGATAGTAATTAATCGTTGTCCAGGTCGCTCCGCCGTCTACCGAATATTCTAAATACACACCTTCATTTGGAAGGTCAGGACCTTCGCATGGTGACGCTCCACCCTGCGTTGCATATTTTAAGTAAAAGCAAATTTCTCCTCCACAAGAAACGTCAACAGGCACAGTTTCTAGGGTTCTTGGAGCAGGAGTTGTACTTCCCATCCACATGTAGGTCCCGCCATCTATGGATGGCCCACATGGGTTGTCAAACTGTCCTGCTGCTGAAACTGACCAACCTAACCCAACAGAACCCCCGTCAAAACTACTATTAACCAATGCTGTGGATGTTCCTGTGCCTACCGCAACCAATGTTACCGTTCCACCACCACATGGTAGAGTATCTGACGGAGTCGGAGTAATTGTAACCCCACAAGGGCAAGGGATACCGCATACTGCTCCGCAATCAATCCCCGTTTCAGATCCATTTTGTATGCCATCGTAACAATTTGGACAAGGTCCACAAATTGTCCCGCCACAGTCGATGCCTGTTTCATCCTGATTTAGTATACCATCGGTACAGGAGGGTACGGTAATCGTAATATCAAAATCTGTACACTGGGGTCCGCTTGTAGGATTGGTAGATATCGTAATATAATAGGTTGTGCCTGCAGTTAGACTGATGTTCGTAAGTTGGGGGTCTCCGGTGGTACTCGTATTTGATGCAACACAATTGGTTGCAGGATCATCCGGACAACCATCAAAAACAAACAGTCCGGTATAGTTTGATGTATTGTTTAATGTGATGTCTATTACTTCGTTTACCGTTGGAGTGTATTCGTAGGTGTAATCATCACCGTTCATGTAAGCACTTCCACAAGCATCTGCCATAGAGTAATTGTCGCAATTATTACATGTGGTTTGAGTAGTAATTAATGGCAGTGAAGTAATCACTGCTGCCGTATCACAATTGATACAATAAACAGGTGGAAGACCGCACGAAATTGTCGCTTCCCACCCCGGAAATGGATTGGCTCCATCCGAATCCCATACAAAAGTCAAACATCCACTTGTCCCTGAAATTGAACCCGGCGAAATTGCTGAAAATGGGCTTCCTAAGACCATCGGAGAAGCTGAGCTCGGTCCGTCATATACATACAAGTAATCTGCTCCCGCCTCAACATCCCAAACTGTGAAATTAAATATAATCTGCAACGGCGGTGGAAACGGTGTGCAAAACGTGATCTCGTAAAGATCATTATTACCATAATTTCCGGTAGCTCCCCCCGGATCAACAAAAGATCCAGCGCATGTATTAATCGTACCACCAGTTGTAATGTTATAGACCTGAGCGTAATGGGAATGGAATGGCATCAGAGCCAAAAAAACCAAAATCAATATCCTGACAATCATCTTCATAACTTCCAACACTATTTTTGATTAATAATTACAAACCGGTCAGGATGACCATTCACATAATTCAATGACTTGGCAGATAATAATCTTACCTCATTGACGGTCAATTCAAAAGGATTGAGTAGTTCATTTGGTGAAACTGCCATCGCGTCTCGAGTAATCCAAACCTCGATTGCAACCATCAGCTCTTTTTCAGAGACTTGAGAGACTTCGGATCCTGAATTTTTTGATTCCCTTGAGTCCGTTTTATCAAGATTTTCCCTCAGATTTGCAATATATTTTCTCAAATCAGTTAGGTCCTCCTGATAGAATTTATTCTTTAGCTCCTGATCCGAAAAACCTTCATCCCTAACCTGTAATAAAGCCAATTCAAAACCGGAATAATCAACTTTGCTTATGCCTTTCTCTGACCAACCTGCAAATAGTGATAAGCCTGAGTTAGAGACATCACAATCCCCTACTATTTCTTCACCAGTGGCTATGGTATATGAAAACTTGTATTCATCATATGAATCATCGCAAGTTTTACATTCCCCGTTATAATAGAGATGCAAATGATAATCAACAGTTTTGGCCGATTGTCCGGTATTTTTGATTCTTAGAAGTACGTTATTCCTGTCGTATCCTGCGTTCCGCGGGCAATTCTGAAGTTTTGCGTAGATATTTAGCTCATCAATCGATTTGTACAACGACCAATCATCAGAAGCTACGAACTGCGCATTTAAATGACCACTGATTAATAAAAAGAATACGGAAATTAGAAGAAAGGCACGAGAGACAGATGTCAAAAATGTGCGCAAACCATTAAGTATAGGGGCATTGCTGCCCACGTGGTGTAAGGTAGTTTTCATGTTAGGTGGCAAGCTTCCGAATACAATTGGCGTTAATGCAATTCGGGCTTTGTATAAATTTAGTAATACGTATCGTTTTATCCCCCTGTGAAGGCAAAAGAGCTGTAATTTAACAGCTTTGGTGATTATTGTTAATTATTTAACAATTAAGCGAGTGCGACCATAGCCCGAACATGGTTTCTTTCTTACTTTTACACTTCAACAAGATCCTTTTGCACTATTTATGAATGTTCGTAGAGTTACAGATTATGCTCGTTATAAATTGAAAAGCAGCACAATTGCAAACATTCATTCTCCCTTCGTTTATAATCTGGCAAAGACCGTCATTTACGAAAATGATGACTACTATGCTTATCAGCAAATTGAAACGATACGCAAAAAGTGGAAAAATGACAGAAGTAGTATCACGGTCAGCGATTTCGGTGCAGGGTCTCGAATCTTTTCTGGACCAAAACGAAGAATAAGCGACATCTGCAAGTATTCCGTGAAATCAGCAAAATACGGGCAGCTTTTGTTCCGTCTTGTAAATCACTTCCAGCCACAAAACTTGCTTGAACTAGGCACCAGCTTGGGCATTACAACCAGCTATATGGCCGCCGCGTCAAGAAAAGCAAAAATTGTTTCAATTGAGGGTGATGGAGCCACATTTAAGATCGCTCAAACAACAATCAAATTGGCCAGAGCAAAGAATGTAGAGCTAGTCCACAGCAAGTTTCAGGACGGACTACCAAAATTTCTAAACCACTGCAATAAACTAGACTTCGTTTTTATTGACGGACATCACAACAAACAAGCAACTCTTGATTATTTCAGCCAATGCCTAACAAAAAGTCATTCTGAAACCGTTTTCGTATTTGACGACATCAATTGGTCTGAAGAAATGAAAGAGACTTGGAACGCCATAAAAGAAAATGAATTAATTACGGTAACGATAGACTTACATTCAATGGGACTAGCATTCTTAAAAAATGGAATTGAAAAACAGCATTTTTTGTTGAACTTCTAAAATTCTTATTTGAACATTGGTGATCCAATAATTGTATAGTTACCTGAATAACGTAAATTGGGAACAAGCACAACGGCATGAAAATATATACCAAAACAGGCGACAAAGGCCTCACTTCTTTGTTTGGGGGAAAAAGGGTGAAAAAAAATCACGAGCGAATCGAAGCTTATGGAACCACGGATGAGCTTATGGCCTATATAGGATTAATTCGCGATCAGGATATAGCCCCTCCTCGAAAAGAAACATTGATTCGAATTCAGGACCGGTTGTTTACCATAGGAGCTAATTTAGCTGCAGACCCTGATAAAAAGCAGCTTAAAAAACCCGATATAGCAGAGATCGACATAGAATCTTTGGAAAAAGAAATTGATGAAATGGAACAGCATCTTGAACCCATGACGCACTTCATACTGCCAGGCGGCCATCCCATTGTTTCCTATTGCCATATTGCAAGGTGTATTTGCAGAAGAGCAGAGAGACTGGTAGTAGATCTGGCTGAGAAACAATCCAATTTGGAACTGGATCTAGTTTATTTGAATCGGCTCAGTGACTATTTGTTTGTTCTAAGCAGAAGTTTAGCCAAAGAGCTAGGCGCAGAAGAACTTCCCTGGATACCAAGCAAATAGGGCATTTGAGGGTTTTCATACTAGGCTCAAATACCTTTGTCACATTTTTATTGCATATGTAATCAAAAAAATTATTTTTGCGTAAAAATTACAACCTGAACGAATGGGTTGTTGGAAAAGTGGAGATAGATTATGTATTGGACTTTAGAATTAGCATCTTATTTAGAAGACGCTCCTTGGCCCGCGACCAAGGACGAATTGATTGATTTTGCCATGAGAACCGGTGCACCGCTTGAAGTAGTGGAAAATCTTCAGTCGATTGAAGACGAAGGGGATTCATACGATAGTATTGAAGAGATTTGGCCGGATTATCCGACTAAAGAGGACTTCTTCTTTAACGAAGACGAGTATTAAAAGAATTTAGCTTTTTAAAACCAAGCCTCAGCAATCGACTGGGGCTTTTTTATGGCATATTGTCAGCCTTTTTAATTTGGTACAATTTGTGAAAAACCATGCTGACTTCACAAATGGAGCAGAAGTCCTTCCGAAATTGCCAGTGTATTGAGAATTACTGTCATAATTTCAATTAAATTTGCTCCTCTATTAAATTATACTATTCATGCTAGGCGGAATTATCAAGAAATTACTCGGTGGAGATGAAGGCGGTGCCAACATGAAGGAAATCAATCCTTATGTTGAACAAGCGAAATCTGAATTTGACAAACTGCAGGGCATTTCAAATGACGAGCTCAGAGCAAAATCCGACCTGTTCCGAAAGAGGTTAAAGGACCATGTTTCAGAAGAGGAAAAAACATTGCAAGAGCTTGGGCAAAAGGCTGAGGATTCTGCCACACCAATTTCAGAAAAAGAGCAGCTATACGCTGAAATCGACAAACTAAAAAAACAGATTGACACCAAACTTGAAGAGGTTCTAGATGAAATTCTTCCGGAAGGGTTTGCCGTTATAAAAGAAACTGCACGGAGGTTTGCAGAAAACAAAACATTAGAAGTTACAGCAACGGAGCTCGACACTAAACTTGCTGAATCCAAAGGACATATTACAATTTCAGGAGACAAAGCTATCTGGCAAAATACGTGGGACGCGGCAGGTACGGAAATCGAATGGAATATGGTACACTATGATGTTCAGCTGATTGGTGGAACTGCCCTTCATAAAGGAAAGGTTGCTGAAATGCAAACGGGAGAAGGTAAAACCCTTGTTGCCACGCTGCCCGTGTATTTGAATGGTTTAACAGGAAAAGGTGTCCACGTTGTAACGGTAAACAATTACCTGGCAAAACGAGACAGCGAATGGATGGGGCCAATCTATGAATTCCACGGATTGACTGTTGATTGTATTGATAAACACACTCCAAATTCACCGGAAAGAAAAGCCGCATATCAGTGCGATATTACGTTCGGAACGAACAACGAATTCGGGTTTGACTACCTAAGGGACAACATGGTAAATGATCCGGAAAATTTGGTGCAGAAAAAGCATCATTACGCAATCATTGATGAGGTCGACTCTGTTCTAATTGATGATGCCAGAACTCCGTTGATTATTTCAGGTCCAACACCTCAGGGGGATCAGCACGAGTTCCAAGAACTCAAACCCAAAGTGCAAAAGTTAGTCGAATCCCAAAGAAAATTAGCACATAGCTATCTTACGGAAGCCAAGAAAAAACTGGTAGCACTAACCAACGAAGAAGGTGAGAAAAAAGAGATCAAGAAGCAAATCGAAGAAGGGGGAGTTGCTCTGTTAAAGGCCTTTCGTGCTTTACCAAAAAACAAAGCACTTATCAAATATTTAAGTGAACCCGGTATACGTGCGCATCTTCAAAAAACGGAAAACTACTACTTGCAAGATCAGGGCAAGGAGATGAAGAAAATTGATGCTGATCTTTTCTTCACCATCGACGAGAAAAACAATTCGATCGAAATTCTCGACAAAGGTATTGACCTCATTTCAGGAGAGGAAGACCCAACCTTCTATATCATGCCTGATATTGGAACACTGGTAGCAGATATTGAGAATTCCGGAAAATCGGAATCTGAGCAATTAAAGATGAAGGATTCCATGCTCAGAGATTATCAGGTAAAAGGCGAGCGAATTCATACCATGAATCAGCTCATGAAAGCGTACACCCTTTTTGAGAAAGAAGTGGAGTACGTTGTAATGGACAATAAAGTGAAAATCGTTGACGAGCAAACAGGTCGTATAATGGATGGCAGAAGGTACTCTGACGGTCTCCATCAAGCGATTGAAGCCAAGGAAAACGTAAAGGTTGAGGCTGCAACACAAACCTACGCCACCATTACCTTGCAAAATTATTTTCGAATGTACCACAAGCTTGCCGGTATGACAGGTACAGCAGAGACGGAGGCAAAAGAGTTATGGGACATTTACGAGCTGGATGTAATGGCCATTCCAACCAATAAGCCTGTGCAGCGTGATGACCGGGAAGACTTGGTATTTAAGACTGCCAGAGAGAAATACAATGCGATCATTGAAGAAATAGAACGCATGGTTGAAGCAGGGCGACCAGTGCTTGTTGGAACAACAACCGTAGAAATTTCTGAGCTACTGAGCAAGCTGCTTTCGATGAAGAAGATCAAGCACAATGTTCTCAACGCTAAATTGCATCAGAAAGAAGCAGAAATTGTTGCAGAAGCGGGATTACCAGGCAATGTTACCATAGCTACCAACATGGCAGGAAGGGGAACCGACATTAAGCTGGGTCCCGGTGTAAAAGACGCAGGTGGATTGGCAATTATCGGAACCGAGCGTCACGATTCCAGAAGGGTTGACAGACAGCTAAGAGGGCGAGCCGGACGACAGGGTGACCCGGGATCTTCTCAGTTCTTTGTGTCTTTGGAAGACAACTTAATGCGTCTTTTCGGATCAGAACGGATCGCCAAAATGATGGATCGGCTTGGCCTAAAAGAAGGGGAGGTCATTCAACATAAAATGATCACCAAATCAATTGAACGAGCTCAGAAAAAAGTAGAGGAAAACAATTTTGGTATTCGAAAGAACCTACTCGAATACGATGATGTGATGAACTCCCAGCGTAATGCCATTTACCGGAAAAGAAAGAATGCACTGTTCGGTGACCGATTGGATCTGGATATAGATACTACCTTTCAGGAAATAGCGGCCAGCATCGTTGAATACAATGTGCAAAACGGAGATTTTGAAAACTTTAAGCTGGAATCAATCATGTATCTGGCGGTTGAATCTCCAATTTCGGAAGAAGAATTTTTCAAAGCCGATGAGGCTGCTCTCACGAAGAAAATGTACGAGCTGACACGAGAAGCTTACACTCGTAAGAACACAGCTATCGTTGAGCAAGCATTTCCCGTGGTCTCCCAGGTTTACGAAAACCAAAGAGATCAGTACGAAAACATGGTCATCCCATTCTTCGATGGAAGAAGAAAGATCAATCTAGTGGTCAACCTCATCGATTCGTTTGAAAAGAAAGGAACCAACATTACCAAAGAGCTGGAAAAGATCGTTACACTGGCGATCATCGACCAGGAATGGAAAGAACACCTTCGTGAGATGGATGACCTGAGAACATCGGTTAGGAACGCCCAGTATGAGCAAAAAGATCCGCTTTTGATCTATAAGCTGGAATCGTTCGAGCTGTTCCGAGGAATGATGGACCAATTGAACAAAGACACCTTGTCGTTTCTGATGCGGGCGCACCTGCCTTCTCCGGAAGAAGAGCGTCAGGCGGCCAAAAGACAGATGCCGAAACAAACCGATGTTTCAAAACTTCAGGCGGGTAGAACTGATCTAACTCAAGCCTCTCAGCAAAATCAGCAGGTGGCAAGCAGACAGCAGAATGGACAACCCATCAAAAGGAAACCGGAGGTAAGAGAAGTTCGAAAAATTGGAAGAAACGATCGGGTGAAAGTACTGAATGTGCGTTCCGGCGAAACAAAGGAAATGAAGTTCAAGCAAGCCGAACATTTGATTGCAAATGGTCTATGGCAGCTCGTTGACGAAAGCTAATTCAGCCAACCCTCCCTGTCTAAGGATCGGTATTGTATTGCCTCAGCAATGTGCTTCGAAGCAATGGTTGATGAACCATCTAGATCTGCAATGGTTCTCGCCACTTTGAAAATTCTACCGTACGACCTTGCACTTAATCCCAAACGGTTCATCGCCATCTTCAATACAGCCTCTCCGGCTGCATCTATCTTACAATGTTTTTCCTGCAAACGAGGAGTGATCTGAGCGTTTGAATGCACTCCGGGTTGATCTCTAAATCGTTGAATCTGAATGGCCCTTGCTTGGACCACTCGAGTCCTGATTTCGCAGCTCTTCTCCCCTTTTGACTTATTCGACAATTCCTCATAGGGTACCGGATTCACTTCGATGTGCAGGTCAATACGGTCCAAAAGCGGTCCCGATATTTTATTCAAATACCGCTGAACGGCATAGCACGAATCAGGATGCGAAGAATTGGGATCATAAAAATCTCCACTGGGCGAAGGGTTCATTGCAGCCACGAGCATAAAGCTTGCCGGATAATCAACTGAAGCTCTGGCTCGAGAAATGGTTACTACGCGATCCTCCAAGGGCTGTCGCATTACTTCCAGCACTTGCCTGCTGAATTCGGGTAGTTCATCCAAAAATAAAATTCCGTTGTGCGCCAGAGAAATTTCACCGGGCTTCGGATTGGTACCTCCACCTACCAGTGCTGCTCCTGATGAAGTATGATGCGGAGAGCGAAATGGTCGTTGAGCAACCAATCCTTCTCGTTCATTAAGAATGCCTGCAACGGAATGTACTTTTGTCGTTTCCAACGCTTCATCCAGAGTCATTGGCGGCAGAATAGTTTGCATTCTTTTGGCAAGCATTGACTTTCCTGAACCTGGCGGTCCAATTAAAATTACATTGTGACCTCCTGCAGCGGCAATTTCCAACGCTCTTTTCACATTGTCTTGCCCTTTTACATCCGAAAAATCCATTTCTTGATCAGCTATACCTGATGTGAAGATTTCCAAATTTGGTTTAGAATAATTTTTCAGCTCAATTCGGTCATTGAAAAAGGCGATTACCTCACTCAGATTATCTGCGCCTAGCACCTCTATCCCATCAACGATGGATGCTTCCTTCACGTTGGATTTTGGAAAAATAACTCCTTTGAATCCTTCCTCTTTTGCCTTGAATGCGATGGATAGCGCTCCTTTAATTGGCCTGACATGTCCATCCAAAGCCAGCTCACCCATAATCACATACTTATTGATTTTACTGGAAGGCACAAGATCCGAAGCCGCAAGCATACCCAACGCTATAGTGAGGTCATAGGCACTCCCCTCTTTTTTGATATCGGCAGGAGCTAAATTTACTGTAGTTCTTTTCACGGGTATACGACATCCTACATTACTTGTAGCAGCAGAGATCCTATACCAGCTTTCTTTTACCGCATTATCGGGCAACCCCACCATGAAAAATTTTTTCCCTCGAGCTACGTTGACCTCAACAGTTATTCTCGTCGCCTCTATTCCGCAAACGGCGTATCCATAAGTTTTTATCAGCATGTTTTCAAAATTTTGGACGGCAAATGTAATAGAACAATGAGAAGGTCCAAGCTCCAATTTCTTCTGAAAAACCTGCTCGAAAAATTATGTACTACGTACATATCTTCGCAGTGAAAATTTATTAAATATTTACAGGTCTAACGCCGATTTCCGGCTGAAAATCTTACGCAAAAAATTATCAGGTATTCTATTGACTAATGCTTGGAGGCTTCTATCAGCTCATTTATTATCCTTTGGATCGATTGGATTCCTGCACCAATTCGTTTTTCCGTCGCATTAAGTTTGTTCTTGACCGCCGCAAGTTCATTTTCAGTTTTATCGACTAACTCCCATTCAGGATTACAGCTGTAAATTTTTGTTTTACCCTTTGTCTGGGACTCAAAACCAAGAATAATATCATTCAACTCTATTCGATATTGATCTATTGCGTCAATTTCTTTTCTGATCTGAACAAATTCATTTTTAATTTCCTGAATTTGATCCGGATGAGTTTCTGAAAATTTAGAGATCAAGGGCTTACCTTGTTTCGCTTGCTCATTAATGTTAGTTACCAGCTGTTCTTTACTTTGGATCAGCTGGTCCACTCCCTTTCTACCATTTAAAACAAATTCAGATACAAAACAGCAGCTTACAACGGGCGTCAGCATTTCTCGGGAAAAGGTATTGAATTCATCTCCCTGCTGAGCCAATTTCTCTCCCATTGATTTTACTTGTTTTATTCCCTCTTTAAACTTACTTTTTGTTGTTTTTAATTTTTCCCATTCTTCACTTTTTGATGAAATCTTTTCCTTCCCCTTCGAATAGTTCAGAAATTTGACATATTCCAGGTTGAGCTCTTTCTCGACATCCATCATCAAATTGATATTTGATTGCAATTCTGAGAAACGATTTTCAGCAGTAATAAAAGGTTCCATCTCGGCCGGACAACCCATCTCCTCGTATTTGGATTTGATCCGACTCAAGTCTTCTTTGATTGCGTTACAATTCGTTTTGATTCCTTCCAAACCTGATTTTAGTGACTGATCAATCTCAGAGGTATTGTAATACAATGTGCAGCTCTGGAATAGAATGATTCCGACAAACAATAAGCCCGACTTTCTTACAGGAATGCGTTTCATACAATTTAAAGGAGTAGTTTCTCACCTATATCAATCATCACTTTTCGCCAATTGTTATGATCAACGGGACATCAATTGGAGGTAAGCATTTTTCATCATCACAAACCATATAATTCACCTTCCCGGTAAGCGTAAATGCCTTGTCTGTGGTTCGGATGATTCGTTGCGTAAAAGTTGTTTCCTCTTGGAAGTATCTTACATTCATTCCAAAGTTATTATCAAATTCTTCTTTGGCGACACCCTCAAAAACTCTCCCCTGAAGTTGGCAGCTATCCGTTGGCTCAAATTCAAATACCGTCGGGAGCGGTCCTTCATCCGATTCCAGCTGTTGTGAATACAGATGCCAACCCTCATCAATTTTTGTATTGATCCGTAGCTCAATAGTATCATTGTCGGCAGCCCATTCGGCTTCACTGTGCCATTGAATATGGTTCACCATACCGTGAAAATTATGAGAGATCTTCTTGGCCAGATGAGACTGGGGCAGCTCTTTTTTTGAATCACAAGAAGACACCAGAGCAACTGAAATAACAACAAGAAACACCGGTAGTACAGCTCTAATCATAGGTAAACAGGGTTTGACCAAAAATTACTTATACCCAAATATCGTTAAAAAGGTTATTCCGCAATCTTTATTTCAAATGTTTGGTCCGTTGGCGGTAAGCATTGACCGTTTTCGCAAACCATAAAGGATATCGTACCATTCAATGTAAACGCTTCCATTGAAGCTCTTTTTAAGCTGGCCTTGAAAATTGCATTATCGGTAAACTCAATGATCTCACAATCCCAAACAGAATCAAAATAGGTGTGGGTATTTTCCTCAACAATGTCTCCAACCAACTCAAAATCATCCGATTCTTCAAATGTGATCATCGTAGGAAGCGGACCATCAAATCCTGTCAAGAACTGGGAATAGGTGTGCCACCCTTCATCAATGGTTCCGTTAATGGTCAGCTCAATAATCGAGTCAGAGCGTTGTTCTACAGCGTATTCCCAGTCTACATGGTAATCTACTGCCTGGATAACCGCTTGATCTGAGCTTGTATCCTTTACAACAGCGTAATCGCCTGCCTCCACCTTTTCCATACCACGAAGGCCGGCGCACAACCAATTGGCATAAGCTGAAGGATCAGGAGTATAGCCCACGCAATGTGTCAATAGGTACTCCTCGGGACTCAACAATGCATACCAGGGCTGAGCCGCATTTCCAAACCTCATATTTTCAAATGTTGCCCATTTTGTACCAACCATGATCACTTTTTTGTCTTTCACTGTTCCGTCAGCCAGCTCTTGTTTTACAGTTCCCTGATCTTCTGGAGCCAGCTCATTCTTGTCGTCTACATAGAGTGAAACAATGATGTACTCTTCCAATAGCTCAGCTACCTCATCAACACCCCACACGTGCTCCTCCATTTTTCGACAATTAACGCAAGCATAACCGGTAAAATCAAGCATCATCGGCTTTCCCGATTTCTTTGACAGAGCCAAACCAACCTCGTAATCATTAATGTGATAATGGACTTTCGTTTCATCTTTATTCGACTCCACAATAAAATCAATGAGCTCGTCCAAAACAACGATTTGTTCGGCCTGCGCCCTCAATGCTTCGTCCTCAATCTCTAACGAAATTCCTTCTATTCCTTTCACCTCATTGTTGTACCAGCTATACCACGTTGAAGGAGGGAAGCCACTGATTAAACCGGTACCCCAAGGCTGTTTGTCCTTCGGGAAAACACCCGGAATAAGATAAATACCAAATGCGAGAAATAAGGCGGCAAAGGTGAGCCTGATTTTTGATTTTTTTTGGTTAGGAGAATCATGCGGAAATCGGAACATTCCCAGCAAATAAGCTCCTGTTGCCAATGCGATAAGGATCCAGATCAAATAGAACGTTTCTCGATGAACAATCCCGAAACGGTACACGAAATCTGCGTTGGACAAAAACTTCAATGCCAATCCCAACTCAACAAATCCTAATACTACCTTCACCGTATTCAGCCATCCGCCGGATTGAGGTAATTTCTTCAAAATCGATGGAAATGCGGCAAACAGAGCAAAGGGTAAACCAAGACCCACTCCGAACCCAAGCATAGCCATTGTAATTGGCACAGGCCCGTCCTTTAAGGAGCCGGCTAATACAGAGCCAAGGAGTGGACCTGTACATGAAAATGACACGAGAGCCAAAACCAGTGCCATAAAAACAATACCGAAAAATCCACCTATATCTGAGGCCTTATCTGCTTTGTTCGACCATTTTGCCGGAAGTGTAAGCTCAAAATATCCGAAAAAGCTGAAGGCAAAAACAAGGAAAATAACGAAGAAAACAATGTTGAGCGTAAAACCCGTAGAGATTTCATTGAGTATTTCCGGATCAGTTCCTGAAGCATAAAATGGCAAACTTAACACAACGTATACGGCAACAATTGACAATCCATAAACAAGCGCTTTACCAAAACCTTTGCCCGTCTCTGAACCTCCTTTGGTAAAGAAGCTAACGGTAAGCGGGATCATGGGAAATACACATGGGGTAAATAATGAAACCAATCCACCTAAAAACCCCATCAAGAACAACCATCCATACCCCGATGAATCACTATCATTAGAACTGGATGGAGTTGTGGTCTCAACATCAGTTAATTCCACGTCATTCAGTTCGGCATCCTCTGAAAGGCATATTTCTGCCGCTGTTTCTGCATTCACAGGAATTACCGGGTTATTGAGATCAACATTCTCAACTGCAGGAATCACATTCGGATTGTTTCCCTTAATTTCTTGATCTCCGCTGCATCCAAAGAGAATGAATGCACATAGTATGGATAAAATGAATCCTTTTTTCATGCTCCGTATAGTAATTGATTCGGCGCTAAATGTAACCAAAATATATTGGTTAAGCCGTGCAATTGCCTTCTTTTAAATTGGATTTTAAAAATGAGCATGTAAATTACAAATAATTGTAAATCAACGTTTTATGTGAATTTAAAAGGTGTTTATGTAGGATTCTAATCCTACAGCCTTACATCTACAATTCTTCTGATAGGAATGATTACACCCCCCTTTAGAACGATGTGTTTTTCTCCAGCGGCCCAAACCGTTGTTCTAACCTCCTTAGTATTGCTTTCATCTTCAAAAATGATTCGAATTTTATTCCGATGAATATTACCAAGAATTTGGGCATTCCTCAATTTTCTCTTGAGTTCTCTTTTTTCTTCAGGCGTCTTTTTAAGTGAGTAGGAAGGAAAGCTTAGAGAAGAAATATCTTCCTTCTCAATTAACTGAGACTTGATCTTCATAACTACGACTATTTTCCGGTGATTTCCTAATTAACCTACAGTGGGTCTACGATTACCGCGATAATTTTGTTTCAAAAATTAGCGAGGATTTTGAATTCGACTTTATTTTAAATTCGTCACTTAACCTTTTTCCGATTACCCAAATGATCTTACCGTCACCGTTGACCATTAGCCATTGCTCTTGTTTCTCCCGCTGATCAAATTTCTCGTTGATAAAAAAATCGCTTAGCTTTTGCCTTCCCCCCATCCCAATCGGTTTGAAGGAGTCTCCCGTTTGCCACCTTCGAATGGTTATCGGAAACTCTATCCCTGACTGATCTACGCCGACCTTCCATCTGTTTGTATTCTCGATGTGCTGACCTTCCTTGATCTTCATTAGAATAGTAAAATCCGCACAATGAAAATCTCCTAATTCTGCAATTTGATAGCGAATCGTTTTAGGTTCATTTTTTTCAAGAATTTCAAATGAAGTTCTGTTCACATATATTTGATGATCGAAAGAATCAAAAACGGAACCCACACCTGCTTCTTTTAAGTTTTTCAGCTGAGTAGAGTTAAATCCATATTGTTCAATGAACCTAAGCTGATAATAATCCGGAGCAGCTAGAAACTGTTCCATTGATACATTTTCCTTATCAATTCCGCCAAAATAATGATCCATTCCCTCGTCTAAAGCAAGCTGGGCATCAAAAAATCTGCGATTGTTCCTGAGAAAAACTTCATGTACCTCGGGCTTCATTTCCTTAAGTAAGGGTATCAGATGGTGTCTTATCTTGTTTCTTACATACTTATAGTCGTGATTCGAGGAATCTTCCTGGTATTCCATTTCCAGAAAGTTGGCATACATCTCAATATCATTTTTGGTCAGCTCAAGCATAGGTCTTAGCCGATTTCCATTCAATCTCCGTATTCCAACCAATCCTTTTAAGCCGGTACCGCGCATGAAATTGATAAAGAAGCTTTCAATCTGATCATCCAAATGGTGCGCCAAAAGAAGGTAATCAAACCCTTCCTGATCGATCAGGCAATCAAACCAGCTGAATCGCAACCTACGGGCCGTCATCTGAACAGATTCTCCTTTCAACTTTTCCTCCTCAACACTGAATTTTTTCGTGAAACAATTGATTTTTAGATCAGTACAATAATCCTCCACAAATTTTTGATCCGAATCTGATTCATAGCCTCTCAACTGAAAATTGCAATGTGCTACTTCAATGTTTACACCGAGTTTAACACATGCATTCAGCAATGCCATTGAATCGATCCCTGCGCTGACCGCAACCAAAAATCGTTTCGATTCATAATCCGGCACAACCTCTGAAATGCTATCTCTTATCTTTTGAACTACTTTGTGCATTTTTCTATTGCCAATATAAGCGCATTCGCCTTAATTCTAGTTTCTTCATACTCCATTTCCGGATCCGACTTACTGGTAATAGCACCACCCACCATTGCTGACAGATACCTATTTGATGAGTTGTAGTGCAATGAACGAATCACTACATTGAAGTCAAAATCACCTCTATCATTTATGTAGCCGATCGAACCTGAATACACCCCTCTTTTTGTCGATTCATATTTTTCTATGAGCTCCATTGAACGCACTTTAGGAGCTCCGGTCATGGATCCCATTGGAAAGCAAGCAAGGATTGCATTGATGTTACTTTGTCCGTCATCCAGCTCTGCAGAAACAGTGGAGATCATCTGATACACCGTTTTGAAGGGATATACACGGCACAATTCATCCACTTGAACCGTATTGCGCTTAGCAACTTTGGAAAGGTCGTTTCTAACGAGATCGACAATCATTACGTTCTCACTTCGTTCTTTTTGATTATCCTCCAAATAGTTTTTCAGCTTCAAATCATCTATCTGATTATCCCCTCTTTTTACTGTTCCTTTCATGGGTTGAGAGATGATCCTACTACCCTCTTTCTTTACAAAACGCTCGGGACTAGAGCACAAGATGTAAAACTCTTCGTGTTTTAAAAAGACGCCAAAAGGCGCTTTGGTAATTTCGTTTACGCAAGTGTAGAGCTGACAAGGGTCAATGTCTATATCTTCCGAGTAAAATTCATGACAATAATTTACTTCGTAGATGTCTCCTTGCTGGATATGCTCTTTTAGTTTTACTACATTTTTGATGTACTCGTCTTTTGTTTCTTTCCATCGGATTGGCCTAAACTCATTTTTAAAGTTACCCTTCGTTTGCCCAAAGCCCGAAAACTCACCATACACCACCTCCATTTGTCCCAATTGAGAAAATCGAATCAATATCTCTGGAATAAAAAAAAGAGCATCGGGCATTTGCAATCGATCGGCATTGTTGCTGTCAAGATCTTCCAGCTGATTTTTCAAGTCATAACCCAAGTAACCGAATGACCAGCTGTTTTCTCTTTCAGCTAACCACCTGCTCAATTCACTTATATCACTCCCCGCAAACTGGTCCGCTTTAGAGCTCGCCAAAGCGAGATAACTGTCTCCCTGCTCATTCGAATTTAAAAACAATACAGTACTCCAATTATCACAAAGCCAGGTCAATTGTTGATCTGAAATTAAATCGCCCATATGCTTGTCCAATCTTTCCACTCAAGAAAAAAGTCAAAGTTCAGTACCGTAATTAAAAAGTCTGAGATTAGCTTACATTTGCTTTCTGAGACTGAACCTTAAAATTATAAGAAATGAAAATAAAACCCATATACTTTTTTACAACTGTAGCTATTCTAGCCGCATTGTCCTTTGCTTTTACGAAAGGGTCCGGAACAAAATCTAAAATTGGCCATTTACACACCAATGCGCTATGGGAAATGATGCCTGAAAAACAAAAAGCCGACACGGTAATCGCCATCAAGCAGAATGAGCTAGCAAAATTCTATGACCAAAAAAGATCAGAGTTTAATAGCAAATGGCAACAGTACGTTGCAGACAGCTCTTTAATTACAGGGGCAATAAAGGAGCAAAGGGTGAAAGAAATTCTTGATTTACAAAAAAATCTGGATGACATGCCTCAATCTTTTGAGAAAGATCTGCTTGAATTAAAAGACGCTTTGTATCAACCCATCCGAGTAAAAATGCAGGCTGCGGTTGATAAAGTATCCAATGCACAACAGTACGACTACATTTTCGACAGCTCTTACGGCACAATCATATTTTCAAAAAATAAATCCGACAACATTATGGCCTTGGTAAAAGCGGAATTACAGTTAAATTAAGTTCTTCATCGATTAATCGTGTCAATTTCACTTCAATTGGCAACCCTTGTAAGCCCACATGCGTTATAGTATTAACTGATAAATCCGAAATCGTTAAATATCTAGTTTATTTATTTACACCTCTGATTTTTAGTAGTTTTAAGAGTTGATATTGCCTGCCGACTCATTTCAGATGTTGGCATTTTAAAAGTAAAAACAGGTGTTGAAGTATTTGTTTTCGATCTTAATTCTTTGGTTCGCATCAATTGGCTATTCACAGTATGCACTGGTGATCAATGATGATGCTTATATGGTTCTGAACGGTGGAAGCGTTACTACTCCAATCTTCGTTGTTGTTGACGAATCAGATGGACGAGGAATAACAACCCTGGGAACAGGAGGAAACATCATTTCTGAGGGAGAATACAACAAGGTGCAGTGGAACATTGGTACAACTGTTGATAATTATTTGATCCCATTTACATCCAACAACGGTTCCAACGATCAAAAAATTCCTCTTTCCGTTGAAACCACAGGAAGTGCTGTAGGTGCTTCAGGAAGACTAATACTTTCGACATGGGAAACAGATGACATGGACACCCAATGGCCAGACGATGTAACACATCTGAATACTGCTCCGACAGGATCATCTAACGGGTTAAACGTAGTGGACCGATTTTGGGTAGTTGATGCTGATAATTATACGACCAAACCAAGCGCATTATTGGGATTCACGTATAATGACAACAATGAAATAGGAGGATCTAATTACATTAATACAACGAATGAATCAACGCTTGTTGGTCAGAGTTTTGATCCTGCAACAAACACATGGCGGGGCAATTCATCCGGAACAGCTGTATTTTATGGTGCGTGGACAGGTGCCCGAACAGTAAGTGGAGCAATGGTATCCGATGGCGATTTTTTCTCATCGTGGACACTTGCTCTTCAATCGCAGCTGTTACCTATAGATTTATTGGAATTTACTGCAGAATGTCTAAATGGTGCTGCTCTTTTGCAGTGGACTACTGCAGCTGAAACCAACAATGCACATTTTGTGCTCGAAAGCAGTCCAAACGGGATTGATTTCCAAATCGTCACTACTGTAACTGGAGCCGGAACAACATCGTCAATGAGGAGCTATGAGTTTCTAGACCATTCGGAATACCCCGGCACAACCTACTTTAGACTGACTCAAGTTGATTTTGACGGAGCGACGACCCAATTTGAAACCATTGCCCTGAACAATTGCAATAACCTTAATGATGGAATATCAGTGTATACAAGCACAGGAAATCAAATCAATATAGAAGTTGATTCTAAAGGACCTGAACGATTCAATTTTCGCGTTGTAGATGCCAGAGGTCGAATGATCATCTCTCCACAACTTTTACACGTTCAGGAAGGAATGAACAGATTTAGCCTGGCGCCAGACAATATTGATTTTGGGATTTATTATATGATCCTGGAAAATGAAAAGGAACGAATCACAAAAAAATTAATAATGCACAAATGAGAATTATCGTTTCGCCTCTTGTGCTTTTAAAAAATTATATGAAACCAATTCTTCTCTTTACCGGCTCTTTGTTGATTGTTTCCATCGCTTCATCTCAAAATGTAGGGATTAATACAGATGGGTCTGCCCCATCCATGCTGCTCCATCTTAAAATTCCCTCTGGTGACGATGGCATACGGGTGCAAAATGCTTCCGGTTCAGGCGATGGTTTTTTTAACTTTCAAGACGGAACAGCTGATGTCTGGTCAATTGGATTTGACGATAGCGATGCGAATAAATTCAAATTCTCCAATAGTGGAGCTTTGGGAACAGACGATAAAGTAACGATCCAAACAGATGGTTGGGTTGGAGTTAGAACTTCGAGCCCTCAATCTTACTTTGAAGTGAAAGGAGATGCTACCGCTAGTGCGATAAGCTGGGTTGGTATCTTAAGGAATCCGGATAATTCAAGCGGTGTTGGACATGGTGTCGGATTGCAATTCAAAGGGAGTAACTACACCTCTCTAGAGCTCGATAAATGGGCCGGTATTGCAGGAATATCGGACAATCAGGGGTCGGGTTCTGCGAGCTGGTGGGATAATGTCGGTCTCGCATTCTACACAGTAGAAAATGCGGATGCAGCCGGAGTACCAACAGAAGCGGTTAGGATCAACAGTGCTGGAAATGTTGGTATTGGCACTTCGACTCCTAGCGCTCAGCTTGTGGTGAATGAAGATGCAGTGTTTAACGAATCAGGGGGCAGCAACAATTTTAGAATCGAATCGAATGCTGTATCTGACATGTTCATAGTTGACGGCACGAACGATAGAATTGGCATCAAAATGACTTCACCTACTAACGTCTTTGATTTGGAGGAGAATAGTGCGATTGGAGCAACAGATGCAATGCAGAGTGAGCTGAATGGAGCAACTGGTGGTGCATTAGATGCTGTATCAACCGACGCATCCAATGGTTACAGTGCATTTGAATGCATCACATACGGAACGGGAAGCTCCATTTTTGCAATTCAAAACAATACCGGAAGTGGGTCTATATCAGGTCGTTTCCAGACCGCATCAATAGATGATCAATGGGGCATTTATTCCTCCGATCTAGTTTTAGCATTGAACTATTATGTAATTAGCGATGGCAATTTGAAAACAAACATTCAACCGATTGAATCGGCATTGACCAAGATCGACCAGCTTGTGCCTGTTACTTATAACTTTAAGCGAAACAATGATGTTGGGGCAAGTTCTAGCGAATTACAATATGGATTTACATCGCAAAATGTTCAGGGAATCTTACCTGAATTGGTTGCAACCAACTCTGTGATTGCTCAAAAGAACGTAGGCCCCGACCAAGACATGAGCAATGCCGAATACAAATATTCTTCGGTCAATTATCAAGGATTGATACCTATACTAGCCAAAGGAATTAAGGAACAGCAGTTGATCATTGAAAACCAGAATAAAAGAATTGAAGAGCTGGAAAGGTTGATCAACGAAATCCTAAAAGGGCAAGAGTAAACTGGAACCAACGGTTCGTCAATCACATGGATTTTATCTTATCGACAAGGTAGTTTGTCCAATCTTCATTTACATTCAAACTAGGCACGAGATCCAAATCAACCCCTCCATGTTCCGTAAATATTTCTTTATATTCCTCACCTATTTCAATGGTGGTTTCGAGGCAATCCGACACAAATGCAGGAGATAAGACAAGCAAGCGTTTTGCCCCCGACTTAGCAAGCTCTTCGACCACAACATCTGAGTAGGGCTGTACCCAAGGGTCACGGCCTAACCTCGATTGAAACGCAGTGGTATATGAACCTTCTTTGAGCTGAAGCAATTTGACCAATTGTTTGGTTGTTTCGTAGCACGTAGCCTTGTAGCAAAGGGTATTGTCTCCTTGAACACCTTCTTCGCAATTGTGGTCTGCACATTCGCGTCCTTTCAGATAGACCTTATCCAGTTGCCGAACGGGAAGACCATGGTAAGAGAACAAAACATGATCATAAGCAGGTATATCAAATTTGCGGGCATTGTTTGCAACGCATTGTAAAAACCCTTCTTCCTGGTAGAACTGACCGGCTATAACCAGCTCGGGGATCGCCCACCACTTTCCGACAATGCGAAACACTTCTTCTACAGTTGATCCGGATGAAGCACTGGCATAATGCGGATACAACGGGACAATGATTATTCGATCGTAATTCTGCATTCTCATTTCCCCCAAAACGCTGGGCATTGAAGGATTTTGGTAACGCATTGCAAAATGAACTCCGAAGTTATCGGGCATCTGTTGCTGCATTAGTTTTTGCAAACCAAGCCCATTCGTTAGCAAGGGGGACGCACCGCTCCCATGCTTCCATAATTTTGCATACTCCTTTGCAGATTTTGGGGCTCGTAGTGGCACTATGATCAGGTTCACCAATAATTTCCTTTTCAACCAAGGAAGGTCGATTACCCTAGGATCATTAAGGAATTCCTTCAGATACCTTCTTACATCTTTAACTTTTGGAGAATCGGGTGTCCCCAGATTCAACAACAAAACTCCTGTTCTTTCTGTCATTTTACGAATGAAGTGGTCTATTCTCTGTGGCACCCAACGCAGCTTCCTTAAACCCTTCACTGTAGGTTGGGTGTGGGTGACAGATTCGTGCAATGTCCTCGGCCGAAGCCCTATATTCCATTGCCGTAACTGCCTCCATGATCAAGTCTGCCGCACGAGCGCACACCATATGAACACCCAACACCTCGTCAGTGTTCTTATCCGCCAAAACTTTTATGAATCCAGCCGTGTCCATACTCGCTCGAGACCTCCCCAACGCCCTCATGGAAAACTGTCCAGACTTATACTCGATACCCTTCTCCTTTAGTTGCTCTTCCGTATATCCGACAGCTGCAACTTCCGGCCATGTGTAGACCACACCCGGAATCAAATGGTGATTGATGTGAGGTTTCTGACCCGCTAACAATTCGGCGACATACACACCTTCCTCTTCTGCTTTATGCGCCAACATGGCTCCCTTCACTACATCGCCTATGGCATATATACCATCCACATTGGTTTTCAGCTGGCCGTCAACTTCGATTCTTCCTCTTTCATCTATTTTCACCCCTACGTTTTCCAACCCAAGACCATCCGTATACGGCTTTCTTCCCACAGAAACAAGGCAGTAATCCCCTTCAAATGTTACCTCCTCCTGCTTCTTGTTCTTCGCTACTACTGAAACTGTTTTTCCATTATTGGCCACACGTTGCACCGCATGGTTCAAATAAAACTTAAACCCTTCCTTTTTCAGGATTTTCGTTAGTTCTTTTCCACAGGACTTATCCATGGAAGAAATGATCGAATCAGCAAATTCAATCACAGATACTTCCGCACCGAGTCGGGCATAAACCGAGCCGAGCTCTAACCCGATCACGCCACCACCAATTACGATCAAGTGTTTTGGAATTTCAGAAAGCTCTAATGCTTCAGTTGACGTAATGATCCTCTTTTTATCAGGCTCCATTCCCGGAAAATAATTTGGCTTTGAACCTGTAGCAATAATGGTGTTCTTCGTAGTAATTTTTTCTTTCTTTTTTCCTTTAATCTCAATGGTATTCTTATCCACAAAAGAGCCTACTCCGGTATAAACGTCAATGTTGTTTTTATCCATTAAAAATTTAACTCCATCACAGGTCTGACTGATCACCTTATTCTTTCGGTCGATCATCTGTTTAAAGTTCACCTTTACTTCTTTCGTATCAATACCGTGCTCCTTGAAATTATGCAGGGCATTGTGAAAGTGTTCAGAAGAGTCCAGTAAAGCTTTCGAAGGAATACACCCCACATTTAAACAGGTTCCTCCCAGCGTATTGTATTTCTCGATTATTGCAGTCTTAAATCCCAGCTGCGCACATCGAATGGCTGCTACATATCCTCCCGGTCCAGAACCGATAACGGTTACATCGTACGACATATCAATCAGATTAGTTTACGAATGTACTAAAACGCAAATAATTAGTTTGCAACCCGATCTGACTTTGTTTGTCTGAACCAATAATAATAACGTAATGCTATTAACAAGATCAATGGTCGCGCCGCCCCGTTCAGATCCTGCGGTAAAAAGAACCAAAACAAAATAAACCCAAAATAAAACAAGGCAAGGAAAAGGAAAAAGCGATTAAAGTAATGTCTGCTCTTTCTAAAAATTAAGAGCAATGGTAGAATAAAATGAACCGGGTTCGCCCAAAACAGGTTAAAATTCTGATCCGTAGTAGTGTGCTCTGTTCCAAACCACAAAAACAAAACAAGAACTCCCGCTATTCCTAAGATTGTAAAATACAAGGCATCGAAAATTTTTGCCGCACGTTCCCATTGAAAAAACAGAATGGCAGCACCCATCAACAGCATAATCCAAAAAATCGTTGCCGGTTTTGTAAGAAAAGAAGGCGTTGATCGAGCTTCGGGGTAGTCGAGAAGGACGTTCTTTTCCGACACCAATGACATTCCTGAATACTCCGAATTTTCGAAAATTTCTTCCATTTTCAATGGTAAAAACATAATCTCATTATTGGATACGATTTGATCGGTCTTTGCACCCAAACTCAAATCAATTCCAAAGTCAGACCATGGTTGAAAAGCCAAATTTTCATCGATCAAGTTCCTAAAGCTGAGTTGATTTGATTCCGGATGTTGGTAAAGTTGAAGCTCATCTCCCAGTATTTCAATGATCAGATCCCTTATCAAAGTAGCACAATTCGCAAAGAAAAAATCATAGCGATATGCCCGATTTTCAGGTTCGTAATTTTCAAGAATGCGTTGCCAGATCCTCTGCTTTTGATCCATCGTTAAATTAAGCACGAGCTCTCTCATGCCTCTTTGCTCCAATTCGTAAAGCATTTTGAACGAAGAATACGATTGCAGATCCAACAGGTAATCCATTTGTCCTTTCGCAAAAGAAATGGAAAAATCAAGCTCACTGTCTCCAGGGTCAAACACGCCCCAATTGCAAATCAGGTCCATGCCTGACAAGGGATCCTGAACACGTATGGCGCTGTGCCCATGCAGTGCATAAATCTCACCTCCCGGGTCGCAGGTAACCAGACTGATCTTGGCCCCTTTGCTAAGTGGTTGAGCATAAAAAAATAAAGGGGAAAGAAGCAATACGACTACACAAAAAATTCTCACTTCATCACTATTCTTAGTAGCTCAGCAAATACATTTTACCAAACTCCTTATTTATATACTGATCGGCTCCTGACGGACGAAGATCAATGTCCTGACCATTAATTTTAGTTGTTACGGTATAGAAATATACCCCTGCCGCCAATCGATCTCCAAACTGATCTCTTCCATCCCAATAGTAATCCGTGATATTCCTGCCGATTCTTAAGGTGCCTAATTCTTCACGGGAAATTTCCCTCACAATTCTTCCCGAAGCTGTAAGAATCTTGATATTGAAGTAATCCGGGATTTCGCTTCCAGTAAGTGTAAAAACAAATTGAGTTCTAGTTGTAAAGGGATTTGGATAATTCATTACCTCAGTGATGGTTGAAGCCGTTACGACTTCAAACTCAATTTCGTAGTCAATATCTCCGGATGCATTCTGCGATTTATCTTTGGCCTGAACCAGCAATTTGTAAATTCCATCCTTTGTAAATTCCGGTTCATACTCGATCGTACATTTATTATCTGATCCGGTTGCAGGAATGAACCGAAGCAGCTCTTCCCCACTTCCACTCCTGAATCGCAATGACTCATATGAGGTTGCGCCGGGTCGAAGTAGAAAAATCTGAAAATTGGACGTATCTTCCTCGCTGTCAAACAGAAAGAATGGGTTCTCATCATCCAGAGTAATCGTAACAAATGGTTTCGCACTTACAATCTCTCGATCCATTATATGTAATCCGTCAAACGTTACGTCAAGTATGGGATTGATCTTATCCGTTTCTGTATGAAAATCGATGAATGCTACATTGTTGAAGTAGTATTGTTCGTTCTGATCCTGATCGTATGTGCTTGTATACGGATTTGCTTCTACCCAAAATCGGTTGTCCTCAGGAAGATCAACAGTAGAGATGGTTATTGTATCCAATAAAACCTCTCCTGCACGAAGTGAATCTTGTCTGGGATACGAAATGTATTGACGTACATTGTTGTAATCCTGCACATAATAATGTACAAGCAGGCTATCAAAATCAAACTCACTCACATTTTCTATAGCAATAGCAAACTGGGCAGAATCGCCGTGAGCAATGCTATCGTTAATTGAAAAGTAAAATCCTTTTTTCTTATTTATCGCTAATTCAGGAACTGGATCATAAAGCAATTGCCATCTCTGCGTTTGTGCAGGTGTCTGACTTACACCGTCGTAATAGAACCCTTCTACTTTTGCATACGGGTATTCCTGAGCATCAATTACCAAATCCAAATTAATAATGGAATCGACCAGCGTGAACGTTGAATCCAAAATCAAGTCAACTATTCCGGAAGTTTTAATGCCATACAATTTGATTCTGGTACTGTCCGTATTGGGCAATTCATAGGGGTTCTGAGCCCAATACAATGTATTCCATTTCAAAGCAGGACCGATTCGCTGCGAAGTCATAAGGCCAGATTGCGCAAAGTTTAAAGAGTCCTGGAGCTGGATCGGCTCATGAATTCCAAGATCCGTAGGTTGAGAATACACCTCATTGGCGGAAGTCGGATCTCCTTTTCTGCAAAAGAAAATGAATGATTCATCCTGCCGAGTAACAGCCATGCTGTCGGAGCCTAGTGAAACCAGTTTACTGTACAATCCCGGTGCATTGGCATCCCAATACGAATAATCCGCTTTCCAAATCGTATAGATCAGTATATAGTGTCCATCGGGCACCGTATCGATCATCCCCTCAATCGCGGCTATTTGAGCAGGATCTGTCTGTCTGAATTCAAAAAAGTAATCCGGTCGATCCCGAGAGGTCATATTTACGTTACGCTGACCATAATCCCTTTCCCAGTTTAGCGTATCTCCAGTGGAAACAACCTTAGGAGTTCCCCAAGGCTCCAATGTTATAGGATCGATAACACAAACGTGTATATTGGGATGAGCACTGCTGCTATAGGTATGGTAATCGATTCTGTCGCTTCCAATGAAGTAGTTGCAATATTTCCTCTCTGAATTGGACATATTGTTGATTGTATTGCACGTTAGTATCAATGAAGTTTGTCCAAGAGAAAATTCACGAGCCGGCTTATCGTATCCGATATTCAAGAAACTATTGTTCTTAAACTGATGAAAATGAGCCTGTCCCCATCCCGATTTTCCGGGAATGTATTGAAACGATCGTTCCTTCCAAAGAAAAGAGGAAGAATCTACAGATGTTCGCCAAAAGTAAACGGTGCTGTCCGTAAACTCCAGCGTATCTGGCAATCCGGAGATAGCATTTGTCCACAGGTCGGGATCTATTTCGATCACTCCGCCGTCAGAAACAATAGTTTGCTCTTTCAGAAATGAAGATGAGAATTCGTCATTGGTATCTACTTCTACCCGATAGGAGCGAGTTGGTGCGAAAGGATCAACAGTGGATGCCTTTAGCGTCATTTTATTATTCGGAACCACGGCAAAATCGTATGGATAAATTGGTTCTACCCCATCCAATTGCATATAGTAATCGTAGCTCAATCTATTGTTTGTAAATTCATCGTATTGCTCATCGTATTGAGTGGGTAAATCCACTTCAATTGAGAACGAATTTATCCCTTCAGCAATCGTTGGCTCCAACGGCATGGTGATCACAACAGTGTCTCGATATACACAGCTGGGAATATCAACAAAGTAAATGGAGTCTACCCCGTTCGGGAAAGATCTGACCACTTCAAGTTCTACTGTATCGCGTATCGCTTGTCCGAGATTGGTAACAACTATGTTCACATCTATTGAATCAGTAGCGACAGTTATCTCTTCAGGCGATAGAAATACCCTGGATTCGTCCAGAACCAGCTCAGGATTGTTGTGCGAATTCAACCGAATTGCAGGATCTCCTTGAATGGATAAATTGCCTACACTACCGGACTCTGAAATATGAGCACTGCTGCTACATTGTGACTTCGAGTATTGAGTTAATTTTCCAATTGACTCTCCATACAGCGTATCGCACAATGCCTCATAAAACCGACCCGTAAACTTGTCCAATCCGTTGGTGAAACCAATTTTAACTGTTGACAAAAAGGCTATTGCACCCTGATCGGGTAACACAACAAATTTTTCGCTGGCACTTGTCGTGTACGGCTGATGAATATCTCCTGCGAAGCACCCCAATCCCAAAACTACCGGATATCTGCCGAAATTCCCCCAATTGTCAGGATTGTCAATATTCTGATCAAAACCATCCGTGCTAGCGTGCCCAAAGAATGTGATCAGTGATACCCCTTGCTCAATCTGTTGATTTACTTCGTCAAAAACCACCGGAGTAATTGGATCGGTTGTTACCTTGAGGTAAGTGTCCACATCTCCACCGTAGACACCTTCATTTTCAAATGTTTCCTCATAATTTTCCAAATATGTTTTTAGTAATAATTGTTCTGATTCCGTTGCTCCTCCTCCAAAATGCATGGCTTTCTTTTGCCATTCTTTCTCATCAATGGTGTAAACCGAAGAAGGGTCCTGTGCCTGTTCATATTCGATTACCTTGTTGTAATAATCTGTAACATCCTGCGGAGTCTTAGCAGACAGCCTTCCTGTTGGAATAGCCGCTTCAAGAGTTACATCAGAATTCCGTTTCGAAATGTAATCATCCGATGAAGGGTAGCCTATGGATGGAACTAAACAAAATTCGTATTCGTCGTAAAGCCCCTCAACAATTCCCCAGGTAACTGTAGACAACACGGCTGCATTTCCTTCTGATGCTTCCATAACTGACTTTCCGATCAAAAACAGATTGCTTGGTTGAGTTGGCCAATTATCTATAGCGTAATAACAAAATCTTCTGATCCCTATTCCACTTTTAACAACACCTCCACCAAATTGTCGATAGAGCTCGTCGATATCAATTACCACTGTGTCAAATCCTCCTCCGGCAGTTGATGAACGATATGCACCATATGTTTTTGCCTCTGCCATCATGCTTTTATGTGTTACAATAATAAATGCCGAATCCAGATTTAAAGCTGCCACATCCCGAAAGGTTCCTCTGCCTAGAACAGGTCTAATCACAGCACCGGAAGATCCTGATGCCGCAACACTCCTAGTCGCATTCAGATCGAACATGATTAATTTTTGGGTTGTGCCGGCACTATTGTTTGGAACAAGAACATCCAATGACGCACCTGAGTTAACGATTGCTAGGTCTTTTATCGTATCTCCACTAAACAGCCAAAGCTTCGGAGCTGACGCTCCAAAATTGGTGATGGAAAGCACTTGCTTAGGGTCGATAGAGGCCTCAAGTGAAAAGTCAAACCAAGAGGTACTCTCAAAATCAAAGGTGTGTGGATAGGATACGATTACTTCTCCTACAGTTTGATAATCGGAAGGTTGACCCAGATTTTCTGATCTGTGCTTAATTGTGCTTGTTGTGGCCGGAATATCGGAATTTGGAATCGTGAACAACGATCGTATTACTTTGTACCCAAAATACGTGGTGTCCAAAACATCTATTTGTGAACCGCTTGCGTTTGTATAGCTGACAATCAGTTTGTGATTAAAGCTAAGCGAGGTAGATGCATTGCTCGCTCCTGCCGATACTGCCTCCACATTTGCTGCAGGTGCTCCGCTACCATAATACGCATTGGCCGTGCTTATGGCTGCCGAATGGGAAGCTCCCATAGCAAATCGCAATGCTGCCCAACCCTCAGCTTGTTCGTATTTTGATCTTGATAATCCCTCGTGCTGATCGCCTATAAAATACTCCTGATGATACGTAGACTTATTCGTTTTCCAACAATAATCTGCTGAGGAGTATCCTGAAAAATCGGTGTCCGTTTCTTGTTTAACTCTCCTATTATTGATCGAATTGTTCCAAGTTAAGAAATAGCGTATCGTATCGCTTGTAAACGACTTTTCCTTGTTCAATAGTAAATCAGGATTATCAAATAAATTACTATCCAGCCACGTATCGTTTTTCTTCGCATAAAACAGCAAGAAGTCACTGGCATTGAATACCCCGTCCGATTCTCCCTGAACGTGAATGTACAATTCTTGATCCCGCCCGATTAGCTGTAAGTTCCTGGGGTCAATTGCGGACAAATCATCACCAGTCTGAGCTAACACGGCAGCGAGCGTGGTCGAATCGATCCGATAAACTCCGGTTTCTACAATAGGGATTTCATAGTACTTCTGACTGTAATCGATCCATTCATTTCCGTACTGCCCAAGAAGAAGTGAGGGGGCAAGAAAACCGAATATGATCAGGAGGCGTGTCATGGATTTACTTGGGCTGAGGTTTAGCAATATCAAACTTCAGTGAAAATATATTTGAATAAAGTGCGGCTGAAGCATCGCCAAGATCCGTTAATGCATAATCCAACGATATTCTCTTGATCTTCACTCCTACACCTATATTTGGTTGAACGGTGAGGTTTTCATTACCTGCGACATCCATTTCATACTGCAGATAGCCAACTCCAGCCCTAAGAAAAACGAGATTATTGTAACCCAGCTCCAATCCAAGATGTGGGTCAATACTTGCAAAATTTGATTTAATCAAGGTATTTCGTTTTCCATCAAACGTAACATCAAAGTCAATCTCAGGCATGATGGAAAATTTTTCTTTGATCACGAATGTTCGAGCAGCACCCAACAACAATCTTGGAAGAGTCAGCTCAATGGAGTTTTCAGGAATTTCATTTCCTGTTAAGGTGAACGTCTCGATCATCTGATCGCTAAGTGAATATGACCACGCGTTAAATGTGGTTGTAACATCCCGAAACGTTGCTCCAAACATCCAGTTATCCAATTCATACCTCGCTCCCAAATCGATTCCAAAACCCCAAGACCTTCCAAAGGTTCCAACTTTTCGATGTACAATTTTAGCATTTGCTCCAAGCTCCAGCCCTTTGATCTTTCTAGCATAAGAGAAAATAAATGCATAATCGGCTGCGGAAAAAGTGGTGATTCTATCGTAATCAATATTTCCCTGGGCATCAATCAATTCTGTCGTGTTGGGTATATCGTCAACACCAAACCGAATCATAGAAATACCGAACGCGCTGACGCTGTCGATTTTTTTCGCAAATGCTCCATAATCGTATTTTGCCAACCCTGCAAAATACTCTGCATGCATCAAACCGATGTGTATATCATCATTTAGTGACAGCAAACCGGCAGGGTTCCAATATCCGGATGTGATGTCCTTCGTTGATGCAACAACACTATTGGACATTCCTAAGCTTCTAGCCCCGACGCCTATTTGAAGAAATTCATTGGAGTATTTGGGTGTCAGGTCGGCACTACTTCCATCTTGCGAAATGGCTCCAAAACTAAGAAAGAGAAGTGCAGCTGTTAAAGTGGTTAAGTTTTTCATTCGTGTACTAAAAATACAATAGTTTTATCATTGTCCATAAACAGGACGGTATTAAAACCCGACTTTTGCGAATAAATTGCGTGTTTTATCCCTATTTTGTGACCACATGGCGATAAAAAAACATATTCCAAACACCCTCACAAGTCTCAATATTCTATGTGGATGCATCAGTTTGGTATTTGCCTCGAATGGGCAAATCGATTGGGCAGTATACCTGATCTTTATTGCAGTATTGTTTGACTTCCTAGATGGGTTGGCAGCTCGATCATTATCTGCCCAATCGGAATTTGGGAAACAGCTGGACTCACTGGCAGACATGGTTTCCTTTGGGGTGGCACCAGGCTTTCTGGCATACAACCTGATGATTTCGATTACAGAAATTCGTCCTCTCTTATCATTTTCACCTTTCCTTCCGGAAGATATTCAGAGTTACGTTGAAATGAGTTTTATGGATGACCTGTTTCCTTTCGTTGCATTTGTGATCCCAATATTTACCGCACTTCGTTTAGCAAAATTTAACATCGACTCCACTCAATCCGTTGAATTCAAAGGGCTTGCCTCTCCGGGAAACGCACTTTTTATTGCAGGATCAAGTTTATATATACAACCGAAAATAGAAGGTATGACCAAGACATTGCTTCGGCTTGGAGCGGACGGAAATTCAATGGATCCCGGGATAGTCACCATCTTTTTGATCGGAGCAGGTTTAACTGTGGTTATTGTATCTAGCATGATGCTGTTTTCTGTTAGAATGTTCTCTTTTAAATTTTCTAATTTAAGCTGGAGAGAAAATGTTGTGCGCTACCTGTTCCTTCTTATTTGCCTGACCGTAATTTCTTTTGCATTATTATTTAAAAACCTCTTTGCAGCTCTGCCAATAATCATACTTTTGTACATCGGATTATCGATGATTAATAACCTTTTTAGAAAGAAAGATGAAGTTCAAAGCTGAAATTGATGTGATGCCACTCGAAGCAATTCTAGACCCTCAGGGTAAAGCAGTAACCCAAAGCATGTCCAACATTGGTTTGGAAGAAATCTCGAATGTTCGCATTGGTAAACACGTTACGCTCACGGTAGAAGCCGAATCTAAGGATGCCGCAAGTGAAAAGGTAGAGTCTGCCTGTAAAAAAATGTTGTGCAACGAGATCATGGAAAGTTACTCCTTTGAGCTTTCTGAGGTCTGATCCGATTTTTTTCTTAACTCAAAATTCTGGCCGAGATATACTTTTCTCACGATGGGATCTTCGGCTAATGCTTCTGCACTTCCTGCCCTTAAAATGCTCCCCTCAAAAAGAAGATAGGTTCTATCTGTAATGGAAAGTGTCTCCTGCACATTGTGATCAGTGATCAATATGCCAATGTTCTTTTCCTTTAATTGATGGACAATTTTCTGTATATCCTCTACAGCGATCGGATCCACACCCGCAAAAGGTTCGTCAAGCAAAATATAATCAGGATCCACGGCCAGTGCTCGAGCAATTTCAGTACGTCGCTTTTCTCCTCCGGACAAATTCTGACCTTTGTTCTTTCGAACATGGTTCAACGCAAATTCATCCAGCAATTCTTCAAGACGTTTCTTCTGCTCTGCTTTTGATTTACCAGTGCCTTGCAGGATGGCCATTATGTTGTCCTCTACTGAGAGCTTTCTGAACACAGAAACCTCCTGCGGCAAATATCCAATACCCATTTTGGCTCTTTTGTACATCGGCACACCGGTGATATTGTCTTCATTTAAGAATATCGTTCCTGAGTCGGGTTTAACCAATCCAACAATCATGTAGAAGGTGGTACTCTTGCCTGCGCCATTCGGCCCCAGAAGCCCCACGATTTCGCCCTGTTTAACTTCTACGGAAACATCATTTACGACCTTTCTACCTTTGTATGTCTTATTGATCCGATCTACTCTAAGCGTTTCCATTCGTATAAAATTAGTCTATTTTAAGTTGTTCGTAGTGTAAATCAGAATTCCACCTGAAATTTGCATCTTAATCCAAATCGATACACATCAACTCCCTCGAACTCATTGTCCCAGTAAGCTAATCTCCATAAAGCTTCAACGCGAAACACCTGAAAAATATTTTCTATCCCAATGGATGCTTCAGAATACGGTTTGCTACTCAATGAGGATGTGAAATAAGGCAGCTCCATTTCATTCTTATTTCGCTCGTTCAATCTACCATATATAGCCTTCCATGTTGCTACCTCTCTCCATTTCAGCTTTCGCAGGAGAGGGATCTTGTTGAAAAACAATCCATCAAAGTGATGTTCAACCGCAGCACTGATGTACTCATCACTTACGAATTCTGCTATGTTCATCATATTGTATGCATACGTATTGTACGTCCAAGTTTCATTTCCTACATGAATTTCGAGTAATGGATAAGGAACAGATCCCCAAATCTTACCCACTTCCCAGCGGTATTTGAAGTTCCCCAATATTCCCAAAGCGACTTTGTGCTGCCATCCAATTATTGCTTTGTGGTACTCATAGTCACTTCCCAAAACGCCCTTCATCCCATAGGTATATTGCGCGGTAATGATGGGTTTTTTTGTTCCCAGGCTGATCCGGTCAAATTCCCCGGCCAAATATTGTTCCTTATGCGCCCATCTGGACCTCACTACAATTTCTGAAGACGTTATAGAATTTCCGTTTTCTACAAAAGGTTGATTGATGAATTGGAACTCAGGCATAATTCCCAACGGACTAAATTGAGTTCTTCGAAGGACAACTGTGCTGGAAAAACCTTCAAACCACTCTCTTGTGTAGCTTAATTTTGCCAGCTCAATCTTTGACAATTTGTTCAATGGATTTCTCCTCAAAAAAGAGGTCAGCACATTGTTGTTTCGAAACGCATTTTGACTAAGCCCTATTTGTTCAATATCGTTCATATACGATATATTGAACATCCTTCGCGGTTCTTTTGTAATGAAGAAGCGAGTTCCAAACCCATACTTCCATTCCTGATCTTTTAATCCATAAGCACCATAAGTAGATAGTTCTACCATTTTGCTAAATGCGTTACTCGTTCTAACCCCAAGACTAAATCGATTGCCTTCCACTTCATTGTAGCTGTATAATGACGAATAAGGCCCAAGCTCTATTGGCCCTAGAATCTTCCACCCTCCTATAAGCGTGGTGATCACATCCACGTATGATCGGACAATCGGAACATTTCCTAAGGTGTCAATCATTTCAAATATCCCCCTTTGGTTTTTCGTTAAGGTATCGTGGCGATTTTCTACCCAGAAAGAATCTGATTTTTCTGCTGCATCCTTCATCACTAAAATGTGATCCGGACCACTGTAAAACTCTGGCGGTCGTTTTTTATTGATCACAAAATTATCATATGTAGCAAATTTTCTTCCGTAAAATCCTAGTTCACCATCAACGATATTAAAGTCGATCCATAGCTCGTCTCTGGTTAGCATCCATACTTCCTCTTCCACCTGACTGAATTCCTGTGTGACTTTAAGCTCTTTTATGAAATTGATGTTTGCATCCTCTGCTATAGTGCCTTCTACTCTTCTAACTGCGTAAGTAGTGTCATGTATGAACAGATCTCCATGAAAAGTCAGCTCTCCTTTTCTCTTAGGAACGAAAGTCAAATGATAGCACCAATATCCATCTACCTCAATTGAATCCAGCAAATAATATTTGTAATACGCAAACCCATTATTCGCCACAGGACTTACAAAGTTTTTACCGAATACAGGCACCTGATTATCGTATATGTTTACCTGCTGATACATGTCTCCCGTGAATTGAGATACGCTTTCATTTTCAACCCCGGAAACTCGGGTCGCTTTAATAATCTCCTTATTCTTTTTTGGGTCTCGTTGAAAATAATAGTCTGACAAGGATTCAGATAGAAATACAGGCAAATACGGCTTTCTTTCCGAGCTGTCGATGTTATCAAAAATAAAGTCAAACTTTCTGAACCATCTTTTATTGGTGAAATTGGAATCAATATTATTGAGATCCAGTTCCAGCTTGTTGTACAGTTCATATTCGTACGACTCCAATTTCTCACGATTGTTCACTTTTTTATTGGCAATAACCCTACGCATGATGGGGTGCGCCGGGTTTTCCCTTTCACCCGGAACTACGGTGATTACCGGCAGACCTTCCACCTCCTCCTTCATGACTATATCCAATTGCTGCGAACGGTCTTTTTGTATTGCAAACAGCTGTGTTTCAAAGGTCGGATACGACACTTCCAAGGTGTCTGATGCGTAATACGTTTCCAGCAAATAGTTTCCATCAACATCTGATGAAGTGCCCATCTTGGTACCTTTGAACTTAACAATTACGCCGGGCAGAGGCTCACCGAAAGTTGAGTCAGTAATTGTTCCGTAAACTTTGGTTTTCTGAGAAAGAAAGCTTCCTGAAATGACAAACAACACGAAGAATGTGAAAAGCTTTTTCAGCATCGCCTAAAAGTAATAAACAATCTAATTTTCCGCTTCTTGTTTTCGTCTAATAACAAGCTTTGATACATAAATGCCAGATTCATACAAGAGCATAATAGGTATCGCAACCATCACCTGAGAGATGACGTCAGGTGGTGTGATTAATGCGGAAAGGATCAGAACAATCACAATAGCATGCCTCCTGTATTTCTTCAATAATTCAGGAGATACCAAACCAAGTTTAGTAGAGATATAAATAACAACAGGAAGTTCAAAAAACAATCCGGTTAAAAAAGTCGTGGTCGTAATCATGCTCAAATAGGAATTGATTCTAAAGTTGTTATCCACATTGTCCAGGATCTTGTAATTCCCAAAAAATTGAACACAAAGAGGCGAAATCAAAAAGTAACCGAATCCAATCCCCAAAAAGAACAACAAGGAAGCCCAAAATATTACCCCCTTTGACACCTTTAATTCCTTGTCCTTGAGTGCGGGTTTAACGAAGCCCCACATTTGCCAGAAAATAAACGGGAAAGCAACGATCACTCCACCGATCAATGCCATGTACATATTGGTATTAAATTGCCCCGTCATATCCAGCGATTGAATCGATTTAATCTCTATAGTATCAATACACATTCCATCTCCTAATCCGATGAGATGTCCCAGCTTGCACAAATACTTGTAGGTCGCAAAGTCAGCTTCCTTCATATTCATAAACACATGCTGAACAATAGGCTCAGTAAATACAAACACGACAACGGCAACCAAAACTATGGCAACGGCAGACCGAACAAGTCTCCATCGGAGCTCCTCCAAATGGTTTAAAAATGACATTTGTTCACTTTCTTGAACCATAATTAATACCTTCTTTACGCTGTATCAGCCGGTAAAATTAGCACAATTCAGTAAAAATAGGCGCGAATTGGAATCTGATGCAATTTACATTGCGACACACTTGGTTCTGAAAATAGTGTAAAAGTGTAGTTTTTTTAGGGTATTAAGATTATATTAGTGTATAGCATTATTTAAGCTGAAAAGCATATGCAAAGCTCTACTATTTCGGTTAAGGAATCTCTCCAGAAATACTTTGGTTTCAATAGCTTTAAAGGGGAACAAGAAGCGATTATACGGAACATTCTCAGTGGCAATCACACGTTTGTCATTATGCCAACCGGCGGGGGCAAATCACTGTGCTATCAGCTACCTGCTCTTATGTCTGCTGGCACCGCAATCGTCGTTTCGCCCCTAATTGCTTTGATGAAGAATCAGGTTGATGCTATACGCCATTTAAGTGACAATGATTCAATTGCGCACTTTATGAATTCATCGCTTTCTAAAGGAGAGATCAGCAAGGTGCGATCAGATGTAAGAAACGGAGTAACAAAGCTGCTGTATGTTGCTCCCGAATCTCTCACAAAACAGGAAAATATTCAATTTCTGACGTCGATTCAAATCTCTTTTTTTGCTGTAGATGAGGCCCATTGCATATCCGAATGGGGGCATGATTTTAGACCGGAATACAGAAGGTTAAGGCCTATTATGGATAAAATTACTGCCCTGCCGATCATTGCCCTAACCGCGACTGCAACTCCTAAGGTTCAGCAAGACATTCAAAAGAACTTAGGAATGACTGACGCGACCCTGTTCCAGTCGTCATTCAACAGAGAAAATCTTTACTACGAGGTAAGACCGAAAAGAGATGTTCAGAAAGAAATTATAAAATTCATAAAGAAGCACCCCGGAAAATCGGGAATTGTCTATTGTCTCAGCAGAAAAAAAGTGGAAGAGCTGGCTGAAGTTCTTCAAGTGAATGGCCTTAAAGCACTCCCATATCATGCGGGAATGGACCCGGCCACGCGCGCAAGACATCAGGATATGTTTCTTATGGAAAATGCTGATATCATTGTGGCCACGATTGCTTTTGGCATGGGTATAGACAAACCCGATGTACGGTTTGTGATCCACCATGATATTCCAAAAAGCCTGGAATCCTACTATCAGGAAACCGGAAGAGCAGGAAGAGACGGAGGAGAAGGAAACTGCCTTGCTTTTTACAGCTATAAAGACATTGAAAAGCTAGGTAAATTTTTACAAGGGAAACACGTAGCAGAACAAGAGGTTGGCAGACAACTGTTGCTGGAAATGGTGTCTTACGCCGAAACCAGTATTTGCAGAAGAAAGTTCGTGCTTCATTATTTCGGTGAAACCTATAATGAAGAGGAATGCTCAAAAATGTGTGACAATTGCAGGAATCCAAGAGAAAAATTTGACGGTAAGGATATAGTGGCATTGCTACTAGCTGCAATACAGGAGCTGAAGGAAAAACACAAAGCACAATACATATGTGACTTCCTAGGTGGTATTGAATCTGCCGATATCAAGACGTACAGACACAATGCTCATCCCCTTTTTGGAAAAGGTTCGGATCACGAGGAAGCGACGTGGAATGCCGCGATTCGACAGTCGTTGGTCGCCGGCCTATTAACAAAAGAAGTTGAAAATTACGGATTGTTAAAAGTTACTCCTGCGGGTAAAGTATTCTTGGAGTCGCCCTCTTCATTTGAATTGATCAAAGAGCATGATTACAGCAGTCTGGAAGATGATACCGACATCATTACCAATCAAAAAGGTGGAGCAGGCGCATCAGACGAACAATTATTCTCCATTCTAAAAGAATTGAGGAAAAAGTTAAGCGCTGAGAAAAATGTGCCGCCGTTTGTAATTTTTCAGGACCCCTCTTTAGAAGATATGGCAACCCGATATCCAATTAATGAGGAAGAGCTACAGCAAATAGCAGGTGTAGGTCAGGGGAAAGCCAAAAGGTACGGCCGGCCCTTTACGGATCTCATTTTGAAATACGTAGAAGAAAACGACATTGAACGCCCGCAAGATTTGGTCGTAAAATCGATCGTAAATAAAAGTGGCGCCAAAGTGAACATTATTCGAAACATAGATCGAAAATTGCCTTTGGAAGATATTGCCGACTCCCAAGGCAAAGCGCTTAGCGAGCTGATAACTGAAATCGAACACATCGTTTCATCGGGGACGAAAGTGAATTTAGATTATTACCTGAATGAGATCATGGATTCCGAAGCTCAGGAGGAAGTTTTTGACTACTTTATGGAGGATGCGGAATCGGACTCAATCGACGAAGCCATGGAGGAATTCGATGGAGATTACACTGAAGAAGAGATCAGATTGATGCGCATCAAGTTTATGAGCGAGGTCGCCAACTAATTCCTTTGTTTTGGTCTTTTCCTGAACTTCTTCCCTGAGGAAGAATACACCACCTTAAGTTTTTCTATACGCTTTAGTTTGAATCGAAGGACTTCTCCGGGGTAATTCGCATTGTTATTGGGAGCCGGAAAAAACCTAAATCCGATGCAATCATTCACACCTTCTTTCACCATTCCTACCACATCATCCAATTCAAAATAATAATCACTGCCTTTGTTGGATAAAATTTTAGCCTCCCCCATTTCCTTTCCCATAGACGTTAGATACAAATTGGTTTTAAAGTGGCCCACCGTTGTGCTGATGATCGTATCCAGATCTTGTCCGCCAACATTCACTATGAGCATATCGCCAATTCTTGCATTCCGTATTTCGGCTTCATACATCACCTCAGCATCTATCCCTCGCCTGACTCTTCTTAGCTGACGATGGGTTGATCTTTGTCCGGATCCATACGACCCATTTTTGAGACTAGCACTTACTTCATTTAAATGGTAGATTCGCTGGCTTAGTCCATTTGCATCATTTATCGTAGCACTAGCTACTGATGATCCATTTCTCTGACGTTTAAAAGACGCTTTACCTACCTTTTCCTGATAAGTAACATAACCATCTTTTGATTTTCGAGATTTCCCAGCCCTATTATTCTCAGAAGGTTTGGTTTCCGAGCCTGCATAACAGATCCCACAAAGAAAAATAACACTTATTGAGAACAGTAATCGACTCACTAGCAGCTAATTAGAAACAAAAAAGATACAAATATTATACCAGAAAAACTACGAATTAAGCTCTTCGATCGCCATCGCAGCCATTAATCCTACACCCAATTCAATGGCATTTTCATCGAGGTTGAACGTGGACGTATGCAGACCACTCACTTTTTGTTCTTCCGGTCTCGCTGTTCCCAGTCGGTAAAAGCAACCCGGCATTTCCTGAGAATAGTACGAAAAATCTTCCGCCGTCATTCTGAGATCCAGATCAACAACGTTTTCTTCTCCTAAAAACTGCTGCGCAACCTTTTTAGCACGCAACGTAACATGCTCATCATTCACCAAAAACGGATATCCTTTTCGCACCTCAAAATCACAAGTACCGCCCATCGATTCAGCAATCGACTTCGCCATTTTCACCATTTTTTCGTGGGCTTCAGCTCTCCATTCTTCGTTAAAGGTTCTGAATGTTCCTTCTAATTCAACTTTAGCCGGTATGACATTGGTCGATCCATTTGCAACTACTTTACCAAAGGAAAGCACCGTGGGGACATCCGGTTTTGCCTGTCGGCTTACAACCTGTTGTAACGCCACCATTATATGCGAAGTAATGAGCACTGGGTCTACGTTTTTATGAGGTAATGCTCCATGACCTCCCTTGCCATGAACCGTCACGTAGAGCTCGTCTGCTGACGCCATGTAAATTCCTGGTCTGAAACCAACTTTACCACAAGGCAAATCCGGATACACATGCTGACCAAATACAATTTCCGGCTTAGGATTTTCCAGAATACCTTCTTTGATCATTAAAGAAGCACCTCCCGGCAGCCTCTCTTCACCGGGCTGAAAGAAGCATTTGACCGTTCCTTCAAACTCTGATTTGAGCTCATTTAGAATCTTAACCACCCCCAACAATGAGGAAGTATGCAGGTCGTGACCACACGCATGCATCACACCGTCGTTTACCGATCTATAAGGGAAATTATTTTCTTCCTGAATTGGTAACGCATCTATATCTGCACGGAGTGCAATAACTTTCTTCGAAGGATTATTACCCTCTACTAGGACAACTATTCCGGTTTTGACCATTCCCGCCTCATAGGTTATCCCCCATTCATCCAGCTTGGATTGTATATATTTTGATGTCTCGAACTCCACGAAAGAGAGTTCAGGATGTTGGTGCAAATGCCTTCTTATGGCGACCACTTCATCGCTGTAATTCGCAGCTAATTCTTTTACCCGGTCTATCATACTTTATTCTGAAAAAAAGCAAATCCTGAAATGATCATTTTGATTGCAACCAACAACATGAGTAAACCAAAGATGAGTTTTACGAGCGTTTCATCCAGCTTCAATGTAAACTTTGAGCCAAAATATCCTCCCGCAACAAATGCAATCGCAATTACCAAGGCATATTTCCAGTTTACAGCTCCGGACTGATAGTAGTTTAACGCAGCTAAAATTCCTATTGGAGGGAGCATTAATAACAAGCTGGTTCCCTGCGCTTCAAATTGGCTAAGACCCAACACATAAACCAACGCCGGAACAATAATTATTCCTCCTCCCACACCAACGAAACCGCTAAGTGCGCCTGCGAACAAGCCAATAAGAATAAGAATGATCAGTGTACTTATATCCATAAGCAGGTTAAAAATCCATGCTCAAAGATAGGTATTTTACAGAAGGTAAAACGACACCGTCGTCGACACCCCAAGCCCAGTCAAATCGCACATAATATCCGAATAACTTGCTACGAACTCCAAAACCGTATCCATAAATAATCGGCTCCCTTTGATTTTCAATAGTGATCAACAAGTTCCCATCTCTTACAATGGTTGTATTGAACGAATTGTCTGTTGAATACGGATCCCATCCCGTCCATGCTGCTCCGACATCCCCGTAGCCAATTAACATGAAATTCTCCGCGAAGTCACTTTTCATTGGTTTCCAGCTTAGCATTTTTATTATAGGAATTCTCAGTTCAGAATTGATGACCGCAAAACTATTTCCATTTCGCGCATTCTGATAAAATCCTCGAACAGGTGTTGCGATGGTTTGGAAGTAATAATCATTATTCGGATCTATTTGTATGCTGTTGTCGAATCTAGGCAACAACCAATTATCAACACCTCCCATATAGTACACCAGCTTCCTGTTGCCAAAAGAAGTACTTCCGGCTATACGATTTGCCCATACCATATTTCGCCAAATCCTTGTGTATTGGCGGATATCTCCTCCCAATGTGAACAAATCTGTTTTTGATTCAAATATCTCTCGATACGCTTCACCCCAAAACTTCATCCTTAGTCCTCGATACAAATTTAAACCCAACGGAATGGCATGGTCATAGACGTATTCCAACTTAAAACCTCCCCAGTAATCCGTAGCATTAGGGATACCCAATGTAAATTGATCTGTTGATTGTGTAATGTTTCTATCCACTCTAATATTTGCAGTAGCACGTAAGCTTGCGACTTCAGAAAATGGAAATTTCAAGTTGTACTTTCCGTCATACGTCTGGATTTTATCCACCCGATCTTCATAAAACCTAGTAAACGTTTGCCTCGAAACGAGGTATTTTTTATCGAGTCTGTTTTTTAGGTTTTCATAACAAACCATGTATTCATTACTGTTAAAGTTGGCAGGGAACCTCAATCCACCAATAACCCGATAGTCCTCCATTAAATCAATAATTCCGAACTTGATTAAGCTATTGAATCCAGGATTGCTGTAGTATATTCCGGGAGCAAATCGTTGATAGCTTTGATTCAAAAAACTGTTATCCAATTGAGTGACAACGTAATCCGTGGTAAAATTAACTTTATACAAATCTTGTCTCGGAAGAACAAATTCCTCTTCTGCAACCAAATCACTCAATTTTCCTGATATCGAATCCCTAGGGCTCTCTTTCGGATCTTCAAACGTAACCACTTCCTTTTCATATTCAGGCTGGTCGTCCTCAAAACGATAATTCTCGATATCAATTCCATTCGATGCACTTGAGTCAACAATTGCCGTATCCAATGGTAAAACTTCAATCCCATTCGCTCCCAATAGAAATTTCATGTATTGTGTTGGAAATATTTCTGCCTTTTCCAGGACTACATCAGTATTCGAGTTTGCTATATAAAAATGATATGATCCACCCTCATAAATCAGCTGTGAATACCTACCCGAATTCGTGTATTCTAAGTGTTCCAATATGGGTCTTGAATAATTCGTAAGCGGATTTATTACGGAAAAATACCTGTAGTGAATTGTTGTATCGATATGGCTAATCGCACTGTCATATGCCGCAAGGTATCGGTTCGTAATTCCGCTTTGATTACTCAAAAAGGTGTATTGGTTATTTCCTCTTTGAAACGGCTGTGACTCATTGATCTCCGGAGTTTTAGTTATTCTAGTCAAAAACACCGGTTTATCTAGATTCATAATGAAAATATCCTTATTCCTGTTGTATTCTTTTATTTCGACTTTTTTGTTGATCCTCAGCGTATCACTGGTTCTATTCGAAGCAAATATTACTTTGGTTGAATTGTCGACAAAACTCGGCGTCAAATCATCATAGATATCATTTGTAAGCTGCTTCTGACTGTTCCCAATTACTTTATATAAAAACAAGTCGGTCTGACCGTTTTTTACGGCACTCATGATTATGAACTTGCCATCATTAGAATAATTAGCTGAAATTACTTTGTTCAACCCGAGTAAGGGCCTGCGCGTTGTTTTTTTATCGTCTAAAGAATAGATGTTGAACAGCACTTCGCCTTTCTTTTCAACAAAATACGTGAGGGCTTTTCCGGTAGGATGCCACGTTAATATTGGAAAGGTGTGATCAACAATTCGATTCAGGTCCAAGCCTCCTTTGTGGATCTTGCGGAGTTTGTTCTTCTCGATGTCGTAGATCCATACTTTGTACTGACCACATTCATTCGTCACAAAGGCTGCATTCTTTCCATCCGGGCTTACGCAGAATCGTGAGTACACATACTTCTGCTTCTTTTTAAACACGAGTTCTCCGGAGGGAATGTTTCCTCTAAATTTTTCATCGATCAGATATTTCCGTTTGTAGTACGTTTGGTAATCAAAAATGATCGATCTCAAAGAGGTTCCCAAAACAAATAGAAATCCACTTTCCACGCTCCTGCTTACTCGGGTCATATACAGTATATTGGGAATTACATTTTCTCCATATACTTCGGCAATGTAATTCCAGATCGCATGGCCCGCCAATTCGGAATCGGCTTTCTTGAGCGCATTAAAATTGGCAAATCGATCGTTCAAAATACCATCCTTAACTCTATTGTCAATCTCCGTTGACCAACCTTTTCCAACGTAGGAAATGAACCCGTTTAAATACCATTCTGGTAAATTTAAAAGCGTATTGTTTTTCAACACGTCCTTCCAATTTCCTCCATACATCAGTTGATGCAATACAATTTGGGCCAAACCGGACCGGATCTGGTCATCAAAAGAACTGTGATCTCCTTCGTAATAGACAAAAATCTTGGACCCCATAATTTTGGTAACTCCTCCAATATTTGTGTTATTATCGTTGGTCAAACCAATGTTACTTTGTTGGAATTGTGACTGGCTGTTGAACACCAGTATTTCGATCTTTTGCTTTAAGTCAAAATCTAAAAGCAACTCGACTTCCTGCAAACTTTTGTGGGCAGACTTAGCGGCATATATCGCGTGATTTTTACCATCCCCATGAAAAAACACTTTGAAGCGCTCAAAATTATACGATTGCCAAAAAAACTGATTGTATTGCACCCTATTCTGACCAAAATCCAAGTTTGACCCTGTATAATACTGTCCCTTAGCCACATGTAGAAATGTAGTGAGCAATACGGCCGTTAAACACAAATATTTCAGCACTCTGATCAAAAGTAATTAGTAAACGCAAAGATAAGAGAAATCGTATGTACTTTTGGACGACAAATTGAGGCTATGATAAACGTTAAGCAATTTACTTTCAATCCCTTTCAGGAAAACACCTTTGTTTTGTTCGACGATACAAACGAGTGCGTTATAATTGACCCTGGGTGTCATACCCGAGAAGAAGAGACAGAACTCGCTGATTTTATTGCTGAGCAAGGCCTAAAACCGGTTCGATTAATCTCTACGCATAGCCATATCGACCATGTGCTGGGAAATTACTTCGTATTCAAAACATACAATCTTACACCAACCATTCACAACAAGGACTTAGACACATTAATCCGCGTGAAAGACTATGCCCATGTGTATGGTTTTAACGATTATCAGCCCTCCCCGGAACCTACGGAATTTCTTATTGAGAAAACCAATGTTAAATTCGGTAATTCATCGCTTGAAGTCCGTTTTGTGCCGGGACATGCTCCGGGTCATATTGTATTGGTTAGCATGGAAGATTCATTCGTAATCAACGGTGACTGTTTATTTTACGGTAGCATTGGACGAACCGATCTACCTGGAGGTGATCATGAAACTTTGCTTGATAGCATTCGTCGAGAATTATTCACTCTACCGGATCATTTTGTTGTGTATACCGGTCATGGGCCAAGCACTACTATTGGATTTGAAAAAGAGCACAATCCGTTTTTGCGTTAAACAAAAAAATCCGGGCAGTTCTACCCGGATCTTTAAGAAAAAAAAGGATAATTATTACACCTCAACTGCGTCTTCAACCGTTTCTCCTGTAGTACCGGCAGCAGTTGTTTCGGGTTTTGTTTTTTCGTTTGTGAAGGGAAATGCATCTTTGGCCTTGTTCTTCATTTTTTCAAGCTGTGCTTCAAAATCCTCCTTAGAAGATTCAACAGTCTTGAAGAAATCTCCGATCAAATTTTTGCCACTTGCATCTTTTTCCTTTCCGGCCTCAACCAACTCATCAAATCTCTCTTTGAACTTTTCGTTAGCCTCTGAAGCCAATCCTAAGCCTGCATAGGCCAATGTTTTAATTACGTTTTCCATTTGTCTATCTATTTATATAATTAATACCTGTTATTTTTTTGTTGTTTTTGAACCTGAAGACTTACCGGTTGATTTTTTAGCCGTTGTAGTCTTTTTAGTTGCTTGAGTAGCCTTGGCAGCCCTTTTCTCTGCAGCCTCAACCTTTGCCTCTAGCTCTTCTATCCTCTTGTTTAGCGCATCAATTCCATTCTTATCTTTCTTCATGAAATCAAATTTGGCCGAAAGGTCTTCCTGCACTTTTTTCAGCTTCGCTTCAAACTCTTCCTTCTTTTCATCAGTAGACTTGAAAAAATCATCACAAATTTTTCTTCCCTCTGTATCTGAAATCTTTCCTTTTTCAACAAGATCATCGATTGTTTCTTTCAGTTTCTCTGACGTTGTGGAAGCCAGTCCAACTCCCGCATATATAAAATTCTTCAATAAGTCCATGTCATTAATTTAAATTCGTTTCCTACCCTTTATCAAAAAGTGAACCAATAATAGTTTTAATTTTTTATTTTCCAATTATGTATTTTATAATGTGTTGTATTTCAATTATTTATAATTTTTTAAGGTGCTTTTGCAGGGTGAACTATAATCATGACACCCGTTCACACCAAAGTAAAACTGACACATACATGAACTACATAAGCTGACAAAGTGCACCTTTTGGCAGTCCCAAGGTTCACTCCCCTAATTTGTTTCAATTTGATTCGTATTATTCTTTCGTAAAGATTTGCATATTTGTCTTATCAACTGTTCAACAAGTACTAATGAGAACATCTTTATTACTGATTTCACTTTTCTTCACAATTCTACACTCTGCTCAAGAAAGCAATCTAGTGCAATTCGAAAACCACAAAGGGAAAATATGCGAGGTCCATTTACCGACTCACGGTGAAATCAAACTGAAAAACGGCGACAAAATAGAAGGCCTTTTCATGGACATTTCAACTACAACAATTTTTATCCGACCGGTGAGTAATGATGCCGTTTCCTTGCAAGAGGCTAAAAAGAATAAAACTTTGAGTGATCTAGAACGTGTCGAACTGCTGTATACACAGGAAATTGAGCTGCAAAAATCGAATGTTAAGCACGCTCTTCTTCGCAAGCCGAAATCAACAGAGAAAACAATTGGCCAGGTTGGCCTGGGAGTAATGGCTGGGTTAACGGTTGCTGCAGCAACATTCGGAACCATTCAGGACATTGAAAATAATCGAACTCCTCAACTGGCTCTTGCTGCTGTGGTCGTGCTGCCCGCTATTGTCTGGATGCTCCATAGGACTTCGACGATCAAGCTGAACTTTTACAAATGGAAAGTTAAACCCTCCTTTGGAAACCAGTAGTAGATGACGTTCCCGTCAATTGACAACTAGTTTAGATCAGTTTAAGCGAAACGCACTACAATACAAGTCGCTCTCCTAAATCCAGATCAATTATATCATCCAAAATTGGCTTTATTCTCGAGTGATGAACCGGGCTTGCCAACTTATTCAGTGCCCTGATCCCTAACTTTTTAGTATCGAAGTGGTATTTATCAAGCGTTTCTGTTCTCAGTATGTAAAATTGCCATTGATCTAGGTCAAGGACGTCAATTTTGCGCAATTCTTTTTCATTAAGTATCGCAAAAATGTAAATTTCGGAGTACCTGTTTCTATAGGTCATGCTTTCCTCAGTAGGTGCATCCAGTCCTTTTTTAGGGGTAATATCAAAAGACAAACGCTTCGGGCGTTTTTGCTTCCAATGCTCCACATAGGCAGATGTTTTTATGCTGACCTTCTTCTTTCTGTATCGGAGGTCTGAATTTTCCCAATGAATCCTTGGCATCTTAGTCAGCTCCAAGGCATTTGCTACAAGAAACAAGGCAAAATCATCGCGATTGGACGGAATAATTATATCCGAGCAAGTCCATTTCCAGAAGTCCAGAATATTCGTGTCCGATCCTTTTATTTTTTCGAAACCCAAATACACTATAAACTCACTTTCTTTTGTGATTGGAAAAATCGGTTCATCTTATTTTGACTTCCTGCATAAAAATTCAAGGAAACACCAAAACGACGGAATGTAAGTCCCATCGAATCCAATACCGAAGAATGAATCTTATAATACCTCAATATCGAATCATGTTTGATCGGAAATACGATATCTTCATTTTGGCACAATCTATAAATAACCGGCTCGGTCAAAAGCATTTCCATTTCCTCACGCGACACATGCGTCATATCATTGTCCGGCATTTTTACGTGCTCCAGCCCTTTTTCCATTTCCGATAACATGTTAATCGCTTTATCGTAAATACTATCCATTATTGCGCCCCTGGAAACATAGTATTGAAGATTCTCATTCAACTGCTCTTGTGTAATGTTGTGCTTCAGAAACAATCCTGAATAATAGGACCGAACACTGTCCTTAACCAAACTTTGAAGAAACTGGATCTCTGTCAGCTGGGCCTCAACAAGGTTGATGTCTACAATCACTTCAGCCATCTGTTCAGGATCGATCAATCTCTCAGGTGCAACGATCACATCATCCTTAGAATTACACGAAAACAAGCAAAGAAGAAGAAACAGAAATCCAGCGAAACACCTCATCTGTTAAAAGTTAAGCGCCTTACCAATCTAGATTCAGATATGGAACCATCACTGTATGCCATAGCGCCATTCACAAAAACTTTCTTAACCGAACTATTGAACTGAGTACCTTCAAATGGAGACCACCCGCACTTGTACAGTATATTTTCCGAGCTAACCGTCCATGGCTCATTCAAATCGACCAATACCAAATCGGCAAAATAGCCGGGTCGAATATATCCTCTCTTATTAATCTGGAAACAGTCTGCAACTGCGTGGCACATTTTTTCCACGATTTTTTCTAACGAAATATTTCCGTTGTGATAATGTTCCAGCATGGCAACCAAGGCATGCTGAACAAGAGGACCTCCTGAAGGCGCACTGAAATAGCTGTTTTCTTTTTCTGAACGTGTATGCGGAGCATGGTCAGTGGCAATCACATCGATTCTGTCGCTCTTTACCGCCTCCAGTATAGCATCCCTATCCCGAGCTGTTTTTACTGCAGGATTCCACTTGATAAAGGTTCCTTTTTCCGCATAGTCTTTATCAGAAAACCACAGGTGGTGGATACATGCTTCAGCGGTAATTCGCTTATCCCTCAATGGCCCTTGTTCAAACAACTGCAACTCCTTTTCAGTAGAGATATGCAAAACATGAAGTCTGGAATTGTGCTTTTTTGCCAAAGCAACTGCCATTGACGAAGACTTGTAGCAAGCCTCCTCATTTCTTATCTCCGGATGGCACGCGATCGGAACATCCTCTCCATATTTTTCTCTATATATCGACGTGTTTTCACGAATGGTCATTTCGTCTTCACAATGCGTAGCTATGAGCATATCGCATTTTTCAAACAGCTTTTCCAGCACAGATTCATTATCCACTAGCATGTTTCCTGTGGATGAACCCATAAAAACTTTAATTCCGCAAACAGATTTTGGATCGGTCTTCAGGACTTCCTCTAAATTATCATTAGAGGCTCCCATGAAGAAAGAATAGTTGACATAGGATGTATTCTCAGCCACCTTGTATTTTTCCTCAAGCAGCTCCTGAGTGAGCGTATTCGGGACGGTATTCGGCATTTCCATGTAGGACGTGATGCCTCCTGCAAGTGCCGCCCTGCTCTCGGAAGCTATATCGGCCTTGTGCGTCAGGCCCGGCTCCCGAAAATGCACCTGATCATCGATTACCCCAGGCATACAATACAATCCTGTTGCATCAATTATCTCATCATCCGGTTCAGTATTAATTTGTTCCCGACTTACCTCGATAATGACCTCTCCGTCAATCAGGATATTGCCAACAAAAATTTCATTTTCGTTAACGATCGTAGCATGTTGAATTAATTTCCTGCCCACTTTCTATACAATTGTAATTAAACTTATCTCTTACGCATTTTGAATACACCAAGAAACGCTTCTTTGAAAATACTCATACTCATTTTCGATTGCCCCAGCTCACGATCCTTGAATGTAATCGGCACTTCTACGATCTTAAACCCAAGTTTATAAGCCGTATACTTCATTTCAATTTGAAACGCGTACCCCACAAATCTGATCTCATTTAAATCTATCGCCTCCAGCACTTTTCTCGAATAGCACTTAAAGCCGGCTGTAGTATCTTTAATATTCATCCACAAAACAGTACGCACATAAAATGATGCAAAATAGGACATCATCCAACGCGTAAATGGCCAATTTTCAACTTTACCTCCTTTGCAATAGCGAGATCCTATGCTCATATCTCCACCCTGATCCGTGCAAGCAGAAAGCAATCGCCCCAAATCATTTGGATCATGCGAAAAATCCGCATCCATTTCAAAAATATAATCATACCCCCTCTCCAAAGCCCATTCAAATCCATGGATATACGCTGTTCCCAAACCTTGTTTTCCACTGCGCTCCAAAATGTGTAGGCTTCCTTCAAACTCCTGTTGCATCCCTTTCACTATAGCAGAAGTTCCGTCTGGAGAACCATCATCCACTACAAGAACTTCAAACCCTTCTGAAAGAGAAAAGACCGTGCGCAACATTCGCCCGATGTTCTCTTTTTCATTGTACGTAGGTATTATGACAACAGACTTAATCAATAAAGTAAGATTTCAGGCTAAAATAATTGATTTTGTTCACCTTTGGATTTCAAGAAACGAATAAATAAAATAGAAATTGCTGAAAGAACAATTTATACCTTAGCAACAATTGTATTTGCTTTGAACCGTTAATCTTATTTGATGCGCTTTCTAACAATAGTATTCACTCTCTTGACGTTCAGCACATTCTCGCAACAGAGCCTGAACGTTCAACTTCTTGATCATTGGGATGGAGAATGGGTTGACACCAATAATACCGGAGTAAAATACAATGAAGTCTGGGGGTTCGTTAACAAAGGTCAGGAGTATGCCGTGATCGGCTCCGTAAATGGAGCACACATTTTTTCAATCAGCAATGAAGGGAAATTGACCGAAGTTGATTTTGTTCCCGGCAATTTTCAAGGTCATGTCGTACACCGGGATTATCACGATCTAGATGGTTATCTGTATGCAGTATCCGACCAGGGTCCAAGCACCCTGCAAATCATTGACCTTAGTTTTTTACCGGATTCCGTTCACATCGTTTACGATAGTGATTCGCTGATCAATACAGCCCACAACATTTTCATCGACCCATCGTCGAAGCTTCTCTACGCCTGCGGGCCTGCAGGTGACCCGGGCATGTCTGTTTTTTCCATAGCTAATCCCATTGAGCCGGTTTTACTCTATGACTATCTGTTTTTTTATGTTCACGATGTGTATGTAAGAAACGATTCCGCCTACCTGAACTGTGGCAATGACGGATTCTGGGTTTACGATTTTTCCACTCCATCAGCTCCGATCAATCTTGGATCACTAACTAGCTATCCCGATCAGGGCTATAATCATTCGGGATGGCTCAGTGAAGATGGAAAGACATACATTTTGGCAGATGAAACCAGAGGAAAAAAACTAAAAGTACTCGATGTATCTGATCTTTCTGACATCAACATTCACTCACTGTTTGGAACAGAATGGTGGGACGAAACATTGCCCCACAACCTGATGTTTTTTGATGGTATTGCCTATGTATCCTATTACAATGATGGCCTTCAGATCTTCGACATTCGAGACGTTAACAACCCTAAACAGATCGGCTATTTCGATTCCTATCTGGAAAATAATGATAAAATATTTCAAGGGGTGTGGGGAGTATATGCTCAGCTTCCCTCCGGCAAACTGCTATTCTCGGATCGTTCCACCGGCCTCTATGTTGTGGGATTCACTATTCCTCCTGACATCAATAATGGAGGGCATGGTATTTACCCAAATCCTGCAAATGACCAAGCCTGGTTTTATCAAGCCCATTCCACAAACAACCCTTATTCGTTGCAATTGTTCTCAAGCGAGGGCAAGCTAGTTGATGAGTTTGTTGGTCAAACCGACCATCTGCAACTTGATCTAAGTAAATATAATGCAGGAGTTTATTTCTACAGATACATCAATGAAACGACAAACGTAATCAACGTTGGTAAATTCTTACGATTAAAGTAATTGGTAACTTAAGCCGTTACAATTTCATCAATTGCAATAGACATTGCTTCCAAATCCGCACCATCAATTACAGACCGAGCTGCCTTTATTGCTACGTCTTCGGCTTTATCTATCGGATAACCCAATGCAACTGCAAATTTCTGCACTGTTTTAACCTCAGAAACCGCAATTTCTTCATCGGCTAGAACCATCTGGATCAGATTGTACAATCGCTCATTTCGTTCCTCCTTGTTTTCCGGCGGATTGATCGGATATTGACCCGGATTGCTGAGAATCTGATCGAACTGTTCATCAGTCAAACCGATTTGCCTGGCAATGTTTTTCAAAAGCTGTAGTTCATCAGCATCTATTACACCATCCGATTTTGCAATCATGACAAGATTTCTGAAGTGACCCTTATTCTGCTTTTGTTCTCCGCTTTCAAATACATCTGCTATCGACATTGTCTTTGTTTTTTCAATTCGGTGCAAAAATACAGTTCTAGCTGAATTATTGGATTAAAATCTAACAATATTTATAGTGCTCCAGACTTTATCTCCTCCACAACCGTCGGGTCAAGAAGCGTGGACGTGTCACCAAGCTGATCTGTTGCCCCTTCTGCAATCTTCCGTAAAATTCTCCTCATGATTTTACCGGATCTTGTTTTGGGCAATCCACTGACCACTTGAATTTTATCCGGCTTGGCGATTGGACCAATCTGTTCAACGATTACTTCCAGCAATTCCTTTCTGAATGCATCAACATCTTCCGGCTCGGGTGAACAGATAATATAAGCGTAGATACCCTGCCCTTTGATATCATGCGGATATCCCACAACCGCTGCTTCCACCACGTTGCTATGCTCATCCAGAGCATCCTCTACTTCCGCCGTACCTATTCTGTGCCCGGACACATTGATCACGTCGTCTACTCTACCGGTAATTCGATACATCCCATCTGCATCTCGCCTGCATCCATCACCGGTAAAATAATACCCCTCATAATTCGAAAAGTAAACGTTCTTGCATCGTTCGTGATCTCCCCACGTAGTTCGGATCATACTTGGCCAAGGATACTTGATGCACAAATTGCCCTGTACATCATTGCCTTCGATCTCGTTTCCATCTGCATCCATCAGACACGGTTGGATTCCGGGGAGAGGAAGCGTCGCATAGCTTGGCTTCAGCGGGGTAATCCCTGCAAGCGGCGAAATCATAATTCCGCCCGTTTCGGTTTGCCACCACGTATCTACTATCGGACAATTCTCCTTTCCAACCAGCTCGTGATACCACTGCCACGCCTCTTCGTTGATCGGCTCACCGACCGTACCCAACACTTTCAATGCACTCAGATCGTGACCGAGCACAAAAGAATCATCAAAAGCCTGTAATGCTCGAATAGCAGTAGGAGCCGTATAAAATACGTTCACGCTATGTTTTGCACAGATCTCCCAAAACCTGCCTGCGTCCGGCCAGGTTGGCACTCCCTCAAACATTAGCGTGGTTGCACCAGCCAGCAATGGTCCATAGACAATGTAAGAATGTCCTGTAATCCAGCCAATATCTGCTGTGCACCAATACACATCTCCGTCTTCGTATTGAAATACATTTTTAAATGAGTATTCCGCATAAGTCATGTATCCGGCAGTCGTATGGACCACACCTTTGGGTTTCCCCGTAGATCCCGAGGTATACAGGATGAATAATGGGTCTTCCGAATCCATGATTTCTGCATCGCAATTTTCCCCTACCTTTTCCATTTCTTCATGCCACCACAGGTCTCTTCCCGACCGCATGTTTATGGGCTGGCCTGTTCTCTGATAGACTATAGTCGAATGAATCGATGGACATGACTCCAAAGCATCATCCGCGATTTCTTTTAAACCGATTGTTTTAGCTCCCCGGAAGCTACCATCCGCTGTTACGAGCAGGCTGCACTTTGCATCATTGATCCGGTCGGATAATGCCTTTGCCGAAAAACCCGCAAAAACAACAGAATGTATCGCCCCGATGCGCGCGCAAGCCAGCACGGCTATTGCCAGCTCCGGAACCATGGGCATATAAAGACAAATGGTATCCCCTTTTTTCGCGCCATTCTTTCTTAGCACATTCGCAAAACGACAAACCTCCTGATGAAGCTCTTCGTATGAATATTTTATGGTCGACTCTTTCGGGTCATTAGGTTCCCAAATAATGGCAATTTTATCCCCATTGGTATCCAGATGACGATCCAAACAATTTTCGGTAATGTTCAGCCGGGCACCGGAAAACCACTTTACATCCAAGTCTTTAAAGTCCCAGTCGACTACCCGATCCCAAGTTTTTCTCCAGGAAAATGTATTCGCGATTTCCGACCAGAACTGTTCCGGAGATTCAACGCTTTTCTGATATTGGTCTTTGTAATCTTCGAGGCTTTCTATTTTTTTGATCATACGGCTTAAAAATGAAATTAAAGATAGAAAAATAGGCAGGACTACTTATCAACTGACGGTTGTGACGATCCGAAAACATTTACTTGATTGCCCGCCTACAGATTGAGCTTATTGAGCAGTTCTTTTTTCCTCTCTTTGGAAACCGGCACTTCCATATCTTTATTCAAGAGAACACAACCTCCATCTTTTCGTGAATATTCAATTACCTTAGACAGGTTGATGATGTACGACTTGTGACATCGAAAGAACTCAGCTCCAACAAGCATTTTTTCAACAATTCAGTTTGTTTATTTAAATTTCCAATTTCTTTGTAATACCCCCTACTTTGTTCTGACCTAACACTACTGTATGATTTATAATAAAAATTTGGAAAAGATTAAATAAGTTAGCTTTTGATACCTCTAAAGAATTAATTGTATTAAGTTCTGGAATGCAAAAAAAAATTAGTACAAATTTATCTTTACCAGTAAGTAATATGTATCAAGCTTTAGGTGGATGTGCTTTTCATTTATTTATAATATTCTTTCTGGTTGAAAGACCTTTCATAGATTTTACCACTACATTTATTATTGCGATAAGTCATCAAATACTTTTAG
>CAJWDP010000016.1 GCA_913030835.1 uncultured Flavobacteriales bacterium | reverse complement strand
ATAGTTTCTTCATGCCTTATTTTACAATCACAGGTGTTATATGGATGGTCTTGTTGATTTTCCCTGTAGTGGAAACAATTGTCGCGTTGCGAAGAAGAAAATCCGCTAAGCGATCAGAGTCAGAACACATAGCTGATCTTTAAAATCGAAATCAAAGCATTTGTAAAATAATTCGTGTTCTGTCTGCAAACATAAGGTACAGGTGCACACCTATTATAATGGGATAAACGAATAAAAGACAATTTCCCAGTACGATCATAGGAAATGCAGGCTTCCTATAGAATAACCAAAAAACGGGTAGTAACATTAGTATCGGAAATCCCCAATTGTACAATACATTGAACGGCACTTTTTTATCCTGAATCTCCCATCCATTGACGAATTGGATTCGCTTCGGAAGTTTAAATATTGGAGTCAGATCGATATCCACTATAGAGTTGGGCCTGCCATACGCATCAATTCGGGCAGTAACTTCCCAGGAAGCACTCACCGTTAAATTTCCTGACTCGTTCAGAATTATAAAGTAATATCCATCCGCATCTTGCCCATGACCATAAACCTGAAATGTATCTTGGTTGGTTGAAAGCGTTTGATCAATTATTACGAGCAAACCATACGTGAATATCAGAAGAGAAAAAATGGAAAGCCCGACATCAAATAATAAATTCCCTCTGAATATTTTCATCCTTCTGATGATATCTTGTCGATATTGTTCAGCTTGCTTTTTCTTGAATTCTTTAGCCATCTGGCGATACCTGGCGCTGTTCTTTATGCGATCATCATCATCTTTAGCAGGTGTATAAATCAGTTCCGGTTCCGCATCTTCATTCATCAAAAACTGATATGCCTTATCTATGCGAACAAATTGCTCTTTTGCATCCGGTGAATCGTTGAGGTCCGGGTGATAAAGAAACGCTTTCTTTCTGTATGCCTTTTTAATTTCAGCATCCGTTGCATCTTCTGAAAGACCCAATATTTTTAGGTATTGCTTACGCATCCATAATTTCTTTCAAGATATTTTTGCGGTCGATCTTACCCGTTTCAGTGAAACTAAATTGATCCACGAAAAAAATTCGCTTTGGTTTTTCAAGCTTGTTCAGGGGTTCCAGTTCTAATTGACGCTTAGTACCTTCAACGACCAGAATTACAATTTCACCATAGACGACATCTGGGAGTGAAGTGAAGAAGTAATTTCCTTGAATATATGGTTGAATCTTCCTTTCCAGCTCCTCAGGAAATAATTTTATTGCACCCGTATTAATAACATTGTCCCACCTGCCTAACCAACGGAAAGATTGATTATCACGAAGTTCCACTACATCGTTGGTAGCGAGATTTTCCAATTCTCGGTTTTTCGAGCTGACCACTAAACATTGCCTTTCATCCAATTCAAAATATGCGTCTCCAATCGATTTATATACATCCGACTTATCCCCCCCATTGAGTTTCATAAGGGCAATGTGAGTAGCCGTTTCGGTCATTCCAAAAGTGGAATAACAATTTGTCCCTAGATTTTGCAAAAGTTGTTTTAGCTCAGACCCAACAGGTGCTCCACCTAGAATGAGATTATTCACCGTTTCTAATCTGACCGGATCGTTAGAGAGAATCGATAAAGCCTGAGCCGGAGTCATTGCTGACAATTGAACGGCTTCTTTAAAATTGCAATTTGGTGACGAAACAGGTTCCTCTACCTGAACATTTGCCCCTGAAACAATTGCTCTTACCAGCATCATCTTTCCGGCGATAAATCGAACAGGCAAACAAAGGTGGATACTGAAGGAGCTTTTCACATTGAAAAAGTTGCATGTTTCCTCTGCACTTTTTCGCATCACTTCCTTTTTAAGAGCAATTATTTTCGGAACACCTGTGCTTCCTGAAGTACTCACCTCAATTTCATCTGTATCGGAAAACCAATCGCCTAAGAATCGGAATATTTCATTGTAAATTCCGCTACTTCCTTCAATCAAAGAACCATAATCCTCCTCTTTTCCATAGCTGATCCGATCCAGTATAATGCTTTCCATACGTCGATTATCTGGTTTCAAATAATGTAAAATCCCATATACCTGATTTGGAATAACCCAATTTTCCATTCGAAACATATAATGGCGAATCTATGTTGTTCGTAAACAAATGTCCCGTTCCCAAACCCTGAGGCAGATCGTTGTCATAGGTGCAAGTCCACTGAGCTATTGCATTAAGACCAATATTCGATTCTAGCGCACTCGTAGCCCACCATTTAACTTTCAACTCCTCGGCAATTGAAATCCATTCATTCGCTCCACTGAATCCACCATGTAAGCTGGGTTTCAAAATAATGTATTGAGGTTTAATACGCTCCAACAAGTTTCTTTTCATTTCTGCGTTAAACGGACCTATCAGCTCTTCGTCGAGGGCTATGGGAATTGGAGAAAAGGCACACAATTCCGCCATTTCTTCGAACTGGCCTGCTCGAATGGGTTGTTCTATCGAGTGGATTCCATAATCCGACAATCGTTTTAATTTATCCAAAGCATCCACAACTGAAAATGCTCCGTTTGCATCCACCCTTATTTCAATCTCATCATTAGAATACTCCTCCCGAATGTAGCTCAAAAGAGATAGCTCTTCATCAAAATCAAGCGCCCCAATTTTAAGTTTGACACAATTAAAACCCGATTCCAGTTTCTGATCGATCTGCTGTTTCATATACGACTTCTCTCCCATCCAGATCAGGCCGTTGATCGGGATTTCTTTCCCGCCAACGAATTCATCCACAAAACGTTTATTTCCTTTGTTTTCCAGATCCATTAATGCCAGCTCCAACCCAAATGCAATAGATGGCCAACGCAGCAAATTAAGATCACCTACAGAGCTACTCTCACAAATATCATGTATCGAATTGCAAATTTCATGTAAGATCAATTCAAATTCCGGCAATGCATCCGGACTAAGCCCTTCAATCAATGAGCACTCCCCTATTCCAATCCATTCAGGCTTTTCGGAATTCCACATTTGTATAAACCAGCTGTCTTTTGAATTGAGCACACCTCTTGATGTTCCGCTTGGTCGTTTGAAGTACAATCTATGTTTAAAACAAGAAGCCTTTAGCATGGTTACCGAATTGATCTATTATTTTGGGGATCTTCATTTCGTTTTTTCAACTGTAAAACAAGCCGAATTTCTTAGTGTAAAGCTAACGATTGAAAGTCACATTCAACAGTTTGGATCCAGCTAAACTTGACTTGACCTCAAGCGGCATTAAGAAATATTGGCTATCTTCATTTTCTATTGTAGAACAAACTAACCTTATCTGATATGAAAAAACTTTTACTAACTAGTCTAATTTGTGTTACGGCGATCACCACCTTTGCACAAGCCGTTGTAACTGGTATAAGTCCAGCCAGTATTCAAGGAAATTATGATTTTGGTGTTCAGGTGGCATGCGGTGCATGGCCCGGTGAAACTGACGATGGAACCTGGGGATCAACACAAGACAGTATCAACTTCAATGTTAATGGAACATTTATTCAAGATACCCTAATGCTGGTAGAAGACGGCACTCCAGGGGTCAATCCACAAGGAGTTGACAGTACTCATGAAGGCTGCAATCCATTGATCAATGACCTGAACGGAAAAATCGCGGTGATTTACAGAAATACCTGTGAGTTTGGTGCCAAAGTTTTGAATGCACAAGATGCCGGTGCAGTGGCAGCAATTATTGTCAACCGAGAAAACGCTCTTGTGGGCATGCTTGGTGGAGTCGGAGGTGTTAATGTCCACATTCCTGCTGTGTTCTTGTCAAGTGTTGACGGAAATCGATTGATTGCCGAAATGCAAAACGGACCAGTCGTCATGTTCATTGGAAATCGTATCGGTGCATTTGGCAACGACATAGGAGCAGGAAGAGAATCCGTAATGCGGGCAGAAAATGCATCAACTCCGAGGCAATTGGCCATGTCAAGTGCTGATTTCTCGGTCGATATGGGTGCGCGGGTTACCAATTATGGTGTGAACGACCAAACGAACGTGACAGTAACTGCAACAGTAGAATATGGCGGTTCAGTTCTATATACTCAATCTACCACACCGGTTGATCTATCTGCCGGGTCGGATACGCTGCTTATGCTTCCTACCTTTTCAGAACCAACTTACGATATTGGCTATTATGATGTTACCTATGCGGTTACATCTGATTCAGTTGATGATTTTTCATATGATAATGTAATTGAAGCCGATTTCCAGATTTCTGACCATCTTCTTTCATTGGGGCAATTGGATTCCAACATGGTTCCGCAACCCGGTGTTTTTTACAGAGGGGTTAATACGGGAACAAATGTTGATTTCACTACTTGTATGCATTTCAGAGATTCTCTTGCAAGCAGAATTCAGGCAACCGGGATGTATTTCGCCGCTTCCGGGGGCATGGGTGATTCACTTACCGGAACCTATGTACAATTGTTTGCCTATGAATGGAGTGATGTATTTACAGATGTCAACGATGCGGCCTACAACCCGACAAGTCTTTTACTAAATCAAGTGGCAAGTGGAGAATACGATTATCTTGCGGATCTTCAGCAGGAATTTGTACACGGACAGTTGAACTCATTGATTGGTGGACCATTAACCATGACAGATAACACTAGGTATCTGTTTTGTGTAGCCACAAATACAGAAGGATTGTACGTATCCCATGATGGTAATGCAGATTATACCTTGAATCGAGAAGTTTACGCTCAACCATTAGGTATTGTGCAAGTCGATTTGGGTTGGAATGCTAATGGATTCGGCCCGGATGTAGTGCCGAGCACGGCAATTACCGTAACGGGCGTAAATTCAATTGAAGAAATTGAAGCACCAACTATTCTTGCATACCCAAATCCTACCGGCAACCTGGTTACTTTAAGGTCAGGAACTAACCTGAACTTGAGTAGCATCAGTATCATGGATATTACCGGAAATTTGGTGAAAAAGAGAGCGATCAATAACAATGGTTCGGCCACAATTACGCTGGATGTAAATGATCTTGCAAACGGCCAGTACATATTTGTTCTGACGGAAGAAAATGGCAGAAGTTCACATGTGAAAGTGACCATCGCCAAATGACATAGAATTTAACGCGATAAAAGGGCGCAGCTAGCGCCCTTTTTTTATGTAGAACCCGGAATCCTACTGAATCGTAAATCGAAGTCCGCCGTAGATCATGCGACCAAAGATCGGTGCCCACACCATTGAGGCATCAAATTCTGAAGAAAACGGATTTTCAGCAGATAAAATGGGATTCGACTGCCTGTAATTCAACAAATTTTCTCCACCTAAATAAATTTCCCATTGTGAATTGAACACTTTCGTGATTTGTCCATTTACCACCCAGAATGGATCTGCGTAATCAGGCAATCGGTATTCCGGTGCTTTTTCCATTGTATTGGGAATTCTCTGAGGCCCAATCCATTGAGTTGTGACATCAAATTTCCAGCTTCCTCCTTTTTCCGACTCCTTGGTTTGATACTCAAGGTTCACAAATCCTCTGTGTTTTGGAACAAATGGTTTTTCCAGTAATCCTGAAATGTAATCCGTTCTCACATCTAGGTATCGATAAGCCAATCTTATGGAAGTTCTTTTCATTAGCTCATAATTCAGCTCCGTTTGAATACTATTGGAAAAAGACTGGCCATTTAAATTGTAGAATCGCACCATGGTTGCATCTTCCAGATCGATTACGATTTGATTTTCGAAACGTGTATGGTACAGATCTACAGTCCAGCTTCCCTCTCGTTCGGCAATGCCAACCAGGAATTTCTTGGTTAAATTCAGCCCAAAATTCCAGGCGCGTTCGGGATCAAGACCATAACCGTTGTCATTTAAATCTCCTTGGATCACCCATTGCCTCGAGCTTACAAAATACCCTATATTCTCTGCAAAAATGTTGGGAGTTCGTTGACCCTTTCCTGCAGATAATTTCACTGCAGCGAGCTCACTTAGTTTATACCTCAAATGCAACCTTGGAGAATAAAAGAAACCATACAAATTGTGATAGTCTCCTCGAATACCAGCAACTAGAGCAAAATCATCGTTTGGCACCAAATTGTATTCAAGATATGCTCCTGGAACTAGCTCCAAACGCTCGTATCGATCGTATTTGTGAATTTCCTGGTATTCGTCAAATAGGAAGCTAATTCCCGTTTTAAACGATTGATTTTCATTGTCGCCGATCTCATCCTGATAGATCAAATTGGCGATTCCGGAAAGTTGCTCACCGAAGTAATTGGTTCGATCAAAAACATTATTCAATCTTTGGTACGACCCTGAAAGCTGGATAGCAACACTCTTGTAATCTTCATCCGGAAACAAATACCCGATCTTGGCAAACCCCTGTGCTCTTCTGGTTTCCAGCTCGACTCCATATATGCTTCCCACCACATTGTCTCCTTTTTCATATTCCATCTGACCGGCAACAGTATTGTACGACAAAGCACCTGCTGCAAGCTCAACATGCAGATTATCACCTACGAAATTCCACTGATTGTGGACATTAAAATTGGAAGCCAACGGATTATCCAAGAACCCATCCTCATTATTATCCCATCGAACCTGATTTTGCTTTGCATGTGCCAACAATGTTGATTCCCATCTGGAACCTACAGGTTGATCCACAATAAGATTAAGTTCAGCTCTACCTGCCTGATTCCCATATAGGTTTACATGAAGCTGTTCTGCATTTCCCGGCTTTTTCCAATCTACATTGATTTGTCCGATCAATGATTCATATCCATTTACAACAGAACCAGCACCCTTACTCACCTGAATCGAATTGATCCATGCCCCCGGCGTATATTCCAAACCATACACTGTCGCCAATCCTCTTGTCATTGGGATGTTATCCTGCATGAGCTGTACGTATTTACCTGAAAGTCCCATCATTTGAATTTGTCTCGTTCCTGTAACCGCATCTGTAAACGAGGCATCTACAGAGGGGTCTGTTTCGAAGCTTTCGGCAAGACTGCAACACGCGGCTTTCCTGAGCTCACCCTGATCGATCAAATGAGCATTTAGAGGGTCGATTAAGCTAAGCCTCAACTTATCAGCATCAAACTCAACAACAACCCCTTCGATCAAATTCCCGTCGCGAATAACGATGGAAAGGAATTCTTCTTGATCATATTCTATTGTATCGGTTTTGAATCCAAATGCTTCAATAACAAGATCATGGTATTCTGGATCGTGATCAATTTCAAATTTCCCTTCATTATCAGTCACCGTTCTCAGGTCAGAGCCCAACCACCGCAATTGAGCACCAGGAATCGGACTCAGGCTATCACCAAAATCTTCAACAACGATTCCTTTTACGACACCATGATCAGCTGTATGCTGCGCCCATAAACCGAATGGGATGAGCAATAACACAATTAAACTATTTCTCATAGCAATCAGTATTTACAGCAGCTGTGCAATTTATCGTAGCTCTCCTTGGTTGCTTTGATCTTATGTGTACTGTGTCCAAGATTGGCAACAATCTGATGAATTTCATCCTCTTTAAAGACCGATGTCTTATAAACTACTCTACAAGTTTTGGTCTTAACATTCCAGTCGGCTACTTTTATTCCTTTTAGATCCAAAGCATTTTCAATGCGTTTCTCGCACATCCCACAATTTCCCTGGACTTTGAAATTTATCTCTTTGAATTTTGACTGCGCTACACCTTGAAAGCATACAACGAGTGCAGTAGCAGTAACTAGTATTTTAATTTTTTTCATGTCAATAATGGATAATATGATTCAACTTTTGCTTACGATACAAAAGAGGAATTACCCATAATGCAATAAAGAAGAGAAAAGCAAAAAACGCTTGGATATCTGATACTTTGACGGTCCCGCTCGAGCATTAATTTGCCTATCGGTTAAGTTCAAAATTGCTTCAGCTACATCAACATAAGGGCAAGCAATTTCCAAGTTGATTGGAGTCACGTTTAAATTTTCGCTTGCCACATGTGTTTCTGAGTCAAAAAACAGAGTATTGTTGTCACAACACGACTTAGACCTGCATCCCGGCGCTTCATCAGACTGATGCCCGCATGACGCTTCTTTGTTGACCGCAACATCAACAAGCTGGTCGCAACAATAATGAAAATTGATTGACACATGAGATATGGCAATCAAATAAAATAGAATTCCTATGGTCGATAAGAAACGCTTCATCGCTTGTTATAACGGTCCAATTTACAAATTGTTTCTTCAAATATACAGCGTAATCATCAGACGATCGACACAAGATATGAATCCTAATTTTCTACATCTCAACTAGATGGCATAACAAGCGTATACTTTTAACAAAAAATGGAATAAGTAACGAACGGGGATTATTCCAACTGACTTTATCCATATTATTGGACACCAAACCAAGATTTATCAGCGGACGTTATGACGTATTTAACTTCGGAATTTTTTGACTTTTTTAAAGAGCTGGCACCAAATAACAACAAGGATTGGTTCGATTTAAACAGGGAAAGATACCATCAGCATGTAAAAAAGCCTTTTGACAATCTTGTGCGGGATGTCCTGGAGAAAATAGTTGAAATTGAACCAAGCATTGCAAATGAATCAAAAGACTGCATTTTTAGAATAAATAGAGATATACGATTTAGCAAGGATAAAACTCCTTACAAAATGAATCGCTCTGCAGTGATACGAAAAGGTGGTAAAAAAAACAAAGGAATGCCGGGTCTCTATTTCGAAGTGGATTGTGAAAAGGTGCGAATATACGGAGGCGTTTTTGAGCCCAAAAAGGAGCACTTACAGTCAATCCGGGAGGAAATTGCATACGAATCTGAAACGTTTTCCCGCTTAATTGAAGATATCCAATTTACAGCGACATTCGGGTCGATACGTGGCGAAAAAAACGTTAGGATTGCAAAAGAGTTCCAATCTGCAGCTGAACAACAGCCTATGATCTACAACAAACAATTCTATTGGTTTGCAGAATACGCACCTAAAATTGCACTAGAGGATAATTTTAGTGATCTCATCGCAGCGCACTTCAGCATTATGAAACCACTGAATGATTTTTTTATTAAACCAATTGAGCACATTCAGTAAACACATGTTGAAGATGGAAAGGCAATTGTATTCCGTATTATTATGGTAGGAAACAACTTATTAATAACTTTAATCGTCTTGTAATCGTACTAACTAAAAAATTAATCTAACATGCGTTTCACACTATTTCTTTTTTTCGTTTTTGGAGCACTGGTTAACTCTAATGCCGCTACCTACAACGTAACAGTAACTGCAAGCAGTTCCATGGACTACACATTTTCTGGCGACTTTACCGGCGCGGATCCCATTATTAATATAGATTTGGGAGATTCTCTCATTTTTACCGTGAATGCCCCAGGTCATCCATTTTGGCTAAAAACGATTGCAGGTACAGGAACAGGTAATGCTGTTTCGGTAGCAAATAATGGAACATCAAGTGGAACCATTGCTTGGCTTCCATCATCAGCAGGCACCTTCTTTTACAATTGTGAATTCCATTCTATGATGACCAATTCGATCGTAGTTTCTTCAGGAACCACTACCATCAGCACAAATGAGTTGAGCAGGATGAACATTTATCCCAATCCATTTCGAGAGACTTTAACTGTTTCTGATTGTGTAGGTTGTGAATTGAAGCTATACAATTTGATCGGAAAGCTGGAGCACTCTGAAATAGTGCGCACGGATCGAACTATTTTGGATACGGAACATTTAGCTGCAGGTGTTTACGTACTGGAACTAACTCAAGGTCAGGAGAAACAGTGTCGTAAGGTGGTGAAGAAATAAACCCCCTGTCGTTTTTGCAGATTGGGTTATTGACTAACCTTTTCTTTTACGTATTTCATTCCACGTTTTGAGAATTGCTTCTTGATCAGGGCGATTTTCTTCGACACTTCGTAACGGTTGACATTCTTTTAAAGACTCCTTGCATTCGGCAGGGAGTTTTTGGTATAAAGCAGTTCCTTTTGTCTTCCAATCAAGCATATCGTCCGAAACATCTTTGATTATTTTCGCCGGATTACCCACCACCAATTTTCTATTTGGCACCTCCATATTCGCAGGAACAAAAGCCAAAGCACCAATAATACTGCCATCACCGATCACCGCTTCATCCATGATCACAGCATTCATTCCTACCAAACAGTTTTCACCGATCGTTCCTCCATGAACAATTGCTCCATGACCAATATGCGCGCCTTTCTTTAGGGTTACCGTTGTCCCCGGAAACATGTGGATCGTGCAATTCTCCTGAACATTACAACCGTCTTCTATCACTATTTTACCCCAGTCTCCTCGAATTGCTGCACCAGGACCTATATATACATCTGCACCAATAAAAACATTTCCGGTAACTGCTGCAAGGGGATGGACAAATGCCGACTCATCAACTACTGGTTTGAAACCATTAAACTCAAATATCATCGAATTGATTTTTAAGCAAGATAATCATCCTTATGCTGAACAAAAAACATTATTATAATATACGTATATAAGCAAAATTTTAATTTGATTTATATCATTTAACATTACTATATAATATACGCATTTTGGAAACATAAACTTTTAGCAGAAAGCCATATTAGCGTACTTAGCACTATTCAAAAACTAAAAAAATGAAAAGAAGCTATATAATCCGCACTGCAGGCTTGTTCCTTTCAATACTAACCATTAGTGGATACAGTCAAACCGCAGACACCGACCCAACAAAACCTACTGCAGCCGTTTTGAATTTATACACAAATCTTGATTCTCTAACTCCCGAAACATGTGGAAGCCTACTGAGAATTGAGCTGGTGAAAACCGAAAAATACAGTGTATTAGACAGGTATGACATCCTTGAAGACCTCCGAACAAAGTCATTAGATCTAAATGACTGCTACGGAAAAAAGTGCTTATCTGAAATTGGGAGGGGTATTTCAGTAGACAAAATGTTCTCGGGAAGCATCGAACAAATGGGAAATAAAATTGTGATCAGTCTTAAAATCCTTGATGTTAAAGATGAAACTTACGACAAGACTACAATCATGGAATTCATTAACGACCGCAATGAAATTCAAACGATGGTACAGCTTACCATAAATACCATGTTAGGAATTGAAAATGATCCGGAACTGGAAAGACCATTGATCCACTATATTCAACCGCCTGAAGCACCGCAAGTGGACATTACCAATAATGGTCCGCGAGTTGGGGCAGCCATAGTACTTGGTGACATGGCTGACAGAATGCAAGCACCAATCAGTGAAGGTGGTTGGGGCGCATATCCGGTAGTATCCCAATTTGGATACCAGATAGAAAAGGAATACTTGAGCGCCGGGGACTTCCACGCACTGATTGAAACATTGTTCATATTGAGTGGCCCGGAACAACGCTTATTCAATCCCAAATTAATTTTAATGAATGGATTTAGAAGTGGTAGAACAGGTTGGGAATTTGCATTTGGACCTTCCTTTGGTATAGAAAAAGAGGCGAACAGCTATTTCAATACCGAATCATCCACCTGGCATCTGGCAAGCGAATGGAGTGAGCTGGACACCAATGGTAATTTTATTGCAAATCCATATCCAATCGAACCACGAATGGACAAAAGGGGAACACCAAAACTTTCAGCCGGCTGGGTTATGGCAATCGGAAAAACATTTCATTCCGGGCATTTGAACATTCCTGTCAACCTATTTGCTTCATTCAACAAACATGGCTGGCAAACCGGATTAAGTCTTGGATTTAACCTCAAAAAACGTAAAGATTAAGAATTCAAACTCTACGTTCTCCCCGTTGCGTATCGGCTCCATTTCGAAAGAACTTCCGATATATCAGCGGGGAGTTCTGATTCAAACTCCATCCAATCATTGGTTTTAGGATGGGTAAAACCTAAAGATTGTGCATGGAGCGCCTGACGCGGTAATGTCTTGAAACAATTTTCAATAAACTGCTTGTATTTCGAAAAAGTAGTGCCTTTGATTATTCGATCTCCACCATACTCAGGATCCCCAAACAGCGGATGACCAATGTGTTTCATGTGTATCCTAATTTGATGTGTTCTACCCGTTTCAAGTTTACATTTCACCAAAGTAACATAACCAAATCGCTCTATCACCTCATAATGCGTTACCGCATGTTTTCCGGCATCTGTATCATCATCAAATACCTGCATTACTTTCCGATTCTTGATAGATCGACCTACTTTACCAATTATGGTTCCTTGATCTTCATCAAAGTCTCCCCATACCAAGGCATAATAGTACCTTTTGGAAGTTCGATCAAAAAACTGCTTTGCCAAATGCGTTAATGCGTTTTCGGTTTTAGCTACCACCATTATACCGGTGGTATTTTTATCCAATCGGTGAACCAATCCTGGTCTCCCGGCATAATCTTTACTGGGTGGTAATTGCTCAAAATGATATACCAATGCATTCACCAATGTCCCACTGTAATTTCCATAACCCGGATGTACGACTAAGCCTGCTTGCTTGTTGATCACCAACACTTCATCGTCTTCATACAGTATATCCAAAGGAATATCTTCAGGAATCAGCTCAATCTCACGAACCGGATAAGGCAGCACAATCGAAATCACATCGTTGGGTCGCACCTTGTAGCTCGACTTTACTGGTTTCTTGTTCACCAAAATGTTGCCGTTTTTTGCCGCGATTTGAAGTCGATTTCTGGAAGTATTCGGCACCCTGTCCATCAAAAACTTATCGATGCGCAATGGTTCCTGACCTTGATCCGCGATAAAGCTATGATGCTCATAAAGCTCTTCGGAATCCTGAATGGTTTTATCTTCCATCATTCTTTGATCACCTTGATTGTCTTAAAGCTGCCCCTTTTATCTGACACTTTCAGCAAGTAAAGACCCGATTGCAGATCACTTAAATTAATCCACCCTGTAGTTCCAATCCATTCTCTCCTTACCAAACTTCCGTTTAAATCAATCAGGTCACACGCATATGTGTCGGGTCTTGAAATATCGTATTGTAAAATGGAACTCGTTGGATTTGGGTAAAGTTTCATATCAAAACTCTCCTCTTTTAATCCGACCCAACCTGAAGGCTGAGCAGCACTGAACAAAGGCCGAATCATTAAGGCACCCTGATACGAAGTGTTTGCCCAAGTCCCTGAAACGTTGTAGTAAATTTTATCCTGATGATCAATATTTTTGTCAAATCCAACGTTCAATCGGCTCGTTGTAGTTTGCTTCCAACCCACATAATAGGTGCCGGACAAAGGAACTTTTTCACTCAGCTCGTAGGTATAAAACCCATTTACACCCAAATTGTATTCCGGCGTTACCAACAAAGGCTCTTCATAAATTACATTTCCCGGAGTTCCACCCGCACCTGTATTGTCCCATACCATTAAAATAAATGGATCTACGCTCACATCATTAACGGAAGGTTCAAAGTGAATCTTAATCGCGTAGAGTGAATCGGCTATTGCAGAATTGAATCGATAGGCCAATTTAGGCTGCGTTCCCGTTATGCCATATGCGGCTTCAGCCGTACCATCATCGTATGCGTAATAGTTTGAAAATCGTTGACGCAAGGAAAACGTCTCATTGGATTTTGTAAGAAATACTCCTCCAGTAAAATTGAAATCGACATCAAAAAATGCACTGGTATCCGAAACCGCCGTATCAAAAACAAACCAGGATGCATCTTGATATACGTCAATGGGTATAGACACTTTTCCTCCCGCCGGAACGGTATAGGTCGCATTGTCAGCAAAAACCGTCGTAAGTGGGACGCCGTTTTCTGAGACATCATATTTTGCCGTATTCGCTGAAACAGCGAGCGTCCATGAGTTTACAACGTCCAGATTAACAGAATCCAACATATACAGCTCAGGTGAATCCTTGTAATGAGTCCAAGGCATTGCAGTGTATTCCTTAAGCATTGTATTCACCGGATTCTGAATAGCGATTTCCTGCAGCGTCTCATCGTTAATTGCATTCGATTTTAGCTGAATAAAATCCAAATGCCAATGGTCAAGGCTTCCATTCTGAGCACCGTAATTAACAAACCTGAACTGGAAGCCTTTTCGTAAATAATTCGTTGATATGATTTTAAGAGAAGCCCTCCTAAACGTATCCAATGGCGCTCCTTCTTTCACCCACACGGTAGACCAATCGTTATCTGTCGGTGACCAGAACTGAAGCACCAGAGAATCACTTGCTTCCGGTTCATTTCCTATGCCCTGCGGTTGATACCAAAAACTAAGCTCCAAAGAATCACTTGCCAACCACGGTGTAGTTCCGTCCTCTTTAACAGCAAGATCTAATGGAACGGAAGTAAGATAGTCGTTATCTCCTTGAGCTGTGGTAGTGAAATTATAGGGATAGCCAGCGTAATCCAACCCGTCAAAAGTAGCTACTCCATACGAAGGAGGATCGACTGCATATGTATTGTTCCTGTAGACACCCTGATCGACCCACAAATATCCTGTATCCAATATCGAAGTGGCCACCTTATACACCTTCACAGAATCCTGTTCGAAATCAGGGCTCGGATCTTTAAAAGGTATATCAATGACGGAGCTCGGCCAGACCGAATCAATATATGCAGCATTGGGCCAAAGTGTATCTAAATGCACCGTTGGTGGATAAGTACAAATATCCAGCACCGTCACTTCGTAAGAAGGAAAAGGTACGTAAGTAGAAACAAGGGAATCGAATCCATATCCTACCACAGTATCGATTAAAATGTAATAGGTCGTATCAGACATATATTCTGTTCCCATTGTGTCAGGAATTCCGGCACGATACAAATGAAACCAGCTTGTATCCGAAACTTCCGGATCTCCCGGTTGCGCATCGGCAGGCTTAAATTTATTGGTAGTGAAATCGTCAAACAAACCTTTTCCATTTGGCACTTTGATCGTGTCGTATCGATATACGAACATTCCGTCGATATTCTTTGATGTCCCAATCGTATTGGAATTTAATAAAACATGATTGTATTTAAGTGGAGAAAGTGTTTCTTCCCCACGTTCCTTTTGGGCCAACAGATTGATGCCGATCAAAGACAAGAAAATAATGAATAGGATTTTCATGGCGTATTGGGCTGCATAGATGTGCTATCCTGCACGGGCACCTGCTTTTCACACTCGTAAACAACGGATGCGAAAACCGTCAATTCTGAACCTTCTCTCACCAAACTATTTCCCAAAGATACAGCGCCCGGCACTTGTTTGTAAATTTTAGCATTTAGACTATCCAAAGCTGTTTTACAATCATCGCAGTGGAAGTCTAAAAACAATGAATATCCACTTAACGATCCCCTAGCCTCTTCTATTGTGTTGCAAATTAGATTTGGAACACCTGTTCGGTCACCCCCTGTTCCTCTACCAACGTGCAACAGTATCTCAGAGCCCTTTGGTATTTTCTCGCCTTCCTTGATTTCTTTGCCCTTGTAGTAGGCACCATACACTAAATCACGGTATTCGCCAGGAACGGGCTTTATTGCGTAGGTTAACCCATTAATCATTAAACTGGAAATGGCAAAATCCTTCGAAAGGTCCTTCACCTTCGGCATCGTCTTGTACTCTACGCCTGATCTGACCACCATCAGATATATTGTTCTGTTTGGTTTAACAAAAGATTCCGTCTCCTCTGTGTGAGCAATCGGATCTTGTTTCACTACAGTTCCTTTCGGCAATTCATCTGAATATACTGAGTCATTGATCATGTACCGCAGATTTTTTTCTTTCGAAAAAGAATCTAAATCATTGACGTGTATTCCATAAAAGTTGGGAACAGCAATATTTTCTCCATGAAGGGTATAATTATCCAAGTAGGCCAACAATCCCCAAAATGCAAATCCAGCAACGATAATTGCACAGAAAAAATTAATTAGAAACATGGGTGTGATGAGAAAACGAAAATAAGGAGCCAGCCTTTTCCTTAGCACTACCAGCAATAGCAAAAGTACCCCTGCCGCTATTAAAATGTAAACCTTCATTCGTATTGAGCTGAACAAAGATATAAATATTGATGTGCTAAATAATCCCTGTTAATAAGTAGTAAAGGACGAATAATAAAATATTAAATCCACAAGTAAATTTGTAATGAAGTTTACACAAATGAAGAAGCATATTGCAGTGATCGACGGCGGCTATTCGAATGAGGCTGAAATCTCATTTAAAAGTGCAGACACGGTAATGAACAACCTCAACACGGATCAGTACGTGCCTCATCGTATTCGGATAACAAAAGAATCCTGGACATACGACCCACTTGGATTGAACCTAGAAGTCAACAAAAGTGATTTTTCAGTTCAGCTAAAAGATTCCATTCAGAAATTCGATTGCGCCATGATTGTAATACATGGAACTCCGGGGGAAGATGGAAAGCTGCAAGCGTATTTTGACATGATCGGCATGCCCTACAATACATGTGATCAAATGTCGTCAACACTGACCTTCAACAAATACTATTGCAACAGAGCTCTTGAAACATATGGTTTCAGCTGTGCAAAGGCGATTCTATTGCGAAAATCAACCGGTTGGAGTGCTTCAACCATTGTTACCGAGCTTGGATTGCCTTGTTTCGTGAAACCAAATGATGGAGGCTCAAGCTTTGGCGCAACACGAGTTACCGAAGAAGGTCAACTTGAGGCCGCCATTAATAGTGCATTTCAACACGGAAAAGAAGTTATTATTGAAGAATTCATATCAGGAACCGAAGTTACCAATGGAGTATTTTTTAACGGCACTGAAGTAAAGGCCCTACCGGTGACGGAAATCGTTTCGGAGAACGATTTTTTTGATTTCAATGCCAAATACCTGGGACAATCCTCGGAGATAACACCAGCTCGCATCTCCGATCAGCTAACAAAGAAAATACAGAGTATCTCCACGGAAATATACACTGCACTTGGACTAGCAGGAATTTGTCGAATTGACTATATGATCAAAGGGGAAACACCCTACATAATTGAGATCAATACAGTTCCGGGCCAATCAAGCGAAAGTATTGTGCCGAAAATGGCAGCAATAGAAGGGATCAGCCTTTCCGAGCTTTTCTCCCGCACCATTGAACAAGCGTTTTAAAATTTCACTTGCTCAAGAAAGCTGATGAGCTGCTGAACTGCTCGACCTCTGTGCGAAATTTCATTTTTATCGTTCAACGACATTTCTGCAAATGATTGTTCATAACCCATAGGGCGGAATATTGGATCGTAACCAAACCCATCCGAACCCGATTTATGCATAAGAATTTCTCCTTCTACCATTCCTTCAAAACTATATCTCTGGTTATTGAGCAATAGGCTGATCACCGTTCTGAATTGGGCTCTTCGATTGGTTTCCTCACCCAGCTCAGTTAGTACTTTATCGATATTATCCTCTGCAGATGCTTTCAACCCGGCATACCTGGCCGAATATACACCGGGACGCCCATTTAACGCATCAATTTCCAGACCGGTATCATCAGCAAAACAATTTACAGCAAATCGTGACTGTATGAATTCCGCTTTTTGGAAAGCATTTTCTTCTAACGTATCATGATCTTCCGGGATTTCACCCGAAAAACCGATTTCTTCCAAACTCAAAATCCGGAACTTCCCATTAAGAAGCGATTGAATTTCTTTTATCTTATTTTTGTTATTTGTAGCAAAGACTAGTTCCATAGTATGACCCCATTTCACATTCCCTATTTATCTGGAAACGAAAGTAAATATATTCAAGAAGTAATTGACAATGGAACTCATTTCTCAGGGGACGGGTTATTTGGTAAAAGATGCACTGAATTTCTTGAAAATTTAACCAAGACGAAAGCTCTACTTACCCCATCGTGTACAGCAGCCCTTGAAATGGCTGCGCTTCTATTGGATGTTCAGCCCGGTGACGAAGTAATCATGTCTCCATTTACCTTTTCCAGCACCGCCAACGCATTCGAATTGAGGGGAGCTAAAGTGGTGTATTGCGACATTCGACCAGACACCTTGAATATAGATGAAACGTTAATTCAAGGACTGATCACTGACCGCACAAAAGTCATCGTCCCAATGCACTATGGCGGCGTAGGATGTAACATGAGCATGATCCTAGAAATTGCCCGATCCAATGGACTTTTCGTGGTTGAGGATGCTGCGCAGTGCATCAACTCATTCCAGGACGGCAAACATCTGGGAAGCATTGGAGACATTGGTTGCATCAGCTTCCATGAAACCAAGAATATTCATTGTGGAGAGGGCGGTGCAATCCTGATAAACAATAGAGATCTACTAGAACGAGCTGAAGTAATTCGAGAGAAGGGAACAAACCGAAGTAAATTCCTACGAGGAGAGATTCCGTTTTACAAAAAAATTGATGTTGGCTCAAGCTATTTAATGAGCGAAATTAATGCTGCATTTTTATGGGCTCAGCTGCAGCAGTTGAATGAAGCTACTGACCAGAGATTACTGGTCTGGAACAATTATTTGGAGTTTTTCACAAATGAATTTTCCGAAATGGAATTTTCTACAGGATGCGTTGGGCACAATGGACATATTTTCTGGGTTATAGATAATGGACTGAGCCATGAAAAAATGCATTATGCTCTGGGGCACTATCAATTGTTAAGTAATTGCGACCCAAATTCTGTCGCGTACAAAACGAAAAATATTTGCAGATTGTCTCTGGAATCGAAAAATCAAATGCTGGTGTTCGAAGCGTTCATGAAAGCAAATACAAAATGAGACTGAAAAACCTATTCAGCAATCACATTTTTCAGACCCTAATGGTGGCCCTGCCAGGGCTAATATCATCATTTCTAGTTGGTATATTTATCGTTCAGATACTGGGACCAACCGGAAAGGGAGTTCTAGGTTTGATCTCCTTCAATATTGAGCTTTTGGTACTGATACTTGGCTTAAGCCTAGGTAGCGCAATCACTTATTTTATTTCTAATAAAAAAATCAAGCCAGAAAAGGTACTGTCTATTTCCGCATTTCTGCTTGCTTCGGCACTTGTTGTTGCATTGGTGGCCTATTTCACCATTGATGCTTTTGGATACAGTTTGATCGTTTATTCACCGGAATTCTTGGGTCCGACTGTTGTGCTCTATTTTTTTCTGACCTTTTTTTTCCAGGTATTTAAGCTAATGGCTATTGCATTCCTGCAAGGGTATCAAAAAATCAAGTGGATCAATGTCAACACACTCATCATTGCCCTTGTCAATTTTATGGCCATTACACCCTTATTTCTTTACCTGTTCACCAATGATCAGTTGCAGCAAACAGAACATTTTACGCTTGTTATTCAATTGCTCATCTTATCCAACGTGATTACCATCTCACCACTGATTTATTTTGTACTACGCACAATTCGCAAAGAAAATCTAAGGATCGTTCGCTTCAGCATCAAAGATGATTTTAAACCAATGATCCGTTTTGCCTTGATTGGGCATTTATCAAACGTGATCAACTTCTTCAATTACAGAATTGACATTTGGTTTATATCCTACTTCTTTTTTGAAGCATTTGACCTACTGAGCTTTTATCTTATTGCCGTTACGTTATCTCAGATCATCTGGCAAATTCCGACCGCCATAAATCTGGTTTATTTCCCTCGACTTTGTGAAAATCCATCCATTTCCACAACGATAAAAATAACTCGGCTTAACACGCTCTTGACAAGTATTTGCATAATAATTGGCCTCATTCTGGCCCCGATTCTAATCCCTGAGTTATATGGTGCAGAATTCGAAGCTTCTGTGCTGCCTTTCCAGCTTTTATTGATCGGAATATTTTTTGGTTCATTATCAAAAACCATGGCCTCGTTTATTTTTGCAAAAGGCAGGGTAACTGTCAATCTAATCGGCACAATCGTTGGTTTACTTGTAACATTAATATTGGATTATCTGCTGATTCCCAAGTTCGGAATTGTAGGGGCCTCATGGGCAACAAACGTCACCTATTTCAGCATTTTTTTAGTATGTTTAGGCTATATGTGGAGAGTAGCAAAAAAAGAGGGTATTGGAATAAGGGTTTTCACTCTCATGATTCCCGGTTTATTGGGTAGAAACGATAAGTAAGATTAACATGAAAAATGAATACCCAATCGACCTTCATCACATACAATAAAGGACACTAAGAGAACATGCGAATAATCAAGAGAATTTCCTATTGATAATGAAAGTGCTCTTTTTCTCTTCTGAAAATTCCCATCATGATTGTAAATGGATCAACCAAATTGCAATAGAAAATGAGGTAGAAGTAATTGCCTCAAACGTAAACCGAGTCAACCAACTAAACAGTGGAATTCGACTCCATAAGATTCTTCCTCCCTACTCGTATAAAACGCGAAACAGAAAAGAAACACTAGATCAGATAAGAGAAATCATAACTAATTTCCAACCGGATGTAATTCATTCCATGTACCTTTTTCCCAATTCAATATGGGCGAATCAATCGGGTTTTAAGCCTCATGTAATAACTACCAGAGGATCGGACATTCTTGTTGAATATCCAAATAATTACCATAATGTAACGTCGAAATTCAAACCGTTAATTAACAGGCATTTCAACAAGGAAGGGAAGCTGGCTTTGGAAAATGCGCAATTTGTCACCTGCACTTCGAATTTGCAAAAAGAAAGGATAAAACATTTAACATCATCGGAAGTTCAAATAATTCGCACCGGTGTGGATGTGGCGAAAATTGACTTGACTCTTCAAAAATCAGAATCAAGAAGAAATGAATCATATACCATCTTCTCACCAAGAGAACCAAGGCTTATCTACAACCTGGATATCATCGTAAAAGCTTTTCATATTTTTCTTAGCTATTGCGAAAATGCGAAGCTGGTTATGCTTTCCAATGACTCGGACTACAGCAGAAAAGTAAAACAAATTTGTGAAGGGCTAGGATTGAAAAAAAATGTTGAATTTATTCAGGAGCTTGGATTCAAGGACCTTATGCAACAATACGCTTCAGCCAACCAAGTAGTGATGATACCCAAATCAGACGGGACTCCAAATACAGCATTAGAAGCGATGCTTTGCAAAGTTCCAGTAATTTTGGGAACAGCGACCTATGACAATGATCTGTTCAATCAAAAAACGGTGTCCCAGCTATCCAATTCTGACCATCATACGCTGGCATTGGAAATGAAAAGAATCTATGAAATGGACAAGGCAAAGCTATCGGAACAAATTGAAAACGCATCCAACGTGGTCCGAAACCATGCTAATCTTTGCGACTCAATTGAGCAGATCATAAAAATTTACAGTGCAATAAGTAAATGAATCTGAAGGGAAAAAGCATACTTATTATTTCTAACGAACCATGGGGCGACGTTTGGTATTCGAAACAAAATTATGCGTTTGAGCTTTCCCGAAACAATCAGGTGCTGTTCTTGAATCCGGTGAAAAAGTGGTCGCCGATTTCGATTTTAACCAGCCGAATTAGAACGACTCAATACAGCGACACGCTCCATATTCTGGACTATGGCAATCCATTACCTGTGAGAACGAAACAGCTAGATCAATGGAACAACAAGATCATATCCAAAAGATTGCGCAAATGGATTAAGAAAAATCATTTTAACGATTACATAGTATGGACATTTGATCCACATCGCTTATATGATGCAAAATTGCTAGGGGCGCGACTTGGAATTTTTCATTATGTGGATATGTATGGTCCGGAACATTTTGGTTCGCATAAGCTGTACGATAACTCTGATGTGATACTTGCCACCTCACCGAAACTAATTGAAGGATATTCGCATTACAACAAACCAACATACCACATCCCACATGGAATATCCAAAGACGAATACATTATTTCAGCGGATCAACTTGAAAAGATTAAATTACCGTTCAAACGATATGGACTTTACACTGGAGCTATCGACTATAGAATGGATTTTAGTTTGGTAGAAAAAGCACTTAAAAAATTCAATCACATTAACTTTTTGTTCGTGGGTCCAGTACAATTGCCTGAAACAAATGATGCGGCGCAAAGAATTTTTACTGAGAAAAAATACCCCAATGCTTTAGCAATCGGGCCACGCCATTACAAAGAATTGAAATATTTTATTCATTTAGCCGATTTCTGCATTTCATTTCTGGACGTAAAACACATTCCTAATACCATATCCAATCATAAAACACTGGGATATTTAGCACAAGGCAAGCCAATATTCAGCCCTGTATTTCATGCGTACAAGGAGCTTGGAGACATCATATACATGAGCAATGATCACAATGAACTACTTGAATTAATGGATCACTACTTTAAAAAAGGAGAAGATGAGATTCAACCAGCAAAAAGAATTGAGTACTCAAAAAAGTATCTTTTCGATAAGATGTTGACTGATATTGGCGAACATTTGAGTGAATTACTGCGCGAGTAGTTAATTTTAAACCCTAACCCGTTGAAATTGACAAATAACAAATACGAAATATCTTCAAACATGCATGTCGTATTGATTATCGCTTTTAACGCTGATGTCCATTACTTCAATGAATTTGCCGCACTTCACACACAAAACAATTGTCCTTTCCAGCTAACATTTGTGCATTTATGTGATGATCGACCAAAGGCTAATTATCCTAATAATAATCCGGATGTTCATTGGATAAAGTATCCTTATCATTCCAGGAAAAAGAAGCTGTATTCTGTTTACAGACAAACGAAAGCTTTACTCAAAAAATTAAATCCCGACATCATCCACACTAATTTATTCGAGGATGCCCTTATTTGTCATTACGCGGGCAAAAAACTGAATATAAAGGGACGAATACACACAAAACAATGCACCGGATTTCATTGGAATTATGCAAAAAAAGGGGTGAAATTCGACCGTAAAATCAATCAGTGGGCAACAGATCTGATAGCGATATCCTCCGAGAATAAAACCTTTTTAATCGAAAAGGAATTGGCGCCTGAAGGAAAGATCTCATTTATTCCGCACGGAGTTTCATTTGACACCACAACAAGATCAACTCCGGAAGATCGGGCAGAATTCAGGAGAAAGTACAATTTGGAAGACAAATTTGTGATCGGCACGGTATCCAGGTACATCGAGTGGAAAAGATATTTCGATATGATCGATGCAATTGAAATCCTGAGAAAGAAAATACCAAATGTCTTGCTATTGTGTGTTGGTGGGGGCGAACAGGAGCAAGAGCTCGCGGACTACATCAAATCCAAAAACCTAGAAAATCATATCATTCTAGTAGGGCGCATTGAAAAAAGGATCATTCCAACCGCGTACCAATGTTTGGATATATATCTGCACGGCAGCTACATGGAACCGTTCGGTTTTGTTATACCCGAGGCCGCGGGCAACGGAGTTCCGATCGTTTCTACTCCAACCGGCTCAGCGCTAGACCTCATCGAACACAAAAATAACGGGTGGCTGGCCAATTATTATGACCCTGATTCGCTGGCCGAAGGGGTTCTATTTATGATGAGCAATGATGCTGAACTAATGGCTAAAAGAGCAAAAGAAAAAGCAGAAAAATTGTTTTCTATCCAAACCATGTGGGACAACTATGTAAAATTGTACACTGAGATCATGTCCCGGTAACAAAATTCAGAGTATCTCTAAACTTAGATTCTTATGAGGACCTATTCGTCTATTATGCTTATGTTTATACCTCATTAGTTGATGTAATTGATTTCAAATAAAAAGATATTAATAACGGGCGGAGCCGGATTTATAGGAAGTCATCTGGTTGAAGCCCTTGTTGGTTTAGGAAATGAAGTAGTTGTTCTGGACAATTTATTGAGAGGAAATAAAATTGTTTCCGATGTTTTCAAGAAGATTACTTTCATAAAAGCTGACGTAAATGATTTCAACCAAGTTCTGGAAGCGAGCATTGGCTGCGACATGATTTTTCATTTTGCTGCAATTCTGGGTGTTGATATTGTAGCTGACAATCCCATGGAAACCATGGAAACTGAAGTCATTGGAACCCAAAATGTAGTTCGTGCAGCATTACAGAATAATATTTCCAAGATAATCTATGCCTCTACCAGCGGTGTTTATGGTCATAATGCTTTGGAACAAACGGTGACGGAAGAAATTTTAGTCGATCCTACAACTTCTTATGCAATGGCCAAACGATACAATGAAATCTATTTGGCTTCTCTTCAGGAGGAAAAAGGAATCGATTGCATTTGCCTTCGATTTTTTAATGTATACGGTCCAAGGCAAGATAGCAGGATGGTGGTACCTAGATTCATTGAGCAAGCAAAGGCTGGAAGGTCGATCACAGTGTATGGGTCAGGAAAACAAACAAGAGATTTCACTTACATCGACGATACCATTAAAGCAACCATTAAATTAGCAAGTAACGTCACAGGGTTTGAAATATTCAACGTAGCCAACGAATTAGAGTCGGACATATCCACATTGGCAGAAAAAATTCGTGTGTTTACAGAATCAAAGTCAGAAATTACTCTGATCAATGCACCGGCAAAACGTTATGACTACGAGGTGGGAAGACGTGTAGGTTCATCCGACAAGCTCATGCGATTCACTGGATTCAAGCCCACCACCAGCCTTGATGAGGGTATCAAGTCCATCTTAGAATACGCTAGATAAAGCGTTCGAATTAGGTTAACCCAACCGCCCGTAATCTTTTTTTGTTTAATCTTTTGAACATTTTGTTAAACACTTTGTTAGAATAAGAAAGTATTCACATGGAAAATGAGTTTAACCTAATCGAAACAGAAGAGAATAATGCTGATTCTAGGAAAAAATTAGTAGCAGTAATCGAGCAATACAAAAGCTTCCATGAGCGACATCCTAACCAGGTCAAACCTCTTTGGAAAATAGGCAACTTATATACATTGTTGGGAGCAGGCCATTCAACAACAAGAAGATCTAAAAAGACGAACTACAAAAAGGCTGTTGAATATTGTGAGCAAGCAATGATGTTGAATCCAAATTTCAAGCAAAGCATTCGTGACGGAAATTCAATTGCCGATTCGGCAAAACACCTGGATGAGAACTACCTCTCGGCGATGGGCTTCTGGTATACCGCCAGGTTCTATTATTTCCGAGAATGTTTTACAGCGGCTGAAAGAATGTTCAATGTAAAATTGGTAATGGACAATTATAAAATGATTTCCAGAATTGAAGAATTGGACCCAAGTTGGGAAGGTGGAGGCAATATGATGTCCAAGGCCATCTATCTAATTGCGCTCCCCGAGCGATTCGGAGGGTCTAAAAAACGGGCTGAAATTGAATTCGATAAAGCGATCGGAGCCGGTCCAAATTACATTGTGAACAGATGGGCGCGAGCCAAATATTTGCACGAAATTACGGGTAACCGATCCGCTTATTTGGAAGACCTGTTTTGGGTACTCCGACAAAACCCTCACAAGGCAGGCAATTCTCTGCCCTGGAACTTATACTTTCAGAAACAGTCTAGACAAATGCTCGCGTCCCGTGGCATCTCATTTGATGCATAATCAAAGTCCCTCAATCTGATTGGACTGTTTTATTGAATAGCGACAATTGTTGAATTTGATGAATCCAATTCGTAATATTACCCCCTGTGCACCTCAGCCAGTGACAAGTAAAACGTATGGATCCATTAGTTTCGGTAATAATACCCGCTTACAATGCAGAAAAATTTATTGGAGAAACCATCTTATCCATACTCAATCAATCGTTCAAAGAACTGGAGCTCATTATAGTAGATGATGGTAGCACAGACCAAACATTGCGTATTTGCAATGAGATTGTCGATAAACGCGTTCAGGTTTACCACAGAACAAATTCGGGAGTATCAAATAGCAGAAACTTTGGTGCCGAAAAAGCCAAAGGCACGTATTTAGCATTTGTTGACGCTGATGATATTTGGCATCCAATGAAATTGGAACGTTCCTTGCCCCTATTTACGGGCGAGCATGTCGGCTTAGTCCATTCCTACATGGAAGTAATCGACTCAACGGGTACACCTACAGGCGATGTTTTAAAAGGAAAAGAAGGAAATATTCTTGAATCGATCTTACTATGGGACGGTTGCAACATACCCTCTCCAAGTAGCATTATCGTGCGGAAAGAATCATACGAAGTCTCTGGAAAATTTGATCCTCAATTTTCTACTGCAGCGGATCAGGATTTTTTTATCCGAATCGCGTCAAAATTTACGATTAAAATGGTCCCGGAAGTACTTGGAGGATATAGAATGCATGAAGAAAACATGCATAAAAATATCGCAAATATGGAAGATGACCATCTTCGTGTTTACCTTAAAGCAAAAGAAAATGGCATGTTTACCACCAAATCATTCGAGCGCAAATGTTTCGCCCAATTGTATAAAATTCTTGCGGGAAGTTGGTGGCACGACGGAGGTAAGAAATTAAAAGGCCTTAAATTCGTATTCAAATCCATTCTTATTTATCCGCCCATTGTCAGAAAGTACTTCACATAATGTTTTAGTAGTCACGTACTGGTCATTCAATGATGCGTTGGTTCAGGCATATACGTTGCCTTATGTCAGAGAAATAAAAAAACTGCTACCTAAGGGGTCAACGATCGACTTAGTCACCTTGGAACCCAATCACACGGAAATAGAAAATTTACGAAAATTAAAAGACCCTGATTTCAACATACTCGCCTTCCCCTATTCTTCTTTTGGCGTAAGAACCATCTTCAAATTATCCAAAATAATCAAACAGCTTAAACACCGCGCCATTGAAAAAAAAGTGAAGACTATACACTGTTGGTGCACACCTGGCGGAGCAATTGGGTATTTGATCCATAGAAAAACAGGTATTCGCCTCGTTCTGGATAGTTTTGAACCTCATGCGGAAAGTATGGTTGAAAACGGAACGTGGACCAAAGGTGGTTTGCCATTTAAATTGTTGTTCAGACTGGAAAAAAAACAAGCCCAAGCCGCGGAACACCTGATCGGTTTAACCTCGAAAATGAGAGATTACAGTAGTTCCAATTATAACGTAGATCCGAAGCACTTTTACGTTAAACCGGCATGCACAGATTTACACCTGTTCTCCAAGAATAAGTATCCCAATATTCGGCACGAGCTAGGAATTTTACCTGAAGATGTAGTTTGTGTTTACGCAGGAAAAGTAGGAGGCATCTATTTGGACGATGAAATCTTCATATTCTGGAAAATATGCAATTCACTTTTCGATTCTTTTAAGGTCATCTTTTTGACCAATTACGACGACGATGCTTTCGAAGCAAAATTGATGCAACACAATTTAAGTAAGGATTTGTTTGTGAAGCGTTTTGTCCCTCACAAAGAGGTCCCTTTACACCTTGCTCAGGCAAATTTTGCTTTGAATCCGGTTAGGCCGGTGCCTACAAAAAGATACTGCACTTCAATTAAAGACGGGGAGTACTGGGCGATGGGATTACCGGTCGTGATTACAAAAGGGATCTCAGACGATTCGCAACTGATCGAAGAGAGTCAAGCAGGTGTAGTGATCCAAGATCTTTCTTATGATGGTCTGACAGCTGCTGCCAACGCGATAAAATCGCTACTTTCAAGTCGAGTGGATTACCAGGAACGTTGCCGAGTACTGGCAGACAAGCACCGTAATATCAATCATCAGATTCCTATTTACGCTACGATTTATTCCAAATAAACAGTTGCAACCTAACCTGTAGTTGTTTTCCGAGTCGATTCAAACTGCGCCAGCCTTGGATAAAAGTAAATGATGAACAGGGTGCTTAAATAAAAGGGGAACAGTGGTATTTTAAAACGAACTAGAGCACCAAAGTTGGCTGTAGTCAATCCAATAATAAACGCAAACAAAAGGCAAAAGATCAAGCTGAATTTGATGTATGAATTGTTCTTTATGATCAAATAAGTTTGTCGAATACCCGGTCTGATCAGAATACCCAAAGTCATGACCAGCAGGACAAAATTCTCCAACCCACTTATCAGCATAACGATATTTTTTGCTTCAAAGATTTGTGGTCTGAACAGGCCAGCAAAAATTGCAGACGGCGCTAAACCAATTGCCGATGAAATACTACCGTCAAACACACCAACATTAAAATAGTTTTCTCCGTATTGTTCAGCTCGTTGCAAGTCATTCTGAATAATCTGAGCCGTTTCTAATGCCTGATCGAGTGAAAACTTTGATAGCATGTCCCCCAATCCGGAAAATATAAAATACATGCCAACAAATAAGATCCCCAGAAATATGGGAGACGCCAATCCATAAACCAGAATGTTCTTGGTTTTTTCCATCCGATCAAAAATCAGCCAGATGAACAAACAGGGAACGATGGTCATAAAAATGTATGGCTTAATTGCAAGTAAGAGATAAACGCTGAGTAAAAATATTGCCCAGTTAGCCACACTTTTCAATTTTTTCTTAATGAACAATTCATGAAAAGAAAAAGCAATCAGGCCGGTTGCTGCCATGGTATACGTATCTTTTAATATTCCGCTTCCCCAAAAAGTTATAGACGGCACAAACAATACTGCATAACATAAAATCTTACTCAATTCCGGGTAATATGTACAAAGCAGCTTGTAGATTTTCCATAATCCGACATAAGACATTACACTTAGTAAAACACTCGCTATTAAAAAGCTCTTGAATCCCATCAATAAGATGACACTTGTAAGACGCAGGACCATACAGGTCTTATCGTTGAAGTACATATAGCTATAAGGAACCCCTGTTTCACTTGTAAATAATGATTTCGTTTCGACTGTATTATCACCAAACAGCACCTGTAGATATGCACCAAAATCCGTACTCGCCAAATCGACAAATGGGCGCGTCGAATCGTAGTACATCACCGTATCGCCTCCTCCATAATAGTAGATATAGATCAGACAAAAGAAGATGCTGCCTACCACTTTTGCAGTCAAGCCCCAAACGTAATATCTGTAATAGGAATTGCCACGTTTAATATTAAGAGACTTCACCCTGAATGCAAAGTAATAGATCAAGCCCAGGTAAAGTGGCAAAACCAAAAACTCCCATAATTCTATGCTTGAAAGTGTGCTCAATTATTGCCGTTATTTATGATGATACGGTTCTCCTTTTAAAATTGTGCATGCCCGATATAGTTGTTCCTTAAAAATAAGTCTTACCATCTGGTGAGAAAATGTCATTTTTGAAAGTCCAACCCTTACATTGGCACGATCGTAAACTTCCTTTGAAAAACCGTATGCACCGCCAATAACAAAGGTAATCCCTTTAATTCCCGAATTCATTTTCTTTTGGATCCATTCGGAGAATTGCACAGACGTTAACTGATCTCCATTTTCATCAAGCAATACAACCACATCTGACCTATCCAGTTGATTCAGGATCAGCTGGCCCTCCTTTGCTCGGATTTGGTCGACAGAGAGACCTCTAACATTCTTTAGCTCCGGAATTACATGCTCTTTAAACCTCAAATAGTGCTTCAACCTATTGCCGTAGTTTTGCTCACCTTCTAACAGATACGCTGATGTTGTCTTACCTACAAGAATCAACTTAACCTCCATTTTCTATCAAATTGAGATAAATATAGTTCATTGCCACAAAAGTTATCTTGAAGAGTCTGATTGCTTTGCTTAATTTTGTTGATATGGAAGCAGAAATAAGGGAGTTTATGCACACTGCATTTTCCGAGGATGTCAAGGATGGTGATCACTCCAGTCTGGCATGTATCCCTGAGAATGCACAAAACAAAGCCCGCTTACTCATAAAGGAAAATGGCATTCTAGCAGGTGTCAAGCTTGCAAAGGAGGTTTTTCGTTTTGTCGATGAAGCACTTCAGGTCGATGTTTTCATTGAAGACGGCAGTCCTGTTGAATCCGGTGATGTTGTATTTCAGGTCAGTGGAAAGGCACAAAGCATTCTTACTGCGGAACGTATTGTTTTGAATTGCATGCAACGCATGAGTGCTATAGCAACGGAAACTCGAAAATACGTTGATCGAATAGTAGATCTGAACACCAAAATACTTGATACACGAAAAACAACACCGGGAATTCGCTTCATGGAAAAATGGGCTGTTTTGATCGGCGGCGGAGAAAATCATCGATTCGGACTGTATGATATGATCATGTTAAAAGACAACCACATTGACTTTGCAGGAGGGATGAAACAAGCCATACTGAAAACTAAAGAATACTTAGACCAAAACAATAAAGATTTGAAAATTGAAGTGGAAACTAGAAATTTACAAGAAGTCCAAGAGGTTCTGAGTATAGGTGGAGTTGACCGCATTATGCTCGACAATTTTTCTTTAGAAGATACTCGAGCAGCGGTTGAATTGATTGACGGCAAATATGAAACGGAAGCGTCAGGAGGAGTCAATCTAAATACAATACGCACTATTGCCGAATGCGGTGTAGACTTCGTTTCTGTTGGCGCTATAACGCATTCCGTGCACAATCTGGATATGAGCTTAAAAGCGATGAATGAGTAGAGGAATTAAAGAAAGGATACAAAATTCAATGCCGGTTCGCTGGGCGATCAAGCTTCTGGAAAACATTCAGCCCCCGGGATTTGAAGGCTTGAGCATATATGATCTGGTTCTATTTTTACTGCGATCATTCAAAGAGGGAAACTATTCTATTCGTGCAGCAGCTATATCCTTCAATTTAATCCTAGCTATCTTCCCACTCTTATTGGTGATTCTTGCTTTAATTCCTTATCTGCCCATTGATGGATTTCAAGCATCTGTTTTAGCTGAGCTAATCGGTGTGGTTCCGAGCGACATGAGGCCATTCCTTGTTCCCACCTTAGAAGATCTGGTGCTTCAAAAACACTACTTCGTTCTTTCTATTGGTTTTGTACTTACAGTGTACTATGCGTCAAACAGTATCAATACCATACTGAGCTCATTTAATTCTTCATTTCAAATTGAGCTAAAACGCCATCCGATAAAACAAAGATTAATCGCCTTATCATTGAGCTTGGTTTGGGCGCTGCTTTCATTGGGAGCTATCGTTTTGATAATATTAGGTGAAGAGCTTATTCAACTCATTAACAACTCACTATCGTTGGATCATACGGCAGCCTATTACCTCGGGCATGGCATAAAGTGGATTATTGTTTTCTTCATGCTTATTTTAGGCATAACCGTTCTTTACAACTTTGGTAATCCTGAAGTAAAAAAATTCAAATTTGTTAGTGCCGGATCATCACTCGCAGCATTGGTGATTATTCTGGCGTCAATTGGGTTTATTGCCTATGCAACCAACTTTGGAAACTACAATGAGCTGTATGGTTCTTTGGGATCACTTATAGTTCTGCTCGTTTGGGTGAACTTATGCTCACGCATCTTACTGATCGGATTCGAATTAACTACCAAAATAGGCCAAATCAAAAAACAGAATACTCCGGATATAAGTTAACGGCTTATCTCAAAAGGATTTCCCCGGCCAAATTCTTTTCAGCACGTTTCCAGTCATTTCATTTATTTCCGCAGAAATTTTAGGAACAATGATCGCCGGAATAAACAGAATCAAAACAACTACGGATCTGACCAAAACATCAAGAACCAATGAGCCCTGATCAGGTATTAAGTCAACCAGTAAAACGATGGCAACTCCGACTCCTATCACGTACATGTTTCTCCAAGTAAACGGTTGCATTTTGTACTGAATCAGCAGGAAAAGATACATCGCCAAATTGAAAATGAATTTACTCAAAACGGTGGCAAAAGCAGCTCCAACAATACCATATCTGGGGATAAAATAGTAGTTCGAAACAATGGCAATAATCGCAAGTAACGGTACTCCAATACTGCTTACGATGTACTTAGGACTGTTCCATATAATCGGACCATTTACACCTAGAGAAAGCTGAATCAAGTTACCTACCGCCAATACTAGAAAAGCATACTTTCCAATTACAAAATGCTCCGGAAACAATGAAAGGATGTAATCGATATTGACCCAAATACCTGCAAACGTCACAACGCCTATGATCATCATAGTTAAAGATGACTTCATATATACACTCTTCAAATCACCATAGTCCTTTTTCGACCATGCTCGACTCACAAGTGGAACAGCAATATTCTGAATACTTCTTAATGGGACCAATATAAGTACAGCCATGAACAACATTCTGCTGTACACCCCAGCTAGATCTACACCATCCAACGTTCCATCCATTGAAGCCACAATCGGCGCAATGGCACCAATCATAATCACATCGATATTACCTAAGGCCGCACCGGAAATCCCGGTGGTGAAAATTGCCCAACTGAACCTCGTAATTTCTCTTTTACTTTTCCGGTCCAGTTTGCGGCCAAAACTAAAATTCTTTGCATCACTCGTAATCGCTATTATTCCATAAATAGTAGCTGTTAACAAATATCCGCCAACATATAGCACTAAGAATACATCAAAGTGGATGACACTGGTCATGAGCAATATGAACAGTATTCCCTGATACAAACGGAGCAACACCTCCCTAACAAATGTATGAGCTACACTTTTCAATAAGCTTCTCACGTAGGATCCAAAAAACTCCTGAAAGACGAAGAATGTAAGCAGCGGAATATAAAGCAGTGCGTAGTTTCCAAAAATACTTGACCGATCTTCATAAAACCCGATCAACAAATCTTCAATGCAGAAATAGGTAATGATCGCTATGCCCAAACTGATCAGCGTATTGCGTAAAATGAAGTAAGCAAAGCCAGTAGCTGACTCTTTTCCTAATTTTGGATAAAACTTAATAATGGATTGTGCCCCTCCAAACAGAGCAATTTGTCCGCCGAGGAGCATCATTGACATCAAAATGCCTACAATGCCTAATTCTTCCGGTGACATGGCATGCGCCATGACGAAATTGTTCACCACGCCAAGTGCAACACCCAAATAAAGAATGATGAAGTTCCATGAGCTTTGTTTGGCAATGATTCCCATTATAATCTGTTGTCCCTTTTATTTTGGAGTACGTGAATTGCTTTCGTCAACACTTTATCGGTGAAACCCATCTTGTTGTTTCGTTGGATATGGTTCACGATCGATAGCGAATCTTCTTTTGGCAAAAACCCGGCTTTATGGCACAATTCAATGATCTGAATTGCATAATCCGTGTAACCGAAAAGATCAGCAACTATGGACAATTTTAGCGCTCTTTTCATTCCTAGCTTTTCTGCATCCTCAGCAGAGCTGCACAACAACAAATACACATTCTCCTCGCCTACGATCTGCTTTCTGCTTCGCAGTTTTTCCGTGCTCTTTCTTGGCCATGATATGACTTGCGTGTTACCAAACTTGTAGTATCCATATCGAGCCATTTCTTTTTCGACGTCAAAAATTAATCGCTGACCTGAATGCACCTCGACTAACCATGATTCAACCATTAATCCAACACAAGAATTACTGAGAACTCCTGATGCCCCTTCTATGGCTTCATACTCTGCCCCGTGTACATCCAATTTGATAAAATCAATCGAGGACAGGTTTTCGCCCTGCATTGCCCCATCAATATTGATCCCTTCCACTTTCAAAATGTTTTGTGTAGCTCTTGGTGGAAAGCCTATTCGGTCATCGAACTGATCAAGCAATTGTTTATTCGGAGGATAAACTGATGACGTAGATGGAACTTTTGCCAAATGTAAGCTTACCGTTTCTTCCTTGTTCCAGAGGCCTTTATTGAAAATAATCTCATTGTCGGACTTTATGATCTCAGCATCGGGATCAGGTTCAAACCGCAACACTGTTCGTAAATTTTGTGGTATTCGATCGAAAGGTTGGAACAGAGCACCCCTGCCTCCGCCATCCACAACGACCATTCTATTTTCTTTCAAAAATTCAGTAATGGCTTCCTGATGGATTACCAATTTTCTCTTTGCCATATTATTTAAATCTAGCTATTTCCTTTGGAGAAACATAGATGTATGGGTTGTCATCTAAATCAAGCTTGGATAAATCTTCATCCCAAGACTCATTGCCATCTCTAAGGTCAACAAGTCCTTTTATGATATGTCCTTCACCAAAAAGGTCTAGAATCATTGCAAGATCAACTCCTTTGCTTTTCAAAATATTTGGATGTATTTCGATCAACCACTCAGCGCTTCTCTTGGCAATGAGGTCTTTTGAACCAAGCAAAATATCATACTCTGCGCCATCCGTATCCATTTTGATTAACGTAGGCGATTGATCCGTCGCTTTGATGTGATCGTCAACTGATAACAGTCCATTTTCCGAGGTTTTGCCAAGGAAGCGAGAAACTATTCTAGTTTCACTATCCTTTTGATTCCTTGGAATATTCCTTTCAAGAAAATACAGCTGCTTCCAATCTCCCTCGAACGCATGAATCTTCATGTTTTTGTGCACAGCAGCCAGCAAAGCAGGAAAATAACCGTAACATGAACCGATATCATATACCACTTCTCCGGGCTGAACAAGATCTCTCATCCATCTCGAAATTGCCACTTCGTGTCCTTCCTTCTTGGACAATCTATCGATCCAAATCTTGTTCCTGGCAGGCACCCCCAGTTGTACTTTAAAGCCATCAAGAATCTCCGAGTCGATTACAGTCTCATAGTTCCTCACTAGATAAAGCTTCTTGGCCAGAGGACGTGGCAAATTCTCAAGTAAAAACGATTTAAATCCCATTTGTTCTTTTTAGTCTTATTCGCGTGTCTACAAGCACACTTAAAAAACAAGCCGAATCTACAGAAAATTATCGAGCTAAGTCTTCTAATAGCAAGGGACTGAAGGATTATTTAATCCTAAAAAATGCTAAACTTTAGTAACTTTACCTAGTTAGAATTAAAGGAAAGAGAGGGATTCTTGGAAGATAAAATTGGAATAGTAATTCAAGCCCGAACGGGCTCTACGAGAATGCCACAGAAGGTAATTCAACCTTTCCATGGTTCCCAGGGAATTCTTGAACTCATTTCAGAAAGAATACGTGATTCATTCTCATCTACACCAATTTGTATTGCCACATCTTCTGAACCTCTAGATGACGCAATTGAAGAAATTGCCAACAAACTGGAAATCAATTGTTTCAGAGGAAGTGAAAACAATGTTCTTGACAGATTTATTCAAGCGACCGAACAGCTAGGATCTACCAAAGTCATAAGAATTTGTGCAGACAATCCCTTTCTTGACATGGAAAGCCTGCAGCTTCTTCGCTCCAAACTAGAGACCTCTGCAGCGGACTATGTTTCTTTTCAATTTTCAAATGGAACCCCTTCAATTTTATCCCATTTGGGCTTATTTGCGGAAGGGGTAAAATTGACGGCTTTGCGCGAAGCTGCTGCATTGACACAGGATCCCTATTACACAGAGCATGTGACAAATTACTTGTACAAAAACACCGAAAAGTTTACCGTGGAATGGATTCCTGTCCAGAGTACATATGATGATACGGAGAAGGTCAGGCTAACTTTGGATACTCAACACGATTTCAACTTATTAAAAGAATTGTATTCAAAGTTCGTATTGGAATTGGACTTCGATACGCCTAATCTTATTAAATTCACCAAAAGTCGGGAAGATATTCTCGAACAAATGAGTCAGGAAATAAAGGCGAATAGCAAGTGATGAAGAGTACCTACATAATTGGTGAAATAGGCCAAAACCATAATGGCTCAGTGGACATTGCCAAGCTAATAATCGATATGGTGTCAGTCCCGATTAAAGAAAGTCTTTTCAATACAGAGCTTAAGGGTATAGACGCGGTTAAAATGACAAAAAGGGACCTCAGCGAAGAGCTTTCTGCCAGTCAGATGAACAGAGCGTATACCGGGCCTAATTCATTTGGCAAAACTTATGGAGAGCACAGAGAATTTCTGGAGCTATCTTTCGAGGAACACAAAGAGTGCTTTGATTATGCTAAATCGAAAGGCCTTGATTTCGTCGAAACCCTATGCGGTCTATCGTGTATAGATATTCTTAATTACTTCACGCCTGACTATCTAAAAGTAGCGAGTAGAGACTTGACGAATCTCCCGTTATTGGATGCATTGGCTCAGACTAAGCTACCCTTAATTATATCCACAGGAATGGCGGGAAAAAAGGAGCTTGATGATGCGATAGATATTATTACTAAATATCACAATGATTTGGGCATCTTGCATTGCGTATCTGAATATCCAACCCGACCAGAAAATGTAAATCTGAAAACCATCAATTACTTGCAAAAAAATTACGGTGAATTCAAAATTGGCTACTCAGATCACACAATTGGTATCTCCTCTCCTGCACTTGCCGTAGCTTTAGGTGCCGAGATCATCGAAAAGCACATTACGATCGACAGGAGAATGAAAGGAACGGATCAAAAAGGTTCGTTAGGTCCTGATGGTGTGAACAGGATGATAAGAGACATCAGACTAACCGAAATGTCTTTAGGTAATGAAGAAATTCACATCGTTGAAAATGTTAAGCCGGCTCAAATCAAATTGGAAAGAAGCATTGCTTCAAAACGGAACTTAAAAGCCGGTGAGGTTTTAACCGAGGACGACATCCATCTGTTATCACCAGGAGATGGTTACAAATGGGCTGATAAGGACAAATTAGTTGGTCAGAAAATGACCAAGGATTTGAACAAAAACGAAATTATTTATCCCGAATTCATACAATAAATGGCACTTCCAAAACTCATACTTAGTGATATTGATGGCGTTTGGACCGATGGAGGAATGTTCTATTCTGAAGATGGTGACGAGCTTAAGAAATTCAATACAAGTGACAGTGCGGGGGTTCTTTGGTGCCGAATTTTAAAAATCCCTGTCGGAATCATTACCGGAGAAGACACCCAGATTGTGGCCAGGCGAGCCAAGAAACTAGGTATAGAAGAGGTGCATCTTGGCGTGAAAGATAAAGTTGCCTGTGTTGAGCAGCTTCTTTCAAAGTACCAATGTAACTGGAATGATGTGGCCTACATTGGGGATGACATTAACGACATCAAGATTCTGGAAAAAGTTGGAACGGCCTATTCTGTAAATTCTGCTCCAGATTATGTTAAAGCCAGGGTCTCCAATTGCACCATCAAAAATGGCGGTGAAGGGGCTTTCAGAGAATTTGTAGAAGACATCCTTAAAGGCGAAGGAGAATTGGAAAGAGTAGTAGAGCTTTACCTACAAGGCGAACACTTAAACCAATAATTTCCTTTATGGAAGAGACATCAGTCTATATCCTATCTAAGCCGTCTGATGAGACACTTAGAATTATCAAATCGTATGGAGCTAACTGCAGTATCTACACCAGTGACTTAACCTGGCTCGATTCAAGCTACAAGGCTAAAATATTTGATAATTCTAAGGCCTTTGTCGACTCCTTTGAAAACGCTTTTTCGATTCTGGTTAACATCTCGGAACTCACGGGTGAAAAAAGAGACCCTGTTAAACTGTTACAAATCAGCAATAATGGAAACTCGTGGTGGTACTACTTCCGATTCATGTGCCTTTATAAATTTCGTCAACGACTTTACGATGACTATTCCTTAAAAGCTATACTGCTTCACCATCAAAATACTGGGAATGGTAAAATTGTAATTGTGTCGAATTCAGGTTATTTAAAAAGTGCCGTACCTACACATATCGAGGTAATAAAGGCAACATTCGAAAAGCCGAAAAACGAAACCTTTGGTAATTTGCTGAAGTATCTGATTGCTTTGAATATCCGATTGTTTATTGGATGGTTCCTTTTACCAAAGCTCTTGATCAGAAGAAAAAATGTTCTCGTATCCAGTGCCTACAGCGCACAAAAAGTGCTACTACCCGACGGGACAGAAAAGTATGGCGATCAATATAGCGAAGGGTTACAGGCAGAATTTGCTAAACGGAAGAGGCACCTTAATCTAACCGAGTTTTTTCCTCCTGCCTTGAAATCCAGCATCAAGGTAAATTTAAATTCGAGAGGGATATTTCCGAGATACAGAAACGAAGTTTATATAGAACCTTTGCTCTTTCTCAATGTTATAAATCCAGTATTCTACATCAAAGCGGCTAAGTACTTAAGAACATCCAAGCGCGCCATTGCTCATTTTACAAGCTTGAAATTAGAAGGTGATTTAAAACACGTTCCTGTTATATCCTCTTCATTCAAAAGACTAATTTCATTTCTATCCGTTAGAATGGCCGCCATAGATATGGTCCTTGCTATTCTCAAACCCGAATGGATTGGTGGATCTAATGAGCACGATGTAAGAATGAGATCCATTATTGAATCCGTTAAGAAAAAAGGAAAATCAAAATCGTTCGCGGTTCAACATGGGTCAGTTCATACAAAGCACCTTCATTACATATTCTCAAAAGGAACCCCGACCAAATCAATTTTACCAGACGTTACTTTCACTTGGGGAAGTTTCTGGTCGGATGTATTAACAAAAGATTCCGCCTATCCACCAGAAATCGTCAGGGAACTAGGACAAATCAGAACGGATACAATACCCGAGCTTCTTACAAAAACTACCCAGACCAAAAATGAATTTGGGATCAATTTTAATAAGAGAATTGTTTTATATGGGTCGCAGCTTCTTCACCCCGGTGAGCATGAAAAACGAGAGCAGCTTGCAGTAGACTTCATTAAAACAGCCAAACAGCACCCCAACGATCTTTTCATTGTAAAACCTCACCCTAAAGAAGATGATGCTGAGAAATTCTTTGCCGGCATTGCCAGGAAACATGACGTATTGAATGTTCAGGTGTATCGTTCTGATCTCTACAAAATGCTATCAATCGCTGATATGGTTTTGGTTTATAATAGTACAGTGGGTGTAGAGACTACCTATTTCGACAAGCCTTTGATTGTCCTAAATTACTACGATAACGATTTTGGCGGATTCATTAAAGATGGTGTGGGAGTTGAAGTAATGAACTACGATGAAATGCAATCGACCATTTCAGGAATTCTAGCCGGAAAGATCAAAAAAGATGATGAAGCGTATAAAAAGTTTGTAGTTGCCCGTGCCACCGCTATTGACGGACAAGTTTGTAAGCGAATCGCCGACGAGCTAGTTTAATCCTTGACAATGTACGATGGTATGTGATAGAATCTGGGCTTATGAATTTCAACACCTTTGCCAGCAAAAAATTCATCTACCGCCTGAGTTTCCCCTTCGACAGTACCATAATCATCAAGCATCAGAATTCCACCTGAAACAATCTTATCCCATAGAGCTTCTAAAATCACTTTAGTCGGCTCATAAACATCAACATCAATATGCAGGAGAGCTATTTTCAACGAAGTGTTTTTCTCAAGAAATTCAGGAATAGTAGTTAAAATATCTCCTTCAATTAGCTCGTAATTCTCCACCTTTTTATTCTTGAGCAGGTCATTTAAATGTTCTTTACTAACCCCATATCCGCCGGCACCTTCAAAATTAGTTACAAACTCCTTATCACTTTCGAGGGTTAGGTCATCCGGAAACTTTCCAAAAGCGTCGAAACCAATTATTTTTCTTGAATGAGTTGATTCTAATAAGTCTCTAAAAGCCATCAATCTAACCAAAGACGTTCCTTTATACACTCCAAACTCCAGAATATCTCCCGGGACATCCATGATCTTCTTATAGATTTCGAGATGGTTCAATAGTTTTCCTATACGGCCCGTTTCACACGTTAAGTAGAATCCATTTTCGTAATCCCATTTCTTGTCTAAATCAACTTTGTAATGCTCCATGCTGCAATATTAACAAATCCAATCTCTTATGCCTTCGAATTTGGCTAAAAGAGCTTTTGGAATTTTTCTTTCTGTCTTTGATTGAAATGATGCTTCGGATAAAAGTAGTTGGTTAAGGCGTATCGACTTCCCTTTATTATTGGCATTCCCCGGTGAATCCCACTCGTATCTACTAAAATCACTGTTCCTTTCGAAGCCGCGCATATTTTTGACTCAAATCCCTGATGAGATTGCAAAAATGTATTCACACTGTCATTTGAAATTCTGTTCTGATGTGCAGTGAATCCGTTCCTTTTAATGGATGAATAAATGGTTGACTTGTTATGGCTCCCCATAACGAATTGAAATGGCCCATTTTCCTCATCTACATCGGTCAGGTAAAGAATACTTTTGTATTGCTTTTTAAACACACTGTCTCGATGCCATCCTCCGCCTGAACCCAGATTGTTCATCTTAGGTATTAGTTTTGCACCCAGCGTATGCGAATTGATCAGCTCCGAGCGTAAATAGCGTTCTCCGATTTCAATCAAAAACGGATCTGTATGGAACCGTTCTATCAAATCAGAATACAGGTGAGATCCATACAGCCGAGTATCAGAACCCTCATCATCTTGCCAGACATTTGCCTTCTCTTCAGCAATCAACCGATCGATTTCTGCTACCATGGCATCACATACTTCAGAAGAATAATAGTCAGGTATTACGCACAGACCGTCCTTCCTGATCTGCTCAGCTTTTTCAAAGGCTTCCCCTGAACTTAATTCAAATGATTTTTTGTTCAGTTTGTCCTTAACCGTTTCAAACTGAATGTAAGACCATGCCTTTATTAAACTGCTAATTGCCATTACCTGTTATGCCATCCAGAACATTTGCGAGTTCTGCAGTTAGGTTCTTTCTTTCAAATTTCTCAATTCCTTTCGGTTCAACCAAAGTATTTCCTGTTTTAAACTGCAAAAACAATTCGTCAAGCGCTTTATTCAAGCCATTTGAGTCATCGAATGGAACAAATATTCCCGCATTCGACTCCAAAATAATTTTTTCTACATCGCTAGGACTTTGTCCATAAGCCAAAATGGGTTTTGCAACGGCCAAATATTCGAACACCTTGGCAGGAATTCTACCCTCCGACATGGATTTATGACCTAACAACAAGAGCAAGGCGTCGCTGGAAACCGCATGTGCAAGTGCTTCCTTATGGTCTAAATGCGATATGTGTACTACATTCTCTATTAGAGATGTACGATGAAAATACCTGAAAAAAGTCTCGTCTACGTTACCTATCAATCGAATTTCCAGTTGCTGCTTAAAGGCCGGATCTTTCTTTACCTTTTCAAGAATACCATTCCAAAACTCTTCATGAAAACGGAATTTTGATAGTGTTCCAAGGTGGGTGATGACAAATTTATCTGAATCCTTATGATGCAAGTCGGAAAAATCACTTCTATCAAAACCATTCGTAATGGTTGCCGTATTTTTTGCGCCCAATTGAGCAAAGTCCTGCTCCCAAGTTTTACTTACCGTAGTGACTGCATCTGCATTCTCCAGGACATTGTATTCCAGTCTATAGTGTTTGCGTCTAGCCAAACTCGTCAATTTAAGGTCATCAAAGTAATCGACCTTGGTCCAGGGGTCCCTGAAGTCTGCAAGCCATGGAATATTAAATTTTCTCTTTAGTTTCATCCCAATCAGATGGCAGGAATGTGGTGTTCCGTTACTGATGATTGCATCTACATGATTTTCTCTTAAAAAAGAGCTCAATCGTTTAACCGATCGCTTTACCCAATATTTTCTTGCGTCCGGAATGAAAAAATTACCTCGAATCCATACTGCCAACCCTTCTTTACCTTGACTACCCGAAAAAGCTTCTTGTTTGATCTTGTCTTCGCTCTTTTTTCCCGTAAACTTTTTGTACAGTTTGTACGGTTCTAAAATCGGTTCTCTCAGCACGGTAATTCGATCCGAAAGGTCATCTTTTGAATGATCTAAAGCACCAAATTCACCATCCTTTACGGTAAAAATTATAGGCTCATAACCAAACTCCGGAAGATAGGTTGCAAACTTGTACCAACGCTGAACAGCTACGCCACCGGCAGGGGGCCAGTAATAAGATATAATTAAGACCTTTTTCTTAGCTGTTGTCATTTAGTTGTTTCGGGTTCTTTACATCTCTGTACAGGGAAAATGCACCCCCTACAAGAACCAAGATCAACAACCAACCACCTATGGAAGCTACTGCACTTAAGGTTGCTGCCTTATTCGGCTCAAACTTGAATTCAATAGTATGCTCACCAGCCGGCACGTGCAATCCTCTTAAAATATAATTGACCGCAACATGTTCAGCTGGTTGATCGTCAATGTATGCATTCCAACCATCGGCGTAATATATTTCCGAGAACACCACGAACTGATCAGCATTTGCACTGAATTTATAGATCAGGTGATTTGGTTTATAATCGAGTACCTCCTGTGTTATGGTGCCCGATGAATCGTATTTGAAATCCGGAACTTTACTCAGATACTTTTCCTGGATAATTGCCGTAGTACTTACATCTACATCATTGATCGCTAAAATTTCCTCATCCGCATTTACTACTTTGTGAAGGTCTTGCACCAACCATGCATTTCCAAAAGCGAACGGATTCGCTCCCATCTGGCTTTCATCTTGTGGTGTCTGAGGATTGTCCGGGGCATAAAAATATTGAGTATTCAACATGTTCATCACCTTAGTTCCACTTGGATCCATAAGGTTTCTTTTTTCACCCGATAGTCTGAATTCAATGATCTCCTGAAATTTCTTCAACTTCGCTGCATTGTATCCTCCTGTCGCCTTATGCAGGAAGGGAGTATGGCCATCATTAAACGAATTCCCTAAATTGAAGACCCTGAAATTAGAATTGAAATTTAGTGTCGTGAACTCGGCCAGCTTTTTGTCAGCAATCCCATCAATAAGCCCTTTATCCTTAAGTTTTTTCGTGATCTGATTTTTTCTTGCAGCAAAATCTGGAATTTTAGCCGACTCCAGTGCAAGTATATCATAATCTGCCTTGCTTGGAACAACAGCACGATTATTTAGATCGTCCTTGTTCATCCACATTACGTATTCGCCCCTTCGGTCCTGCTCATTCTTACTAAATCGGGAGGCAATACCAACTGTGTCAATTAACAATAGGAGGCCGATGGCCGGAATGACTACCTGTCTTTTTATCACTTTCAGGAAATAGAGCAATAGTATCCCTGCTCCGAAAACTACGAAAAGCAAAGCACGCCAGGCATCACTCATGTAACCCACTACCCTTTTCTCCCGAACCATTTCCGTTCCTGAATCAAACAGCTGAAATTCGGTAGGATTCTCCATCATAAGCTTGTCTCCGTATCCGGCAATTACCATTTCCTCATTCGTACTAAAGAAAGATGCAACGAGGTCCGGTTTAGCAACATTTGCCAATAAAAAGAGAACCATTGCGCCAGCTGCAATGATGAATCCTCGCTTCTGCTTATTGGCCTGCTCTCTGTCCTTCAATATTTGATTTAGACCCAACATGGCCAACACAGGAATGGAAATTTCCACAATCACCAGTATCATCTTCACCGCCCTGAACTTGTTATACATTGGAACGTAATCAATAAAAAAGTTGGTGAGCCACATGTTTTCAATTGATCCTCCAAGATTCTGCCCCAAAGAAAGAAGGACCGCCAGAATGGATGCCGAAAATAGCCCCCACCTGACCCAGCCTTTCGCATAGATCAAACCTAAAATAGCAAGGAAGAACATCAAGGCGCCTATATAGTGTGGTCTGGCAGAGGTTTGGTCACCAAAGTAATTCCCAACAAATATGCCACTGTTCCTTCTCAAAGTGTCTGCATTCGCCTGGTAGGCCTGATAAAGGGCAGAAAACTCCCCCTGGTGCTTTCTTTGCATTTGCTCCATCCAATCCTGATGGTCTTCCGTCTCAATTGAGTTTGGAATCAAATGACTCATTAGTTCTCCCTTATCGTAGGAATATTCGGTGATGTAATCCCTTGGAAGCCCTTCCGATTTATTTGGATCGTCCTGATCGATTGCTGTTCCACTTTTGTTAATGGTCAGCTCAGATTTACCACGTATGGTCTGCTTCGCAAAATCATTCGTTAGTATGATACTTGGTGAGCTGATCATAAATGCAAGGATTGCCCCGACACCCAACAATCCAATCTTTTTGACTTGAACAACTGCAGACTCCTTCTTGAGCCCCGAAACGAACAGAAATACTCCAACAATAGACAAAAGAATGATCGTGTAATACGTTATTTGATAATGATTTGCGAACAATTGTAACGATAGAAACAGGGCAAACGCAATTCCATACCGCAAATAGTTCTTCCGAGTAAACACCGCATAAAACGTCCCAAGTATTGCTGGCATGTAGGCCATTGCATGGGTTTTTGAGGTATGCCCCGCTCCCATTATGTTCAGAAAATGTGAGAAGAAACCAAAACACAACGAACCAATTAATGCCAACCAGGGATCAACTTTTAAACACATAAACAGGATGTACAAACTGAGCATCAGTAAAAACATCATGTTGATGGGATACGGAAGCCAAAGCGTCAACACATGCAATAAAAATTTGGGTATTGCCTTTGGATAATCGTTCATGATCTGGTATGCAGGCATTCCAGAAAACGTTCTGCTCGTCCACAGCGAAGACTCTCCTGAAATGTTCTTGTAATCTACCAGCTCTTTGCTGCTTGAACGGTGTGTGGTAATGTCATGCATTTGGGGTATTAAGCCCTGTAATGCCGGACGATAAAAGACCATTGAGGCGATCAAAAAAATGCCGATCGCAACGAAATGCACATAATTTTTCTTAAACCAGGCTCCCATTGAATTGGATTTAACGATTCCGAAAATACGCAATCTATATGGACTAATCCTGTAGCCGGGTAAATTATCTGCTCAGGTACAGGTTTCGCTCGGAATAGATCTTTCTGAAAAAAGGATCCCTAAGGTTGTCAATGAACCGGATTGCTTCACCAGTAGACTTCATCTCAGGTCCCAGCTCCTTATTTACATTCGGAAACTTCTCGAAAGAGAAAACCGGGATTTTAATCGCGTACCCTTTTTTTCGCGGATCGAAATTAAAATCGGTTACTTTCTTGTCCTTCAACATTACCTTAGCCGCATAATTCACGTAAGGTTCGTCATAGGCTTTCGCTATGAAAGGTACAGTTCTTGAAGCTCTAGGATTCGCTTCAATAATGTAGACCTTATCGTCTTTCACCGCAAATTGAATGTTAATCAATCCAACCGTTTCTAATGCAATAGCGATACGTCGAGTATATTCTTCTATTTGCTCCATTACCAAATCACCAAGATTATAAGGAGGTAATACTGCATACGAATCACCAGAATGTATACCGGCCGGTTCAATATGCTGCATGATACCGATGGTGTACACGTTTTCTCCGTCACAGATGGAATCCGATTCGCATTCTATTGCTCCTCCTAAAAAGTGATCCAGTAATATCTGGTTATCCGGCATGTCTCGAAGAATGTCTACCACATGATGTTCCAGTTCATCGTCATTGATCACAATCTTCATTTTCTGACCACCAAGCACATACGATGGCCTGACCAAAAGCGGATACCCCAGCTCGGCCGCAAGTTCAAGTGCTTGCTCAGCACTTTTTACCACTCCAAATTTAGGATATGGAATATCCAAGTCCTTGAGTAGGTTCGAAAACCTTCCTCTGTCTTCCGCAAGATCTAGCGCGTTGAAGCTGGTTCCCATTATTTTCACACCGTAGCGTTCCAGTTTCTCCGCTAGTTTCAATGCTGTTTGACCTCCCAGCTGAACAATGACACCTTCCGGTTTTTCGTGAAGAATAATGTCGTAAATGTGTTCCCAAAAAACGGGTTCGAAGTACAGTTTATCTGCTGTATCAAAATCAGTGGATACGGTTTCCGGATTGCAATTGATCATTACGGTTTCATACCCGCATTCCTTTGCTGCAAGGACACCATGCACACAAGAATAATCAAATTCTATTCCTTGACCAATGCGATTGGGCCCCGAACCAAGAACTACTATTTTCTTGTTGTTGGAAACGATCGATTCATTTTCATCTTCGAATGTAGAGTAGTAATACGGTGTTTTGGCCTCAAACTCGGCTGCACATGTATCCACCAGTTTATAGACTCGTTTAATTCCGAGATCGTGTCTTTTGTTAAAAACTTCACTTTCGAGACATTTCACCAAATGAGCAATTTGCCTGTCCGCATACCCTTTTTGTTTCGCCTCATAGAAAAGATCCTTCGGTAAGGAATCAATCGTATGCTTTTCGATTGTTCCTTCCAGCTGAATCAGTTCGTCAATCTGTCTTAGGAACCATTCATCAATCCTAGTCTTCTCTCTGATCGTTTTGAACGGTATTCCCAGCTTAATAGCATCATAGATGTGGAATAGCCTGTTCCAGCTGGGTCTTTCCAAACTGTGTAAAATCTGATCCTGATTTCTCAGTTCTCTCCCATCAGCACCTAGACCATTTCTTCCTATTTCCAGAGATTGACATGCTTTTTGCAGTGCTTCCTGGAAAGATCTTCCAATACCCATGACTTCCCCAACTGCTTTCATCTGAAGTCCTAGCTCCCTGTTCGAACCTGGAAATTTATTGAAATTCCATCTTGGGATTTTCACAATCACGTAATCAAGCGTTGGTTCAAAAAAGGCCGAAGTTGATTTGGTAATTTGGTTGTCCAGCTCATCCAGATGATATCCAATTGCCAGCTTTGAAGCAATTTTTGCAATCGGATAACCTGTTGCTTTAGAAGCAAGAGCAGAAGATCGGGAAACCCTTGGATTGATTTCGATCGCGATGATTTCTTCTTTTTCGTCATCGCTTACAGCAAACTGAACGTTACAACCACCTGCGAAATCACCAATTTTTCTCATCATCCTGATCGCCATGTCTCTCATCTTCTGGTAAGTGCTATCAGAAAGTGTCATAGCCGGTGCTACCGTAATTGAATCCCCAGTATGAATTCCCATTGGATCGAAGTTCTCAATAGAACAGATGATGGTCACGTTATCATTGGAATCTCGTAATAGCTCCAACTCAAATTCTTTCCAGCCAACCAAGGCCTTATCGATCATCACCTGATGAATTGGTGAGGTGTGCAAACCAGCTGTAAGTGCCTCATCAAATTCATCTTCGTTGTGGACAAAAGTTGCACCTGCGCCACCTAGCGTAAAAGAAGCTCGAATGCAAAGCGGATATCCAAATTCCTGAGCAATTTCTTTTCCTTCAAGAAATGACTTTGCAGTTCTTTGGGGTGCCATAGGAATTCCCATCTGATTCATCAGTTCCCTGAACTGTTCTCTATCTTCCGTAATGTTGATCGCATCGATGTCAACTCCGATCATTTTAACACCAAACTCATCCCAAATTCCCATCTCATCGCACTTCATGGCCAAGTTCAATGCCGTTTGGCCTCCCATAGTTGGTAGGACAGCGTCGGTATTGGGATGCTTTTCCAGAATTTCGACAATAGATTCCGGTTCCAGTGGTTTCAAATAAATGTTGTCCGCGACTACCTTATCGGTCATAATTGTCGCTGGATTGGAATTGATAAGTGTTACTTCAATTCCTTCGTCTCTAAGCGATCTAGACGCTTGAGATCCTGAATAATCGAATTCGCAGGCCTGGCCTATTACTATAGGTCCGCTACCAATAATTAATATCGATTTGATACTATTATCTTTCGGCATAACTTGAAAAAAAATGAGTGAATCGTGCCCGTTCAGGCACATTATTGACAATTAGCTCCAATGAAAGTTCCCTTGACTTCATTAGGCCACGAAGTTAAACTTATTGGTTTGAATAGCTACTTTTTTTTTGTTCCAATTGTTTGAATTTTATTAACAATTAACTGATTTTGTGCAACCAGACCGTTGCCTCAGGCTTATACTGTGGTCTTAAGCTCCTTAACTCCTCTTTCTTTTGCAATTTTCTTCAGCTGCCCGCTTTCAGCGAGGTGGATAATATTAATGTCGTTGTAATTTTTCCATGACTTCCACACCGGCGGTCGAAATGCAAAGAATTCAAGAAACATATACAAAGGTGACTTTTTAAAAGCTGTCCAAGGGGTGAAATACCGATACCCGACACCAATACTCTCTGTTGGGTTTTGCACACAATGCCACATATATGGTGGGTTGTAAAACACATCCCCTGCCTTCAGATGAACAGAATATCCATCCATATACTTATACAAACTGTGGCCTTCATACTTCTTCTCAAACGGATTGAAGACATGTCCGTTTCGGATCGGCGAGCTCCGGTATACATTACGGGCAGGATCAGGATCAACAATAAACGTGTATTCTACCGGATAGAGCATCCATTTCTTTTCTCCGTATATCTGAGTAAAAATATTCTGTGTACTTGCGTTGTGCAAAGCAGTATAACCGTTTTTTCCACTTATAAAGACCTGAAATGCTTCTCCAAACCCTCTTTTTAGTCTTCTCTTTCTGATCCACTTGTAGTCAAAATCAAGAATGTGTTCCGGATGTCTTTTCAACAAAGGATAGAACCTGTAATATTCGCTATCACCAGTTTTAATTTTGTCAATTACATCACCTAAAGTAGTCTCACTATAAACGCCTTTCTTGATGTGCGCTTGATCCATGTACAGTACCTCATCCTGACCGTGCAATTCTTTGAAGTAGTCCAACGACCAATTTTTGGTACAATTCCATTCAGCAGCTTGACCGGTTAGAATAACAGGGATACCCTTTTTCACATAATTCCTCATAAATTCATCGTAGGTCAATTCAGACCTACGTTCAACAGGAATGATTTTACCCTCGCCTCCTTGTTCTAACCACCGCTGCAATTTCCTGTAAAGTCTGCTTCTGCTGCGCGCCGTTACTCTTGAAAAAAAACCACGCGTTAGAAAATGATCAAAAAACTGATAAAATCCGTATTGAAATCTCCATTTGTATGGAATTTTCCTGAATTCCGGATTTAAATATCTTGCCATATAAGACTTGTTTACTATGCAATTTAAGAATAAGTTCGTGATTCAGTTGTTTTGATCGATCCGAAGAACATAGAGTGGAAAATTAATTCGAAATCTAGAAAAATGCTGTCGATTTCGGGGACCCATAAGATTCCCGTTCCGACGAGCAAAATATGGGAACTGCTTTCCAAACCAGGATACCTTATACATGTTAACCCTTTTGTGAAATCCAATGATTCGTCTTCATGGGTTGGGGTCGGTTCTTCAGACCATTTCACATATATCAATGACAAAGAATTTATTCGGACAGTTCAGCAATGGAACGATCAAAATGGTTTGATTTTAAGTATTCGACCCGCAGAGCAGAAGAAACAGGAAAATCAAATAATCGTTCACTTTGTTTACGAAAAAATTGCTGCTTCTGAGTCTAAATTCACAGTTCAGATTGATCTAAATAGCTATAGAAATATTCCTCGACCGCTATGGATCATTTTACGACCATTAATTTTCATTCCAGGTTACAAGAAATATATCCATCACCTCATAATGGGGTATTACAATTTTTTGTCGGACAACAAATCCGTGGAAATCGAAGAGTTTGGACGTCATTCCTGGTTTAGGCGTGAGACGAACAATTTAAATTGAATAAAAGGTAATGTTATGCTTGAGTAGCAGGCCCTCCAAAGTTCAATGGAATCGCATGGCCTCTTGGATCGTCGTCTTTTATCGGACCATGAACCGACTCATATTTCTGCAAATTGTCCTGTAACGCCTTCATCATTCTTTTTGCATGCTGAGGAGTCATTATAATTCTTGAATGAACCCTTGCCTTAGGCATTCCCGGCATTACTCTGACAAAATCGGTTACGAATTCACTTGGAGAATGTGTAATTATTGCCAAGTTCGAATAGGTTCCTTCGGCCGTTTCTTCTGAAAGCTCAATGTTCAGCTGATTTTTATTCTCTTCGCTCATATCTGTAAAAAATAAAAGCTCCTCTCATCACGCATCATGACGAGAGGAGCTTTATCCATTAATAATTATCCTTCTACGACAGCTTCTTCTGAAGATGACGAGCCAACCAGCTGGTCGTATTCTGCCTGAGAACCAACAACTAAATTTTGCCAGATTCTCATACCTGTACCCGCTGGGATTTTGTGACCGACGATCACATTCTCCTTCAATCCTCTCAAACCGTCAACTTTACCTGCTACTGCAGCTTCGTTCAATACTTTGGTCGTTTCCTGGAATGATGCTGCAGAAATGAAGCTGTCCGTTTGCAACGATGCTTTTGTAATACCTTGCAATATCGGTTTTGACGTTGCAGGTATTGCATCTCTCGCTTCGATCAGCGCTTTATCTTTTCTCTTAAGAACGGAGTTTTCATCTCTCAACTTTCGAGCGGATATAATTTGACCCGGCTTACAGTTCTCAGAATCTCCAGACTCAACAACAACCTTTTTGCCCCAGATTTCATCATTTTCTTCCATAAAGTCAAATTTGTTTACCGCTTGTTTCTCCAAAAACTTGGTATCTCCCGGCTCTACAATTTCGACCTTTCTCATCATCTGACGAACAACCACTTCAAAGTGTTTGTCGTTGATTTTCACCCCTTGCAGTCGATATACTTCCTGAATTTCATTTACCAGGTATTCCTGAACTGCAGTTGGTCCGCTAATTTCCAAAATATCTTGCGGAGTTGTAGCACCATCAGACAATGGCTGACCTGCTTTCACAAAATCATTTTCCTGCACCAATATGTGCTTAGAAAGAGAAACCAGGTATTTCTTAACGTCACCATTTTTCGCTTCAATAATGATCTCTCTATTTCCACGTTTTATTTTTCCAAACGAAACGATTCCATCAACCGCGGCTACCACAGCCGGATTCGACGGGTTTCTGGCTTCAAAAAGTTCAGTTACTCTTGGAAGACCACCCGTAATATCCCCTGTTTTTCCTGCAACACGTGGTATTTTCGCAATGATATCACCCTGACCGATTTTAGCTCCTTCTTTCACCATGATGTGAGCAGTTACAGGAAGGTTGTACGTCCTTAACGTTTCATCCTTACCAGCAACAATACGAATCATTGGGTTCTTCTTCTTGTCTTTGGTTTCAATAATCACCTTCTCTTCAAAACCAGTCTGCTCATCGATCTCCTGTCTGTAGGTGATTCCCTCTTCAATATTATCAAATGCAACTTTTCCATCCATTTCCGAAAGGATAACCGCATTATACGGATCCCATCTACAGATTACATCGCCTTTTTTGATTTTCCTTTTACCTTTCACCAAAATTTCAGAACCGTAAGGGATGTTATTGGTGTTGACTATAGCGCCCGATTCCTCATCAATAACTCTCATTTCAGCCGCACGACCAATTACAATCTCTTTCACCACTCCATCAGCATCTTTCTTGCTAACGGTTCTCAAGCCTTCTATCTCGATTTTACCATCGTATTTCGCAATAATGCTATTTTCATCAGCAATATTCGATGCTGTACCACCGACATGGAACGTTCTCAAAGTAAGCTGTGTACCTGGCTCACCGATTGACTGAGCTGCTATAACACCAACAGTCTCCCCTATGTTGACCATTCTTCCTGTTGCCAGATTTCGGCCGTAGCATTTTGCACAGACACCTCTTCTCTGTTCACAAGTTAATACAGAACGGATCTCCACTTCTTCAATTCCAGCATTCTCGATTGCACGAGCCTGAGTTTCTCTGAATTCGTCACCCGCAGCTATGATCAATTCTTCCGTTTCCGGGTGATAAATATCATTCACGGAAGTACGACCCAAAATTCTATCAAAGAGAGGTTCAACGATTTCCTCATTTTTCTTCAATGGAACCGCTACCAATCCTCTGAGTGTAGAACAATCTTCTCCGGTAATAATAACATCTTGAGATACGTCAACCAATCTCCTGGTCAAGTAACCCGCATCTGCAGTTTTAAGGGCGGTATCTGCCAGACCTTTTCTTGCACCGTGAGTTGATATAAAGTACTCCAAAATCGAAAGACCCTCTTTAAAGTTTGCTAAAATTGGGTTTTCAATAATCTCCTGACCACCAGAAGATCCAGACTTTCTTGGTTTCGCCATCAATCCCCTCATTCCGGAAAGCTGACGAATCTGCTCCTTAGAACCTCTCGCACCGGAATCAAACATCATGTAGATAGAATTGAATCCTTGCTGATCATTTTTGAGCTGACTCATTAGATCGTGGGTTAGTCTGGAGTTTGTATGCGTCCAAATGTCAATGATCTGATTGTATCTCTCATTGTTGGTGATGAGTCCCATATTGTAGTTCATCATCACTTCATCCACTTCATTCGTTGCCTTGGATACCATGGTTTCCTTGTGCTCCGGAATGATAATGTCATCCAAATTAAATGAAAGACCTCCCTTGAATGCATTGTAATATCCCATCTCCTTGATATCATCCAAGAACGCCGCCGTTCTTGCCACACCCGCTACTTTTAAAATGTGACCAATGATATCCCTCAAGGCTTTTTTAGTAAGTACCTCATTAATAAATCCGGCTTCCTGAGGAACCACTTCATTGAAAAGAACTCTACCACAAGTTGTTTCAATGAATTGATCGACCAATTCACCATCTTCATTCAGGTCTTGTGCTTTTACTTTTATACCTGCGTGAAGGTCTAGTTTCCCTTCATTGTAAGCAATATTCACTTCCTCTGAAGAGTAAAAAGTCATCCCTTCTCCTGCAACCGGATGTTCTTTGGTTGATGTTCTGTGCTTGGTAATGTAGTATAAACCAAGTACCATATCCTGAGAAGGAACCGCAATCGGCGCTCCATTAGCAGGATTCAAAATGTTATGAGAAGCCAACATTAAAATTTGCGCCTCAAGTACCGCAGCGTGTCCAAGCGGTAAGTGCACGGCCATCTGGTCACCATCAAAATCCGCGTTGAATGCAGTACACACCAGTGGATGAAGCTGTATCGCCTTACCCTCAATGAGTTTCGGCTGGAAAGCCTGGATACCCATTCTATGGAGTGTTGGTGCCCTGTTTAGTAATACAGGATGTCCTTTCAGTACATTTTCAAGAATATCCCATACCACCGGCTCTTTACGGTCAACAATTTTCTTTGCAGACTTTACCGTTTTCACAATACCTCGTTCGATCATTTTACGAATGATAAACGGCTTATAAAGCTCGGCTGCCATTCCTTTAGGAAGACCACATTCATGCAATTTCAACGTAGGCCCTACAACAATTACAGAACGTGCAGAGTAATCTACCCTCTTACCCAAAAGATTCTGTCTGAATCGTCCTTGTTTCCCTTTTAAGGAATCGGAAAGTGACTTCAACGGTCTATTCGCTTCTGTCTTAACTGCAGAAGATTTTCTTGAGTTGTCGAACAATGAATCAACTGCCTCCTGCAACATTCGTTTCTCATTTCTAAGTATTACCTCAGGCGCTTTGATTTCAATCAATCTCTTAAGACGGTTGTTCCTAATGATGACTCTTCTGTACAAGTCATTGAGGTCAGATGTAGCAAACCTACCTCCATCGAGTGGTACTAACGGTCTCAATTCCGGCGGAATTACCGGTACAACTTTGATGATCATCCATTCCGGATTGTTCTGAATTCTCTTTTGAGAATCCCTCATTGCTTCAACAACCTGCAACCTCTTAAGTGCTTCATTCTTCCTCTGTTGCGAAGTTTCTGTACTTGCTTTATGTCTGAGTTCGTAAGATAAACCATCTAGATCCAGCCTTTTAAGCAGCTCATACAACGCCTCTGCGCCCATTTTAGCTAAGAACTTTTCAGGATCTGTATCGTCTAAGTATTGGTTTTCTTTTGGAAGCGTTTCCAGAATGTCCAGGTATTCGTCTTCCGTTAGATAGTCCATTTTCTGCACAGGCTCACCTTCCGCATTCATAGCAGAGCCAGGTTGGATAACCACATATCTTTCGTAATATATGATCTGATCCAACTTTTTTGTTGGTAGACCCAGCAAGTATCCAATCTTATTTGGTAATGATCTGAAGTACCAAATATGTGCTACCGGCACCACAAGAGAAATGTGACCAATTCGCTCTCTTCTTACTTTTTTCTCAGTTACTTCCACCCCACAACGGTCACAAACAATTCCTTTGTATCGAATTCTCTTGTATTTCCCGCAATGGCATTCATAGTCTTTCACCGGTCCAAAAATCCGCTCACAAAACAAACCATCCCTTTCCGGCTTGTAGGTTCTGTAGTTGATTGTTTCCGGTTTCAGCACTTCACCATGCGATTTTTCCAAAATCATCTCGGGAGAAGCCAATGAAATTGTTATCGTTTTGAAGTTACTGTTCTGCTTTTTATCTTTTAAGTAAGCCATATTTTAACTATTGCAAGTATTATAAAAACCGGATCGGGCAGCACCGCCTTTTCCGCCTAAAATGATCTATTATTCTAATGTTACGTTCAGTCCTAATCCGTTCAATTCATGAAGCAATACGTTGAACGATTCCGGAATTCCCGGAGTGGGTATGTTATCGCCTTTTACGATCGATTCATACGCTTTCGCTCTTCCCATTACATCATCGGATTTCACTGTGAGGATCTCCTGCAAAATATTTGCAGCTCCAAATGCTTCAAGCGCCCAAACTTCCATTTCACCAAATCGCTGACCACCAAACTGGGCTTTACCACCCAATGGTTGCTGCGTAATCAATGAATATGGACCAATCGACCTTGCGTGCATTTTATCATCCACCATGTGACTCAACTTGATCATATAAATGACACCGACGGTAGCGGGCTGATCAAATTTCTGACCCGTACCACCATCATAGAGATAAGTTTTACCGTATCTAGGCACACCAGCCTCATCGGTTTCAGCGTTGATACTATCAATCGAAGCTCCATCGAAAATTGGTGTAGCATAGGTTTTACCCAAATTCAGCCCTGCCCAACCTAGAACAGTTTCATAAATCTGCCCGAGATTCATTCGAGAAGGTACCCCTAATGGGTTAAGAACGATATCAACCGGCGTTCCGTCTTCAAGGAAAGGCATATCTTCAGCTCTAACGATCTTCGCTACAATACCTTTATTTCCATGACGACCCGCCATCTTATCACCAACTTTCAGCTTTCTCTTCTTTGCGATGTAAACTTTCGCCAATTTCACGATTCCGTTTGGAAGTTCATCTCCAACCGTAATGTGGAACTTCTTCCTTTTGTAAACACCAAGAACATCACCGTATTTGATGTTGTAATTGTGTAACAATCGACTAATCAGCTTATTGGTCGCCTGACTTTTCGTCCAGTTATTCGGAGAAACTACAGTATAATCCAAAGCCATCAGGTTTTTCGTGGTAAACTTGATGCCTTTCTTAATGATCTCTTCCTTAAAATTGTTGTTTACTCCAGTGGACTTTTCTGCGCCAATGACTTCCAACAATTTACCAACAAGTACTCCTTTAAGTTCCAAGGATTCTTTTTCGAACTCCTTATCAAGCTGTTCCAAAGCAGGTTTATCCTGTGCTTTGGCTTTTCTATCCTTAATTGCTCTTGAGAAGAGTTTCTTGTCAATAACAACTCCTCGAAGTGATGGAGAAGCCTTTAACGACGCATCCTTTACATCTCCTGCTTTATCACCAAAAATTGCCCTCAACAGTTTTTCTTCCGGTGATGGATCAGTTTCTCCTTTCGGAGTAATCTTTCCGATTAGAATATCTCCTTCCTCAATTTCAGCACCAATTCGAATAATTCCATTTTCATCCAAATCTTTAGTCGCCTCTTCAGAAACGTTTGGAATATCCGCAGTCAGCTCTTCCAAACCTCTTTTCGTATCTCTAACTTCCAGTGTATATTCATCAATGTGAATGGACGTGAAAATATCGTCTTTAACCACTTTTTCAGAGATTACGATAGCATCCTCAAAATTGTAACCTTTCCAAGGCATAAATGCCACTTTAAGGTTCTGACCCAACGCCAATTCTCCTCGGTCTGTTGCATAACCTTCGCAAAGCACCTGGCCTGCAACAACCTTCTCTCCTAATTTCACAATAGGCTTGAGGTTGATACAAGTACCTTGATTCGTTTTCTGAAACTTCGTTAGCTTGTACGACTTCGAATCACCGGTAAAAGAAACCAGCTGATCCTCTTTGGACCTACTGTACTTAATTATAATTTCTTCAGAATCTACATACTCGACAACCCCTTTTCCTTCAGCGTTGATAAGAACTCTTGAATCTCTTGCGATCAACTCTTCGATACCTGTACCTACAATAGGAGCAGATGGCCTTAGTAATGGTACAGCCTGTCTCTGCATGTTTGATCCCATCAATGCTCTGTTCGCATCATCATGTTCAAGGAATGGTATACAGGATGCAGCAATAGATGCAATCTGGTTGGTACCAACGTCCATCAAATTGATGTCTTTTGGTTCTACAACCGGGAAATCACCTTCAAGACGCGCCTTAACCCTGTCTGTCAAGAATTTACCATTTTCATCTACCTGTGCATTTGCCTGAGCAATCGTTCTTTCATCTTCTTCTTCCGCGCTAAGGTAAATTGGATCATCTTTAACATTTACCTTTCCATTCTTCACCTCTCTATAAGGCGTTTCAATGAAACCAAGTCTGTTGATTTTTGCGAAAACACACAAAGATGAAATCAGACCAATATTTGGTCCTTCAGGAGTCTCAATCGTACACAATCTTCCATAGTGTGTATAGTGAACGTCCCGCACTTCGAATCCTGCTCGTTCTCTTGATAAACCTCCGGGCCCTAATGCTGAAAGTCTTCTTTTGTGCGTAACCTCAGCTAGTGGATTGGTTTGATCCATAAACTGAGACAGCTGATTCGTCCCAAAGAATGAGTTAATGACCGAGGACAATGTCTTTGCATTGATCAGATCAATGGGTGTAAATACCTCATTGTCTCTTACATTCATTCGCTCTCTAATGGTTCTTGCCATTCTGGCTAATCCCACAGAAAACTGGCTATGAAGCTGTTCTCCAACCGTTCTTACCCTTCTATTTGAAAGGTGATCAATATCATCAATATCCGCTTTTGAATTGACCAATTCAATTAAATATTTGATGATCGAGATAATGTCTTCTCTAGTTAGTACTCTTGAGTCTTCGTTTTCATCAAGGCCTAACTTTCTACTTAATCGGTATCTTCCAACCTCACCTAAATCATATCTCTGCTCAGAAAAGAAAAGTTTGTCAATCACCCCTCTAGCGGTTTCCAAATCTGGCGGTTCCGCATTTCTCAATTGACGATAGATGTGCTCTACAGCTTCTTTCTCAGAGTTTGAGGTATCTTTTTGAAGCGTATTGTAAATGATCGCAAAATCGGCAGAATTCACATCTACTTTGTGTAGAATTATCGTTTTAACACCTGCGTCAATGATCTCTTCAATGTGGGCTTCCTCTAAGATGGTCTCCCTATCAATGATTACTTCATTTCTCTCAATAGATACAACTTCTCCTGTGTCTTCATCTACAAAATCCTCAACCCATGATTTAAGCACTCTTGCCGCTAGTTTTCTACCCAACGCCTTCTTCAGACCTGCCTTGGTAACTTTAACCTCATCGGCTAAATCGAAAATTTCAAGAATGTCTTTATCGCTTTCAAATCCAATTGCCCTAAATAACGTAGTCACCGGAAGTTTTTTCTTCCTGTCGATATAGGCATACATTACACTGTTGATGTCAGTAGCAAATTCGATCCAAGAACCCTTAAAAGGAATGACCCGAGCCGAATACAGTTTGGTACCGTTCGCGTGTCTGCTTTGACCAAAGAAAACCCCTGGAGATCTATGCAGCTGAGAAACAATGACTCTTTCCGCACCATTTACAACGAAAGATCCTTTTGGTGTGAGATACGGAATTGTTCCCAGATAAACATCCTGTACGATGGTTTCAAAATCCTCGTGCTCAGGATCGGTGCAATACAGCTTTAATTTTGCCTTAAGCGGTACAGAATATGTCAAGCCCCTTTCGATACACTCTTCGATGGTATACCTTGGTGGATCAACGAAATAATCTAAAAATTCAAGAACGAATTGATTTCTCGTGTCTGTAATTGGAAAGTTCTCATTGAAAACTTTATACAATCCTTCTTTTTCTCTGTTCTCAGGCGTTGTTTCCAATTGGAAAAATTCCTGGAACGACTTTAATTGAACTTCGAGAAAATCTGGATACGGAAATCGATGTTTACTTGATGCGAAATTGATTCTTCCTGTTGTACTATTTGTAGTTGCCAATTGTAAATATGTTTAGTTAAGAAGTTCGATAAAAAATGAATTGTCTAAAAACGACAAAGGGTATGGACTTCCAACCGATCAAAAAAGACCAGCATGGATGTCCATACCGAATGATAGTGAAGGTATATTACTTCAACTCTACCTCAGCACCGGCTTCTTCAAGAGCCTTCTTGATGCCTTCAGCTTCGTCTTTAGACACACCTTCTTTCAGTGTGCTAGGAGCGTTGTCAACCATCTCCTTTGCTTCCTTAAGACCAAGACCAGTCAATTCTTTAACCGCCTTTACTACCTGAAGTTTTGCACCTCCAGCAGCAGTAAGTACTACGTCGAATTCTGACTTTTCTTCTCCACCAGCATCTCCGCCACCAGCACCAGGTGCAGCAACAGCTACTGCAGCTGCAGCTGCAGGTTCGATACCGTATTCTTCCTTAAGGATTTCAGCAAGCTCATTAACTTCTTTAACAGTAAGGTTTACCAACTCTTCTGCTAAGTTTTTTACGTCTGCCATTTTATTTGATTTTGTGTATTGTTTTACTTAATTGTTAATTATTCTCTTTCGGCTAAAGTTTTAACCAAGCCAGCAATAGTATGTTTTCCGGACTGCAATGCAGAAACAACGTTCTTCGCAGGCGACTGAAGAAGTGTAATTACTTCTCCTAACAATTCTTCCTTGGACTTGATGTCGCAAAGCGAACCTAATTTGTCGTCTCCGATATAAATTGATTCTTCAATGTATGCAGCTTTAAGAACTGGTTTATCATGCTTTTTTCTAAACTCCTTGATGATCTTTGCGGGTGCATTTCCCACCTCAGAGTACATGATAGACGTTGGTCCTGATAAAACACTGTAAAGCTCACTAAAGTCTCTCTCTTCAACCTTTTCCATTGCTTTTTGAAGCAATGTGTTTTTCACGATTTTCAGCGATATATCCTGTTTGAAACAGTTTCTCCTCAACTTGGAGGTTGAATCTGCATCCAACTCAGACGTATCAGCCAAGTAGAAAATGTTGGCTCCAGCCAATTCTTCTGACAACTGATTTATCGCTTCGTTTTTTTGTTCTTTAGTCATACCAAGCTATTTATACAGTTACAGATTTAGTATCCACTTGAATACTTGGACTCATAGTTGATGATAGATAGATACTTTTCACATAGGTACCTTTTGACGATGATGGTTTGAGTTTGATCAATGTTTTGATCAGCTCATCCGCATTATCCTTGATCTTGCTAGCTTCAAAAGACGCCTTTCCAACCGCTGCGTGTACGATTCCATATTTGTCAACTTTGAAATCGATCTTTCCCGCTTTGACGTCATTAACAGCTTTAGCAACATCCATCGTTACCGTGCCAGTTTTAGGGTTAGGCATTAAACCTCTAGGCCCTAAAATTCTACCTAATGCACCAACTTTACCCATCACTGAAGGCATTGTGATTATCACATCGACATCCGTCCAGCCTTGTTTGATCTTATTGATGTACTCATCCAAACCAACATAATCCGCTCCAGCATTTTTGGCTTCTTCTTCTTTATCAGATGTACAAAGAACCAACACCTTAACGTCTTTTCCTGTTCCGTGAGGAAGAGAAACAGTTCCCCTAACCATTTGATTAGCTTTTCTGGGATCTACTCCTAATCTTACGGCAACATCAACAGTTGCGTCAAAATTGGTATTCGATACTTCCTTTAAAATGGAAGAAGCTTCATCCAAGCTATACGCTTTATCTTGGTCAAATTTGGACAATACTTCTTTTCTTTTCTTACTCAGTGCCATTGTTATTCAATTTGAATATTAAGCGGGTGCGTCCCCTCCTCTAACATTAATGCCCATTGAACGTGCTGTTCCGGCGACCATTTTCATGGCCGACTCAACAGTAAAACAGTTCAAATCCTGCATTTTGTCTTCGGCAATTGTCCTTACTTGATTCCAGTTAACCGTAGCAACTTTGATACGATTAGATTCAGCCGAACCTTTCTTCACCTTTGCAGCTTCCATAAGTTGGACTGCGGCAGGAGGAGTTTTAATTACAAACTCGAAAGATTTGTCTGCGAAAACAGTAATGACACAAGGAAGCACTTTACCGGGTTTATCCTGAGTTCTAGCATTAAATTGCTTACAGAACTCCATAATATTCACCCCTTTTGCACCCAATGCAGGTCCAACAGGAGGTGATGGATTTGCGGCTCCGCCTCTAATCTGTAACTTTATTAATCCAGCTACTTCTTTTGCCATTTTTATATATAATTGTGGTACTTCGGTTTCGACGGGAAGCATTAATCATCTCCACCTAATTACCTATTAGCCTTCTTTTTCTACTTGCATGTAGCTAAGCTCAAGTGGAGTCTTTCTTCCAAAAATCTTCACCATCACTTTTAATTTTTTCTTTTCCTCATTAATCTCTTCAATGATCCCGTTGAAATTATTAAACGGACCATCTATTACCTTCACCGTTTCCCCTATTACAAATGGTATGGTTAGTTCCTCATCATTTTCAGCCAATTCATCCACCTTACCAAGTATTCGATTGACCTCTGACTGTCTTAAAGGCATCGGCTCTCCACCTTTCTTGGAGCCCAAAAACCCAATTACATTTGTAACTCCCTTGATCACATGAGGAATCTCACCGACCAAGCTGGCTTCAATCAGAACATATCCAGGGAAATAGTTTCGTTCTTTCGAAACCTTTTTACCATTTCTTATCTGGTACACTTTTTCCGTAGGAATCAGGACTTGTTTGACATAATCGGAAAGACCCAATCGATCAATCTCCAATTCAATGTAATCCTTCACTTTCTTCTCCTTGCCACTAATGGCTCGGACCACATACCATTTTAAGTCAATATCAGCCATTTTCATCATGGGTTTAGAAATTCAGGTGTTACAAAGTCATAATAAAATCCTAAGATTCCTTGCCAAATTACTCCTTCACCATCCCTTATTCCAAATGTGAAATCCATAATCCAAACTAGCAAAGCAATTATTACAGAGGCCACCAACACTATGATTGCACTGGTTTGCAGTTCTTTCCAAGTCGGCCAAGAGACTTTATTTAATAGTTCATCAACCGTTTCTTCCAAGTATGTAATAATTTTTGCCACTCTACTTATTTAAATATTCAATCGTCTTTAGAACCTCTTTTGCACGGGCGGAAAGATTCGAACTCTCGACCTTTGGTGTTGGAGACCACTGCTCTACCAACTGAGCTACACCCGTAAAACGACACGAAAGGTGAGCCATAAATGCCCCACCTTTTCGCATCAATAGTGTTAACCTACAGTTATTACTCAATAATTTCAGTCACCTGACCGGCACCAACTGTTCTACCACCTTCTCTGATCGCAAAACGCAGTCCTTTATCCATTGCAACTGGAGTAATTAACTCAACTGTAATTGTAACGTTGTCTCCTGGCATTACCATTTCTCTACCATCTTCAAGTTCGATAGTACCAGTAACATCCAACGTTCTCAAATAAAACTGTGGTCTATACTTATTGTGGAATGGTGTGTGTCTTCCACCTTCTTCCTTCTTCAAAATATATACCTCAGCTTTGAATTTTTTGTGAGGAGTAATTGAACCCGGAGCTGCAATTACCATTCCCCGCTTGATGTCAGTTTTTTCAATACCTCTTAAAAGAAGCCCAACGTTTTCACCGGCTCTTCCTTCATCAAGAATTTTTCTAAACATCTCAACACCAGTAACTGTAGAGGTCATCTTAGCGTCCTGAAGACCAACGATGTCTACAGCATCACCCGTATTGATAATTCCAGTCTCGATCGCACCGGTTGCTACCGTACCACGACCAGTAATAGAGAATACATCCTCAACTGACATTAGGAAAGGCTTATCTGTATCTCTTTCAGGAGTTTCAATCCAGCTGTCCACATTGTTCATCAATTCCATAACAGAATCAACCCATTTTTGATCGCCATTCAAACCACCCAAAGCAGAACCTTGAATAATTGGCGTATCGTTGTATCCATATGATTCTAACAATTCTGCTAGTTCCATTTCAACCAACTCAAGTAGTTCAGGATCATCCACCATATCTACCTTGTTCATGAAAACAACTATTCTAGGTACGTTAACCTGTCTTGACAAAAGAATGTGCTCTCTTGTTTGTGGCATAGGTCCGTCAGTAGCAGCACAAACCAATATTGCACCATCCATCTGAGCAGCACCTGTTACCATGTTTTTAACGTAATCCGCGTGACCAGGACAATCTACGTGAGCGTAGTGTCTTGCTGCTGTTTCATACTCAATGTGTGCGGTATTAATTGTAATACCTCTTTCTTTTTCCTCAGGAGCATTGTCGATTTGATCGAAATCTTGCTTTTCAGCAAGTCCCGCATCCGACAATACCTTTGAAATTGCCGCCGTAAGGGTAGTTTTACCGTGGTCAACGTGACCAATGGTACCGATATTTACGTGCGGTTTTGTTCTTTCGAAATTCGCCTTAGCCATATCCTTAGATGTTTAATTTATTACTTACTATTATTTATTTCTTATACTTCAAAAGAGTCATTTCAGACTCAACACTTTTTCGAATTGGTTACAATTCTATTTCATTTTAACCCGGAACAAAACTTTCACATTTCATACCCGGCAATTTCCTTTACAGAGCCAATGACGGGAATTGAACCCGTGACCTCTTCCTTACCAAGGAAGCGCTCTA
>CAJWDP010000015.1 GCA_913030835.1 uncultured Flavobacteriales bacterium | reverse complement strand
GTAAATTCGATTCCACACGGAACAACGAGCTTGCCGCTGAAGGCATTTGCAGGGAATTTGGCATTAGGCACCTACACACTGACATTTGAAAATTTAAATGCATTCGCAGCAAATGCTTGTGTTGTGTTGGAAGATATGGTGCTGGGAACTACCCACGATTTGAAATCCAACCCAGAATATACCTACGATGTGTTAGCCGGTGACGAGGCTATCACGAGATTCATTATACACATTGAGGTACAGTATGAATTGATGGCTGAAAATGCAAGCTGCCAGGGGCTAACGGATGGGTCAATCGAAGTTGAGCACAATACGCAGAGCTCATTTGCGGTCACTTGGTCAGATGATGTAGGAAATGTAATCGGTACAGATCTATCGAACTCCTCGAATTATATGATCTCTGATCTTGCACCTGGAACATATCACGTTGACATAAGCGGGAACTGTGTTTTGGATGATATGGTTGTAGAGATTCTTGATCCGGAACCTGTTGTTGCTGATTTCAGCTTGGGTGGAGAAACGTTTGAACTGAATGAAGTGATAACAATCGCAAACAATTCTACGGGAAGTGAAAGCTACTATTGGGAAATGGGAGATGGCACAAGCTATAATGGCTTTGCACCAACTCATTTCTACAGCAATCCTGGAACATATTCAATTGAGCTTACCAGCTACAATGGGTCTAAGGATTGTTTCGACAACCAAAAACTTCAGGTGGAAATTCTGCAGTCCAGTGTTGGTATTGAGGATGCAGAAGATGGTGTAATTACAGCTTTTGTTTCCAATGAATCTATCAATGTGATCAACAGAGAAAGTATCTTCATTGAACGGTTGCAGCTAACTGACATGAATGGAAAATTGATCAAAAGTCAATCAGTGAAAGGAAATGGCAATACAACAATGAAAATGCCTACCCTTTCTTCAGGGGTTTACATGCTGAAAATAGTTACAACAGATAGTTTTAAAACCGTAAAGCTGTTTGTAGACTAGAATCGAAAAGAAATTGATTAAACGAAAGGGCCAGCCGATGAAGGTTGGCCTTTTTACTTTAGGTTAATGCAAACGTTTTTTGGTTCTGTAAAAAAATGCAAGGCTTCAAAACCTCCTTCTCTTCCCACGCCTGAATTCTTGACTCCTCCAAATGGAGTTCTCAGATCTCTTACTAACCAGCAATTCACCCATACAATTCCCGCCTCTAATTCTGAAGCGATTCGATGGGCTCTTGTTACATCACTGGTCCACACAGTGCTGGCAAGACCATACTTTGTGCTATTCGCATATTTCAAGACCTCTTCTTCTGAGTCAAAAGGAGTCAGTGTTACAACCGGTCCGAAAATCTCTTCCTGGTTAGTTTGACAATTGAAAGCAAGCCCATCTATAACGGTAGGCTGAATGTAATATCCATTGGCAAGATTCCCCTGCATTACAATTCTTTCGCCACCACACAAGATTTCACCCCCTTCTTTTTTCGCGGTTTCGATACAAGCCAGCACCTTATTCATGTGCGTTTCAGAAACAACGGCGCCTTGATCTGAATTGTCGTCAAATGGGTCGCCGACTTTCAATTCTTTGACTTTCGATACAAACGCAGCTTTAAATTTCTCATAAATGGATCGTTCAATGAAAATCCGGGATCCGCACAAGCATATTTGACCTTGATTGGCAAATGAGGAGTGGATCGATGTAGATACCGCCTTTTCAAAGTCACAATCCGCAAAAATTATATTGGGATTTTTCCCTCCCAATTCCAGACTGATTTTTTTGAACATCGGGGCACTGATTCGGGCAATAGTTTCTCCTGTAATTGTACCTCCGGTAAATGAAATGGCCTTGATCTCAGGGTGCTCTGTAATCGCCGCTCCCACTTTGGGGCCAAGGCCATGAACCACATTCAAAACGCCATCAGGAAGTCCTGCTTGTTTGCACAATTTGGTAAACAAATAGGCCGTCATTGGGGTTACTTCGCTTGGCTTAGCTACCACACAATTACCTGCAGCAATTGCGGGGGCAATTTTCCATGTAAACAAGTAAAGGGGAAGGTTCCAAGGAGAGATGCAACCAACAACACCGATGGGCTTTCTCAATGTGTAGTTTATGGCAGCGTCTTCCATAGCATGACTTTCGGATGCATAATGCATTATTGCAGTGGCATAAAATCGAATGTTTGCGGAAGCACGCGGAATATCTACTCTTGTTGCCAGTTTAAGAGGTTTGCCATTGTCTTTGGCTTCAGCGGCAGCTAATTCTTCTAGATTCTCTTCGATTAGGTCCGCTAGCTTAATGAGAACTCTTGATCTTTTCTCCTTTGGCATTTTTGACCATGATGGAAAAGCAGCTTTTGCTGATTGAACGGCCTTTTCTACATCTTCTTTATCGGAATCAGGGATTTTACTGTACTCGATACCCGTTGATGGATTAACGTTGCCCAAATATGCTTTTGATACCGGTGGTAATAGCTCACCTGCGATATAATTCTCCAAAAATGTCATGAGGCAAATATCTTCAAATAAACTCAAAAAAAAACCTTCTCAACAATATTGAGAAGGTTTGTGCTTTGTTTTGAGTAGGAAAATTAGAAAACTATGTTGCTGTCAACCAATTAGCAATTATTGGAGTGGTTGAAAACAGAGACCGCGCCTAACTCTTCACGATCCGTACGGTTTTGGAATTGTCCTTGGACTTCCAATTCAGGAAGTAAACTCCTGAAGTCAATCTTTTCTGAGAAAGGTCAATGTCAACTCTTTGAGGCGTGAATACAGATTTCTGATAAACTACTTTACCAAGAACATCTGTTACAACAATTTTTGCAGGAAACTCATGGCGTTCCGCCTGAATACTGAATACAGATCTAAACGGATTAGGAAACACAGTAATTTTTACCCCTTCCTGACCAAAAACAGCAGTTGCCCCCGCTGGAATGACATTTGCCAATCCAACAAGGAAAACCGCTATGAAAACTAACCTAACCATTAGCGTTGTTATGATAACTATCGCTAAACTTTTTAAAACAATTATTATGCCAAAAACTGAACCATGAATGCGTATTGTAATAATATGGATTCACGAATTCAATTGTGTTACAAACATAACTTCCCGATGATAGATTGCTTGTTAACGTCAGGTTAAATGATGTTAAAGACTGTTAAAAGCCTCAAGACGCAAACAACATGCACTAACTTTGCTGAGTATATCATACACAATGTTTAAAAAGACAATCTCAACTCTAGTTATTCCAATTTCATTTGGAATGTTGCTGCTAATTCTGTTGTTGGGGTATTTGGTGAATGATGCTGCCACATTAAAAGAGTCTTCTTTTAGAGACACTGTAAACGAAGTGATGGCTGATTTATCAGATCGGATTGGAACCTATGAACAATTGGCAAAAGTAAAACGACGGGTGGGGCTCAACAATTGGTACAGCCAATTAATGAACATGGGGTTGGAAGATGCGGATACAGAAGTTATTATAAAAGATTCTGTTTTTGTTAAGGATGGTAAGGAAATCACCATGAAAGTGGTTGAGAAGAGATCAAAAAACGGCACTTATATGTCAAGCACAATTATGCCCTCGGAAACGGAGTTTAACCAGTTTATGGAAAGTCCAATGAACAATTGGGCAGCAGAAGTTCTGAGCAGCCAGGGAAACTTACCTTCAGCAATGAACAATTTGTTTGACATAAACATGCTAAAAACCTTGGAAGAGCGGCTTCCATCAAAAGCACTGGATTCATTGCTCAAACTTGAATTGGAAGAGCATGGCATTTCAGCAGAATATGATTTTTTGGTTTATGATAATTGGGGAAAGACATCTTACCATAAAAACCAAAACACCAAAGAAAATCTATCTGAGCTATACAATTCAGAATTTAGCTCGAATTTATTCCCAGCCGATATCTTTGGGTCGCCTTATAGGGTAAGTGTATTTTTTCCGAATCAAAAGAGTTATGTAATCGGGAAAATGTGGGGCGTTCTGTTGATTAGTTTATTGATTATGGCGGGGCTTACTTACGCTTTCTATTTTACAATTAAAACCATTTACGATCAAAAAAGATTATCTCAGATTAAAAATGATTTTATTGGAAATATGACGCACGAACTAAAGACTCCAATTTCAACTATATCGCTAGCATGTGAGGCGCTTTCTGACAAAGATATTCGCAGTACAGAAATGCAGAGAAGCAATTTCGTTAGGATGATCAATGAGGAAAACAAACGATTGGGAGTGCTGGTAGAAAACGTGCTTCAAACAGCCATAATTGATCGCGGAGAGCTCAAGTTTAAGTTTGAGGAATTGTCAATTCATGACATCATTAAAAAAGCAGCGAACAATATTGCGATACAAATTGAGAGTAAGAGTGGAAATCTAAATTTGAATTTGGATGCCAAAAACGACAGAGTGCATGGAGACAAGGTTCATATCACGAATGTCGTTTATAACCTTTTGGATAATGCAAATAAATATAGTCCTGAGAAACCGCAAATTACCATTGCAACTGCAAATACCGAGGAGGGGATTTCAATAAAAATTCAAGACAATGGAATTGGAATTAGCCGGGAGGATCAGAAGCGCATTTTTGACAAGTTGTATCGAGTACCAACTGGGAACATACACAATGTAAAGGGGTTTGGACTTGGACTTAGCTATGTAAAGGCGGTCACGGAGAAGCATGAGGGCCAAATTAATGTAGATAGTGCAATGGGTAAAGGGAGCACATTTGAGTTGGAAATTCCAACTTTAGCAACAAAACTTTAACTTCGGATATTATGGAAAATCAAATCAAAGTATTACTTGTAGAGGATGACATCAATTTAGGCGCACTACTCAAAGATTATTTGATTGCAAAGGGTTACGATACAGTACTCAGAACGAATGGCCAAGACGGATACGATGCTTTTGTAAAAGGAGAATTTGATTTTCTTATTCTCGATGTCATGATGCCTGTGAAAGACGGAATCACATTGGCAAAAGAAATCAGAGGAATAGACAAAACAGTTCCCATGTTGTTTCTCACCGCAAAGTCGATGAAAGAAGATACTCTGGAAGGATTCAATGCGGGAGCGGATGATTACATGACGAAACCCTTTTCTATGGAAGAGTTGTTGGCAAGAATGAATGCCATTCTAAGGCGTACTTCCAACGATGGACCAAAAGAGGCCAATAGCTATCAAATTGGCAAGTTTTTATTTAAGCCAAAAGAAAGACTGTTGGAGCTAGAAGGTGAGTCCAGCCGCCTTACAACAAAAGAAAGTGACTTGCTCAAATTATTGTGTAAAAATGCAAATGGGATTTTGGAACGAAATGATGCATTAAAGGCCGTTTGGGGAGACGACAACTACTTCAATGGAAGAAGTATGGACGTCTATATCGCAAAGCTCAGAAAGCATCTTAGAGGTGACGATAAAATTGAAATTATGAACATTCATGGACGAGGGTTTAAACTCTTCTTGCCTGATTAGGAAAGGCCATACTTTTCACTAGCTTTATTGCGTTTAGGAAAAATGCGCGATAAGAAAACAGAAGGTGCCAACATTGAAAAAAGGAAAAGAGGCTTTTTTTATATCGGGTTGATTGTTGCATTATCCATTTGTCTTATTGCGCTGGAATGGGTGTTTTCGGAAAATAGCTTGGTTGATACAGTCGAATCCTTGGAAATTGAACCTGTGCCCGAAGTTGTGATTGTTGAAGAGAAAGGAATTCCGGAAAGGCCAAAGCCAAAGCCCGAGTTCAATAGTTCAGAAGCACTAGTATTCTATCAAGACACATTAATGGATACTGCCAAATTTGTCACCACGGATTCTTCCGGAAGAGAATTTCAGTTGCCTGACGGACAATTATCCAATTTTGATGAGTCGGAAATCTTTATTGACCCTTTCCCAGGGGTAATCACCAAAAACGTCTTGGACATTGACCAAAGGCCGCACTATAGGGAGTGTTTGAAAGACAACGAATACAACCCTTTGGTTTTTGATTGTACTGTTGAGAAGATCTTCAGCTATGTAAAGAGCAATTTGACTGTTCCGAAATGTGTAAAATTGGGCGGAGGAGAACAAATTGTGCATGCGCTGGTTGTCTTAGACGAAACGGGATTCACGCAGGAAGTAAAGGTGCTGAACTCCGATGCCGTTTGCGAGGATTGTGCTCGGGAAGCAATTCGCGTTTTAAATTCTTTGCCGCCAATGCAACCTGCGATTTATGGAGGAATGAACATACGAGTTTCTTTTTCCATACCGATCAAATTTCAGTATCGTTGAGGTGATTTTATGCAATTGTTGTTGTTCTGCATCTAATTAGGAAATAACAAGTCATGCAGAACAATCAAAAGAAAAATGGAGGAAGCAAACGGAATGGGTTGCTCACAATAGGGATTATAGCATCGTTAGGATTAACGCTTCTGGCGTTCGAATGGAAAACTGGAGAGCTGGCGCTGGAGGATATTATGCTCTATGAAGAATTATCAGACGAAATGGCATTGGAGGATCAGCCAATAGAAGTCAAACGAAAATATAACCCTCCAAAACCAAAGCAACGAGAAAAAAAGAGAGACATTAAGGTTGTTGATACCCTGGAAAAAATTGTTGAATACGTTACGGATACAGCACCGAATCCTATCGTTTATAACCCAAACCTTCCCGTAGATACAATAGGTAGCGAGCCTGTTGTCTTTGAAATAGATACATCAATAAGAACCTTTGTTGATCATTCTGCTGAGTTCCCGGGAGGTCAAAAAGCATTGATCCAATACATCAAAAAACACATTCGATATCCGGAGGAGTGCCTAGAGCTCGGAATTCGAGAGAGTATTCATGTTCAGTTTGTGGTTGAACTGGATGGTTCCGTAACACAGGTGAAGGCAGTTCGTGGCCGCCATCGATCATTGATACGAGAATCAGAACGAGTGGTTAGGAGCTTGCCCAATTGGAAACCGGCAGAGCTCAACGGAGAAAAAGTCCGCAGCTATTTTAAGCTGCCCATTCGCTTCGGCGCTTCCAGGTAGGTTATAATGAGCCGGTTCTTCCACCATCAACCGGAAGGTTGATTCCGTTGATGTAGCTGGCCGCCGGAGATGCTAGAAATGCAATTGCGTTAGCAACTTCGTGTGGTTCTGCAACCCGTTTCATCGGCACTACATTGGCCATGGCGGTTTTAACCTCTTCCTCAGTTTGACCAGTTTTGCTCGCTTTATTTGAAACGATGGAGCTCAGTCTAGCAGTATTTGTGGCTCCGGGCAAAACATTATTAACCGTGATGTTAAAAGCACCTAATTCGTTGGCCATCGTTTTAGCCCAATTCGCCACAGCCCCTCGAACGGTGTTTGAAACACCTAGGCCATTCAACGGCTGCTTAACCGAAGTTGAAATGACATTGATTATTCGACCATATCCGGCATCTTTCATTCCTGGAATAACAGCTGAGGCAAGTATATGATTGCAAACCAAGTGTTTTGAAAATGCATCGGTGAATTCGGTAATATCGGCTGCTGAAATTGGTCCGCCAGGAGGGCCGCCCGTATTGTTGATCAAGATATGCACCGGGCCAAATTTTTGCACAAATCCCGTAATTTCTTTTTGAAGCACTTCTGGCTGGGAATAATCGGCTACAATATATCCGTGACATTGTGCTTCAGTTTTTGGCAAGTCACTAACGCATTGTTTAAGGCGCTCTTCATTTCTTGCCAATAAAGTTACATGCGCTCCAAGGGTGGCTAGCTCCTTAGCCGCCGCAAGACCAATGCCCTGCGTGCTCCCACAAACAATGGCATTTTTGCCAATCAAACTTAATTCCATTGCAATAATCGGTTGTTCATTGAATAGCGAACATAGTAAAAACGATTAAGATTGTGCCGGCTAAATAGAAAAAAGAGGTTACAGGGTGTAACAGTGGCTTTTTAAATGAAGGTGTTCTGCGTTCACAAATGGATTATGCGCATGTTGAATATCGACAAATAGCGACGTTTGGTCGGATTAAACTGATTAATTTTTGATAATCAAGCTTTATGGTCGTAACTTAAATACCCTTTAAGTCAAAATAATTTGAATTTTAGTCCTCTACATTTCACTAGTTTATTCATCCCAAATAGTCTGGCAACCCATGTAAGGTATCACAACCTTAAGGAGGACGATATGTGTTGTAATTAAATAAAATAGAACATGAAAAAATCTTTACTATCCTTATTAATTTTAGTAATCTGGTATGGCCAGATGAGTGCCCAGGTGCTCAATCAGGCAGCTTCATGGCCCAATGTTTCTTGGACTCTGTCCGGGACCTATGATGCACCTGCTCTTCTTAACGATCCAACGGTTACGTCTAATTTTAGTTATGACGATGACGCGGCTGGATCAGGATCTACAGATGTTCTGGAGGCAAGCTCTCCGGTAATTGATCTGTCAGCCGCGTTTGCGGCAGGAGAAACCCTCCTGAGTGTTAATTACAACTATAATTATAACCTGGGAGATGTTTTTAATCTCGAGTGGTATGATTTTGATGGCGGAGCTTGGGTAATTTGGGAGGCAATTCCCGACAATAGCGGCACAACAGGAGGTTGGTGCGCGGCTCTACCAGCAACTGGGGTTACTAGCTCTGAACTTGATATCAGTGCTTTTACACCTACTCAGCTTTCAGGTTTTCAATATCGATTCAAATATGACGCATCCTCACTATGGGGCTGGGGATTCTGTATGTCATCACCAACAATTGTTTCTGCAGCGCCTCCGTCCTGTGCTGATCCCTCTGCATTAACTTCAGCGAATGCAACAACGTCCTCCGTTGATCTTGGTTGGACAGCGGGAGGAACAGAAACCTCTTGGCAAATAGAATACGGTGCATCCGGGTTCACTCCTGGCTCAGGATCGGTGGTACTTGCAGGTACAAACCCCTACAATTTAACCGGATTGGCAGCAGGAACTTCCTATGATTTTTATGTGCGGGCTATTTGCGGACCTGGCGATACGAGTGCTTTTGTCGGTCCAGAATCATTTGTTACTTATGGCGATTGTTCTTCCGCCGGAACTTTCGATTATTTGAACAACAGCACAATGGGCTCAAGTTTGCAGAGCTTTGTAGCCAATACGCCGGGTGACTATATCACAATTGATTTTACAGCCGGGTCTACAGAATCCTGTTGTGATACGTGGTACATCAATGATGCGGCTGACGGGTCAGGTTCAACATTGGCTTCAGCAAATGGGTCTATAGTAGGTTCGTATGAATCAACTACGGGCGAGATATCCTTTTATGTGGTTTCGGATGGTAGTGTAACAGGTACAACCTTTACTTACTCACTATCTTGTGCACCCCCCCCATCCTGTGCTGACCCCACTGCATTAACGATAGCGAATGTAACAACCACTTCTGCGGACTTGGGATGGACCGCTGGGGGAACAGAAACAATGTGGAACATTGAGTATGGCCCTGCTGGCTTTACTCCTGGTACGGGAACCATTGTTGCAACCGGAACCAATCCCTATACGCTAGGAGGACTAACCTCAAATACAGCGTATGATTTTTACGTGCAGGCAGATTGTGGAGCAGATTCCAGTGCATATGTCGGTCCGGAGTCATTTGCTACATCTTGTGATGCGGTCTCCGTATTTCCATTTACTGAAAGTTTTGAGGACACATCTTCAACAAGAGGCTGTTGGACCAATATTCAGGAAGACGGCGCTGCAGACTGGACGTATGATACTGGGTCGAGTGGTGGAGCAATAGCCGCTGCTTACAGTGGAACAAAAAATGCTCGATTTGTAAGCCAGTCGGGTACGAATAGCCCAATTACCAAATTGGTTTCTCCAGAGATGGATCTGTCATCTTTGAGTAACCCTCGAGTAGTGTTTTATTACGGGCAGGAACAATGGTTCGGTGATCAGAACTACATACGTTTACTCTACAGAGATAATCCAGGAGGCGCATGGACTGAGCTCTGGAGCGATTCGACAGACGTATCTGCTTGGACCGAGGCAATGGTAACACTACCTTCTCCATCTGCGACGTACCAGATCGCGTTTGAAGGGATCAACAATTGGGGTCGAGCAAATGTGGTTGATGAAGTAATGGTAGAAGAAACACCGCCATGTGTTAGTCCAACTGCATTAACTGTGACTAACATAACAACAACATCTGCGGATTTAGGCTGGACAGCAGGAGGAACAGAAACGATGTGGAACATTGAGTACGGTCCGGCTGGGTTTACTCCTGGTACAGGAACTGTAGTTTCAACAGGAACAACCCCTTATTCTTTAACCGGACTAACATCCAATACGGCTTACGACTTTTATGTACAGGCAGATTGTGGAGCGGATTCAAGTACATATGCTGGACCGGAATCCTTCTCTACACCGTGTGAGGCAGTTTCGCTTTTCCCGTTTACGGAGAGTTTTGAGGATACGTCACTTACAAGAGACTGCTGGACCAATATTCAGGAGTCAGGTGCTGCGGATTGGACGTACGATACGGGCTCGAGTGGGGGCGCAATATTGACGGCGTATAGTGGAACAAAGAATGCACGGTTTGTAAGTTCCAGTCCATCGGGAGGAGGAACGCCGGCTACGAAACTGGTATCCCCCGAATTGGACTTAACTTCATTGAGTAATCCAAGGGTAGTATTCTATTATGGACAGGAAGAATGGTTCGGTGATCAAAACTTCATCAGATTATTGTATAGAGACAACCCAGCAGGTGCATGGACTGAGCTATGGAGCGATTCAACCAATGTGCCTGCTTGGACAGAGGCTATGGTAACTCTGCCATCTCCATCGGCAACGTATCAGATTGCATTTGAAGGGATCAACAATTGGGGTCGAGCAAATGTGGTTGACGAAGTGTTGGTAGAAGAAACCCCGTCTTGTCTGGCTCCTTCAGATTTAGCGGTGGATTCGCTGACAACTACCAGCGCGCTGTTATCTTGGTTGGAAAATGGAACAGCAACTACCTGGAACATTGAATACGATACCACCGGATTTGCACCTGGAACAGGAATGGTCATTGGTGGAGTAACTTCGAATCCGTATGTCCTTGCCGGGTTAGATACCGGAACAACGTATGATTTTTATGTTCAGGCGGATTGTGGACCGGACAGCAGTGCGTGGGCAGGTCCGTTTACATTCTCAACTTTACCTCCACCGGCATGCTACTACATCATCAACATGTTCGATAGCTATGGTGATGGTTGGAACGGAGCATCTATCGACGTTACGGTGAACTGTGTGGTAACCAATGTTACATTGGACAGTTTATTCGCAGGTTCAGATACGATTCCTGCAAGTACGGGAGATATAGTCGATTTTGCTTTCAATTCGGGCATATATGATTTTGAAATAAGTTTTGACATATACGATCCTCTCGGTATATTGATCGGTTCTTACAGTTCGGTTCCTCCTGTTGGTTTGTTCCAAACGGATTCATCCTCAAGCTCAATTTGTGCTCCCCCCGTTTGTTCGGATCCGGACAGTCTATTTGTTAGCAATGTAACAACGAATTCGGCTGATCTAGGTTGGACAGAATTGGGCTCAGCGACGACATGGAATATAGAGTATGGTCCCGCAGGATTCACTCCGGGCACAGGTACTATGGTATCGACCAGTAGTAATCCTTATGCGCTAACCGGATTGTCTGACAACACATCGTACGACTTTTACGTTCAAGCGGATTGTTGTCGTGATTCCAGTGCGTATTCAGGACCATTTACGTTTTCAACCCTTTGTAATGCGGTTACCAGTTTCCCATTCACTGAAAGTTTTGAAGACAGCTCTTTAACCAGAAGCTGTTGGTCAAATATTCAGGAAGATGGATCGGAAGACTGGACGTATGATTTAGGTTCAAGTGGGGGGTCGATTTTAACAGCCTATAGTGGAACAAAGAATGCACGATTTGTAAGTACAGGTCCTTCGGGAGCTGCATCACCAATAACTAAGCTGGTTTCGCCTGAGCTTGATTTAACCTCCTTGAGCAATCCAAGAGTGGTATTCTATTACGGTCAGGAAGATTGGTTTGGAGATCAAAACTACACTCGCCTGCTCTACAGAGACAGTCCAACTGGTGTATGGGTTGAGATCTGGAGTGATTCCTCGAATGTTAGCTCATGGACAGAGGCAATTGTTACTCTTCCGGGCGCTTCAAGTACTTACCAAATAGCATTTGAAGGAATCAATAACTGGGGTAGAGCCAATGTGGTAGATGAAGTGACAGTGGAAGAAACACCGTCTTGTGTTGCTCCTACATCGATGAGTGTAGACTCAATTACGACTTCCAGTGCGGTCTTGTCATGGACTGCCGGAGGAACGGAAACGTTATGGAACATTGAATATGGTCTGTCGGGCTTTACACCCGGAACGGGAACAACCGTAACAGGCGTTACAAATCCATATACACTAACGGGTCTCACATCTGCGACTGCCTATGATTATTATGTGCAGGCGGATTGCGACACATCCGGTTCCAGTACATTCACCGGACCTGTGGATTTCTTTACCCACGCAACGTGCTTGGATACCATGAACTTCTGTTATGGGCCTGGAATCCAAACGTTATTCGTGGGAGAGGCAAGCACACCGGGAGATCACGTAACGATTACTGTTTTAGCGGGTGAAACAGAGGTAGGATACGACAGTTTACAGGTATACGAAGGAAATGGCACTTCGGGTGCACTCTTGTACAATACGGACGGCGATCACACTGGAGCGGTTGTTACTTCAACTACTGGGGTGATAACGGTGGTAGTTGCTGCTGACGGAGGCTACGATTGTCAGGACGGCGTAGGAGGTCCTTATACTCCGTTGGACATTGCTGTTTCATGTTCAACTCCATCGTCAATCTACGAGCAAGGGGACACGGATTTCAGCATTTATCCGAATCCGAACAGAGGTAGCTTCTGGGTGAGGAACAATGGAAATGCCAATGACTATGCCATTGATGTTGTTGATATGAATGGCAAAAAGGTGTATTCTAAAGCTGTTTACATGAACCAATCTCAAGAGGTCAATATCAATTTGGATGTAGAAACGGGCGTATACATGGTGTACGTAACATCTGAAGTTGGCATAAACACATACAGATTGGTGTTGAGATAAACAACCCAATTCGAATTGATAAAGGCGCCATACATCATGGCGCCTTTTTTATTTCTGTGTATTTGATTCGGAATTAAAACCAACTGCTTATTTCATAAATGATCGAACCACGACAATAATTATTGTGAATTGATTTGATTTTTATACTGTCTCTCACTATATTTCATTTCCACCTAATCATTCTAGTATGAAAAAATATGTTTACACCTTTACCCTTTCTATTCTAGGGCTATTTTTCACCCAAACTTTTACAGCGCAGTATTGTCCTGCCGGACCATCGTCAACTTTTGACTCCAACGTAGAGTCTGTAACGTTGAACGGAGAAACTTCCGGTATTAATTATACGGGTTGTCCGGGCGTTTCGGGAGTAGAAGATCAGACGTCATTGTCTGCAGACATCAAGACCGGTTATGTCTACACCGCCACAATTCGATTTGGAACATGCGGAGGTAATTATGGTGGAGGCGGAGAGGCCTGGATCGATTTCGATGGGAATGGAGTTTTTGATGCGTCCGAATCGATTGGTTCAAGCTCAGGTACCCCGGGAACTGCACCGTGGGATGCATCTGTTGATTTTACCTTCACAGTTCCGGTTACGGCAACATTAGGAACAACAGGTATGCGGGTGATGCAGCAGGAAAGTGGATCTCCACCTTTGAATCCTTGTGGATCCTTTACTTGGGGTTCAGTAGTGGATTTCACCATTGACATTTCTTACGGTACTACATGCGCCGGAGTAACGGGGCTCACGAGCCTTTATGTTGGTTTGGACACTGTAAGTATTGGCTGGACTCCTGGATCTGAAATAGGTTGGAATTTTGAGCTAGGTAATGATGGTTTTGCACCTGGAACGGGCACAGCGGTTTACAGCTCGAATCCTGCAGGTCCTACTGATGGAGTTTCAGGACTTAGCCTTGGAACAGATTACGACGTATATGTTCAGGCAGATTGTGGTGCGGATTCCTCTCAGTGGGTGGGGCCTTTGGATGTAACGACTTTACTTACGTGCCCTTCCCCAAGTGGATTATCCGGAATTGTTTTATCATCAAGTTCCATTAGTGTGCTATGGTCGCCGGGAGATTCCTCCGAAACACAATGGCAGTTGCAGTATGGAACAACAGGATTTACATTGGGTTCAGGATCGACGATGCTCGTTAACGGAACACCAGCAGATACCATAACAGGATTGAGTGGAGGCGGAACCTATGATATTTACGTTCAGGGCATTTGTGGTCCCGCAGATTCGAGTTTTTGGATTGGCCCGGTCACGTTTTCAACTCCTGCGTCAAACAATGATGCATGCGATGCCATTTTATTACCTGTTGATGGCTCTGTGAATATGTTCAGTAACCTTGGAGCGACTTCTACGGGCCCAACAACGAATACGCCTCGAGCCAACATTTGGTTCAAATTTGTAGCTCCGGCGTCGGGAACAGTTGCCATTTCTAATTGTGAGACTACCATTGATACGGAGCTTGAGGTGTATGCAGACCCAGCCGATTGTGGGGATTACAGCAGTTTTGTTAGCTTGGGTTATATGGACTGGAATCCATGGGGATGCGCCGGATCTCATCCAAGTGGAATTGAATTGTGTAGTTTAACACCGGGAGCAACATATTACTTTTGGGTGGGTCCATGGAGCTCTTCTGCACCAACCGGTATGATTCCAGTACAATTGTATGATCTTCTTGCTGAGGCAGGAACTGGCCAAGTGCTGTCCTTCTGTGAGCAAGATACGGTCAATTTATGGAATGGTCTTTCGGGTAATGAGAGTCAGCTTGGCACATGGGTTTACCCAACTAACCCTCTTGCTGTTATAGGCGATACGCTGCTGGATGCCGCCTATATGACCTTGGGAGGAACAGAAGCATATTACATCATGAGCAGCTCGTGCGGAGCAGATACGGCTGTAGTTACCTTGGATGTGCAACAATTGGGCGCAACGGGTACAGCAATTGATCCGTTTGATAAATGCAATGATGCTTCGGTTTCATTATGGGACGGACTGTCAGGAACAGTTAATGCAGGTGGGACCTGGAATGACGATACGGGCACCGGGATGTTATCTGGGAGCACATTCTTGGCCACTGGCTTGCCCGATGGGACGTATCAGTTCACCTACACGATCAACAATGGAATATGCCCATCATCGTCCACGACGGTAACGGTAAATCTCTCCACGTGTATTGGAATCAATGAACACCCCGAATTGGATTTTACGGTTTATCCAAATCCGAATCAGGGAAGTTTTTACATCAGAAACAATGGCCAAACCAACGACTTTATTTTGGAAGTAGTGGATTTAGAAGGAAGGTTAGTGTACAAAAAAGCAAGATCCATGTCAGGAGCAAGCGAGTTAAATATTGCCTTGGATGTTGAGGCCGGAACGTATTTTCTTTCTGTATCGAATAAACGAGGAAAGAGCGTTTACAAGGTAATTGTGCATTGATTCCGGCTTTGAAGCGCCGAAGTAGGAACAGTTCGTTTTGTTGCCCATTTAAAGTGTATCTTTAACAGTAGATTAATACAATTTTATGAGCGTTAAGAAACCTTTTAACTTACAGGAATGGATCGATCAAAACAGAGATCTTTTGAAACCACCCGTAGGAAACAAATGTTTGTACCAGGAAGCGGATGATTTTATTGTTATGATTGTTGGTGGGCCCAATGCAAGAAAAGATTACCATTACAATGAAGGAGAAGAATGGTTTTATCAAATTGAGGGAGATGTAATGGTAAAGATCCAGGTAGATGGTGAGGCTGTAGAAGTGCCCATAAAAGAGGGGGAAATGTACTTACTGCCCGGAAAAATCCCTCATTCACCGATAAGAGGAGAGAACACGGTTGGCCTTGTTATTGAAAAGGTAAGAAAGGGAACCGACATGATGGATGGCTTGATGTGGTTTTGTGATAACTGTAACACCAAACTGCACGAATACAAGTTCAAATTGGTAGATATCGAAAATGATTTCCAATCCAGGTTTAGAGATTTTTACACCGATGAACAAAAAAGAACATGCTCTAATTGTTCCACGGTAATGGATGTTGATGAACGATTTGTTTAGCGGATAACGCTTACGTGCCCTTTTAAGGAACCAATTCGACCCCAGCTGTCTTCGTATTCAATGCTCCAAACGTAGGTGTCAACTTGTACAATTTCACCTTGGTATTTTCCGTCCCATTGTTTATCCATATTATCCGATGAAAACAGCTGTAGTCCCCATCGGTCAAAGATTCGAAGGTTAAAACGAACAATTTCCTTTCCAAGAATCACAAAAAAGTCATTTTTCCCATCGCCATTTGGAGTGAATGCATTGGGTACATAAAGGCTGCCGTCAAGGTAAACCATTACTGTATCTCTATTTTCACATCCGTTGGCATCGATAACATGAAAAACATAGGAAGAGGTTTCTTGTGGTTGAGCGATAGGGTCATAACACAAGTAACAGCTGAGTGTATCTGTGGTGCTCCAATATACGGTAGTAGCCATATTTGATACCCCTGCCAGTTGAACATCCGTTCCATATGGGATGTATTGATCAATTCCTGCATTTACGTCAGGCAAAGGGTAGATTCCAACTGTTGTTTGAATGGTTTTCGAGCAACCATTACTAGCAGTAACATGTACCGAATAAGTAGTAGGGGTGAGGGGCCAGGCAAACGTATGAGAGCTATCCGGTGTTGATAGGGTTTCTGCCGGAGACCAAGAATATGCTACGCCACCAGTAACAAATAGTGAAGCTGTATCGCCCGGGCAGATCAGTGTATCCGGTGATATGGTTGGATTCAAATACATTACGGTAATTTCTACACTGTCGTATACGGTTCCACATTGATTGGTGAATGCAATGAGGTAAGTTGTATTCGAGTTCGGTGACACAACTTGTATTGAATCTGTCGGATTTGCGAATGAAGGAGAAATAAATTCAATTTGAGGAGCTCCACCGGCAACCAATTGAACGGAGTCGCCCATGCATATGGTGGTGTCGTTTGTGATCTCCGGAATTGGGCTGCCCGTTATCGTATTAACAGATAACGAATCGTAAACAACACAACCTCCGGGTGTTGTAATTTCAACAAATACGGTCGTGGTATCGAAAGTGGTTATGGTCGGGGTAGCTGTATTAGACCCACTCATCAATGAAGCGGGTTCCCAGCTATATGATATTCCTCCAGTTGCAATGAGCTGTGTTGGTATTCCCCCACAAATAGTCGTATCACTGCTTATTGTATAGCTTGTATCATGAACATAAATAGTGGTATAAGCCGTATCAGCTCCACAGCTATCTGTCGCAATCATCATGTAGCTAGTTGTAACGGGTGGATATGCAAGAGGTTCTGGCGAGTTGGGATTGCTTAGATAAGTCGCTGGAAACCACTCATAGCTTACACCTCCCGCTGCTGATAGCTGAATGGTATCTCCCGGACAGATGGAATCTGCCGGTTGGATACCCGCATTATCAAGCTGATGAACTTCAATAAAAAGGTTTGCTGTATCACTTTCGATGCATCCAGTCGAATCGCTCACGATCAGCGTAACCATAAAAGTACCTGTATCCGTGTAATCATGTTGTGGTTCAAACAGGTCACTGGTATCGCCGTCCCCAAAATCCCAGAAATACTGATTTCCGCCTACGCTATTATTAAAGAACTGAAATGAATTGGGGATGCATACGTAAGGTTGTGGTATACTGATAGAAGTGTTGATATTGCCCAAACCGAATTTAAACGCGCCCAAGTTGCAATTCGTACTATTATTGGTGGTGCTCCATACACCCGGAGTAGTTGGAAAATCTGAATTACCCCCACAGCCCGCACAAACAGCTTGATAAACGATCCCGTTTTTGTCAAAACGGCTGGTTCCTCCGTCAACATGTTCTGTGCTGATAGGTCCACCAAAAAATGTAGCGTACAAAAGTCCGTTCGCATCTTCGTTCAAGACCATGAGGTAAAAGTCGCTGCCATCCGTTGTTGACTGAAAAGCCGGATTGGACGCCGTTGTGGAAACTGGCAAGCCATTCGTAGAGCTGTTGTCCGCTTGATAGGTTCCTAGACCGGCCAGAGATCCACCCCATCCCGACAAATAAATTAGTCCGCAATCGTTCACCAGAAAGGCAGAAGGGGAAAAATCAACGTCACCTGAACCCGAGCCAATTACGGTACTCCAGAGAGAAGTTGAAAGGTTTGGAGAGTACTTTTGTATGAATTGGCCTGAATTGGGGTTGTTGTAGCAAGTTGGAGTAACGGGATAATTTCCAGTGGTTTGGCCAACGACATATACGTCATCGTTCTGGTCGAGCTGGACAAAGTAGGCCTGATCATATTCGGAAGTCCCAATAAAAGTGCTGGACAACATGGCTGTTCCGGAAGAATTATACCGCACCAAATACCCATCAATAAAGCCAGAGTGGCTGGATATGTGTGCGCTTGCTGATATGTTCAGATCAGGACTTGTGGTGCCGCCGGTTACATACATCTCGCCGCTCGAGCTGAGCTGAATGCCATAACCTGAATCTTCGCCTGATGCACCAATGTAAGTGCTCCATTCTAGCGTGGTTAGCGTTTCATTCAACCGGAAAGCACACCCATCGGAATCTCCACCGCCGTATGTGAATTGGGTTGCTCCTAGGGTTGTTGGGAAATCCAAAGAGGTTGTGGTAGTAGCAACGATTGGTTTCTGGTTGGCGTCAAGAATAATTTCACCGCGAAATGGGTCGCCATAATTGTAAGCCAGACTGTCCCCAACATTCAGGCCGTCATTTCCCGTGCCACCTACAAAAGTTCCTGAAAGCAGAGTGGTCCCGTCAGCACTCAATCTGCTAATGATAATGTCTGATCCATTCGTGTAGTTCATGCCCGAATTAGTAGGCATAACCGAAGCTCCACCATTGAATGCAGCCTGATAGCAGCCGGCAGAAACCGGGAAATCGGAAGACGAAGTTGTTCCTAAAATGTACAGCTCTTGATTGTCATTTACAATCAGAGAGTGTGGAGCTTCACTTCCAATAGCACCACCTATGTACGTTGAATACAGAAGCGAGGTGCCAGCCGAGTTGAACTTACTGATTCCAATATCCGTTGATCCTGCTACTGCTCCGTTGAAGCTGGTTTGGAAGGCCCCTGCAGTAGTTGGGTAAGAACCGGCACCAAATACAATTCCTCCGACATAGGTGTTTTGTGCATTGTCGTATGTCGCAGTAAACCCGAAATTATCTGCGCTTGAACCGGTAAAAGAAGAAAAAATCAGCACCGGATCAATAATTAATTCATGATTTTTATTGTAGCCTCTGGGGAATCGGTAGCTCAGCACATTGTCTTTCAATTTGAACTTACAAGGGACATCAACTTTTACACCATTAATTAGCTGGTAGGCTATAGGAGCCTGCTCCACGATTTGTGTTATAGATGTTTCAATAACGAGGTGCCCGTTCTTTAAATAAATTTTATCTGCCCCGTCATATTGAGCTTTTATATCAGAGGGGTTTGATCCGACAGAAACGATAAAATCATATTTGAGATAATCATAGTCCGTGTTGTATACGGCGAGGTCAATACCTTCATACAGTCCGGAATACGTTACTTTTTCGTAGCTCCTAACATAGGATGCGTGACGAGGTTGATCTCCAACAAGAAAATTGTAGTAATGGGACGATTGTCCTTCTGCATTGAATTCTGTATCGTCATTTGAGTCTAAAAACTTAACGAACAGCCCGTGAGAATTGATGTATTCAGGAGGGTTTTCAGGCGACGCAGTATGAAGGCTACGGAAATAGGATCGATCCATCAAGTGATAAGCAAAACCTGATTTTTCAATAAAAAGATTACCATGTGGTAAAGTGACGGAATAGGCTATGCGCGAGTTCCATTGCCCTTTATTTTCAACAAATGGATGACTAGAACTACCATGTGAGAAGGATAGCAAAGGCAATGATGCAAGCAGCAAAAGAAATAATAAAATGCGCATATTCTGTCCCTCCTTCTACAAACCTAAGGCAAAAGGAATCAATTAACTAACGGTAAATTAGGTAAATGGTTGTCATAGAGACAGATGAAAAAGGAAAATATTCGAAGAAATAATGGTTCGGTAGAAAATGCAGGACAACGGCATATAATTCGCATTTGCCTTTAACAAAAAGATAAATTAGAGTAGTTTTGTTCCATGAGCGACCCTATTAAGCACGAGTGTGGAATAGCACTGTTAAGACTTAAGAAACCGTTAGAATATTTTGAGGAAAAGTACGGCAGCGCCCTATACGGAATAAACAAGCTGTATCTGCTGATGGAAAAGCAGCACAATAGGGGTCAAGATGGAGCAGGAGTGGCTAATATTAAGCTGGATGTTGATCCAGGTAAACGATACATTAGCAGAAAGCGATCGATCAGCCAGAAGCCAATCCAAGATGTTTTTGACCACATTAATTCCAGATTCAAAAATTTGGAATTGAACTCGCCTGAGAAGCTAAAAGATTGTGAATATTTACGTGAGAACTTAGCCTTCACTGGTGAGCTTTTCCTTGGACACCTCAGGTATGGCACGTACGGTAAGAATTCAATTGAGAGCTGTCATCCGTTTTTGCGATTGAATAACTGGAGGACGAAAAATCTGGTAGTAGCAGGGAATTTCAACCTAACCAATGTCGATGAGCTATTTAATATTCTGGTGGAAATAGGTCAGCATCCAAAAGAAAAATCGGACACTGTGACGGTGTTGGAAAAAATAGGCCATTTTTTGGATGAAGAAAACGAGGAGCTTTTTCAAAGGTGTAAAAAGGAAGGTCATTCCTATCAAGAAATATCAGAAATAATTTCAAGGGAATTAGACATCCAACGAATCCTTAAAAGATCTGCAGTAGATTGGGATGGTGGATATGCAATGGCAGGGCTTGTGGGGCATGGAGACGCCTTTGTATTAAGAGATCCGAACGGAATTAGGCCTGCATTTTGGTATGAGGATGAGGAAATAGTGGTAGTTACAAGTGAAAGACCTGCAATACAAACGGCTTTCAATTTACAATGGGAACAAATCAATGAGCTGACCCCTGGACATGCATTAATCATAAAGAAGGATGGCAGTGTTTCTGAGAAAGAGGTGCGTAAGCCGATGAACAAGAAAGCTTGCTCTTTTGAAAGAATTTACTTTTCACGGGGTAGCGATAAAGACATTTATAAGGAAAGAATGATGTTGGGCAACCTGGTTTGTGATGCAGCGCTCAAAGAGGTGAATTACGACCTCGAGAATACCGTTTTTTCTTTTATTCCGAACACTGCAGAAACTGCGTTTTATGGGATGATCAAAAGGGCAGAAGACCAACTGAATGAGATCAAGAGCAATAAAATTATGGAGCTGGGTCGAGATCCGTCCAAAGAAGAAATTGAATCGGTCCTAAATATGCGTGCTCGGATAGACAAGCTGCTAATAAAGGACGCAAAGCTGAGAACATTTATAGCTCAGGACGAAGGCAGGGATGATATGGTGGCCCACGTTTATGATATAACCTATGGGACAGTAGTTCGCGGAAAGGATAATGTAATTGTGATTGATGATTCGATCGTGAGGGGAACTACTTTGAAGCAAAGTGTTGTTCGAATTTTGGATCGACTTGGTCCGAAGAACATTGTTATCGCATCTTCAGCTCCGCAAATCAGATATCCTGACTGTTATGGGATTGATATGGCGAAAATGGGAGACTTCATTGCATTTCAAGCGGCTGTAGAGCTTTTGAGAGAGCGGAACCTGGATTTTGTTCTTGATGAGACGTATGACCTTTGTAAAGCTCAGGAAAACCTGCCGAAGGAGGAGATCGTTAATCATGTTAAAAAAGTATACGAGCGTTTTTCCGACGAAGAGATATCAGATAAAATATCAGAATTGCTTACTCCGACCAATTTGAAAAGTAAGCTAAAAATAATATATCTCTCTGTAGAAGATTTACATAAAGCGTGCCCTGGGCATACTGGCGACTGGTATTTCACCGGAGATTATCCAACCCCCGGAGGAAATAAAGTAGTAAATAAGGCATTCATCAATTACATGGAAGGTAAAAACGTCAGAGCCTACTAATTACAAGAGATTCAAAATAGAATTGCCACGTTAGAATTCATCAGCGTTTCTTATACAAGGGAACAGTAGAGCATGGTTCTCCAAACATGATAGATCGTGCAACAGGTTGTAATTTATTCATTAGCTCAACATAAACCGACTCATCTATTTCTAAGTTTGCACATCCTTTTACGATGATTCTGCCGTTCTCATAAACCGAAGGATCAAGCTGTTCAATTACTTCCTTCATGATGAGGTTATTCAAATCTTTGGTTCTGCCGAAGATCACTCGATCAGCACACTCATTCAGATATTTTGTAACAAGCATATATGCCCAAGTGGGTACAATTGCGTCAACAGAACAAAATAGCGCTACGTGCTTATTTGAATATGATTTCCAGTCTGTCTCCTTAAGTTTCGTCCGAAACACCTTTTCTTTTAAGGCAATTCCTTCCCACAGATCGTTCGCTAGGTCATACTCAGCAACAATTACATCCGATGGCCAATGCTTGGACAAATCCAGCTGAATTAAACCGCTTTGCTCGACTCTATTTACAATTTCATCACTCATTCTATTCTTGATCTACCAGCGTCGAGTATACTCTCAACCCCTGTTTGTTATCCGATTCTTCGATACGATCCAAGTGAACATGATTGCCTTTTGAATAATCGTTCTTTAGGGCGCCATTATGTAATTGCTCGTAGGTATCAACAGAGATTTTAGTTCTTGAATTTAACGTGGTGAATAGGGGCGAAGAGATTATCTTGTTTTTCCAGCCGGGCTGAACAATTCCTTCGAAAACTTTGGATTTTGAACCACTACCATAGCTAAAGAAGCCCACCTTGTGCTCAGTAAGCTCTATTCCATTGTCATACGATTCAGACAAAAGACTATGCAGCGACATGAAAATGGATGCAGTGTACATATTTCCGATTTCAGCAGAAGCTTTTTCACTTGCTTTTAATTTTGCGTTTACAAAAGTTTTAAAGCAGGTGGACTTTGAAGCAGCTTTCATCCAAGCCTTTTTGTCGTCATATTCAGGCTGTGACCCTATCTCAGCAATTAGCTCAAACAACTTGTTGTTTTCTTCGATCCAGGCCAACCAGTTTTTTACAATCATGCGCCTAGCTTGATACGCATAGGGCAAATGGAAAACAAGGTGATCCCAGTCCTGTAAAACATTCAGATTTCTTTGACTTTTGAAATGCTGAAGGGCCTCTTCATTTCTAGATTGATAGCAAATATTTGAGTATGGGCCATCAAAGACGGGTTCTTCTTTGAACAATTCGATCCTATGGTTAGGATTAGACCAAAACTCAAGTTGAGTTGTTTTCATGAAAGAGGAAATGGTACTTTCGTCAAAATCAACTTTCATTTCGGCCAATGTTTCTTTTAGCAATTCCAGTTTGTTGAAACTTCTTCTGGGCTTAAAAAAGTCGCCTTCACTTTTCGTTGCAACCCCCCACGTGTCAGAGAAAGCGATGATTTCCGGATTTTCCTTTATCAGCATAGCTACTGCACCTGCTCCTTGCGTGTATTCTCCGGTTGAATGCAGCTCATATTTCGCGATATCCGATGCGATCACGATCGCTTGCCGGTTCTCGCCAGCTTTAATCCAGTCTATGCTGTTATGTAACGCATCTACTCCACCTACACAGGCGAATGTCATATCCAGCACATCGCAATTTTTGAACACCCGATCGCCAAATCTATTTTTAAGTTTTTGTTCTGCCGCTTCTACCGCATAGGTTGAAGTTGGTTTTGCTGCATCAAGAGCACTTTCGGTACCCATGTAAATTCTAGAGATACTTCTTGGGTCAATGTTGTTTTGCTCAATCAGCGAAATAAGCGCATTTGCTGCAAAAGATGCAGCATCTTCACTTTTGTCTGCAACGGCCATGTTGTGCAGTCCAAGCCCTAAATTGAGTTTTTCGTAAGGAATGTTTCTCTTTTGGGCCAATTCCTTTATAGGCAGATACAGCGAGGGGACGTAAAATGAGATTGCGTCAATTCCTATTTTTTTCGATTTCATATTATGGTGGCATTTAACGTTTATTACAACATCCCCAGCTCCAATTTAGCTTCCTCACTCATCATATCTTTATCCCATGGAGGATCAAATACAATGTCAACTTTCGCCGCCTTCACCTCGGGGATAGCAGCTACAGTGTCTTCAACTTCTTTTGGCAAACTTTCAGCTACTGGGCAATTCGGAGAGGTAAGTGTCATATCAATGGAGACATTGTTTTCGGGATCAATTTTCACTTCATAAATAAGACCCAACTCAAAAATGTCCACCGGAATTTCAGGGTCGTAAATGCTTTTTAATGCAGTTACAATAGTGTCTTCCAATTCCCGTTTGTCCATTTGTTCCATTTAATTATACGTTCGAAAAAGCAAAGGCAAAATTTTTCATTTGTTTAACCATACTGACAAGTCCATTTGAACGAGTTGGCGATAAATGATCTGTTAATCCAATTTCCTTGACGAACCGGAGATCAGCACTTAAAATATCTTCAGGGTTCTGAAAAGACAAAACGCGAATCAATAATGAGATTATTCCTTTTGTTATGATTGCGTCGGAGTTTGCCGTAAAAATGATCTTTCCTTCCTTTTGCTCTGCATGGAGCCATACCCTTGATTGACACCCAGGGATTAAGTTTTCTTCTGTTTGGTAGGTGGAGTCTATAACAGGCATGTCATTTCCGAGCTCAATAATGTATTCGTACTTCTCCATCCAGTCGCCAAACATGGAGAATTCGCTAATGATCTCATTTTCGATTTCCTCAATGGTCATATTTCAAGCATTGATTTAGCCTTAATAATTCCTTTCCTCAGGGCTTCGATGTCTTCCATATTATTATAAAATGCAAAAGAGGCCCTTATTGTTCCCGGAATCCCAAAGAAATCCATGACGGGTTGTGTACAATGATGACCTGTGCGAACCGCAATACCAAGCTGATCGAGTATTGTGCCGACATCGAAGGGGTGAAGCCCGTCAATGGTAAATGAGATGACAGATTCCTTTTTTGCGGCCTGACCAATTATTCGGACTCCCTCAATAGAATTGAGCATTCCGGTCGCCGCAATCTTCAATTTTTCTTCCTGTTCTTGAATGAAATCGAAGCCAATTTGTTGTATGTATTCAATGGCCTTTGCCAGTCCAATGCCACCTGCTATATTCGGCGTTCCAGCTTCGAATTTATGAGGGATTTCATTGAAAGTAGTCTTTTCGAATGAAACGGACTTGATCATATCGCCTCCACCTTTGTAAGGGGGCATGTCATTCAGAATGGTCTCTTTTCCATAGAGCACCCCAATCCCCGTTGGACCAAATAGTTTGTGTCCGGAAAAAACGTAAAAATCTGCGTCAAGATCCACTACACTAATGGGCCCGTGAGACACACTTTGAGCCCCATCAATAAGAACCAGAGCACCTAAGCTGTGGGCTCGATCAATAATCCTTTCAATATCGTTAACGGTACCAAGAGAATTCGAAACGTGTGAAACGGCAACTAATTTCGTTTTGAGATTGATGAACTCATCGAGTTGGTTTAAGATAAGCTCTCCGTTTTCGTCCATTGGAATGACCTTTAGCACGGCTTCTCGCTCCTCACAGATCATTTGCCAGGGCACAATGTTACTATGATGTTCCATTGCAGAGATTACTATCTCGTCTCCGGCCTTCACGTTAGCTCGGCCCCAAGCAGACGCTACCAGATTGATCCCTTCGGTAGTTCCGGAAGTGATGATCACTTCCTCCTTTTTTGCGGCACCGATAAATTTTTGGATGACTTCCCGAGCCTGCTCGAACTCGTTTGTGGCCATCTGACTCAGTGTGTGTACCCCTCTATGGATATTGCTATTGTACTCTTTGTAATAATTGGCAATTGCATCAACTACGATTTTTGGTTTCTGCGTTGTCGCTCCATTGTCCAGATACACTAGATTTTTTCCATTTACTTTTTGACTGAGCAGTGGAAAATCAAATCGTATTTGGTCAACATTCATAGCTATAGCTTCCAATCAAATCTTGTTTTTAGTAGAGTGTTGATGTGAGTTCTTACCGGTTGGTTTTTAACATGTTGAAGCACATCTTCGGCGAAAGCACTGACCATTAGGTTTTTGGCGTTTTTTTCGCCTACACCTCTGGTTCTTAAGTAGAAAATTGCGTCATTGTCAAACTGTCCGGTAGTTGAACCGTGGCTGCATTTCACATCATCTGCGTAAATTTCAAGTTCGGGCTTCGCATTCATGTTGGCTTCGTCAGACAGTATTACGTTGTTGTTCTGCTGGAATGCTTCTATTTTTTGTGCGTCTTCCCGGACAAAGACCTTTCCATTAAAAACACCTGTCGCAGCATCATCGAGTATCCCTTTATAAAGCTCCGATGAAGTGCAATGTGGCTTTTTGTGGTCCACCTTAGTGTGATTGTCCACGTGCTGGTTTCCTTTTAGATAATAGAGACCGTTCAAACTCGTTTCACAGTTGCTCCCATCTACAACAATGTTTAGTCCATTTCGAACCATACCGCCATTCACAGTGATCGTGTTGATTGAAAAAGAAGAGTCTTGTTCTTGATACACATACTCTGAATTGATCTGCCAGTGCTCTTCCGATTCGCTTTGAATTTTATCGAGGTGCAATTTAGCGTTGCGCTTAACAATTATTTCAGAAACAATATTACTGAAAGCAAATCCATGCTCGGAAGAGTAGTAGCCTTCAACCAGCTGTAGCTCTGACCCGGGCTCCAACACAACAAGTTTTCTAATTTGTGCAAACGTATTCTTGCCATCAACCAAGTGAATGATTTCCACAGGTTTGTCGATGATTGCACCGCTAGAAACGTGGATGTATAGCCCTCCGTGTTCGTAGGCAAGATTGATGGTTGTGAAAATTTCTTCTTCATTCGCTTGACTATTCAGCAAAACATCGTTTTCAGTCAACCGCCGTATTGAAATCGAGGAATTATCTTCCAGATCAGAATGGGTCAGATTGCCATTGGTAAAGATCACTTTATAGGAATCCAGCTGTTGGATTGAAAACACCTCCGCATCAAGCAATGCTTCTCCTTTGGTCAGATTGGAATTGATTAGCTTGCTTACCCGGGTGTATTTCCATTCTTCCGTTTTTCTTGTCGGAAAATCCAATCCATTCAATTTATTCATTGCAGTGGTGGAATGAACCGAGCTTCCGGCAGATATGCCGGAAAGAAACTTCTCTTTTTTTGATTCAGCTGCACTCATAATTTACACTGTGGGTTTTTCTTTGATCCAATCGTATCCCTTCTCTTCTAGTTCCAACGCTAATTCTTTTGATCCTGACTTAACAATTTTCCCATCGTATAGTACATGGACAAAGTCTGGAACGATGTAGTCCAACAAGCGCTGGTAGTGTGTCACGATGATGGTAGCGTTCTCTTTTGATTTCAGAGAGTTTACCCCGTGAGAAACAATTTTCAGGGCATCAATGTCCAATCCTGAATCGGTTTCGTCCAATACAGCCAGCTTTGGTTCAAGCATCGCCATTTGGAAGATCTCATTTCGTTTTTTCTCACCGCCTGAAAACCCCTCATTGACGGATCTGTTTTTGAGCTTGTCGTCTAGCTCAACCAATGCAGACTTTTCTTTTACCAGGCTCAAAAAGTCTTTCCCTGAAAGGGGTTCAAGACCGTGATGTGTTCGTTTTTCATTGATTGCCGCTCGGAGGAAGTTAATGTTGCTTACACCAGGGATTTCCACTGGGTATTGAAAGGCAAGAAAAACACCTTCTCTAGCTCTTTCTTCGGGCGCAAGATCTACGAGATCCTCACCATTAAATTCTATACTGCCTTCAGTTACTTCATAGTCCTCGCGTCCCGCAAGCACCATAGCCAACGTTGATTTCCCTGATCCATTGGGACCCATAATGGCATGAACCTCTCCGGCATTTACCTCTAAGTCAACGCCTTTTAATATTTCTTTGTCCTCAGTTGAGGCATGTAAATTCTTTATTTTTAACATAGTCATTTATCCTACTGATCCTTCTAATGATATCTCCAACAGTTTTTGCGCCTCTACGGCAAATTCCATTGGGAGTTTATTTAACACTTCTTTTGCATAGCCGTTTACAATGAGACTAATTGCTTTTTCTTCATCAATTCCACGTTGCAAGCAATAAAACAACTGATCTTCACCAATTTTTGATGTTGTTGCTTCATGTTCAATTTTGGCTGTGGAATTTTCACATTCGATATACGGAAATGTATGTGCTCCGCATCGGTCTGACATCAAAAGTGAGTCACACTGAGAAAAATTTCTTGCGCCCGAAGCACCTTTGCCAATTTTCACCAATCCCCTATAGGAGTTTTGGCTTTTTCCTGCGCTAATTCCTTTTGAAATAATCGTGCTTCGCGTATTTTTTCCGATATGCAGCATTTTTGTTCCTGTATCGGCCTGCTGAAAATTATTGGTTACAGCGACGGAATAGAATTCGCCACTTGAATTATCACCCTTCAATACACATGATGGGTATTTCCACGTTACTGCCGATCCGGTTTCAACCTGTGTCCAGGAAATTTTTGCATTCGTTTCACATAGCCCCCGCTTGGTCACGAAGTTGAATACCCCGCCGACTCCATCCTGATCGCCAGGATACCAATTTTGAACCGTGGAGTATTTTATTTCCGCGTCGTCCAATGCGATTAGCTCTACCACAGCAGCATGAAGCTGGTTTTCGTCTCGTTGCGGTGCAGTACAGCCTTCCAAATAGCTGCAATAACTTCCTTTGTCCGCAACAACCAATGTCCGTTCGAACTGACCTGTTCCTGATTCATTGATTCTAAAGTAAGTGGATAGCTCCATAGGACAACGAACACCTTTTGGAATGTAACAGAACGAGCCATCGCTAAACACGGCCGAATTGAGCGCCGCATAAAAATTATCTGTCATCGGAACAACCGTACCCAAATACTTCTTGATTAGCTCGGGGTGCTCTTTCACTGCTTCGCTGAAAGAGCAGAAGATAATGCCCAGCTCGGCCAATTTTTCTTTGAATGAAGTGGCTACAGATACAGAGTCCATGACAAAATCCACGGCTACGCCGGAAAGCCTTTTTTGCTCTTCAATTGAAATCCCTAGCTTATCCATCGTCTTCCTCAATTCAGGATCAACTTCGTCAAGGCTGTTCAGTACTTTTGGTTGTTTCGGCGCTGCGTAATAAGAGATCGCTTGGAAATCAGGCTTGTCATACTTTACATGTGCCCACTCAGGCTCTTCCATCTTTTCCCAGGTACGAAAGGCCCTTAGTCGATAGTCTAATAGCCAATCGGGTTCATTCTTTTTTTCAGAGATCAGCCGTACTACGTTTTCATTTAGTCCCGCAGAGATTTTATCCGACTCGATATCTGTTGTAAAACCAAACTCGTATTCTTTCCCTTTCAGGTCTTCCTTAAGATCATTTTCAGTATATGCCATGTGAATTGATTAAATTGAAAATGATTCTCCGCAACCGCAAGTTCGATCCGCATTCGGATTTTTAAACACGAACCCTTTACCGTTCAGGCCACCGGAGTAATCGAGTGTAGTCCCGACCAAATAAAGGAAGCTTTTCTTGTCGACGACAACTTTTAACCCGTTGTTTTCGAATTCCTTATCACTTTCCGAGAGTACGTTGTCAAAATCAAGCCTGTACATAAGCCCTGAACAACCCCCGCCTTCCACACCAACTCGTATGAACTGACCGGATTTGTTTGCTTCGGCCATCAGTTCCATGGCTTTGGCTTTTGCGCTATCTGTTACCGTAATCATAAAATCGTATTCTAGTGCTTACTTATACGCACATTATTTAGATTGATTATAAATAAGCGTTTAATTGTTTACAAAATTACCTAAAAAGTGCGTTTAACACAAGTATTCAACAGACTATTGTGATCCTTCTAATCAGAGGCCACAGCATAGTTGACTATCTTTGCGCACAATAATTTGATGGAATCAAGTGATTTAAGTATGTATTTGAGTTCCTTTAGAATATAACTTATGCAAGAAAAGACAACCAGAACAGAAGTGAAAGAGCTTGGCGAGTTTGGATTAATCAAGCACCTAACTAGCGGTATTGAAACTCAGAATGCATCAACCAAAAAAGGAATTGGGGATGATGGTGCTGTCTTGGACTATGGAGATAAGCAGGTGGTAGTGTCTACTGACTTGCTAATTGAAGGGGTTCACTTTGATATGGTTTTTAATCCATTAAAGCACCTTGGGTATAAAGCTGTGATAGTGAACCTGTCGGATATCTATGCGATGAATGCGCATCCAAAACAGGTAACGGTTAGCTTAGGACTGTCGTCCAAGTTTTCGGTAGAGGCGATCGAAGAGCTCTATGAAGGAATGGTCTTAGCGGGAAAGATATATGGAGTAGACATTGTGGGAGGAGATACGACAAGCTGTAATGCTGGTCTGGTAATATCGATCACAGCAATAGGCGAGGTGGAGCGAGATAAAGCTGTTTATCGAAATGGTGCGAAGGAGAAAGATTTACTGGTGGTTTCCGGAGACCTTGGAGCAGCATATATGGGCCTGCAGCTGCTGAACAGAGAGAAAGAGGTGTGGAAAGCAAACCCCAATATGCAGCCCGATCTGGATGGATATGATTATGTTCTTGAGCGGCAGCTTAAACCGGAAGCCCGGAAAGATGTAATTCGGGTACTTGATGAGCTGGATGTTTTACCAACTAGTATGATTGATATTTCGGATGGGTTGGCTTCCGAAATAAAACACTTGTGTGATCAGTCATCTCTGGGAATAGAACTGTATGAAGACAAGATTCCAATTGACCCGACAACCTATCAGCTTGCAAGAGATTTTGACCTTGACCCAACCCTCTGTGCCCTAAGTGGTGGTGAAGATTATGAGCTTTTGTTCTCTATATCAATGGCGGATTATGAGAAAATAAAATCGAATCAGGATTTAACCGTTATTGGTCATTTCACAGCACATTCCGCAGGGATGAATATGATTACAAAAAGTGGATCTTCAGTTGAGCTTAAAGCTCAGGGTTGGGATGGAATGAAGGGCAATGATTAGCTCGCCTTCTCTTTTTGTACAAGCTCATCTTTGAATGAACTATTGTTGATTTTACTCTTTGACCAAACGATGAAATCAAAATACTCAAATGCGGCTTTTTCAAAGGGATCAGAGCTTAAACCGACCAAGTCATCGTGTAGCTGTTGGTACAGATGAGTCGACTGATCTTCGGATCTGGACTTCAGTTTATCACCGATGAAGGCAAGCATGATCGTTTCAAATTGATAAGTTCGATTCCGTGTTTGCAGATAGCGCTGAGCCGATTTCAAAGCGTAAGGGATTAAACGTAAATTGTTTAATTCGAGGTGAATTAACAGGTTCAAGATCTGAGTAAAACAGAAAATATCCAGCGTTTGATCTATATCAGCGTTATTCAAAAGCTGATTGCTCCACTTTAGTGCTGAATTGTAATCTTCCTTGCAGAAATAAAGGATGCATATGTTGGCCTCAATGTAAGCCCTTCGAACGCCATTTATTTTGTTACCGTACAATCGAAAGCCCTCCTCGATTTGGGGCACAAGCTCAACCCCTTTTTCAAAGTCACCTGTTAAAGCATGCAAGGTAAGCTCAATACTGTATGTGGAAGAGAACAGCTTAATGTCCAGATCTTCGTTGCTATTTAATAGCAGCGTTTCAGGAAGAATTCTCAATTTTTCCAGGTATTCAAAAGATTCTTTGGTCTTATTCAGCTGACTGGAGACATAAATTACATTGGTAAGGGCGGAAAAGTAGATGTTTGGCTCTTCTTTGAATTCATCTTTGTTTCCCTCTATATGGCCAAGTAGCTTTTTTAAATGATCATAACACTGCTGGTAATCCCCTACGCCAAAAAAATAGGCGCTGTAAATATGGTGGTAGAGATATTTTGTTTCGAAGTAAAGTGCTCGATCCTCACTGCTAAGTAGTGTGTTGTCAATAATTTGCTTAAATCGTTCCAGCTCGTTGGCGCTTCTTACTCGCCCTTGCTGATTAAGAATTTGGAAAAGCCTGCTTTTAATATTCCAGAACTGGATGTGGTTTCCGATTTTGTCTAGTATGAGCTGGTCTTCCGTCACAATTTGAAGCAAACCGTCTTCATTTGTGTTTGTGTAATTGTCTTTTTCGATCAATAGCTTTTCCCACATAAATATTTCAAGCAATGATGTATGCTTTTCGTATTTGTAGGCAATTTTTTTTGCACTTTTTAGTTGCTTGGAGCTCTGTTTGTAAAGTGATTTCTTGTATAAAATTTCGGCATAATGTAATTGCCGTTTCAATTGTGCATTGATCGAACTATTTGAGTGGTAGGCATCCAGGCTTTTCAACACATGGTCATACAGCCTATTTTTTGTAATTGAAAACTTATTTATAAAAGATTCATTCTTAAATTTTCGAATGATTGCATCTTCATCATAGGTGGTTTGTTTTTCTATGGCGTCAAAAATCATCTGATAATTGTTTTTGTCGCCAATGGTGTGCCGTGAGGAATACACCTTGAAGTATCTTTTTTCGGCTTTTGTCAAAGACTTAATTAGCTGATGAAGGTTAGAGGAGGCTTTATTAGACATGTATAAATTACCTTAATTAAGTATGTTTTTCATGAATTTTGAACTGGTAAAGCGTTAAGCGCCTTATCGATTAATAGCCGATAAATTACTATGCAACACGTTTAACAGACAAAAACCAACCGTTTTCTAAAGTTAAAAATTAATCGTGCCAAAGATGTTGTTTGAGGTGAAATTAATGGTCCAATTTAGACATGTTTAGACCTGTATATTTATTGGAAATTTTTTTTTGACCCTATGGATTCTCTTTACCCCCGGAATCTCCATCGCCTCCCGGAGACTTTCCGTTATCACCGAATCCAGGAATTTCGTCATCGTCATCATCCGGATCAGTTATACCGTCGGAATCGGTATCTATTTCGTCATCGTCATCATCCGGATCTGTTATTCCGTCATCGTCACCCTCATTATCTCCATCAAAACTACTTGAATCTCCATTCTTAAGAGAGAAAGAAGGGCCGTTCTCGATCATGTCTTTTTCTTCCAATGGCGCATACTTACTGCACGCGGAAAGGAGAACGATTCCGAACACGAAAAATAATATTTTAATCAAATTTGCCATAGGCAGACCTAACTAGGATAATCAAAATTAGGCAAAAACCCTTGAAAATCAATACAATTAACGAGATTTTTAACTAAAAGTTGTGTTTTTTTCTAATGGGAACATAATTTCTACTTTGGTTCCAATACCATTACCTTGTTCATCCTGCAATTCAAACGGCCCAACGATTTGAATATTGCGCTTCGTAATTTTTCTAAGAACATTGATTCTAGAGCTTGTGATCAACATTCCCTTCGAGTCGTGGGAGATCTCCTTCGATTTTTTTCTTTTGAGAGACTCGTCAATCCCTATACCATTGTCCTCGATAATAAATTTGATTTGATTATCAGTCTTAACTATATCCACTCTGATTTTTCCTGGCTTTTGCATTGGTAAAACCCCATGCCAAATACTGTTTTCTACGTAAGGTTGCAAAAACATTGCAGGAACGCGAATGGAATCGGTATCCAAATCGGGTGCAATACTGATTTCATAGTCAAATTTATCCTGAAAGCGCATGTGCTCCAATGAAATGTACAAGTCAAGTCGCTCAAGTTCTTCGGTTAACAGTACCAGATTGTCTGTTGAATTTGAAGAATCTAGGTTTTTACGAATTAATTTAGCAAAGCTGCTCAAATAGCGGTTTGCCGCTAATTTGTCTTGACGATTAATGTAGTATTGAATAGAATTTAGCGCGTTAAAAATGAAGTGTCTGTTCATGCTGGCGTTAAGGGATTGCTGCTCCAAATTCATCAATCGCGTTTTATAAATCAGATTTTCAGTAGTCCTTCTCGCTTCAAGGGACCGCATTCGTACTTTGAAAATGATGTATATTCCTGTTAATCCAAGCAGTGAAACAAGAGAAATGAACCAAATCGTTTTCCAAAAAGGAGGTTTGATTACAAATGAAAATGTCTGTTCTTTCGTCCAAGATTTTTCATCAATTGACGCCCGCACCCTAAACGTGTATTCTCCCGATTGTAAGTTCGAATAGGTAATGAATCTTGTCTGAGAGACCGGGTTCCAATCCTCATCAAATCCGTTAAGCATTGTTTGATATTTTACCTGCTTTGGAAAGCTATGAGATATTCCAATAAAGTGAAAGGTCAAATGATTCTTCTGAAAAGGAAGGCTTAAATTCATCGGAAGGTTTGTGCCTTTCAAATAACCTCGGCAGAACTTATCCCAATTTGTTTTATCAAGTGATAACTGAATTTCAGATATGTTGAGTACAGGAACTTCGGGTTGGTGATCTCTGTCAAATCTTTCTCCGGCAAACATCAAAGCACCATTTATTGTGCCGAACCAAATTGTTCCAGCGGAACTTTTATAAGCGGCATTTAAGTTGGTTTCATAGCTCCTTGTTCCATCGCTTGGGGTGTAATTCCTAGCTACAAGCCCACCATTCTTGTTTAATGAAGAAACGTTTATTTCATAAAGTCCATGGTTGGTCCCCGCCCATAGGACATCCTTATTTTCTAATAGCAAGAAATTGATGAAATTGTGGCCCGAAGCTGGACCAAGTTTGATCTTTGTTGCAGTATCATTGGTGACCATGAATAGACCGTTGGGATTTCCTATCCAAAACCTGTTTGAGTCCATCGCTGCAATAGAATAAGCAGGATAGAGCTCTTCATCATTTTTTACAGAGACCCTTGTAAAAACATCTTGATGGAATTTATAGATTCCATTGGATGAACCGACTAACAAAATACCATCTTTTGTTGATTGCAGGGCTCGCACGCGCTTAAAGCCAACGTCAAGATGAACAATAGAATCACCGGAATAAACCGAGAGCCCATTTCGATGTCCGATAAACATCTTGCCCTGATGGGTCTTGAGACTAGTAACCCTAACATGATCAATTGTTTCGTCTATGTGGAATGGATGCACACCGGTTTTGTCTTTGATGGTAATACCACTGGACGTTCCGAACCAGACTCTATTCTCATTGTCTGTAGCACTGCACCAAATCAAAGGATTTGACAGCATTTCCTTCTCGCTGTAATTAATAAACTGCCCATCCGTAAAATAGGATATGCCTCCACCGTAAGTAGCAATCCATAACCCCGAACTGTCTTCGGTAAAAGACATAACCAGGTCATTGGTCATACCGTCTTTTTCAGTAAGCCCGATGAAACGGTAGCCCGAAAATTTGAATACACCAGCACCATCGGACCCAATCCAAACGTTCCCCTCCATATCTTCAAAAACTACTTTTATATTGTCGTTAATCAGTCCGTTTTTCGAAGTGAATGAGATAAATCTGTTTCCTTGAAGATGCTCTAATCCCGTTCTTGTGCCAACCCACGGCTCCCCATTTTCATCAATGATTATACTCCTTGTTCGATTAGTTCTGATTCCTCCATTCCCTTGATTGTACGTAGTTGTTTTTCCATCGAAATGATGAAAAACACCATTTTGCAGAGTGCTAACCCACAAATGACCATTTTGGCAAGCTAACCCACTGACATTTAGTTTGTCGAACTCTTTTGCAACCGACACCAACGAGTCCCCTTGCAATTTTTTTAGACCGTGGTCAGAACCGATTAAAAGATCAGAACCATATTGGACAAATGCCCTTATTTTCATACTCGGATCCCCCAAACGGAACACATCATGAATCGTGTCTTGAATACCTCTTTGAGAACAGTAGAATAAGCCATCTGATCTAGACCCCATATACAATTTTTCTCCATGACCGTGAAGGCAGCGTATGCTAACTTTATCCAGCTCTTTTTTAAATGGGTATCCGGAAATTTTATTTTGGTTTACTAGGGAAATTCCCCCGTTGTTTCCAACCCATACGTTGTTAGCACTATCAACAAATAGGCAGTTTACTTGATTGTCCAGGAGTCCTTCAGATTTGGAAGAATTTGAAAATTCAATTCCGTTGAATCGACTTAATCCGCCCACCGTCCCAATCCATAGGTAGCCCTTGGAATCCTGAACGATCGAACTTATTTGAGTTTGAGGAAGACCTTCAGGCCTGGAATATTGTATGAAACTATACTGCTGAGAAATCGACATTATAGTAGTCAAGCAAGAAATAATTCCGACTATAGATCGAAGCATCAGAATGTATTGATTCGCCCAATAAAGTCAGACATTTTTCTTCGGGAAATAGGAACAGACTTCCCATCTGTAAGCAGAGCCACATTTCCGTTCGAACGTGAAAATTCTCTAAGATGATCTTTTACGTTAATTATGTGCGACTTATGGGTCCTGAAGAATCGAAATTGATCTAAGTTTTCTTCATACACTTTTATGTTTTTACTGCTCAAGTGTTTTCTGCCGGATGTCAGGAAAATCATGGTGTAATTGTCGCTCGCTTCCAAATGAACAATTTCTTCTTCATCGACAATAACGTATCCGTCTCGTGTAGGGATGCTGATCTTTGCTGAGTTATTTCGATCGATTACTTGTTGAATCATCTCGTCCAGAGAGTCGTTTTTTACCAATTTCGAGCTAATAAGCTTTTTCGCTTTTTCCACAGAATTGACCAATTCATCAATGTTAATCGGCTTTTCCAAATAATCAACAGCGTTTTCTTTGAATGCCTTTAATGCGTAATCATTATGTGCCGTTGTGAAGATCACAACAAAATTGCGATCGGGAAGGGAACGTAATAGTGAAAATCCGTCTTCGCCGGGCATAGCAATATCCAAGAATACAATATCCGGTTGATGAGAATCAATTAAGGCTCTTGCTTCATCTGCTGATGATGCCTGCCCAATTATATTTAAATCGGAGCAAAAATCATTAATAAGCAATTCTAGGTTGTTTCTGCAGTTGAATTCGTCATCAACTATTAGGGCCGTATTTTTCATAAGTCTGGGGTTGTGGGTTTGCACTTTGTCTTTTTGAATAAACGAATTCTTTTTTCTTAAAGTTGCCCCGATTGATTCAAGTGTAGTGTTGAATGATTGTAAGGTGTGTTGGGTTGATTCAGCTACAATTTTTTTAAAAATGTTAGGAATTCTGATAGCCTTCCCCGACTGATTGGCACTGTGCTATTGCCTTTTAATATTGCCCTGTGACCATCTGAATGCACATACTCAATAACTTTATTCATGTTTACAATATGTGATTTGTGTGTTCGCATAAAGCAAGGCGGAAGCATCTCTTCGTATACTTTGAGCGTACGCGTATCTAGATACGATGAGCTGTCGTCGAAGTACAAATGAGTACAGTTGCCATTGGCTTCTAGTCTAAGAATATCCAATGTATCAACCAATTTTATGCCCTTGCTATGATGTATTGCTATTCGTTCCGCTCGCTTTAGGCTCAATGAATGGGTCAAATTGGTCAAAAGAGCGTTGTAGTCGAATGATGAAATGGGCATGCTCTTTTGCATTTCTAGATACTCGGCCACTTTTTTTACTGCATTTTGCAGATCTTCGATGTCAATTGGCTTAAGTATGTAGTGGATTGCACTGGCATTGAGTGCTCTGATGGCATAATCTTTAAAGGCAGTTACAAAAACGACCAAAAATTTTTTTTCTTCGATTTGATCCAATAGCTCAAACCCTTCTAGTCCCGAAGGCATCCGTATATCAAGAAACACAAGGTCGGGGTTCGTTTTGTCTATTTCCTCTATGGCTGAATGCACCGAATGAGCCTCGCCTACAACTTGAACACCATCACAATATTGGGAGAGAAGAATTTTCAGATTTTCCCTCGCCAATACCTCATCGTCTACGATCAAAGTTCTGATTAACATCTTTCAAACAAGGTAAGAAAAATTACTTTGCCGTTAAATCTAAATAAAGTGCCATTCGCCCACTATCACTTTCCCCAACTACAATGGGGCTTGCCAGATCCAATTCAATGAATTAGTTTGAGGTCATAATTAACACAATAAGTAAACAATGGCAACTCTAGACATATTCGTCGTTTCTTGGTAGTAGAAATAAGACGAAAAATAATTTAAAAGATTTTTCCATGCTCTAGTGCTTTCAAAAAGCACAATTTCTTCAGAATAAGGCTCCATTTGGAGCCTTTTCTTTATCCGTTGCGGCTATTTGTTGGCATTGTTGTTGAAACGACCACCAAAAATCATTCAAAATCAAACCCTCTAGACCACTCAAAAAACGTTTTTTATACCTAATTTGATTTCCCATGGAATCATTAATTGGTTCATTTGCAATAAATGAAATATCTTCGAGCATTATTTTGCTTCTATCGTAATTTAGTTTTTAATACAATTTTGTTTTGAGACCATTGTTAAAGCCGACCCTAATTGCATTTCTTTTCCTCTTCAATTTTGGGATGTATGCCCAAGATTATAAATCAGATTTCTACGGTGCATATGCCCATCTGGAAAATGAAGAATACGACAAGGCCCTTATTGCTTTTCTGGAAATAGATGAAAATTACCCTGGGAACGCAAACGTAAAATCAATAATAGGCTACTGTTATTTGCAATCTGAGCATGATAAAACCAAAGCAATAAAATATTATTTGGAATGCCAGGACCATTTGACGGCCTATTACAAGGTAAACAACCATAAGGAGAAGAAGGCTCCAGTTGAGTCGGTTTGGTATCTTGGAGAGGCGTATCATGCGAATTATGAATTCGATAAGGCGATTGAGAAGTATACCGAATACAAGGAGGTTCTGCACGAAGGAAATACAGAGGCCTTGGAGGCGGTCAATAGAGATATTCGGCTGAGCAGAAATGCAAAACAGATGTACGAGAACCCGGTGCATGCAAACCTCATTAGTTTGGGAGAAAATCTAAATACGGAATACCCTGAATACAGACCACTGATTACTGCCGACGAAAGCCTATTGTTTTTTACTTCACGACGTAAGGGCAGTATAGGGGGAGAAACAACGGATGACGATGGCAAATATCGGGAAGACGTTTATTTCTCATCAAGAAATGCCGATGGATGGAGTGATCCTGAACCGATTGAAGAATTAAATCTCGATGGACACGAAGCGTGCATTTATGTTTCGCCTAATGGGGAATACATGATGTTGTACAAATTTGATGATGTTGGTGGCGGGACCATTTATGAATCAAAACTAGATGGGGATGTTTGGAGCGAACCGCAACCATTGGATGCTGCAATTAATTCGGAGTATTGGGATTCACATGCCGGTTTGAGTGCAGATGGAAAAACAATTGTATTTGTTTCCGACCGACCTGGTGGAGTTGGGGGGCGCGACATTTATTTGATGAAAAAACTTCCGAATGGAAACTGGGCAGATGCGCAAAATATTGGCAGAACAATTAACACGCCATACGACGAAGAAGGTCCATACCTGCATCCGGATGGAAAAACAATTTACTTTTCCTCGAAAGGACACAACTCAATGGGTGGATTTGATGTGTTTACTTCAGAAATGGCTGAAGATGGTTCTTGGTCCGAGCCCAGAAACCTCGGCTATCCCATAAACACGGTTGGAGAGGATGTCTTTTTTATTCCTTCTTCGGATGGTACAAGGGCCTACTTCTCATCATATCGTAAGGATGGCGAAGGGGAACAAGATATTTACATGATTGAGATGCTGGACGAACAAAGAAAAGCTCTTGTCGTGTACAAAGGTTGTATAAAGGATATGACAGGCGCTGTTGTTACAGACGTGTTAATTACTGTCTATGATAGAGAAACAGATGACATAATCGGAGAATATAAGGCAAATAAAACATCCGGTAGATTCCTGATCATTCTTAATCCGGGAAAATACAATATAGAATATGAGTACAAAGGCCTAATTGCGGATGAGAACGTAGATGTTGCTACCGATGAAGAGTACCACGAGATCGGAAGATTGATCACGAGATCCGACATTAAACTGGAGCTACAGGAAATCGAAGCTGATTGTGAAGGGATTGAAATTGTTAGCGCAGCAGATACGAATGAGTGGACCTACCAGCTGTTGGTTAACGATGAAATATATGGAGGTGCTGATGTTGAAGTGCTGAATCCAAATAAGGAGATAGTGTATCAAGAGGTTACCAATCCATCCGGAGAATTTAGATTTGAGGCGATTACACCAACAGACGATCCTAGTTTTCGTTTAAAATTACATGATCCTGCGTTGTGCGGAAAAGCAAAAATTCTATTGATCGATGGGGAGAACAATGTAGTAAAGGAATACGACCAAGGAATCAAGTGTAGAGAGCTTGAAGTTGTAAAAGTGGAGCCTGGAGCATACCAGAAATTCTACGGGTATAACAAGCGGGGTGTTGCGCTGGATGAAAAAGCATTCTCAGACTTTATAAACAAGGCCGTTTCAATTTTTGAGCAAACGGGTAAATTAACGTTAACATTGGAGGGTTGTGCGTCTTCGGTTCCCACCAAGACGTATACACGGAATATTACGTTGGCGAAAAATCGACTTGAAGATGGAGAGATGGCTGTCAAACAAGCATTGGAGGCAAAGGGCATTGCGTTTGATAGGGTAACGGTTAAGCGCATTGCTGGAGTTCACGGTCCGTATTACAAAGGTGACTTTGAAACCGGGGCAGAGAAGTACGGCAAATTTCAGTACTTTAAAGCTTCAGTTAAATAGGCTTTTTCTTCCAAAACCTTTGTAACTGCTCCAAGGTATACTCATACTCTTCAATAAAACCCATGTGATTGGTTTCTTCTAAAATTGTCAGGGAAGAACGAGTTTCCGAAACCTGCTCAATTATCGATTCTATCGGTATTATATTGTCGTGTCTCCCGGAAAGGAATAGAACCGGAAAATTACTCTTTTGAAGTAGGGAGACCATGGTTTTTCGCTCTGCCATGCCTCTCAACGCTGGAGCTGCTCCAATCAAAGCCATTTTTAATCCTTTCTCTTGAAGCACTTTGACTTCAGAGGGATATTTCTTCAAATTTGCTTTTGTAAACAAGTTGTTTATTGCCTCCTGAACGAAAAGTTCAGGGCTTAGATTGATGAGTCGGATTGTTCGGATTCGGTCCTTTTTCTTTTGCTCTGAGTCTTCCGCTGCCGTTGAGTTGAACAAGCACAAAGACTCCATTAGGTCATTGTTATTCTCTGCAATGCTCATCGCGACATATCCCCCCATTGAATGACCAACAAAATGGGCTGAAGACATGCCGACATGTGACATGACTTGTGTCACCGGTTTGGACAATAGTTCCATGGTATGAGTTTCTCCTAGATTGTCAGATAGGCCGTGCCCTGCAAGATCAATGCGCAGAATCTTGAAGTCATCTTGCAGATCAGAAATATATCGATCCCAGATACTTAGGTCGCCCAAAAACCCATGCAAGAAAATGATGTTTTTAGACCCCGATCCGTCCAATCGGAAGTGTACTTTTTTGTTTTGATACTTAATGAACGGCATTCATCAATTCTTCGATCTCTTCAATTTCTATTGGGATGTTGCGCATTAGGTTGAAAGGATCACCGGAGCTCTGAACAACTACATCATCCTCTAACCGAATACCGAGGTTTTCTTCGGGGATGTATATTCCGGGTTCAACTGTAAATACATTGTTCTCCTGAATCGGCTCGGTCCAAAGACCAACATCATGTGTATCCAACCCGATGAAGTGCGACGTACCATGCATAAAATATTTTTTGTATGCCGGCCAGTCCGGGTTTTGATTCTCGATATCCGTTGAAGTGATTAGGTTTAATCCGAGGAGTTCAGATTCCATCAGCTTGCCAACTTCTTTGTGATACTCCGCCAACATTGTTCCTGGGGTGAGTAGTTTTGTTGCCTCATTTTTAACTCGCAGCACAGCCTCGTATACCTTCTTTTGCCTTTCTGTGAAACGCCCGTTTACCGGAAGGCATCGGGACATGTCAGAAGCATAATTTGCATACTCTGCAGCCCAATCGAAAAGAATTACATCACCATCATTGCATTGCTTGTTGTTTTCAATGTAGTGCAATACGCAGGCATTCGGGCCTGAAGCAATTATCGGCGTGTAGGCAAATCCTTTAGATCTGGACATCAGAAACTCATGCATGATTTCAGCCTCTATTTCATATTCCCATACTCCAGGTTTTAAAAAGCGGAGCACTCGCCGAAATGCCTGCTCTGTGATGTCGCAAGCTCTTTGCATTAAATCCAACTCCAATCGATGCTTTACGGATCGTATTTTATGCATAATCGGAGCGCTACGATGATACGTATGATTGGGGTATTTTTTCTTGCACCATGAAATGAATCGGTCTTCACGCGTTTCGGCTTCGGTATTTGCGCGTGTATGCTCATTGTTGTTCAAGTATATGTTGTTTGCCTCTGCCATGAGCGTATTGAACACAGTTTCGAATTCATTCAACCAGTAAACCGTTTTTATCTTACTTGTTTCATAGGCAGCGGCTTTCGTTAATTTTTCGCCCTCCCATACAGCAATGTGTTCATTGGTTTCTTTCAGAAATAGAATCTCCCGATTTTTTTCAGTTGAGCAATCTGGAAAAATGACGAGAATACTCTCTTCCTGATCGACTCCCGACAAATGGAAAATATCACGATGTTGCACAAACGGCATAGTACTGTCAGCACTGGTGGTTATGATGTCATTTGAATTGAAGATGGCCAATGATCCCGGTATCAATTGTTCTTTAAAGCGTCTCCGGTTGTCCTCGAACAAGGACTTGTCAATTTTTTCGTATTTCATGATCTCTATTCCTGAATTTCCGCTAAGGTACAAATCACTTTGAATAATGAATTACAGGAATAATTGGTGCGAATACCCCACTATTATATAGAATGGTTCTAAATAGGGTCAATGTGGGGCATCTACTTGATATTAGACGCTTTGACAGTTACTTTTGCAGGTGTATTAATCAAGAATAAGTATGAGTAAATCGGCGATCTTATCCTCTTCAATTGCCAAAAAGTGGTTGATGGCTTTAACCGGACTGTTCCTTTGCCTGTTTCTAGTCGGCCACCTGGCGGGAAATCTTCAGCTCTTTATCGACGGTTGGGAAGGGACGGTTATGTTCAACAACTATGCAGAGTTCATGTCATCCAATCCGGCGATACAAACAATAGCCTGGATAACAAAGGTTTTGATCGCTGTCCATGCGATTCTTGCTTTGGTTTTGGTGGTAAAAAATCGTAGAGCTCGTGGAACGAAATATACATACAATCGTCCGGATAAAAATGCTAGCTTTTCTTCAAGAACGATGGGTTGGATGGGAACATTGTTGCTGGTTTTTATTGTTGTCCATCTAATTAATTTTTGGGCGCCCATGCATTACGATGGTAATTTTCCGATTCAGATGAGCGATGAGGGCTATTACACAGCAGATGGTATTGCACATGCCGGGTCGAGCCTTCAAATGGTTAACGGCAAAATGCATGTGTTTAGTGGAGGTGTTGATTCCGGAAGGGCATTAAGGGATTTAGCTCAGGTGACTAGAGACTTCTTCAGTCCAAAAGAGAATGGGACTATGGCTTTAGCAATGACAATATTGTACGTTATTTCGATGTTGGCAGTTGCCTTCCATCTGGCACACGGTTTTTCAAGTGCATTTCAGTCGCTTGGTATCAATCACAAGAAATACAATGGAATTATCAAGTTAACCGGTAAGTTATTCGCATTGATCGTTCCGGTTGCATTTGCAGCAATTCCGATCTATTTGTACCTAACCCAAGTTTAACCAAGAAGTATGCAGTTAGATTCAAAATGTCCCACAGGTCCAATTAAAGATCAATGGACTGATCATAAAAACAAAATCAATGTAGTTAATCCTGCGAACAAGCGGTTGATTGACGTAATAGTTGTTGGAACAGGTTTAGCCGGGGGATCAGCAGCAGCTTCTTTGGCAGAAATGGGTTACAATGTAAAGTCATTTTGTTTTCAGGATTCACCTAGAAGAGCCCATTCGATTGCGGCTCAAGGTGGTATTAATGCAGCAAAAAATTACCAGAATGATGGAGATTCTGTTTATCGACTTTTTTACGATACGGTAAAAGGAGGAGATTACCGCGCTCGCGAATCAAATGTGTATAGACTAGCCGAAGTCTCGACGAATATAATCGACCAGTGTGTTGCGCAGGGCGTACCTTTTGCAAGGGAATATGGGGGTCTATTAGACAATAGATCGTTCGGAGGCGTGCTTGTTTCAAGAACATTTTATGCAAAAGGACAAACGGGACAGCAGCTTTTATTAGGAGCCTATTCTGCCATGAGCCGACAGATCGGTAAGGGCAAAATTAAAATGTTCAATCGGCATGAAATGTTGGAATTGGTCGTGGTGGATGGTAAAGCCCGTGGTATTATAGCAAGAAATCTGGTCACTGGAGAGCTTCAAAGGCACTCTGCACATGCAGTGGTCCTTGCAACAGGAGGTTACGGGAATGTGTTTTTTCTCTCGACAAACGCGATGGGGTCGAATGTAACAGCTTCTTGGAGAGCACATAAAAAGGGAGCATTTTTTGCAAACCCATGCTATACCCAAATTCATCCCACCTGTATACCGAGATCCGGTGATTATCAGTCTAAGCTTACCTTGATGTCCGAGTCGCTGCGGAATGATGGGCGAATTTGGGTCCCAAAGAACATTGAAGATGTGGAGGCAATCCGAAAAGGGAAGAAAAAGCCTACAGAATTAAGTGAGGAAGAGCGGGATTATTATTTGGAAAGAAGATACCCTTCATTTGGTAATTTGGTACCTAGAGATGTTGCTTCCAGAGCGGCGAAGGAGAGGTGTGATGCGGGATATGGAGTGAACGAAACAGGCGAGGCAGTTTACCTGGATTTTGCTTCAGCAATTGAGAGATACGGAAAGGAACAGGCTACGATTGAAGGAAATGAAAATTCTTCCAAAGAGGAAATTATTAGGTTGGGCGAACAGGTTATTGAAAACAAATACGGGAATTTATTTCAGATGTATGAAAAAATAACCGATGACAACCCATACAAGACTCCAATGAAAATTTATCCGGCTGTTCATTATACCATGGGTGGACTATGGGTGGATTACAACCTGATGACTACGGTAAAGGGTTGCTATGCCGCAGGAGAAGCAAATTTCTCGGATCACGGTGCAAACAGATTGGGCGCCTCCGCTTTGATGCAAGGTTTGGCCGATGGGTATTTCGTTCTGCCATACACAATAGGAGACTATTTGGCTGATGATATTCGAACGGGGCCAATACCTACCGACTCGAAAGAGTTTGATGAGGCTGAAAAAGCGGTGAAGACGAGGTTGGAAATGTTGATTAGCAACAAAGGAACCAAATCTGCTGATTATTACCACAGAAAGCTGGGTAAGATCATGTGGGATAAGTGCGGTATGGCGCGAAATGAAAAGGAATTAAATGAGGCAATAGCTGAGATCAAGGAAATTCGCCAAGACTTTTATAAAAACATATTTGTGCCGGGAAGCACGTCGGAGTTCAATCCTGAACTGGAAAAAGCAGCAAGAGTTGAAGATTTCTTAGAATTGGGGGAGCTGTTTGCTCACGATGCATTGCATAGAGAAGAATCTTGTGGGGGGCATTTCAGGGATGAATCACAAACAGAAGAAGGAGAAGCAAAAAGAGATGATGACAACTATACGTATGTAGCGGCGTGGGAACACGGAGTATCTCCTTCGGATCCGATCCTTCACAAGGAAGAGCTAACTTTTGAGAACATTGAATTGAAACAACGCAGCTACAAATAGTGGTGCAGTTAAGAGCAAAAATTTAAAAACAAAAACTATGTCAAACCAGGCAGGCATGAATCTAACACTAAAGGTATGGCGTCAAAAGGACGGCAATTCCAAAGGCAAGATAGAGACATATAAGTTAGCTGACATTTCTGAGCATATGTCTTTTCTGGAGATGTTAGATGTATTGAACGAGCAACTTATTTCAGAAGGAAAAGAACCTGTTGCTTTTGATCATGATTGCCGCGAAGGGATTTGTGGAAGCTGTTCGATGCACATCAACGGCGAGCCGCATGGACCGGATCGTGGTGTTACAACATGTCAGCTGCACATGCGAAAGTTCAAAGATGGCGACACCATTTACGTGGAACCTTTCCGGGCCAAAGCGTTTCCGGTGATTAAAGATTTAGTTGTCGACCGAAGTGCGTTTGACAGAATTATTCAGGCAGGTGGGTTTGTCTCGGTGAACACGTCCGGAAATTCTCAGGATGCAAATGCAATTCCAATTCCAAAAGCAGAAGCTGATAAAGCTTTTGATGCAGCGACTTGTATTGGTTGTGGAGCCTGTGTTGCCAGCTGCAAGAACGCTTCTGCTATGCTATTTGTGTCAGCAAAAGTATCGCAGTTTGCCTTATTGCCACAGGGGCAGGTAGAGGGAAAAGAAAGAGTGCTAAATATGGTACAACAGATGGACGATGAAGGGTTTGGAAATTGCACGAATACAGGGGCATGTGAGGTCGAATGCCCTAAAGGAATTTCCCTTGAAAATATAGCTCGGATGAACCGAGAATTTTTGAAGGCAAAAATTCACAAAGAATAAAAAAAGGACCTATTGAAGGTCCTTTCCTTTGAATTTAATTTCAATTAGTGGCTATGCCCATCTCCTTCTTCATGCCCTTCGTGGTCATGTGAGTGTTCTCCACTTTCTTCAGTTGCATCCGACGCATCAGCGCTTTCTCCACCACCGCATGCAGCCATGGTAAATGATATAGCCCCGCAAATTGTCAACAGCATTAAAATCTTTTTCATTCTTTTAAATTTTCGATTTGTAAACTAGTTAATTTGAACTCCAATATAACAATTTAATTGGCCCATTAATCTAAATTGACTTGGTATACGTTTCAGAACTAAGTATGACAATTGTGTGACATACTGTTTGGTGTGGTATTTAAATTTGCTCAAGCTAATTCATAGCAGGACTTGAAGGAAATCAAAATAATAGGGCTAACGCATAAATCGGTTGATTTAGAAAAGATTGGTGAGTTTCACCTTGAGGATAGTGAGGTAGAAAAACGACTGAAGTCACTCATGGCTAGAACAGACATTGAGGAGCTGATGTACCTTTCTACATGCAACAGAGTAGAGTTTATTTTCACTTCGCCTTCTGAGGTCGATGATGATTGCCTCCTTAATTTCTTTCACGCGTTCAATCCGAACATGGATGAAACTCAGCTGCAATTTGTTTGTCAAAACGCACAGTACCATGAAGGCATGGACGCGGTTAGCCATTTGTTCAGAGTTGCGTCAAGCATTGACTCATTGGTCTTAGGAGAAAGGGAGATCATCACGCAAGTTCGAAAGTCGTTTGAAGACTCGAAGAAATTTGGATTAACAGGTGATTCGCTCCGATTGTTGGTGGAAAAGTCAATTGAAGCGGCAAAGCAGGTGTACACAGAAACGAATGTTGCAACCAAGCCGGTGAGTGTCGTTTCCCTTGCTTACAGAAAGATCAAGGACTTGAACATACCGCTGGATGCTAAAGTGTTGGTAATCGGTGCCGGTAAAACGAGCACGAACATGTGTAAGTTTTTGCAAAAGCATGGGTTTACTAATTTTACTGTGTACAACAGAACCATGAAAAATGCAGATGGTCTGGCTCAAACTCTGGCTTGTGAAAACAGGTCGTTGGCAGATTTGGAACAGCACGACACTGGATTTGACATCATCGTATCTTGCACAGGGTCTTCACATTACATCATCACTCCTGAACTTTACAGCAAGTTACTCAGGGATGACAAAGAAAGAAAAGTGGTTATTGATCTGGCAATTCCCAATGATTTTGATCGTAGAATAGCCGATGACCATAAGGTGACAATGATCGGAATAGAAGGCTTAAGAGCTATTGCCGAAAACAACCTGAAAGAAAGAGAGAAGGAACTGGTGGTGTGCGATAAGATCATCCAAAACAACCTTGAAGATTTTCGTAACACATTTCGCGAAAGGCAGGTTGAAAAGGCAATGAGCCAAGTTCCTCAATTGGTGAAGGATATAAGAGAAAGAGCATACGACACAGTATTCGTTAAAGAACTAGATGGTCTAGATAAAGATTCCAAAAAAGTCCTGGATAAAGTGGTAGAATACATGGAAAAAAAGTATATCGCTGGCCCCATGAAATTGGCAAAGGACATTCTCCTGCAAGATCAACTTACCAAAGAGTAAATGAATACTCCCATTATTATTGGTTCAAGAGGTAGTGACCTTGCCCTTTGGCAAGCCAATCACGTAAAGAACAAGCTGAAAACACTCGGGTTTGAAGCGCAGATTAAAATTATTAAGACTCAGGGCGATAGAATTCAGGACCTCAGCTTTGACAAACTGGAAGGCAAAGGATTTTTCACCAAAGAAATAGAGCAGCAATTACTATCAAAGGAGATCGATCTTGCCGTTCATTCCCATAAAGACCTAGAAACGGCATCGCCGAAAGGTCTTATGGTGGCTGCGGTTCCCGAAAGAGAATCACCATCCGAGCTGCTTATCTTGAGGAGAACCAGTGTGGATCAAAGTCAGAAATTTGGAATTCTGAAAAATGCAACGGTTGGCACTTCCTCCGCTCGCAGGAAGAACCAGCTGCTTGCTTTTCGTCCCGACATTAAACTCAAAGATCTGCGCGGGAATGTTCCAACGAGAATTGCCAAATTAAGACAGGGTAATTACGATGCAATTATGCTGGCAAAAGCGGGTGTAACTCGCTTGAATTTAGACCTGGATGATCTGCATGTTGTTGAGCTAAATCCAGCCGAATTTATTCCTGCTCCTGCTCAAGGGGCTTTGGCTTTACAGATCAGAGAAGGGGACAACCTTCTTGCAGATCTTCTGAAACAATTATCGGACGTTTTATCTTTGGAAACAACTCAGATTGAGAGAAAGGTGCTGAATCTATTCGAGGGCGGATGTCAACTTCCTCTTGGCGTTTATGCCGAAAAGGAAGGCGACCAATTCAGACTTTGGGCGTCACATGCAAATAGCTGGGAGGAAATGCCCAAAAGAATTTGCATCTCCGGCACGAAGGAAACACTAGCACAACAGGCGGTGGACCTTCTAAAAAAAAAGTCCAGCCCTAAGCGTATCTTTATAAGTCGTGATTTACACAAAGACCATTTTATCCAAAGGTTATGTAGTCATCAAGGCTGCACTCTGACCGCCGTTGCACAAATAGAAGTTGAATACATAAAATCAAGCTTTCCTCAAGCGGATTGGGTATTTTTTTCCTCAGCCAATAGTGCGATAAGCTATTTTGAGCAGGCTGATGCGTCAGGAAATCGTAAATATGCTGCAATTGGTGAGGCTACTGCTGAAATTGTAAATAAATACAGGAATTGTGATTTTGTTGGATCCGGTTTCCCAAATGAAGTTGGAAAGAGTTTTAGTAAACAAATAGGCAGCGCAAAGGTGTGCTTTCCCGTAAGCTCTTCGAGCAAAAAGACGGTTCAAAGCTATTTACGTCAGGACCAAGTAATTGATGTCATTGCCTATCGAACAAAAGCAGCAGGCAAACCCATTCCGGAATCGGATTATTACTTGTTTACAAGTCCGTCCAATGTTGATGCATTCTTGAATGCAAATGAGATTCCGGATCGATCAAAAGTAGTCGCTATTGGTCCCTCAACACGGAGCCGATTAGAGGAGTTGGGATTCAACCCAATCCAGGCGAAAAGGCCCTCTTTGTTAGCGATGGTTGAAGAAACGTTTAACGACCCTTCTGAAACGTAATTCGATTTGCTTTAGGCAAATGCGCTGATTCCTGTGACGTCCATCCCGGTAATCAATAAGTGGATATCATGTGTCCCCTCATAAGTAATTACCGACTCCAGGTTCGCCATATGTCGCATGATACTGTATTCATTGGTAATTCCCATTGCTCCATGCACTTGCCTTGCCTCTCTTGCGATATTCAACGCCATTTCAACGTTGTTTCTTTTGGCCATTGAAATTTGAGCTGTGGTTGCACGACCCTCATCGCGCAACGTTCCAAGTCGATGAGTTAGCAACTGTGCTTTTGTAATTTCAGTGATCATTTCTGCTAATTTTTTCTGAATCAGCTGGAAGCTACCAATGGGTTTGCTGAATTGGATTCTTTCTTTCGAATAACGCAAAGCAGAATCGTAGCAATCCATAGCGGCCCCGATTGCGCCCCAGGCAATCCCATATCGAGCGCTGTCCAGGCAAGATAAAGGAGCTCCCAGTCCATTTCGACCAGGCAAAAGATTTTCTTTTGGAACTTTTACATTATCGAAAATCAATTCTCCCGTGATGGATGCCCTTAGAGAGTGTTTGCCGTGCATTTCAGGAGCAGTAAAGCCTTCCATTCCTTTTTCTACGATCAAACCATGAATTCGCCCTGCTTCATCTTTTGCCCAAACCACCGCTACTTGTGATATCGGTGAGTTTGAGATCCACATTTTTGATCCATTCAAAAGATAGTGATCTCCCATGTCTTTAAAGTTGGTGATCATACCTCCCGGGTTAGACCCGTAATCCGGCTCTGTCAGTCCGAAGCAGCCCAGCCACTCTCCCGTAGCCAGCTTGGGCAGGTATTTATTTTTTTGCTCTTCGTTACCGTATTTCCATATGGGGTACATAACCAATGAGCTCTGAACGGATGCTGTAGAACGCAGACCTGAATCACATCTTTCAAGCTCTTGCATCAGCAGTCCATAGGAAATTTGGTCCAATCCCGCACCACCATATTCAACGGGAATGTACGGGCCAAATGCCCCAATCTCCCCTAATCCGGGAAGTAAATGCTCAGGAAATTTACAGGTCTCAAAACAATCTTCTATGATTGGACTTACTTCTTTCTTTACCCAAGCCCTCGCAGCTTCTCGTATTAATTTTTGCTCTTCTGTTAGGAGCTCATCCATTAGATAATAATCGTGAGCTTCGAATCTGTCTGTACTCATTGGTTTAGTTTATTTCAGCGCAAAAGTAGCCAAAAAGTGGTTTAGTTGTAAGTGTTTGTAACTGTATGAATTCATTCGTGGTCTTTTCTACCTTGTTTCCTACTTTTGATTTGTGTATTTCAATGTGTGCAGATCAATTTTACTTTCAGACCTTGACTAGCGAATGATCGATGATGCTTGTTCAAATATCCATTTAATATCTGCCTTATGGTCTGAATTTCATTGCGTGCTTCTAGGTATTTCCGGGGAAATGGTTGGAGTTAAATCATCAATGGAAAGAAATACGGTCCTGTTTATTTTACTTATTTCTTCTTTGGTAATGATCATCATTGCTAAAATTCGACAAAATGTAAAATTTCAATTTCTTATTCTTTCGTTTTACAAAGGGAAAGGAGTCATTCAGCCGTTTAAGGATGAGCGCCTCATGATGAGCGCGGCTTCAATTTTGCTGCTTTTCAATTTTTTGATCATGATTGGAATATTTGGCCATTATTCGGTTAAGATATTTGGTGTTGAAGAGGCTTTGGATTTGGGAAAGTATGGGTTTCTTAAGGTGTCTCTTTTTGTCTCCTCTTGTTATGTGGTAAAACTGATCGCGATTCGCGTGGTACAATTTTTAATTGGTGCCGATAAAGGATCCAGTGAGTATCTTTATACAGTAGTTCTTTTTTGTCAAAATCTCGGTCTCGTTTTGTTCCCTTTTATTGTAACAGCAACATACATCGAATCCGAGTACAAATTAGCGGCAATCAATGCCGCAATTGTTGCAATTATTTTGCTTTATCTGTTCCGCTTGTTTAAGACAATTGCCATATCTGTAAGGGAGTCTGTTCCAATCTTATATTTATTTTTGTACCTTTGCGCCTTCGAATTTTTACCGCTAACTGTTGCAGTTAAATTAGTTGCGGAAAGAATTTGAAAACTAGACTAGAATTAAAGGAATCACTTTTAAAAAAGGATAGTAGATGAGTGTACAGTCTATATTGGTTTCTCAACCAAGACCAGAAAACGAAAAGTCGCCTTATTTTGCTCTCGCTGACAAATACAAACTTAAAATTGACTTCAGGTCATTTATTCATGTCGAGGGAATAGAAGGTCAGGAATTCAGAAAAGAAAGAATAAATCTTGCCGATCACACAGGGATTATTTTGACCAGTAGAAATGCAGTAGATCACTACTTTAGAATCGCTGAAGAAATGAGGTACACTGTACCTGATAGCATGAAGTATTTTTGCATTTCAGAAGCGGTTGCATACTACCTCCAAAAGTATGTTGTTTACCGAAAAAGAAAAATATTTCATGGTAAACGGACAATTAAGGATATGACGGACATTTTGAAAAAGCACAAGACGGAAAAATTTCTTGTTCCTTGTTCCGATATTCAAAGAAAGATCATCCCTCAACAATTGGATGAATTAGGCTTAGATTATACGAACGCTACGCTTTACAAAACGGTGTGCAGCGATCTTTCCGACTTGGAAGACGTGAAATACGACATGCTTGTTTTCTTTAGCCCTTCGGGTATAGAGTCTTTGTATAAAAACTTCCCAAAGTTTGAGCAAAACGGAACCAAGATTGCAGTGTATGGAAATACGACGGCTACTGCTGTAGAAAAAGCAGGCTTAAGAATTGATGTGCGAGCGCCACAGCCTGAATTTCCTTCCATGACTATGGCAATTGAGAAATACGTGAAAGACGGCAAAAAAGGGAGATAAGAAAAAGAATTACACAGAGGAAAAAGGCCCGTTATTGGGCCTTTTCTTTTTTAGGTTACCATTCCACTACAATTTTTCCAATGGATGTTCTGCTTTCTAAAAAAGCATGGGCCTTTCCGATTTCACCAATATCGAAAACTCCGCCCACATGAGGATTTAGTTGTTCAGTTGATGTCAGCTGCACCACGGCTTCAAGACATCGTTTTATCACCAGAGGTTGATGATCTGCAATGTGTAGCATATTTATTCCAATCACGCCATTTGATCCAACGAGAAATTGAATCGGAGACATGATCCCAAATTTCCATGCAAGTTGCAAAGTTGCAAATCCACCCCCACTTTTTCCGGAGCGTTCAGCTACTCCGTAAATCACAGAAGTACCTCCTTTTTCGAGTAGTCCGTAGTCCTTTTTGAATGTTGATCCTCCCACGGAATTAAATGCTGCCTGTAACTTATGTCCCTGCTGTTCAATAACTGAACGATAATCGAATTTCGAGTAATTGATGGGATAATCAACCCCATTGGATTGCATGTAGTCGAACTTCTTTTCACTACTGGCTGTTCCGTAAACGAAACACCCTTTAAGCTTTGCAAGCTGACAAAGTGCAGTTCCCACTCCTCCCGCTGCAGCATGAACAAGAATGCGATCTCCATCAAATAGATTAATGGCTTCGTAAGCGGCACGATAGGCCGTGCAGTATTGAGTTGCAAGCGCTGCGGCAACACCAGCAGACATCGACTCGGGGATTTCAGCACAGGCCCTCGCATCTGTAACGGCATATTCAGCATATCCTCCAAATCGGGTCATGGCGACTACTCGCTTTCCGATCAGATGATTGTATTGCTCAGTTGCAGACTCAACTACTTTTCCAACAACATCGTATCCTAGAATTGAGGGCATCGGAGGAGCATCCCGATACAGGCCATTTCTGGCCATTACATCAGCAAAATTTAAACCGAAAGCTTCAACTTCGATCAGGACTTCAAGGTCTTTTGGCCTCGGTTTTGGAACTTCTTTAATCTGGAATGCTTTACTGGCATCTCCTTTTGCAGTTAGAACAGCTGCTTTCATGATCAACTTACTTTTTGTTTTCGTACACCTTGATCAACAAAGGTGATGAAAATAGGTCACTTGGAGCGATCATTGGCTCATCTTTCGGAATTTTTTCACCGTATCGTTGCCTCATGATGGATTGTACTGCAGAAGAGGACAGATCATAATCTTTTAACGGCCTAAGGGAACACAATTTTATTCCTCCGGCTTGGTATGCTTTCCAAACCAATTCAGAACAATAGATCTCTGAATCGTCCCAGTTGAAAAATAGGTCATAGGGCTTCCCCAGCTCTTTCCGACAATACCTGATCATATCATTGATAGCTGATGTATCCACTGATTCGTGCCGTAGAACAACAAAATGACGGTTAATTCCGGATCGGGTAAATTCCTTCAGGTCGGTTTTCTTAACGGGGCCGATGGCTTCATAAACAATCAATTCATTATTGTCTTTCAATACAATGCCGCAATGCGTGTAGTAACTGTCTGTTGCCTCTCTAACTGCCTGGCATTGAGTCGAGTTTAGTGATTGAAGAATGATGTCCCCTTCCCGGAATTCAAAATCGGTTGATGTGTTTTTTTGAGAGCAGGATATGAGCGAGGCTGCCAGTAGAAGCAGCAACAATTTAACCCTTGACCCCTTGTATAACCACCACAAATTCCCCTTTAGTGGAGCCTTGCTCAAAGTGGTGTAATAGTTCCTGTGCTGTACCCCGCGCATGTTCTTCGAATTTTTTTGTCAACTCTCTAGATACGGATATTTGCCGTAAGGGGGCCATTTCATTAACTTCTTTTAACAGCTTTAGGATTCGGTGCGTAGATTCATACAAAACAACGGTTCTATCCAATTCCAATATAGCTGTGAGCCTGGATTTTCTTCCTTTTTTGTGCGGAAGGAATCCCTCAAAATAAAATCGGTCTGACGGAATTCCTGAGGCAACTATAGCTGGAATTAGTGCCGTTGGACCGGGGAGGCATTCAACTGGTATGCCTTCTTCCATGCACTTGCGTACCAATAAAAAACCTGGATCCGATATACCCGGAGTGCCTGCGTCAGAAATTAAGGCAGTTGTTTCTCCGCTGCTAATTCTAATCGCGATTTCCTCTGTTATTTTATGCTCGTTGTGCTGATGATAGGATTTTACGGGCGTACTGATTTCGTAGTGATCCAAAAGCTTTTTTGCAACTCGCGTATCTTCCGCCAGAATAACATGTGCAGATTTTAGCGTTTCTATTGCTCGAATAGTAATGTCTCCGAGATTTCCAATGGGTGTAGGAACCAAAAATAATTTTGCCATCACGATCGGGTTAAAACAATGTAATCCTGAAGCAACGTCTTCAGAAAAGAATGTTTGTTTTCAGGAAGCTGTTCAATCAGCAATATTTGTTGACATTTTTTTGCGATCTCAATGATCAAATTGTTATGCCTCGTATTGGGAAATTGTGCAACGCGTTCCAGAGCATTTTTTACAAGCAGCATGTCCTCTTCTGTGAACTGGGTAACGGAAGGATAGACCGGGGTATAATTCTCCGCTGTTTTTATCGATAAGATATCATTCATCGTATAATTGATGCTGGACTTGATTCGTATTATAACTGTGCCGGCCACCATATCCCCGATTCGTTGATTTCGATCAGAGCTGGATGCGGTTAAAAAGCCGAATGATCCAATTGAAACCCAGAAATCGATCAGCATGAACGACGATCGAAGGAAGTAATCTGTTATAGAGGGAACCTCACCATTCACTTTAATAACCCGCGTCCCTGAGGCCATCTTGCCAACCGTACGCCCCGAAAAGAAATACTCGGATAAGAATTTATAAAAGAAAACAGGAAGATAGATGATGGCTACAAGTACAAGTGCCAAAACAGCTACAAAAAGATACAAGCCATAGGAAGTGTTGGAAGCGTTTCCCCAGTAGTCCCACGTTACATTTTCTGGTGCCATACTCATTACTCCTGAAAAAATTATAGTGGACAAGTACGAAGCAAATAGAAAATAGGCCCACCAGATCACCAGATCGAGGAGCAAGCCTGCAAATCTTTTTCCGATCGAAGCAAGCTCATATTGAATGGTTACATTATTTGAGGTAACAATATCTATCGTTTTCAATTCAGCAGGCTTTTTTTCAATATAATAGTACCTTTAATTGCCCTCTTCGAAAAGGCTTCGAATGAAAGAAACCTCGTTCATAAAACAAAATAAACAAAAATGGTACAAGTTCGAGCAAATGTACCAGCAAAACGAGAAGGATCCGGATGAGCTCAGCAAACTATTTGTTGAGCTGACGGATGACCTTAGTTATGCGCGTACACATTACCCAAGAAGGTCGGTCCGGGTTTATCTGAATGGATTGGCTCAAAAGGTGTATGACCGATTGTACAGGAAGAAGCGCGATTCGATGAAGAAAGTATTCCTGTTTTGGAAACGAGGATTACCCCTCGAGCTCTATCGATCGAGAAAGGCCTTGTTAACTTCTTTCATTGTGATGACAGTGGGCTTCCTGATCGGATGGGCTTCAACCATCGATGATCCGTATTTTTTAGACATCGTTGCCGGGGAGGGCAGGGTCATGTATGAAGAAGAATGCATAGCGGAAAACAAACCAATAAGTGTGTATCAGACACAAGACGAAACCACCATGTTTTTTCAATTGGTCATCAATAATTTACGCGTTTCTTTTTTGGCATTTGTTATGGGAATATTGATATCGGTGGGAACGGGATTTTTTATGGTTTACAATGGTATTTTGCTTGGATCATTTTTGGCGTTTTACAAATACAAAGGGTATCTAATGGTTTGTCTGCTTACCATCTGGCTTCATGGAACCTTTGAAATCGCAGCTATAATTATTGCCGGAGCAGCAGGAATTACATTGGGCAACTCCATACTATTTCCCGGCTCCATGACAAGAACACAATCTCTGCTAATTGGCGCAAAAAGGGGGATGAAGATCATGATCGGACTAACTCCGTTTATGATAGTGGCAGGGTTTATAGAAGCATTCGTTTCCCGATACGGGCCCGACATGCCATGGTACGCCAACGTTTCGATTATTGGTGTTTGTGCGTGCATTATAGTGTTCTACTTTGTAGTGTATCCATTTATTGTTGCACGAAAAAGCAATTTCAATCCTCGGTTGGAAGAAAAACCCATTTTCATTCACAAAAAGACGATCATTTGGCACCGGATCCGCTCGATTTCAGACATATTCAATGATACTTTTGTTTTCTACCGAAAGGGAATGCCATTATTTGGCAAAGTGCTGATTTTTGTGTTTTTGATTAGTGTGGCTACGGTCTATCTTTCCTTTGCTCAAAGTGAGTTCCAGAAGTACAACCTTTCATGGGTGGAAAAAGTAAACGTGGCGTTCAGTTTTTCGGATGACTTTAATCCTCTCGTTTATTTGGTGCATACGTTCCTCCTAGCTTGTAATTTGTTGGCGGTATATCATGCTTTGGTAGTGTATAAAAACGAGCTGCACGAATCTGAAGAATTTGCGTACTGGTCATCATTTGGACGATTTTTCATTCGAAATATCGGCAGAGTATTACCTGTTGCTGCAGTGCTATTGTTGCTGATTGCATTCGCCCCATGGTATCTGTTGTTATTGTGTGTATTGATTGCCCCCCTGTTCTTTTTCTGGGCATTGCCCGGCATATTGGAAGGGCGAAAATATTTCGACGGAATTCGGAGGGGTTTATCGGTGGCCGGGAAGTGTTGGATGAGAGGGGTTTGGGTGTTCTGTGTGTTCTTGATCCCTGCGATTTTATCCGCATTTTGCCCGACCATGATTGTCGAGATATTCAAAACAGAAGTGCTGGGTTGGTTCATCGAAACGCGAGCTTCGAGCCCAGATTTGGTCTATAACGTAGTTGACGGCTCGTATTATACCGTCATTTTACATTTGATTTTACCCTTGTTTGCACTCTCTTTTGGGTTTTTATATTACGGAACGATCGAGAAAGAAGAGGCTCACGGTTTGTATGAGAGATTAGAATCCTTTGGTGAAGGAAGCAGAGTTTACGAAAAAGCGGATGAAGGTACATTTTAGCATTAAGATACTGTGTATTTCAGTGGTAGTGGTATTGGCTGATATTGGCCGTAGCCAAGATGGAACTCAAGGCTTTGGCCTTGAGCATGAAAGGTATCGTAACGAAGAAATAAAGGTAGACCAATTTGACCGGGATGAATACGATAAGATCCGGAAACTGATGATCCTGAAATCCAAGGGGATTGCAGTTGCCGACATGGATCGTATAGATGAGGATTTCAACCCTGAGCGATATGTGGAAAACAACCCCGACGGGAATTCAGATTATTGGAGCAAGGAGTATGATCTGGACGATGCTGAGTACGCTGAAAACTGGGGGGAATATTACGAGCGTGATTACGACAATTACGAGGAATTGCAAAGAGAGGACCAATATGAGCTGCGCAGGTCGAAAGAAAGAGAGGTCCAACGGAATGCGGAGCTGAATAGTCCAATGAGTGGGGTATGGGGCGTCGTACTGATTTTAGTGTTGATTGTCATTCTAGTCATTGTTTTGGTATTTCTTTTTCTGTCAAAGGACGATGATACGGCAATAGAAAAGGATGGAATAGACGATCTGGCGCCATCGGAAATACCACAGTCTGAGCTGGAGCGGATGCTTGAATCCGCATTGGCGTCAAAAGACTTTAGGAAGGCCATTCGGATTTACTTCATTTTCATGATCAAAGACCTGAGTGAAAAGGGTTGGATCTCGTGGGAAAAAAAGAAAACGAATATGCTGTACCTGCGCGAAATGAAAGGCAGGCCGTTATACAAAGAGTTCAGGGATGTAGTTTCCATTTACGAAGTGGTTTGGTACGGAAAACGGAATGTTTCCGAAGCCGATTACCGGTCCATTGAGCCGAAACTGAAGCTGGCATTGGACTCAATATCAAAGTACAAAGAATGAACAAGTGGGTAAAATACAGCATCAGTGGGGCGATCCTTTTGGGTTTCATTTACGTGCTGTATCACTTTTCTTCTGTGGAGCCAGCGCCTGAGGATTTGGAACAAGTAAAGGCGGAAAATACCAAAAGCGAAAGAGACCAATTGGCGGAAGAGCAAACCCGCAGGCCCATCCCGATCAACCCTGAAGGGATGTACCTCATACATCACCTGTTTAAAAGCTATGATCGCACCAAAAAGATGAAGCCGATGCAATCACCGATTGCAAAAAATCTTCCAGTGAAAAGTACCAATGCATTCCCCAATATTTACATGCTGATGGGGAATGGAGCGTATTTCAACTACGAAGATGCCGATGCACTAATTGAATTCGTAAAAGCCGGAAATGTTGCATTTGTTTGCGCCGATGAGCTGAGCTATTCTTTGGCTTCGAATTTATTCTGGGGGGAAGAGCTGAACTCAAAATACGGTGAATGCATGGATGTGAATTTTCTCCATGATTCTCTTGAAATACTCCCCGATTATCACTGGTTTTACACGGGTGATGATGGCGAGAAAAAGTCCGATGTCTGGAATTTCTGGAACATTGATGGATTGCAGTATGACGAATACTCCGTTCTGTCTGCAGCCATCTTGTGTGATGATTGGGTAAAAACGCGAAATCCGATTTGTGTGCGCATTAAGATTGGGGAAGGGATGTTGTTCCTGCATAGCGAGACCTCTATGTTCACGAATCGCACGCTGATGGACGACAATCAGGGGTTGGAATATGCGGAACGGATCATGAGCCATATCCCAAGGGGAAATATCTATTGGCACGACCTATCCGGCCGCAATTCGCACAGGTATTTGGCGAAAAAAGGTTCGGAAGAATCGGCAGAAGGGGAAGGGGGCGGAAGCGAAACCTATGGAAAACGAAGGGAAAGCCCGCTTCAGTTCATTCTCGATTCTACTGCATTGCGATGGGCTTTGTACCTATTGTTGCTAGGATTAGGGTTCTACATAATTTTCCAATCGAAGAGAAGAAGAAGAATAATCCCGGCAGCCGAGAAACGGGTCAACTCCTCGGTTGAGTTTGCCGACACCGTTAGCCAGCTCTATTATCAGGAGAGGCGACACGATAAGATCGTAAAGCATCAAGAGATCGTGTTCAAAGACTTCATAAGGAGTACCTATTACATGACTACATTGAAAGCGGACGATCAGTTTATTTCGGCGCTATCAAAAAAATCGGGAGTTGCTACCGAAAAAATAGCACAGATATTCAAAGCATTCGAATATGCGGAAGGGAATAGCAGTCTGAATGACGAGTTTCTCATCACGCTGCAAAACAAATTAGATGATTTTTACAAAAACTGCAATTGATGGAAGAGAAAGAAAAAAATGAAAACCAGGACATACCAAAAGACCTTCAAGGTGCAGACGGAACCCCTGACGATTCAACGGAACAAGAAGCTCCGATAAACGACCTCCCACAAGAAAAAAAGGAGGAAACCTTTATGTCGAGCCTCATAGATCTTACCCCGGTAACAAAAAAGGTGGAGGAGGTGAGAGGTGAGGTAGAACGCTTCATTATCGGACAGCATGAAATGATCGACCTTTTGTTGATCGGAGTATTCACGGGAGGGCATGTTTTGCTGGAAGGAGTGCCCGGGGTAGCAAAAACATTGAGCGCTCGGGTGTTGTCAAAGACCATATCTTCCGAATTTTCAAGGATCCAGTTCACTCCCGACCTGATGCCCTCAGATATTATTGGCACATCGGTATTCAACATGAAAACCAGTGATTTTTTCTTTAAAAAGGGACCGATATTCACCAACATTGCATTGATCGACGAGATCAATCGATCTCCTGCTAAAACTCAGGCAGCTCTATTCGAGGTTATGGAGGAAAAGCAGATCACCTACGATGGAAATCGATATGAAATGGAGTTTCCGTTTTTGGTTGTTGCCACTCAGAATCCTGTGGAGCAGGAAGGAACGTATCGGTTGCCCGAAGCCCAGCTCGACCGATTCTTGTTCAAGATCAATCTGGACTATCCATCTCTCGAGGAAGAAAAACAGATTTTGGACAGATACAGAAACAATGTCTCATCTCCCGACCTCGGCTCTGTAAAAGCCATTATGTCTGCAGATGATATTCGCTCCATTCGTGAAATTCTAAAGGAGATAAGAATAGAGGATCAGCTGCTTAAATACATTGCAGAAATTACGCATGAAACCCGAACTCACGGCAAGCTATATCTGGGAGCGTCTCCACGAGCTTCTCTTTCCATGATGAAAGCGTCTAAGGCTCTGGCGGCTATGAGGGGCAGAGATTTTGTGGTTCCTGATGATGTGCAATACGTTGCCTATCATGTGCTGAATCATCGAATTATTCTCACGCCTGAGGCAGAAATGGAAGGGATGACTCCGGAGCACATTATTGAAGAGATCGTACAAAAAATAGAGGTTCCCAGATAGATGATTCGAATCGTTCAGCAGCTGTATTTCAATTGGAGGTTTTATATGGGCCTCCTCGTTGTCATCGTGCTCTTTTTACTGAGCTATTCGTTTGTTTGGCTATTTCCAATTGCTCAGGGAATGCTCGGCTTGTTTCTGGCGCTCACTGTTTTTGATGTTGTTGTGCTTTTCATGTCGAAAGGAAAAATTGAAGCAACCAGAAACTTGAGCGATCGCCTGTCGCTGGGCGACGATAACACGATCGAATTGGTCCTTAAGAGCTCCTATAAGATGCCCGTGAATACGCGTGTCATGGACGAATTGCCTGATGAGTTTCAAGTTCGTAACAATGAGGAGCAGATTCATTTCATTCCCGGCAGCACGGAACGAATTGTGTACGACGTGAAACCGGTTCGACGAGGAGTATACAAATGGAAAAAAATCAATGTGTATGTATCCACAGTATTGAATTTTGCCGAAAGGAGATATCGCTTGGGGGATTCGGTGGAGGCCGGGTGCTACCCGTCGATCAAACAGATGAAAAGACAGGAGCTGAAGGTATTTTCCAAGACTGCGGTTTTTCATGGGATCAAAAAAATCAGGCGCTTGGGCAACAACAACGAATTCGAGCAAATTAAAAATTATGTTCAGGGTGACGATTATCGTTCGGTGAACTGGAAAGCAACCAGCAGGCGAGGGGAAGTTATGGTGAATCAATACCAGGATGAGCGATCACAGCAGGTGTATTGTTTGGTCGACAAAAGCAGGTCCATGCGGCTTCCTTTTAAAGGAATGACCCTACTCGATTACTCGATCAATGCCACGCTTTCTATTTCAAATATCATTTTAAGAAAAGGGGACAAGGCAGGGTTGATCACCTTCAGCGATAAGCTGGGAGCTCGTGTTGTGGCAGAGCGAAACTCAGGCCAGCTTTCTCGGATTATGGAGGTGCTATACAGGCAGAAAACTCGGTTTCTGGACCCAAATGTTCAGCGATTGTATTACGGCACTCGGAATTACATCAAAGGGAGAAGCTTATTACTGCTATTTACCAATTTCGAGAGCATGTATGCCATGGAACGAAGCATTTCCATATTTCGGCGGTTGAATCGTCAGCATTTGCTGGTGGTTATCTTTTTTGAGAATACTGAGCTGAAAGAACAGTCCAGAATGGAGCCCGAAAATGTGAGTGGGATCTACAAAAAGACGATCAGTGCCAAATTTGCATTGGAGAAACAGGCGATTGTGCGGGAGCTCAGTAAATATGGAATTCAAAGCATTCTTTCCCGTCCGGAAGACCTATCCGTTGACGTCATTAACAAATACCTGGAGATCAAGTCCAGAGGGATGCTTTAG
>CAJWDP010000014.1 GCA_913030835.1 uncultured Flavobacteriales bacterium | reverse complement strand
ACAATATCTACAGAAATCGACCCAACGGCGTAAACAGAACAGCGGGAATGCCGCGGTCACGACCAAATCGTCCAACAGCTACAAAGCCCATTTCTCAACCCACTGCAAGACCCACTTCAAGACTCACTTCTAGACCCGTTTCGCGACCATCATCAAAACCCAACAATATGTTCAGCGATCGGAACGGGAATGTGCACAGTAGAGACCTTAACGGGAATTGGAATCAGCAAAGAAGTCAATTCAGTTCCTCACGATCCAACGTTTCAAAACCACGGCCCAACCCATCACTGGATCGGCAGTTTCAAAACCGAAGCAGAGGCAACAGCTATCATCAATCCATGCGATCTCGACCCATGCCGCGTTCTGCGCCGTCAATGAACCGGCGACCCGCAGGAGGAAGAGCAGGAGGATACAGAAGACATTGAATGAACTAAGATGAAGCGAATTGCATGTGTCATCCAACCGTTGCCTCAGTAAAAAAAGCTGATATGCAGCTAATTTAGTCTAAAGGGAATTGAACTTAAGAAGAAAGGATTCTTATATTACGTGAAATATTATGCATGATCCAATCCCATTTCTTTTTGGATTCACCATAAAATTGAAAAAATGAAAACGCTTTTACTACTAGTCTTCGCTGTTGCATCGGCGCAATTTGTGTACGGTCAAAAATCCCTCAACCTTGGCCTGTTGTCTGACTTTGACAAATCAGACCAACGAAATAGTGCCCTCAGCAAAAAACTTGTTGAACAGATCCAAAAAAGTGTGGGGAGCTCTTTTTCCGTGCTCCTGGATGACTCAAATAGTGTTACGTCTGACAGAGATGTTGAAGAAGCAAAAAACAGATATCAAAAACTAGCAGAACGATGCGATGTGGTGCTGCTTGTTGGTGGCACCAGTATCAATGGTGCTTTAAGAAATGGCACATTCCCTAAGCCTACCATCGGTTTAGGCATCTTCAACGCCGAAGTTCAACAGATTCCCTGCAGTGAGCGCGGGACTTCCGGAACCCCTAATTTCTCATACATCCTTACATCCAAAGAAATCCAAAAAGAGCTGTATGGATTTAAAAAGCTGACGGACTTCAAACACATTACTTTCCTTTTTGATGACCAAACATTGGGATCTTTTGATAGTTCCTTACTAAATGAAAAGCTCAGGAAAATGCAAAATGAGCTAAACATTAAAGTGAGCTCTTTTCCTATTAATGCCTCCAACATTTCGGGGTCATTAGAAAGCCTGGATAGCACTTCTGACGCAGTGTATCTTGCAATTCCTTACGAAATGAGGGATCGTGAAATTCAACAAATTATTGATGAGCTGAACAGCAAGAAGATACCCACACTTGCCATGAATCACAGCTATATTGCATTGGGTGCACTGGCCACATATTCTTTCAATAACGGACTCGATCAGGTATTGAAAAAGACAGCAATTATGATCGATGATTTGTTAAGGGGCGATCCATTAGCAGAAATGAAGGTAAATATCAATTTGAAAGAGGAGCTTTACCTAAACATCAACACAGCAAGGAAAATTGATTTCTCTCCAAGCTTCGAGACTCTTTTTACTGCAAATATTTTTGGCGATCCATTAGGTGAACAGGGGGCAAAAACCTATTCGTTCGAAGAAATTGTAACAAAGTCCATTGAAGAAAACCTGAACATCAAAATAGCAACACTGGATATTGCCTTAACCGAAAATGATGTGGACTTCGCGAAAAGTGAGTTTTTGCCATATGCTAATTCGACGTCGACCATTGGAGCAATGGATCAGAACAGGCCCAACCCCGCAATTGGAACCTCTCAGTATTCAATAATCGGAACGGGTGAAGTGCAGCAGCTTATTTATTCAGAAGCAGCGATAGCCAACATAAAGATTCAAAAGTATTTACTTGAAGCACAGAAATATGCCACTGAGCAGGAAATTCTTACCCAGATATTGAATGCATACAATGCCTATTTTAACGTATTGCAGGCAAAAACAAACCTTACGATTCAAAACGAAAACTTAAAAGTTTTTAAAACCAACCTTGAGCTTTCGAAGATTCGTAGAAATGTGGGTCAGAAAACCAGTGCAGACGTTTATCGATGGGAGAGCGAGGTTGCTAATGCTACTCAAGTAGTGATCCAGGCCAACGCAGAACTGTTGATGGCAAAATTGCAGCTGAACACACTTTTGAATAATAAGCTTGATGAAAATTACGACATCAAAGACGTCCAATTGGACGATGAACTATTTTCAACGTATTTCAATAGTAATCTTGGTAAGAACATAAAAAGCCCGGTCGACTTTACTGAGCTAACGGATTTTTTGATCTCTGAAGCAAAAAGCAATTACCCATCGAAGCGGCAATTGCTTTCCAATTTAAGTGCATTGGACAGGCAGCGTGTGATGAATAAACGGCTTTTTTACCTCCCGAGCGTAGCCGTTTCGGGTCAGCTCAATCAGAATCTCTATCGTGGAGGAGTTGGTTCTGAACCACCGTTGAACTCCGAGTTTTACAACACAACATGGAATGCAGGTGTGGTGCTTTCCTATCCCATATTTGACGGAAATAGAAGAAAAATTAATCTTCAAAGAACTACAATTCAACAGCAACAGCTGAACACAGAAATTGAAAATTTAGACCAAAATCTGACCTTACAAGTTAGATCCAGCGCACTCGACCTGCTAACCAGCACCACACAGCTGAAATACACCCGGGTAGCTTCGGAAAATGCCGCGAACAACTTCGACCTAATGCAAAAGAACTACCAGCAAGGAACCGTTTCAATCACACCCCTGATCGACGCACAAAAGGTAGCTCTGAATGCAAAACTTGCCTACTCATTGTCGGTTTATAATTATCTCGTCAACTTTCTGAATCTGGAAAATAGCATTGGTCATTACAGCCTGCTTTCCAGTGCCGAGGAAAAAGCTGCATTCAATCAACGTTTTATCGAATTCACCAATAAATAAACCTTACAGGAATACCCATTAACAAATCGAATATGAAACAGACCAAAATAATTTTAACCCTAGCAGTCGGATTATTGCTGATCTCGTGTGGAGAAGATGTAGTAGAAGAAGAAAATGTAATACGACCCGTTAAATATGGTACAAGTAGCTTTAGCGGAGGATTTCAGACGAAAGTATTCAACGGTGTTTCAAAGTCGGGTTCCGAAACCAAATTGAGTTTCAGAACGAACGGGTTGATCGTTCAGATGAAAGGAAATATTGGTGACCGAGTTAAAAAGGGTCAGCTACTGGCTCAGCTGGATCAGAAAGACATTTCATTGAGCTATGAGAAAGCAAAGTCTGCAGTAAACAGTGCCCGAATCCAGATGGAAACAGCCAAGTCAAACCTCGACAGAGTCAAAGAGCTATATCAGAGCAATAGCGTATCTCTTAAGGAATATGAGGATGCAAAAAACAATTTTGCAAATGCTTCATCCGGCTATCAGACAGCGGAAAAATCAATGTCTCTACAAGCCTCTCAATTCGAATATACCAAGATCGTTGCGCCTGCGTCCGGAGTAATTGCGGCAAAGAATCACGACGTCAATGAAAACGTTCAGGCGGGTGAGCCCATATTCATTATGAATTCCGAAGGCGGAGATCTGGAAATCAATGTCGGAGCTCCGGAAAAGTACATTTCCAAGATCAAAAATGGCATGGAGGTAAACGTTGCTATCAATGATGAACAAGTACAAGGAACCGTGTCAGAAGTCGGTTATTCCGCAGACGAATCCGGCACCTATCCGGTAACGGTAATTCTCATTGACCCAAGCGATGCTCTCAGACCGGATATGCCAGCAGAAGTGACCTTTGAGTTCGGCTCCAAGGATACCAAAGCAAAATTAATGGTACCTATTAAGGCAGTGGGTGAAGACGAGAATGGCAATTTTGTTTTTGTTCTTCTGGAAAATGAAGATGGCAGCTATTCGGTTAAAAAACAGCCCGTAGTGGTTGGAGATCTGAATAACGAAGGCTTTACGGTAGAATCAGGTATAGAAGAAAATGAACTTGTCGCTACTGCCGGACTACGAACTTTGCACGAAGGAATGACCGTTTCACTCTTAAAATAATTGGTGATGAATATTACAAAAATAGCCATCGACAGTAAAAGGGTAACCTATGTCCTCCTTCTATTGATCATCGTGATGGGGATCGTTGGATACAGGTCTCTTTCCAGAGACAGTATGCCTCCATACACAGTAAGAACTGCTACGGTGGTAACCAATTTCCCAGGTGCAGGTCCCGATCGGATCGAGTCGCTTGTTTCCACCAAGATTGAAGAGGTCGTGCAAGAAATACCAGAGGTCGATTATGTGGAAAGTGAATCAAGAACAGGAATTTCCATTGTAACCGTTACGCTTAAAGAAAATGTGCTACAGGCTGAGCTGCAGCCGATCTGGGATAGACTAAGGCGGAAAATTGACCTCATACGTTCTGATCTTCCGGACGGCATTATGGGGCCAACGGTAAAAGACGATGACATTGGAGTCGTGTACGGAATCATCGCAGGATTTGAATCGGACGGATTCGATTATGCTGAAACCAAAGAGTATGCGGATGATTTGAAAGATAAGCTGATCGCATTGAAAAATGCGGCAAAAGTAGAGCTTGGAGGAGTGATCGACGAACGCATTTTTGTTGATTTTAATGATGCGAGCCTTTCGAAATATGGCTTATCAGGCAGTCAGCTAAAATCGATTATTTCCAGCACTAACATCATTATTCCTGCCGGTGAAGTCAATCTCGGGGAAGAACGGATCATCATGGAGCCAACGGGAAATCTGGAATCCGTTGAAGACATCAAAAATCTGTTGATCCCTATAGGGCAGCAGGGCAAAACGATTAAGCTCGGGGACATTACCACGGTCAGAAGAGATTATGTTACTCCACGAAAAGCACTGGTAAGACTGAATGGAACAGAAGGCATTGCATTGTATATCTCTTTGAAAACAGGCGCGAACATTATTCAGCTTGGACAAGAGGTGGATGCACTGCTTTCCGATTACAATAAATACTTACCGATCGGGCTCAATGTGAAGCGGATCGCATCTCAGGATATTGATGTTGCAACCAACGTTCAGAGCTTTGTATCCAACGTGATTCAAAGTATTGTCATTGTTCTGCTCGTTATGCTTTTCTTTTTGGGATTAAGGACAGGATTGGTCGTCGCTTCCCTGATTCCCCTTGCCATTATTAGCACACTGCTCTTCATGGGTGTACTGGATGTTGGATTGAATCAGGTTTCTCTTGCTGCACTAATTATGGCTCTGGGCATGCTCGTGGACAATGCCATTGTGGTCGCGGAATCCATGATGGTGAGAATGGAAACGGGTGAATCCGCCACAAGTGCGGCCATTTCTTCAAGCAAAGAGCTGACCATTCCATTGCTTATTTCTTCGCTTACCACATCTGCCGCATTTTTAGCTTTTTATCTTGCTGAATCTACAATGGGAGAAATTATGGGGCAGCTATTCACTGTCATTACCATCGCTTTGCTTTCATCGTGGGTCATGGCTCTTACGATCATTCCTTTGCTTGCCATCATACTGATCAAGGTGAAGAAAAATAAAGTAAAGAAGAAATCGATCTTTGATCTATTGAATGTTCATTACAACAGAATTTTATTGGTTGTATTGCGACGCCCTTTTGTAACGATCGCTACCATAGTCGTTTTGTTTTTCGCCTCTCTTTATGGCTTTGGAAAACTGCCGTTCACATTCATGCCGGACAGCGAACGTAACCTGGTCACCTTCGATCTGAACCTCCCTTTGGGCACAAGTATTGAAACTACGGAAGCCAATGTCGATATCATTGAAAATTACATCAAAGAAAATCTCCTTACGGAAGAGGTCGAAGACAAAGGAATAACAGACTGGTCGGCCTATGTGGGCAAGGGCCCCAACTCTTACGATCTCGGCTATACCCAAGGAGAAGCGAATTCCGGCTATGCTCATTTTTTGTTGAACACGAGCTCTGGGGAGGACAACCAGCTCGTTATAGATAGTCTGGAAGCATTTTGTTTTGACAATCTGCCCGATGCACAAACGACAATAAAAAGACTTGGTTCCGGAGGCGGTGCAGCCGTGCCAGTCGAAATACGATTGAGTGGCGACAGCATCAACGAGCTTTATCTTATGGTGAATGCAATTAAAGAAAAACTATTGGCTATTCCCGGAAGCAAAAACGTAGACGATGACTGGGGACCAAAAATCAAGAAACTGATCGTAAAGGTAGATCAGGCCAAGCTGAGCCAATCCGGTCTGACCAATCAGGACATTGCCCTATCTCTAAATACGTATTTGTCCGGTCAAAATGTTGGAGACTACCGCGAGGACGATAATACCATACCCATCGTAATGCAGGCCGAGGGAAATCAGAATACCAGCTACGAAATGATCGAATCGCTTTCCATATTTTCACAAAGAACAGGAAAGAATATACCTCTGGGGCAGGTAGCCAGTGTCCTACCCGACTGGCAATATGCAAAGATCTTACGGCGGGATCTGAAAAGAACCATTACCGTTAATTGTGAATTGCAAAACGGATACACAGCATCCGATATTACAAGTGTGATCGCGCCCTGGTTGGAGGAACAAAAGAAAACATGGAAAAGAGGTTATGACTTTGAATTAGGAGGTGAAGCCGAAAGCAGCAGTGATGCTATGGGTGCCGTTATCGCCAAGCTACCCGTAGCCTTTTTCATTATCATACTGCTTTTGGTTGTGCAATTCAACTCGATCCGAAAAACTGTCATCGTACTTGCTACCATTCCACTGGGAATCATCGGTGTGGTTGGTGGGTTGTTAGCGGCACAATCCTATTTCAGCTTCACTGCATTTCTTGGTGTTATTTCGCTGGCCGGTATTGTAATAAACAATGCCATTGTGCTTCTGGATAGGATCGAGATGGAAATAACGGTGAACGGAAGAGAATCATACGACGCCATTGTTCAGGCCACCAACGAAAGGTTCCGACCTATTCTGCTGACCACCTTTACCACCTCCTTGGGTCTGATCCCTTTGTGGCTGGGCGGAGGTGCCATGTGGGAGCCAATGGCAATCGGAATCATTTTCGGGCTACTCTTTGCTACAGTGATCACGCTGCTGTTTGTACCCGTTGTATACAAATTACTTTTTAAGGTAAAAACGAATGCACAGCCTGTTGAAATTAATGAAGCATAGGAAATACGAAATCCTACTTGGCAGCCTTGCTCTGCTGCTCTTCGGACAATTGCTATTTCCATCAGGCTTCGATATTCAGGCGATCCTGATGATCCAAAACATTATAGCGGGCCTCATTTTGTTCTCGGAAAACAAAAAGATGAGGGCATTGTTAGTGGGTATTTTGGCTTGTATTTTGAGTCTTGAGATCTACAGTAGTTTTTACCAATGGAGAACGGGAAGCTTTATCTCTACCGGAATCTATATTCTTTATTTCCTCACCATCTCAATAAAAGTTTACGTTGATATATACAGAACCAAGGAAGTAACATCCAAAATGATCTCTGCTGTGTTCTCAGGTTTCATCATGCTCGCCCTGATCAGCGGACTCATTTTTTCCTTGATCGAGCTGGGGACACCGGGATCTTTTTCAAATTTGCCCGATGGACTTCAAAAACACCAAGACCTGCAATACTTCGGGTTTGTTACCACACTTACAATTGGATACGGAGACATTACACCTATTACAGTTATCGCTAAAAAAGCGACAATTTTGATGGGTTTACTCGGAAATTTCTATTCCGTATTTGTCATTGGAATTGTCATTGGTAAATTCCTCAACCCGAAACAAGAAAATTAAACTATTCGAACACTAGTCCGAATGTTTGAAACAGTCAAATGGCATTTATGTGATTCCTTTTTCCCGCTCTCATGATCCATCTTACGAACCAAAATGGAAGGAATGGTGTTCCTTACAAAAAGCACGTATGTTTGTTGACACAACCGTTCCGGATCGGGAGCTTAAAAAAGAAATCAACGACCTGGTTGGAAAGCCCTTCTCCTTGCTGAAAATGTTCAAGATCGGAGCCATTGGCTCTCACAGAATGATCGTTTCTGAATACAGCGACAAATTTCGCGAAGTGCTGACAAGAAGTACGGACCTGAACTACTGTAATTTGGAGCTACGGCCAAAAGGAGTGATCGTGCACCTTTCAAAAGACCGATCAAGACACTCCTGGATCATCCCTTATTACAAGCTGGCCCTTTTTGATTCGAAAACTTTCAGTATTCATGCCGATGGTCAGTATTTGAGAATACAGCGGGATCGATACTGGAAAATGAATAAGAAATTCCACAGGAAGCTGCTACTTTTGAAGGAAGAAGTGATGAGCTATAAATAGCACAACACTCCACTGAATTTTGCGCCATCATAGACAATTGCGCTCAGAATTAGCTGAATGGTGAGTGATCGGACATTGGATTAACCGAAGCTATGACATTAATTTTTACTGATTTCATTGAAGGATTCCTTAATAGTTTCTCTTGCATCCGAAATTATTTTTGATGGATATCCGTACAATTCCAAGATCTTAATTGCATTTCTTGTATTCATTTTACCCTGTTTTAGCTTGAAATCAAAGTGAAGCTCATTGTTACGAACTTCTTCAGAAAAATGATGCAAGTCGAATCCTTTATTGCTCAATAAGTCGGCCAATTCAAGATCATGCGTCGAGACCAAAACAAAATGTCCCAATTTATTTAAATACTGCAGTATCGCCTTTCCTCCTGAAATTCGTTCTGAGGTATTTGTTCCTTTGAATATCTCATCAAGAATGAATATGCAAGGACTTTTTTGATCAGATGCCTCAATTAATTTTTTGATGACCAACACTTCCCGCAAATAATAGCTGTTTCCATCGTTTATACTATCAGTGATTCTTATTGAGGTATATACCCTAGAAAACGGAATAGAAAATTCCTTTGCGAAGGCTATGTTCAAAGTTTGTGCTGTAATACTACTTATAGCAAACGCTCTGATAAACGTAGATTTTCCGGACATATTTGACCCCGTTAAAAGCAAACTTTTTTCAGTCAAATTCAAATCATTAGGAATACAATCTTCCAACAATGGATGCACAATGCCGGATACATTAATCTCCTTAACTTCAACAAAATCTGGGGTGCAAATTGTCTTATTTTGATATTTTACAGATGCCACAGAGATGGCGCAGTCAATTTCACCTAAAAATTGAAACAATTCATTAATACTGCTTTTCTTTTTAACAATATCGTTGATGAACCAATAAAAGATTATGGCCTCAAAATTGAATTGAATTTTCACCAACTCAGCTAGAAACCAAAAAATCGATATAAATTCATTACTTAGTTGTTTTTCGAAAGAAATGAATTTGGTTTTAACCCGAATACTCTGGATATCTTGTATAAATGATCCTTTTGGAATTTGATTATTAATTGCTGTATATGATCTGATTTTTTTAGCTGTTCGTAGGCTTAGATTTAAAGCGTAAACAGCTCTCAAATAGTAGCTGATAAAGGATTTCGTTTTATAGTGAAAAACCATATTTACCACAAATAATGGAATTAAAAGAAGAAAGAATCCAGGATTGAAAAACCCTAGAGAAAAAACAATTACAGACGCTAGGCCCAGTGGTAATAGCAATTTGTGAAACGGAGGCTTTTCTATAACCTCATCCTGAATCAACTTTTGGAGATCATAAGCAAAGTGACTGTTAAGTTTGGACAATACCAATTGCAAATTCAATCTTAGTTTTGGATCTGATTCTATTGTATGTGTTAACTCGTTAAACTTCGCAAGTTTGTCTTTATGCTGGACAGTCCTAAGTTTATAATAAAGGTATTGTTGTCCTATTTTGGATGTTGTTCGATCCAAGTACTTGAATAGATCATGGATGTCCACATCTTCTTGTATTTGATCTGAAATGATATGGAAAGGTTCCGTCCTGATTTTTGAATTGCGAAAGTACAGTTCTATTAAATCAAAGTGATAGAACTCTCTTCTCTTCATTTTACCCCAGCTGCTTTTCAAATCGTTTTCAAGCGCCCGTAATTTTCTTTTTTTTAGCTGGTGTAAAACGATATAAATTAACGAGAAAAGAAAACCCAATCCCAGTAACCAATTCATTTCAACTTGCTCCATTACTTTTACGTTTTATGGTTTACTCTACTTTCTCTTCGACATATTCCAGAATATCTCCCGGCTGACAATCCAATGCTAGGCAAATCGCATCCAATGTGGAAAAGCGTATCGCTTTTACCTTACCTTGTTTTAAAATGGACAGATTGACAATGGAAACACCAACTTTTTCCGAAAGGTCTTTCAGTTTGAGCTTTCGCTTTGCCAACATAACGTCTAAGTTTATAATGATCGACATAGTTTATATCGTTAGGGATTCCTCAAAATCATTCATGAATTTATTCCAATTGTTCTCTGTATCTCCAAAAAGTCTCCATCCGAAAACTGAAGTAGAGGTCAATTTCAAAACCGTATGATTGTCCTTGGACGTAAAATCAAAATATAAGTTTTCCCCCCAAGAATTGGATTTCATTTTTGCAATTGCAAAGATCTTCCCCTGAGCAGAATCAGAAGAAACAAGATCAAAATTAGAATCATCGATCACTTCCATGATTTTATTGAATAAAAGCTCCTGCTCGAAATCGAATTCCTTTTCCCATGTCATTTTCTCATTGAAGATGTTGAACCGGCTTACAAAATATCCTTTGAATAAAGGTGATTTTCTTACCAATGAATTGAATCCAATTAGAAAGGCAGCCACTGCAGCTAATGCAATTGTAAAAGTATAAGATGCATCCTTATTGAAATTGCTGAGTACACCGATCGTAATGGTCATCCCCGCGAAGTACCCGTAATAAATTGTTCTTTTCTTTTTAATAGTCATGATTAATTGTTTTATGTTCGGAACAAAGCAAAGCATTATTTTAATGAAATGCAACTATTTTTTAATGTTTATCATTAATTTTTTAACGTTTTTAACATTTTAAAGCTAGATAAAGTCCAATTAATTATATCCTCAGACCTACTAAATTTTATAACTTGTCTCTGCATGAAACCTATAAGAGTACTTCTACTAATCTGTTTGGCATTCACTTCTTTTACCCTTACCGGGCAAACAAAGCAGTTCGACTCGGTTAATTTTTGGTTCAACCAAGCCGAGAAATTGTCTTTTGAGGATCCGGATTCTGCTCTGATCTGCGTAATAAAAGGCCTTCAATCAATCGAAACAGATTCTGCAAACCAAACCAGACGTTTTGTTATGCTGCCAATTTATATGAACGCCGGCGCTTCATTTTTGGAGTTTTTGGATAGGCAAATGGCCGTACATTCAGATACCACATCCCTAGCAAACCTGTTTCTGACCCATCAGCGAATGCGTTATTTTGTTACCATTGAAGCAGATTTTGATCAGGCTTTCAATTACTGTATTGCGCTGCGAAAACAGCTCGAGGAAAATACGAACCACTTTTTATACGCCGCAATCCTAAGTGACGTGTATTACGTCTCTTATTGGATCAATCATGTTCAACACGACTTAAAAAAATCAAGAGATTACGCGAACAAGTTATTGAAGCACTCTACACAGTTTAATTACCAATCAGGAATTTTCGCTGCAAAATTAGGTATGGCAGAGCTCACCCAACATGAAGGCGATATCGAAGGGGGTATCCGGCAATTTTTGGCATTGGAAAATGACATCCTTGAATTCAACGATAGTATACTCATTAACCGCATGTACCTTCAGCTTTCCAATGCGCATGTGGAGAATGAAGACGAAAAAACCGCACTCAAATACGGATATCTCGGGTACCGTTACATTCCATCAGGAAACCGTTCTCTCAAGTCTTTCAATACCATACATATTGCTCGAGGACATTTAAAGCTCGGGCAAGCAGATTCCGCCATCTCCTGGACATTGGGTGCAATGAATGTGGCTGTGGAACTTGGCCTAAAGAAAGAGCAAAAAGATTTGCACGAAATGCTCGCTATGGCATACAAGGAAAAAGGAAATTTTGAAAAGGCATTATTTCATACCGAAAGAAAACTAGAGCTGGAAAAAGAACAGGAATCTTTACTGTCGGCAGCAAACATTTCAAATCTTGAGGCCGAGCTGGAAGAACAACGATTTACGATGAATATAAAGGAGAAGGAGCTAGAAATCGAACGTAGAGATGCTGTTATCAGCAGAGATCAAACCGTGAAGCTTGCCCTCTTCGTATTCCTGTTACTTACAATCGGTATTGTTATTGTTTCTATTCGTAGCTACACGAGGAAGAAAAACGATGCTGCAACAATTCGGGATCAACGGGATATCGTTGAGGAGCGTAACAGAGAGATCCTGGATTCTATCAGCTATGCAAAAAGAATACAGGCCGCAATTTTACCCCCATTTAAACTGGTGAAAGAATACCTGGAAAACAGCTTTATATTGTACAAACCTAAAGACATTGTTGCAGGAGATTTCTACTGGATCGAACACAAAGACGGCAAAATACTTTTTGCAGCCGCCGATTGCACCGGGCATGGCGTACCCGGAGCCATGGTCTCTGTGATCTGCAACAATGGCTTGAACCGATCCGTTCGAGAATTTGGATTAACCGATCCGGGCGAAATTTTAGATAAAACCCGAGAAATAATTCTTCAGGAATTCGAAAAGTCAGAAGACGAGGTACGAGACGGGATGGATATCGCCCTTTGCTCTCTAGATGGACGAAAATTAAGATATGCCGGCGCAAACAATCCGCTGTGGATCATTAAAAAAGGAGGCGATACGGTTGTGGAAATTCGTCCTGACAAGCAACCCATTGGCGCCTATGAAATCACAAATTCATTTACGACTCATGAGGTTGAGCTAGCAGAAGGTGATACGATCTATATCTTCTCCGACGGGTATGCCGATCAGTTTGGCGGTGAAAAAGGTAAAAAATTCAAAGCCGCTAATTTTAAACGATTGCTTTTATCCATTCAGAACGAGTCTATGGAACGACAACGGGAAATTACCAATGAAGCCTTTGAAAGCTGGAAAGGATCGATCGAACAAGTGGATGACGTCTGTGTGATTGGAGTTCGGGTTTAAGTCGAGCTCACTTTTTTGAAACGAAATGTTCTGGGTAACGTTTTACTGTTAACCTTTTATCTTACGACAACCGTATTAGACTTTATAGATTTATTGGCACGGGGATTGCCAAAAAGCAAACAGTGGATTCAATGCTCAGACATATTGCAATCAGCACAATTTCGATATTCATCCATCTAGCGGCGATCGGGCAAACCAATCTTGTGCTCAACTCAGGCTTCGAACTCACCTACTATCCATCTATTGATTCCAGAGAGCTCAAAAAAACAGGAGACCTTACAACCCATTGGTACAATCCGCTCAAAAAACGATCTCCTCACTACTTTAGAGCTCCAAACAGAAGTGTAGCAAAAGCAAGTGAAGGTATTGGTGCCGTTGGTCTGAATCTCGGCGGGTCAAATTCCAAAAAGCCCAAGGTGGAATATATCACCGGAAAGCTCGCCCAAGAAATGGTAAAGGGCCAGGTGTATTGTATCAGCTTCAAAATGTTGCTGCACCGATCGTCAAAATGGGCGGCCAGAAATATTGGAATCCTTTTGCATCACGACAAAGAGCTGATCACACATACACACGATTTAGTTGCCCTTAAGCCCAGCGTCCAAATAAATGAAACCGAACCCGTAGTCAATACCAAATGGCAAGAATACAATGGATACTATATTGCAAGTGGTGGAGAAGAATACATCACGTTCGGTGTTTTTGGCGAAAGGAAATCTGTGCCACTGAAAGACTTGGGAATAAAACCGTATTTCCAGGTAGATGGTTTTCAGAACAAAGCCTTTTACCAGCTGGATGAAGTTGCTGTAGTTGCTAGCTTTGACACTACCGATTGTGGTTGTGCTGTGCCTCCGGCTCAGGTGGAAGACGTTACCCAACAGAACGTGGGTCTCCAACCCTATCTGTTTGCACTGGACGCTTCCGGTTCGATGCGAAAAAACAATCTTTTTGACTCATTGCGTCACAACCTTGTTGAGCTGCTTGAGCTATTACCCTTAGGAACTCCCATAAGCTTTGCCACATTCGCTACTCACTCTGACCTGCTATTTACCGGATTACGGGACGAAAACACACCTCAAATCATTGATAGCTTGTTATCGGAAGTAAAGCTTGGAGGCGGAACCAATGTATTTGAAGGACTGGTAGAGGCAGCCAATAGCATTCGAACCGACGGGATGGATTCTGCCAGAATGGTGCTGGTATCCGACGGGAATTTTATCGTGTCAAAACGAATTGAAACCGTGGTGAAAAACGAATTTATAAATGAGGGAAGGCGGCTTGTTGTTGTGAATATAGAGAGCGAGGCCAAACATGCAGAAAAGCTTCACCCCTATCAAACCTCATTTATTCAGGTAGCCCCGTCAGAATTGAGAAATGCCATTTACCATATCTATGAAAGCAAAGGTGTCGGATCCGGTGCAATCGCTTGTCCATGTGTGAATGATTATACAGAGGTTATGAACTATCACTTTGTAATTGATTACTCGGGATCAATGAAGCTATATAAAGGGAGAGCAATGCGGGTAACAAAAGCATTATTTGAAAAGGCACCTGAATCCTCGGTCATATCCATAACGGCATTCAGCACATCATCCCAGGAATTATATGTGGGTAGAAAAGCAGACATCACATTGGCCGAATTGGATAAGCTACTCCGCGACTACAAGGCCTATGGGGGGACCAATCCGACACCCGGTGTTAGGCATGGACTAGGAGTTGCAGAGCGAATGGCTGAAAATCGGTTTAGTCATTTAATTGTTATTACCGATCTGAATGCTGAAAACATGAATGAGATCGGTTTTCCTGAAATCAGCAGGCTGGCAGAACGGATCGATCTCGACGCTTCTTCAGTGGCTGTGGACCTTGGCTCTACTGCAGACCTAATGGTTTCGGGAAGAACACAATTTGATCTTACTAGAGGCATTTTTCGCGATGTATCCCGAACTAAATTTGAACGCGACCTCTTCGAAACGGTTCGCTCTGAATGCGATTATACAACACAATACTATCATTACAATCCGGCCAACGATCTTCTCAAAAAGGAAGCAAAAAATGTAGTTCGAAGCATCTTCAGAGAATTTATGGAACATGGGTTTGGACTATCCAACTAGCAGTTCGCTATTCACCGAATTGTATTCTTACGACAATTGGGCTCCTTAATTTTTAATGGGTTTTGTATAAAACAAAAACTTTCTATATTTGGAGCGGAAAAGAAAAAATGAAAACAACTCAATTGCATCATCATCATTCTCATACTTGCGCTCAGGCGAGGGGATAATGGTGTACAGCAACTTGAACAAAATATTAAACCCGTCTGAGTAAATCAGGCGGGTTTTCTTTTTCCAATTGGTTTGCTCAGACACATACAAAACACAATGAGTAAACTAAAAATTGCAATTCAAAAAAGCGGACGTCTGAACGAAGACTCTCTGCAACTTCTAAAGGCATGCGGTATTCGGATCGACAACGGTGAAGATCAGCTGAAAGTGACCGTTCCGAACTTTCCCATGGAAATTCTGTACTTGAGAAACTCCGATATCCCACAATATTTGGAGGATGGCGTAGCGGATATAGCAATTGTCGGAGAGAACATTCTGATCGAACGGCAAAAAAAAGTAGATGTCGTGTGCAAGCTGGGATTTTCAAAATGCAGAGTGTCCCTGGCAGTACCCAAAGAAACAGAGGCCAGCGGCCCTGACTTCTTTCAAGGGAAGAAGATCGCAACGTCCTATCCCAATACAGTGACGAATTTCCTTGAATCCAGAAACATCAATGCAGAAATTCACAAAATATCAGGATCTGTTGAGATCGCGCCCAATATCGGACTCGCCGACGGCATCTGCGACATTGTTAGCTCGGGATCGACTCTTTTTAAAAACGGACTAAAAGAAACGGATGTAATTCTGAAATCGGAAGCGGTATTAGCAGCAACCCGCAAGTTTTCCAAAGAGAAAAGATCCATTCTGAATAAGCTGGTGTTTCGAATAGAAGCTGTGCTTCGCGCTAAAAATTCTAAGTACATTCTGTTAAATGTACCCAATGATAACATCAATAAAGTCAGTGCTATTTTGCCCGTACTCAAGTCTCCGACCATTCTTCCACTCGCTCAAGAAGGATGGAGCTCCCTGCACTCTGTAATTGATGAAGATAAATTCTGGGAAGTGATCGATGAATTGAAAGAAGCCGGTGCAGAAGGCATCTTAGTTGTTCCTATAGATAAAATGGTAATGTGATGAAAAAGATAGAAGAACCAAAACCAATCGATTGGGATGCACTTTGTGCAAGGCCAACACTAGATAATAGCGAGCTGACCGGAATCGTAGAAGCTATTCTGGAGGAAGTACAAAAAAATGGAGATCGAGCCCTTCAAAAGCTGGCAGAAAAATATGACGGTGCAAGGCTAAATGATATTCAGGTCTGTACTGAGGAAATCTCAAAAGCCGGCTCATTTGTAGATTCGGATTTGAAGAAAGCTATTGAGTTGGCAAAAGCCAACATTGAACAATTCCACAGCAGCCAGCGGGAGGATTTTATACCCGTTGAAACAGCACCGGGGGTTCTCTGCTGGAGAAAAAACAAAGCCATTCAAAAAGTCGGCTTGTATATTCCCGGAGGGTCTGCACCATTGTTTTCAACCGTTCTGATGCTTGGTATTCCAGCCAAAATTGCCGGATGCGAAGAGGTGATCATGTGTACACCCCCACGAGAGGATGGCACAATCGATCCCGTGATTTTATACACTGCCGGATTAGTTGGAATTACCAAGATCTTTAAAATAGGTGGAGCTCAAGCCGTTGCAGCCATGGCATTTGGGACGGAAAGCGTTCCTCGAGTGTATAAAATCTTTGGGCCGGGAAATCAATTTGTAACCAAGGCCAAAGAGCTCATCCAACAAACAGGAACTGCAATTGATATGCCTGCAGGACCAAGCGAAGTTCTGGTCGTTGCAGATGAAACTTGTGATCCGGCTTTTGTGGCTGCTGACCTGCTTTCCCAAGCAGAACACGGTGCCGACAGTCAGGTTATTTTAGTAAGTACATCCGAAGACATCATTGATAAGGTAAACCAGGAAATTGATCGTCAGCTGGATTTGTTACCAAGAAAATCAATCGCGGAAAAGGCATTGCAAAAAAGCTTTTCCATACGATTTGATTCCATGAAAAAGTGTTTGGAATTCAGTAATTGCTATGCTCCCGAGCACCTCATCATAGCTTCAGAAAAAGCGGAAAACTTCATCAATGATGTTCAAAACGCGGGGTCGGTATTTGTAGGGAACTTCAGCTGCGAATCTGCAGGGGATTATGCTAGCGGAACGAATCACACGCTGCCCACCAATGGATATGCGCGCAACTACAGTGGAGTCTCATTGGATAGTTTTTTACGAAAGATCACCTTTCAACAATTGAGTAGTGAAGGAATCCAAAATATTGGACCCGCAATTGAACGAATGGCCGAGGCAGAGCAATTGTTTGCACACAAAAATGCAGTTACACTGCGATTAAAAAGTTTAACCAATGTTTGAATTAGAATCAGTAATACGAAAAAATATAATGGCTCTTTTGCCCTATTCCAGTGCCCGTGATGAATTTTCGGGTCAGGCAGAGCTTTTCCTTGATGCAAATGAAAGTCCGTTCGGAAGTTTGAACCGCTATCCGGACCCCTATCAATGCGAGCTCAAAAACAAACTGGCAACACAGCGGAACCTAGATGAAAAAATGATTTTTGTTGGAAATGGAAGCGATGAGGTCATCGACCTCTTGTACAGGATATTCTGTGAACCAAAGAGAGACAAAGCACTCACCTTCACTCCTACCTATGGAATGTACGACGTGTCTGCCGGAATAAATGACGTTGAGCTGCTGAAAGTCCCGCTGACAGATGACTTTGACATCGACATAGAGACAACCAAAGCACTACTTGGAGCGGAGCAAATCAAGTTGACGTTTATTTGCTCTCCAAATAACCCTACGGGAAATGTCTTTTGCCAGCAGAAAATTGAAACAATTCTACAAACAAGCACTGGGATTGTGGTCATCGATGAAGCCTACATTGATTTTAGTTCAACCAAAAGCCTTGTGGGCCTTATTGATCGATACCCCAATCTCGTTGTATTGCAGACGATGAGTAAAGCACGTGGTTTGGCAGCAGCCCGAGTAGGATTTGCTTTTGCAGCCAGACCAATCATCGAACTATTGAATAAAGTAAAGCCTCCATACAATGTAAGCCTTCTCAATCAACAGGCAGCACTTGATGCATTGAACAACGAAACTGACTATTGTCGGAACCTACAGGAAATTCTTGCCGAAAAAGAAACACTTTATAACTTTCTGGAAGGACTCAGTAGTGTACAAGAAGTATTTCCATCAGCGGCCAACTTTCTTCTCGTTCGATTCAACGATGCTGATCTGATCTACCAGCGGCTGATCAAACGGAAAATCATTGTTAGAAACCGAAACACACTGATTAGAAACTGTATTCGCATTACTGTTGGCTCGAGTACGGAAAATCAACTACTTATGAATGAACTAAAACAACTTGAAAATGAAAAAAGCATTGTTTATTGACCGAGACGGCACCCTAGTTATTGAACCGCCGATAGATTATCAATTGGATAGTCTGGAAAAACTTGAATATTATCCCGGTGTTTTCACGTCGCTTTCCAAGATCGCTCGTGAGCTGGATTACGAGTTGGTGATGGTGACCAACCAAGATGGTTTAGGCACAGATTCTTTTCCGGAAGACACCTTCTGGCCTGCTCAAAACAAAATAATTAACGCATTTGAAAAAGAAGGAGTGGTATTCAGCGAAGTATTGATCGATAAAAGTTTTCCTGAAGAAAACAAACCCACCAGAAAACCGGGGACCGCGATGCTGAACAAGTACATCTACGGCGATTATGATCTTCAAAAATCTTTTGTGATTGGTGATAGGGCGACGGATATACAGCTCGCAGCTAATATCGGATCCAAAGGAATTTTTCTAGGGGACAGTAATGATGCTAATGCGGCACTTACAACACGGAGCTGGGAGGAAATTTATCGATTTCTAAAATCAAAACCCCGTCGCTCCCAGAAAAAGAGAAAAACCAATGAAACAGACATCGAAATCATGGTTAACCTGGATGGGACCGGTGTTGGAAACATTTCCACCGGGCTTGGCTTCTTCGACCACATGCTCGAACAGCTCTCAAAGCACGGTGGAATTGACTTGGATATATCCGTAAATGGAGACCTGGAGATCGACGAACACCACACGATTGAGGATGTTGCGATTGCTTTAGGAGAGGCCTTTCGTGAAGCACTGGGCTCGAAAAAGGGAATTGAACGTTACGGATTTTTATTGCCGATGGACGATTGCCTAGCCCAAGTAGCGCTCGATTTTGGCGGGCGGCCTTGGCTCGTTTGGGAAGTAGAATTCAAGAGAGAAAAGATCGGCGATGTACCTACTGAAATGTTTCTGCACTTTTTTAAATCGTTCAGTGACGGTGCACAATGTAACCTGAACATTCAAGCCAAGGGGGAAAATGAACACCACAAAATTGAATCCATCTTCAAGGGTTTTGCTAAAGCTACAAAGCTGGCAATTCAACAAACAAATGATTATAGCATCCCAAGCACAAAAGGAGTATTATGATCGCAATAATTAAATACAATGCGGGCAATATCCGGTCGGTTCAAAATGCATTGGCTCGACTTGGTTACAGCTCAACAATCACGGATGATCCTGAAAAGATCAGGAAAGCGGACAAAGTAATTTTCCCGGGCGTGGGAGAAGCCAATTCAGCTATGCAATACCTGAAGGAAAAAGAATTGGATGAGCTGATTCGATCGCTTACCCAACCCGTGCTTGGCATCTGTCTCGGACTTCAGCTGATGTGCAAATTCACCGAAGAGGGGAACACTAAATGTCTGGGGATTTTCCCAAACCAGGTCATTCGGTTTAAAGGAAATGCTATCATTCCTCACATGGGGTGGAATGATTTTGTTTCAAACACAGGCGTATTGTTCAACAAAGTTGATCCAAAAAGCAATGTCTATTTTGTGCACGGATACTTCGCAGAACCCGGTGATTATACTACGGCGATTTGCGACTATATACAACCTTTTAGCGCCGCACTTGAAAAGGACAATTTCTATGCGACACAGTTCCACCCGGAAAAATCAGCCGACGTAGGATCAACCATTTTAAAAAACTTTTTACAGCTATGAAACTAATTCCCGCAATAGACATAATAGGCGGCAAGTGTGTCCGCTTGACCAAAGGAGATTACGGCACCAAGAAAATCTACAATGAAAATCCATTGGAAGTTGCAAAATCCTTTGAAGACAATGGCATTTCCTATCTGCACCTCGTCGATTTAGATGGTGCGCGATCTAACCGAATTATCAATTACAAGGTGCTGGAAAAACTTGCCATAAAAACAAATCTGTGTATCGACTTTGGGGGTGGGATAAAATCCGATGAGGACATTGCAATTGCTTTCGATTCCGGCGCCAGTAAAATTACGGCTGGGAGTGTTGCTGTTCAAAAAAGAGCACTGGTAGAAGATTGGATTAGACGTTTTGGAGCTGAAAAAATCATCCTCGGAGCAGACTGCAAAGAACGCATGATTGCCACTAACGGCTGGCTTAAATCATCCGAAATGGATGTGATCGAATTCATTAATTCTTATAAAAAAACAGGAATCTCTGAAGTGATCTGCACGGACATATCGAAAGACGGGATGTTACAGGGACCTGCTACAGAACTGTATCGCGAAATTCAGGACAAAACAGACATTGACCTGATCGCTAGCGGAGGAGTTTCCTCCATGGACGATCTATATCTGCTAATTGAGTTAGGATGTTCAGGAGCCATAATTGGCAAAGCGATCTATGAAGGAAAAATAACACTGAAACAGCTCAGAGAATTATGCTAAAAAAACGAATTATACCCTGTTTAGATATCCAAAACGGAAGAACCGTAAAAGGAATCAATTTCGTCGGTATTCGAGATGCCGGGGACCCGATCGAGCTGGCTAAAAAATATGCCAACCAAGGAGCTGACGAACTGGTCTTTCTCGACATTACCGCTACCATTGAGCAGAGAGAAACCCTGATCGAGCTGGTGGAACGAGTTGCTCAGCAGATCGACATTCCCTTTACCGTAGGTGGTGGTATTAGCTCTTTGAAAGATGTTCGAAAAATTATTGCCGCCGGAGCGGATAAAGTTTCGATCAATTCATCAGCCGTGGCCCGACCGGAGCTCATATCTGAGATCGCCAATGAATTTGGTTCGCAATGTGTAGTGCTGGCGATTGACACAAAGCACGATGAGGATTGGATGGTCTATGTTAGCGGAGGAAGAAAATCAACCAACCTAAGCACGGTGGAATGGGCACAACAGGGAGTGCAATTAGGCGCCGGGGAGATCCTTTTGACCTCAATGAATAACGATGGGACAAAAGAAGGATTCGCTCTACCGATTGTACAAAACGTATGCGATGCGGTAAACGTACCTGTTATTGCTTCAGGCGGAGCAGGAAAAAAATCAGATTTCCACTCTTTATTCAGGGATACTGAAGCCACAGCCGGACTTGCTGCTAGCATCTTCCACTACAATGAAATTCCGATTCCTGAGCTAAAACAATATTTAAAAACCCAAAACATTCCAATACGATGAACATTGACTTTAATAAAGGCGACGGGCTTGTGCCGGCCATCATTCAAGATGCTCAAACCATGCAGGTTCTTATGCTCGGATACATGAACCGTGAAGCATTTGATAAAACTCGGGAATCCGGAAATGTGACGTTTTTCAGCCGATCAAAAAATCGTCTTTGGATGAAAGGAGAATCTTCTGGGAATACCCTCACTCTGGTAGACCTAAAGCTGGATTGTGACAAAGATACTCTATTGATTTATGCCATACCTAAAGGGCCAACGTGCCACACGGGAAGTACTTCTTGTTTTAAAGATGAAACGGCAAAGGGGTTTGTCTATCAGCTCGAGAAAACCATCAATGATAGAATAGACTCAAACGACCCCAATTCATATACAAATGAATTGTATCAACAAGGCATCAATAAAGTAGCACAAAAAGTAGGCGAAGAAGCGGTTGAACTGGTTATTGAAGCGAAGGATTCCAACGACGACCTCTTCAAAAATGAAGCAGCTGATCTGATCTACCACTTCCTTATTTTACTTAAGAAGAAAAACATGTCTTTTACCCAAATTGAGAAAGTGCTGAAAAGCAGATCGTGAGAGCTCGTATTCGAATAGATCATGGCAATTGGCACATGTTAAATATTTGTTCTAACTTTGCGCCGCCTTAACCCACCACTCACCTAAGTTGCTATAAATTACTTAGTTATGCTTATTAAATTGAATAGCCTATTCGTTTTTTCTCTCCTTTTATTTTCGGCATTTTATCCTGCCAATGCAATAGCCTTAAAAAACGATTCAGAATTTATATCTAAAGTTTTTAAAAACTACCCAGATAATAAGATCGTTCTTAATGCTGCTACGCCCGGAAAAAATTATCGATATGATGTTGGAGAAAAAGACATTTTCTACCATAAAAATGATTCTCTACTCGTTTTCACCAAAGTTATTATTGAGCCATCCAAAAAGTCAGAAGAAGATAAAATTAGATTGAAATTTACGTTTGAGGATCAGCTAGGTAACCAAATAATTACCGATAAGATCGACGTGTTCAAATTAATTCCAACTCTTGACTGCTCGAATGAAATGGCAATACCGGAGATGTTGTCTGAAGAATACAATCGATTTGGCCTTCAATTCAGGGGTTGGAGAGGCGAATACGAAATCAACAAATCGAAAACCATACCCGATGACTTCAGTACGGCTATGGATCGAATCTATCGGATCCAGCTCGTTAATAATTGTCTAGAACCAACCAAATGGGAGTTTGTCGTTGATGCGGAAGATTACAGTGATTTCAAAGCAAGAAGGAAGAGCGATAATTACCTGAACCAACGAAGAATATTAGCTCATAGTTGGTTCAATGTTCCTCTCGACTTTTACAAAGCACTTTTTGAACTTAAAAACCCCGAGCATGATCTATACTTGATGGATTTGTCCTACGATGAATTGAGTGAAAAATCTGAAAAAACCACCATAGATTTTGACCAGCTCAGAAATGGTTTAGGAAAAGAGCTGAAGACTAAGATTCTTGAAATAGGGCACCAGAGTGAAAGGAAGATTATTCCTCTAGATCCTGAAGAATTTTATAAAAAACAATTTGGACTGACCCTTGGAAATAAAGAATACAACTATAAAAACATTCTCGAAACAGAGCTGCCATTAACACGCTTTCAGGATAGGGGTTTTTACATTGAAAATTCAGACCCATTTTACGTCCAGTGGTTAAAATATGTGAATGATGTAAGTGTTACCACCATCAAACAAAAAGATTCAGATTCCTACACTGAAATTCGGATTGGAGGAGAATATTCCCCCTATGAAATTGTGCTTGGAAACGTAGATCTGGCTCTTATGAATGAGCAGGTGCTTTGCGGTTTCTTGTTTGGAGTTAATACGTACATCACGAATATGCAGAATAACTCCACACCGCACGCCATGGGATACGATCCGACTCAGTATCCCAATGAGAAAAAACCGTATTTGTATTTGGTTGATACTGAAACCGGAAAATGGGTGAACAACCAATTCAAAGGAGTTGAAAAAGTTTATGTGTCTTACGATGATCTCGATAGAGATGTCATTAACATACATGTTTTGTCCTATGAAAGGATCATTCCTGTATGGATGGCCAGAGTTAAATTGCCCAATGATTTTGTTGAGCAGTTGAGGGTGAGAAGAAGAATGTATAATTATTAATTCAAGGTCATGAAAAATTACACAGCTACAATTTGTCTTCTTGCGAGTCTTTTCGTTTGTATAAACCTTTACGGGCAGACCTCAATTAAATTTGAAAAACAACCCACATCATTCCTTTACGCCCAACTTAATCTTCATGGGGGTTTATTCGATGACGGTATTGCAGAAAATGGTGATGGATACGATTGGACGCTTGCCAACAAAGGCATCAGGAACAGGGTTGCCGTACAAGGGTTTTTCAGATCTGCGAAAACACTTCAAAAAGGATACATTAGAAAGGTGGGTATACGAAATGCGTGTGTTGCCGTTTCCGTCGACTATGAACCTACATATTTCTTGAATCAAAATTCAGGAGCTTTTCAGTTTAGAATAATGGACAACTGGATTGGATTTGGCACCAAGAAAAGCAGAATTAATTTTTGGGTTGGCAACAAAAGACTCGAATACGGACACACGCAGCGCATTGATCCGGAATGCAACTTCATGAATAGAAATTCTCTCCAAGTAAGAGATTTTGGTTTTTGGTGGGATCTAGGCTGGGTTTACAAGCGACCATTGATAAGAGATCCGCAAAATAGAATTGATTTAACTGTCCAACTCTCTAGTGGCGGATGGCTTTTTAATGGAAACCCATCTCAGGGAACCCTGATGTTCATGGGTACAGATGAGAATTATTTGAGTACCTACAGACAGCCTGTCTGGGGCAATTTGAAGTATAACAATACGTTCTTGTCTATCATTCAGATTGGTAAACCTACTTATTCAAAATCCGAAATAAGCGGATTTGTGATATCCGGAAACATACGTGACCAATACAATTTGGACAGCACAGTTTACGTAAATAGAATAGGCGGCGAACACATGCTGAAGATCGGTGAAAAAATCAAGATCGGAAATCAAGTGTCCCTTGGAGCGAATCGTTACCAGGATGGGAGAAACTTAGTCACTGCTCAAATGAACAATAGCTTTGATCTTTATTTCGCCAAACACTTTGTTCTAAGTTTGTGCCAGTATGCAGCCATTTTCGAAGATATTGAATCCAAAGAAAGGATAACAGATTATTCTTTAGTGACCAGTGTGGGTTACATTTTATCGAAAGATCTCAAAATTCGTGTGAATGCTTTTCTCGATCGGGAAGACCATTGGAATTACAGAACACACAAAGGAATATTCCTTCAGCTGGTAGCCGGAATTGGGAAAAGACCGTAGTACAGAGCAGTCTTTGATTCTGTAACACACTGGATTTTCGACACGTTTTTCAGCAATTGGATATTTACCAATTTGCATTACCTTTAAGCTGCTACGTTTCAAACCTTACTATTAACTAATTCTAAAAACGCCATGAAACGCATTTTCATCCTGACCATATTATGTTCTCTAATTTCTATTTCATTTGCTCAATGGACCCAGAAAGGGTTAGACATTGATGGTGAAGAAGCGCAGGGGTTTAGTGGGAGATCCATCTCCATGAGTGACAATGGTAATACTATTGCAATTGGCGCTCCCTATAATGACGGGGCAGCTACCAACGCTGGGCATGTTCGAGTTTACGAATGGTCCGGAACCTCCTGGACACAAAAAGGTGCTGATATCGATGGCGAAGCAGCTGAGGACATTAGCGGATGGTCAGTCTCTATCAATGGGGATGGCAGCACAGTTGCCATTGGCGCAGAAGGAAACGACGGCACCGCGAATAATGCCGGTCACGTTCGTGTTTACGACTGGAGCGGGACGGCCTGGACACAGAAAGGCAACGACATCGATGGTGAAGCAGCCTTTGATTTCAGCAGCAGATCAATCTCCATTAGTTCAGACGGCAACACATTGGCCATTGGCGCCCCCGGGAATGACAATGCCGCTACATGGGCCGGGAATGTTCGGATTTTCGAATGGTCTGGAACGGCATGGACACAAAAAGGAGCAAGCATCAGCGGCGAAGCGGCTAATGATCAAAGTGGTCATTCGGTATCCATCAGCTCAGACGGAAATACAATTGCAATTGGTGCTCCGTATAACGATGGATCGGCAAGTAATTCCGGGCATGTTCGCGTTTACCAATGGAGTGGCACCTCATGGACACAACAAGGATCCGATATCAATGGTGAATCTACAAACGATCAAAGTGGTTCATCTGTGTCGATCAGTGCTGATGGCAACACCGTTGCAATCGGTGCTCCATTCAATGGAGGAGGGGGGGCCGAATCCGGCCATACAAGAGTTTATCGTTGGAACGGTTCAGGTTGGACTCAAAAAGGGTCAGACATCAATGGTGAAGCGGCCAATGATCAAAGCGGTTATGCGGTATCGATCAGTGCTGACGGAAATACCATGATTATAGGAGCCCCGAATAACAGTGGTATTGGCACGGACGCCGGACATGCTAGGATCTATCAGTGGGATGGAGCTTCCTGGAATCAAGCAGGAACTGATATTGACGGTGAAGACACAAATGACCAGAGTGGCTACGCCGTCTCTGTCAACTCCTATGGTAACACCGTGGCAACCGGCGCAATTTATAACGATGGTGGCGGCACATGGTCTGGACACGTCCGAGTATACCAAATTTTAGGCGTTGACATTGAAGAGGACAATCTACACCAAGAGATCTCAATTTATCCCAACCCTTCAGATGGGGTCATTTCAATTGACTTGGGGCAAAGTGCCGAAATAACCTACCTGTCCATTACTGACATCCTGGGCAATTGTATTTCATCCGGTAATTTTCCAGGACAATTCTGCAATCTTCAATTTGATGCACCATCAGGGGTGTATCTGCTGAATCTAGCGTTTCAGGATACAAAGAAAACCTTTCGAATCATCAAAAAATAAGTCTGATAAAATGCGCCTCTTTTTAATCCACAAAATTCAGAGCGTATGCTAATTAGAAAGTAGTTAATCCTCTCTTTTTCCATTACCTTTGTCGCCGCATTCGCTCACAAACATGGAAGAAAAATTAATTTATGGCATACAGCAGATCGGTGTTGGTGTTGATGATGCCGAGAAAGCGTTTGAATGGTATGCTACCCGATTGGGTTCAGATGTTCCTGTATTTGATGACAACAATACAGCAACCTACATGGCGCCATATATGGGTGGAGCTCCCCATGAAAAAAGGGCCATACTTGCCATGAATCTAGAAGGTGGTAGCGGTTACGAAATCTGGCAATACCTAGACCGAACACCCGTAAAACCCGAATCCAAAATTCAAATCGGTGACTTGGGGATCAATTGTGCCTTCATCAAATCCAGAGATATTGAAGCTTCCTTCCAACGAATCAAAAATCTGAAAGACAAGGTACTCACCGAAATTATCACGGAACCGGATAACAAAAGGAGCTTTTATTTGGAAGACCCTTACGGGAATGTTCTGAAGATTAAAGAGTCCGACGTTTGGTACGCCAACAATGGCAAAGATGTCGGCGGCATATATGGGTGTTCCATAGGTGTATCCGACATTGAATCTTCCTTGGCGTTGTATTCCGATATACTCGGTTATGATCAGGTTGTGTATGACGAAACTTCTGTATTTAAAGACTTTGACGGACTACCCAACGGTAACAGCAAATTCCGAAGGGTATTGCTAACGCACAAAAACAACCGAATCGGCGGACTCAGCAGGCTATTCGGACCGAGCGAACTCGAGTTGATCCAATGTTTGGACAAGCAACCCAAGAAGATTTTCGAAAACAGATATTGGGGAGACATTGGATTCATACATCTGTGCTTTGACATTCGTAATATGAAAGCACTAATTCAGGAATGTGAGGACAAAGGTTTTCCTTTTAAAGTAATCAGCCCAGACTCTTTCGATATGGGAGACGCAAACGGACATTGGGGGTACATCGAAGATTGCGATGGAACACTGATCGAATTTGTGGAAACTCATAAAATTCCTGTTATCAAACCCATTGGTTTGAACCTCAATTTGAATAAAAGAGACCCCTTACAACCTGTTCCGAATTGGATGATCAAAGCAATGCAGCTGAAGCGAGTTAAAAACTTCCGCAACAACTGAACGGGTGGATTGCTTGTCCAGAAATTAGTTTCCTAACGATTACACCAAGAACTCAAATAAATCGGGTTTATCGTTTAGGTACTCTCCAAAAAAATTGTACTCTTTCATCCTCTTTTTCAGACCGGTTAGGTCAGACGCTTCTTCCAGCTCCACTCCTACTACCGCAGGTCCGGAATTTCGATTGTGCTTTTTGGAATACTCAAAATGAGTAATGTTATCTCGTTCACCAAGTACATTTCGTATAAAAGAATTCAAAGCCCCGGCTCGCTGAGGAAACCTAACGATAAAATAATGCTTCAAGCCTGCATGCAATAGCGCACGCTCTTTGATCTCTTCCGTTCTGGTAACATCATTATTGCTTCCACTGATCAAACAAACTACCGTTTTCCCCACAAGCTCCGCCTTGTACTTTTCCAATACAGCAACAGACATTGCACCTGCGGGCTCAACGACCATGGCGTCTCGATTGTAGAGGTCTAAAATGGTTTGACATACCTTTCCTTCCTCTACGGTTACCATATTGTGTAACGTATTTCTGCAGATTTGAAAGTTCGTTTCTCCCACCTGTTGAACCGAAGCCCCATCTATGAACTTATCAATCTGCTCAAGTCGAACCGTTTTTCCTGCAGAAACTGCCGATGACATGGAAGGTGCACCAGCAGGTTCAACTCCAACGATTTTTGTTTCCGGAGATAATTTACTGAAGACACTGACAATTCCGGCTGCTAAACCTCCCCCACCAACTGGAACAAACAAATAGTCAATTGTAGATTTAGACTGTTTCAATAGCTCCAATCCAATTGTCCCCTGCCCTTCGATCACCTTCTCATCATCAAATGGATGAATGAACGTCAGACCTTCCGATTCACAATGCTCCAATGCTGCTTCATAAGCATCATCGAATGTATCACCGGATAGAATTACTTCCACAAATGAGCCCCCAAACATTTTGACCTGTTCCACCTTTTGTTTTGGAGTAGGAACCGGCATAAAAATGACTCCATGTACCTTTTTTCTTGAGCAAGACAAGGCAACTCCCTGACCGTGATTACCCGCGCTTGCACAAACCACACCTCTATTTAATTCCGCAGCCGTTAAAGCGCTTATTTTGTTATACGCCCCTCGTATTTTATAGGACCTGACCTGCTGCAGATCTTCTCGTTTAAAATATACATTGGCACCCCATTTTTGAGATTGATTGAGATTGAACATCAACGGGGTTTCAAAAGCCACATCACGTATATTCGATGCAGCTTTTTCTATTGCTTTTATTGGGATTAGCTGTTTCATGTCATTTGTAATTCTCGGCGACTTTCTTCTTTCATGGCATCGCGCAATTTTTTACCGACCTTTTCTATCGGATGATTAATGACCGCCTCTCTTACCATCTGTAGCTCAGCTTCATTGTATTCGAATTCTTCTAATGGTCTCCCAATCGTATCGGGATTCGCTTTTGCGACAAAATCTGCAATCAATGGCTGACATGCATGATCAAACAGGTAACACCCATATTCCGCTGTATCGGATATGATTCTGTTCATTTCGTAGAGCTTTTTACGGGCGATCGTATTCGCAATCAGCGGCAGCTCATGCAACGATTCATAGTATGCAGATTCCTCCTTTATACCATTGCTTACCATTACGTCAAAAGCCAGCTCAACACCTGCTTTTATGAATGCAACCACTAGAGTTCCATTCTGGAAAAATTCATCTTCCGCTATGTGTTGATCTGTATTCACCGCTTTTTCAAACGGGGTTTTCGCAGTAGCCGATCTCCACCCAAGTAATTTCGCATCATGATCTCTCCAGTCCTTCATCATGTTCTCCGAAAATGTTCCGGACAAGATCTCCTCCATATGGGTATTGAATAAATTAGTCATCCGCATTTTTAATTCTTCAGAAAGTCGATAGGCTTCGAGCTGCGCTTGTTCCGAGAGTCGATTCATCATGCCTGAAATGCCTCCATGCTTCAACGCTTCCGTAATTGCCTCCCATCCAAACTGCATGAACTTGGACGCATATGAAGGCTCTACACCTTCTGCTACCATTTTATCGAATAGCAAAACAGAAGCCGACTGTAACACCCCACACAATATGGTCTGCTCTCCCATCAAATCCGATTTAACTTCTGCGGTGAATGAGGACAATAACACTCCGGCCCGATGTGCGCCAATTGCGACAGCGTATGATTTTGCCAATTCAAGACCTTTACCTTCAGGATCATTTTCCGGGTGCACTGCAATTAATGTCGGGACGCCAAACCCCCTTTCAAATTCCCTTCGCACCTCCGATCCGGGCGACTTTGGAGCAACCATGATCACCGTGATATCTTGTCGTATTTGGACACCTTCCTCCACAATGTTGAACCCGTGCGAATAAGACAAGGTTGCGCCTTTTTTCATTAATGGTACAACCGCGGAAACAACAGGAGTATGTTGTTTGTCTGGTGTTAGGTTAACAACCAGATCTGCCTGTGGTATCATTTGCCCAAAATCACCACATTCAAAACCATTGCTCATTGCATTGATAAACGAAGTGTTTCGTTCATGCAATGAAGATTTTCTGAGTGCATAGGACACATTTAGACCGGAATCTCTCATGTTGAGCCCTTGATTCAGACCTTGCGCACCGCATCCAACAATCACAATCTTCTTCCCTGTCAGCTCTTCCACTCCTTTAGTGAATTCATCAAAACCTAAAAATTCACATTTGCCTAATTCTTCTTTCTGTTGCTCCCTGCTGAGCGTATTAAAGTAATTTTTCATTTTCAATTTGTATTATTTAATTCTAATTCATTAACTATCGACCTCAGTGTTCTCATCGGTTTGGTGATCGCGATCCTTCCTGATCGAACAAACTCAAGGATTCCATACGGTTCCAGCTCCTCGAACAAAAGCTGAGTTTCTGAATGGTGTCCTGTTTTTTCGAGTACAGTGAAATCCGGTTCAACCGTTAAAACTCGAGCAAAATGGGAACGGACAATTTTTTCCGCTTCACCTCCACCTGCAAGCACATTTGTCGGCACTTTATACAAGGCGATTTCCTGATAGATCACCTCATCATCCTTGTGATACACCGCTTTTAAGACCTCAACTTGCCTCTCTAGCTGAAGAACCACCTTACGAACGAGCTCCTCTGATTCACTCACGACAATCGTGTATCTGTGTATCCCATCAATTTCACTTTCAGAAGCCGCAATACTTTCAATATTGATCTTTCGACGGGTGAACACAATTGTAACACGATTCAGGATGCCCACTATATCCTCTGTAAATACTGAAACTGTAAATCTCTTTTTCATCATCATTTTATTTAAGTCGTATTTCTGAAACCGATGCGCCTGTTGGCACCATCGGAAAAACATTGTTCTCTTTCCCTACTCGAACTTCCAAGAAAAAAGACTCCTTGGAATCCAGCATTTCCTGAACAGCATCTTTCAGCTCAGATCGATCCTCCACCAATCTTGATTTTATGTTGTAACCTGAAACGATGGTCTGAAAATCGGGATTGACCATGTGCGTTGAAGCGTAACGTTTTTCAAAAAACAGCTCCTGCCACTGCCTGACCATCCCGAGAAACTCGTTATTCAGTAATACGATCTTAACAGGAACGTCATTTTGAAAAATGGTGCCAAGCTCTTGAATGGTCATCTGAAACCCACCATCGCCTACAATAGCGATTACTTGTTTTTCCGGCGCACCCATTTTAGCGCCAATTGCAGCAGGCAAGCAAAAGCCCATAGTCCCCAGACCACCGGAAGTGATCATGGATTTGCTCTTTCTGAATCGGGCATACCTGCACGCCACCATTTGATGTTGGCCGACATCAGTTACGATAACACTCTTGCCATCACTGCGTTCATTGATGCAGTGAACAACTTCTCCCATACTCAGCTGGTCAGAATCGGGATTCAATTCCTTGTTTATCACAACTTCATATTCTTCTTTTTCCAATGTTCTAAAACGCTTCAGCCATTGGAAATGAGAATTAGGGTTAATGATTCGAGTCAGCTGTTTCAAACTTTCTTTCGCATCTCCCAAAATTGCTACATCCGTCTTTACATTTTTGTCGATTTCTGCCGGATCAATTTCGAGATGAATGACCTTCGCTTGTTTCGCATAACGATTCAAATCCCCGGTAACTCGGTCGTCGAACCTCATCCCGACGGCAATCAACACATCGCATTCATTGGTTAGCTTATTTGGTGCATAGTTTCCGTGCATTCCCAGCATTCCCACATTGAGTGGGTGCTCCGAATCCAATGCGGAAAGTCCCATGATCGTCCAAGCTGCCGGAAGACCTGCTTTTTCTATGAAAGTTTTAAACTCTTCCTCGGCGTTAGACAAGATTAATCCTTGCCCAAATAAAACCAGAGGCCTCTTGGATTGATCGATCAGCTCTGCTGCTTGCTTGAGTTTTACATGATCCGCAAGTGGAACGGGTTGATAGCTTCTCATCGAAACAAAGGGTTGGTACTCAAAATCAACCTTTTCAAATTGTGCATCCTTCGTGATGTCCAGAAGTACAGGACCCGGCTTACCTGATCTTGCTATGTAAAAAGCCTTGGCAATCGCTTCCGGTATTTCAGCTGCCTTGGTTACCTGAAAGTTCCATTTGGTCACAGGCATGGAAATTCCGATCACATCGGTTTCCTGAAAAGCATCTGACCCAAGCAACGTGCTTTTTACTTGACCCGTGATACACACCAATGGAGTGGAGTCGATCTGAGCATCAGCGATTCCTGTTATGAGATTGGTAGCTCCGGGACCTGAAGTCGCCAAACAAACTCCGGTTTTTCCGGTGGCCCTTGCATACCCTTGTGCCGCATGAGTGGCTCCTTGCTCATGTCGAGTCAAGACATGTGTGAGCTTATCCTCTACATCATAAAGTGCATCGTAAACGGGCATGATCGCTCCTCCAGGGTAACCAAAGATCCGGTCAACCCCCTCCTCTATTAAAGACTGAACAACCGCTTGTGCACCGGTCATTGTTTTATTTTTTGTCTTCGTTATCTGCTTTTCTAAAGTTTCCATTTCTCTCTTTATTTAATACTGATCCGTTACACATCCTCGAGAAGCACACGATACGCTTTTGGCATATTTGTACAATACTCCTCTAGTGAATTTATCCGCCGGCTCACTCCAGCTTCTTCTTCTTTCGCGCAGCTCTGTATCTGACACGGCAAGTGTGATGGTATTTAATACTGCATCTATCGTAATGGTATCGCCATCTTTTACCAATGCCAGTGGTCCACCAGTATGGGCTTCGGGAGAAACATGACCAACAACAAAACCATGGGAACCTCCTGAAAATCGACCGTCTGTGATCAGGGCTACGTCATTTGCCAGACCTGCACCTACCAACGCGGCTGTTGGCTTCAGCATTTCCGGCATACCGGGTCCTCCTTTTGGACCCTCGTAGCGGATAACCACCACATGGCCCTTTTCCACAGCTCCTGCTTTGATCCCATCATTGGCTTCCCACTCTGAATCGAATACTTTTGCTTTACCGGTAAACTTCAACCCCTCTTTTCCTGTGATCTTTGCAACCGCACCCTCGGGTGATAAATTTCCTCGTAATATGCGCAAATGACCTGTTGATTTTAAGGGCTTATTGACCGATTTGATCACCTGTTGTCCCTTTTTTAATCCCGGAACAGAGCTTAGATTCTCGGATAGCGTTTTGCCCGTAACGGTCATGCAATCACCGTGCAATAAACCATTGTCCAACATGTATTTCAGCACAGCAGGGATACCTCCAACATCATGGACATCCTCCATCAAATATTTTCCGCTAGGCTTCAGATCAGCCAAATACGGTGTTGATTCTGATATCCTTTCAAAATCCTTTAGCGTAAATTCTACATCAGCAGCATGTGCTATGGCCAGAAAGTGCAATACTGCATTTGTGGATCCTCCCAATACAGTTACCAATCGAACTGCATTTTCTATGGACTTTTTAGTCACGATATCTTTCGGCTTGAGATCCAATTGCAACAGTTGTTTAACCGCCTCTCCGGCCGATACACTTTCTACCTTTTTTTGCTCACTCAATGCAGGATTGGAAGCATTATAAGGCAATGACATCCCTAACGCCTCTATTGCTGAAGCCATCGTATTGGCGGTATACATACCGCCACAAGCACCAGCTCCGGGGCACGCCTTTTCGATTACATTTTGATACTCGGCATTGTCGATTTTGCCTACATTTTTCTTCCCCCAGGCTTCAAATGCCGAAACAACATCCAGCTTCTGTCCATTATGACATCCGGATTCTATCGTGCCGCCATACACCAATATTCCCGGTCGGTTGGCACGAAGCATTGCCATTAAAGCTCCAGGCATGTTCTTATCACAACCGACCACGGTAACCAATCCATCGTAGGACATTCCTTCGACTACAGTTTCCATTGAATCTGCTATGATGTCTCGTGACGGTAATGAAAACCTCATGCCGGGTGTACCCATCGAAATTCCATCACTGACTCCAATCGTATTAAAAATCAAGCCGACCATGTCCTGATTTTTAGTTCCTTCTTTTACTTTTTTTGCCAGCTCATTCAAATGCATATTGCAAGGATTTCCTTCATAGCCGGTGCTTGCAATTCCTACAAACGGTTTGCTTAGATCCTGTCTTGTCAGACCTATGGCATGAAGCATGGCTTGCGCTGCCGGTTGAGAATCGTCTTGCGTAACTCGCTTACTGTATCTATTCAGTTCCATGTTATACCAGTTCAAATAGTTTGTATTCCTTTTTTTGCACACGATTCAAATACGCAGATGATAGCTGGCTTCCAAGAGTTTCTTCCCAAGAAAGATTGAAGTTGTTTCCGTCCAGACTCTTGATGGCTGCTACTTCTGCTGCTGTTCCGGTGAAGAATGCACCGTCTGCTTCATACACCTCCTTTGGTGTAAAGAGCTTTTCAACCACAGGTATATTCAGCTCCGCACATAGCTCAAATATGGTTTGTCTGGTTATTCCTGATAGTATATTTCCAAGAGGCGCGGTATACAACACTTCATCCTTTTCGAAAAAGAAATTGGCTCCGGGTCCTTCAGCCACAAAGCCATTCATATCCAGTAAAAGCGCTTCATCATATCCTTTGCGTTTCGCCTCTTCCGTAGCCAATATTGAGTTCGTATAGTGCCCAGTCACCTTGGCATCTACAAAACACGACCTCGGGTTAGGACGTTGAAAAGAAGAGGTCATTACAGATAATTGATGATCTCCTAAGTATCGATTCCAATTCCAGGCGCAAAGCAGCACATGTGTTTCGGCTGTTGCACGTAATGCCATGTTTTCCCCAAGAAAAACCAACGGTCTTAAATAGGCATTTTCAAGCTCATTACGCTCCAATAATTCATAACTCAACCGAGTAAGCTCTTCCGTTGAATACGGCAGTGTTATGTGCATTTTTTCTGCCGAATAATGCAACCTTTCAAAATGCTCTTTTGCTTTAAATATTTTCGGACCATCCTCTGTTTTATATGATCGTATGCCCTCAAATACTCCCGATCCATAGTGGAGCGTCTGGGAATACAGCCCTCCTCGGGCATCTGTTGCTTTGATCCATTTACCATCTAAAAAAATGGTTGTCTTTTCGTTGTAATACATATTTATCTTGTTTTAATTCAAAAAAAAAGCCCCTCTCAGTGTGAGAAGGGCTTCGGTATATTATAGTATCATCCCAGTCTCACTCCAACGAAGCAGAAATAATAATGACGATGATAATTATGTTGTTCAAAAAGTAATTCACTCCTAAATTTTAGTCAAAAAAAAACCATCCTTTTCGGATGGTTTCAAATCTATTTTTTTGCAAACCATCCTCATTGTCGTTGGCTAATCGCCCCGATCTCAATAATAGACAGCATGTTGTTTCTTCTTTTCATTGCGCCGCAAATGTTTCTTCTTTTTTTTAAAAAAACCAAGCGTTTGTGTGTTTTTTTAAAATTCTTTCCTGCAAAAACCTAAAAATGATTGTTCAAATTAAATCCGCGACAGCTTCGGACGTTTTATTCTCGACTTTCAATCTGATCATATCAATAACCACTGCGATCCATATGAAGATACAAGGCACCGCCTTCATAACATACGGCACGACAAAACCTTCTCTCCAAACTCGCGGGAAAAGATCCGTTGGTGACAGCACGGTGAAAATGAAACAGAAAATGAGTAATCCAATTTCCAACCATCCCCGTTTTGAATGCGAAAACCAAATGTACGCAGCTACCACAGCGATAATAAAAGTAGCTGATTCTGCTTTGTGATTGAATATAACTACCCACAAGGACGCACTCGCCAAAAGCATTGCCCGGAACCTCGAATCTTTGTATGCTCTGAAGTTGAGCAAAGGCAATAAAAATAACAAAGCGCCAACTCCGACAATGATCATTTTATTCGGACTCAAACCAAACCAAGATTCGATCCACCCAATTACAGAAAGTCCTGAAGAAGCTGAATGGTCATTCGCCAACATTTCCCACCAGTTCTGGTATTGCCAGATCAATCCATCCCAACCGGTTATCACAATCGGAATGAAAGCAAATAGAATCAAATACATAGCACTGTACAGAAGGAATTTGATTTTTTTAGGATAGATCAAGAACAAAGAAAATGCTACAATGCCGAATAATTTTATAAAAACGGTGAGGGTAAGGAACAGTGCCGCCTTACCTACTTGTTCTCGGCTAAATGCTTTGTATGCCAGCATGAACAACCCAATGATCATGATGTTGCATTGGGAGTTTTGCATAGAGGTTAGCAGTTCTAAAAAAACGAAAAACCAAAAGAACAGTTGAATTCTATTCGACTTAAAATCAAAATTCTTTACGCCAAAATACAGGACCATTACATTGAGTAAATTCCAAAAAATAAGCCCGGCCCAATCCGGCATCCAGGCCATGATTCCCATGAACAGGCTGAACGCAGGACTGTACTTATACAAATCCCAAACTTCAGAAGGGTATGCCGTGTACAGATTTAAACCTTCAAGCAGATGAAAAAAGGAATTCTTAAAAATGAGGTAATTGTTGTAGTGGGTAAATACCGTTTCCTCCGATATTCTTGGGGGTCTGTTGTACACCTGAAGGCTGATTCCTATTGCGGAAAGCACCAAAACTATGGGCACAATCTGACGGTATCGGTTCGAGGATAGTTTGTTCAAATCAGTGCAAATCTAATGCTTAATTGACAAATCCTATTCTGATAAAAAGCAGAGAAATTCTGAAAATTCTTTCAAAGTTAAGTGATCACAATATGAATAGTGATTGATTGAAAACCTTAGAAGATTAGACTAGTAAGTTCGTCTTTTGGAAAATAAAAAGGGTAAGACCCTACGGCCCTACCCTTCCTTACTATTTTGTAAATCGGTTGCTCTACTTCACAAAGTTTACAAAGTCATATGTAGAGCCGTTTCTCTTCCACATCACTGCTACCGGATAACAATTTGCTGCAACCATACCGCTGCCTAAAGCAATGTCAAACTCCTCCAGATAGCCTTCCCCATTGATGGTGATGGCCTTTCCGAAAGCCGAGTTAGACGCTTCTCCTCTTAGCACATAATTGTGAACAAAATTCGGATCAGATGGAGCCCCATCGATTTGCTGGGTAGCAACGATTCCATTTTCCAAGACATAAACTGCAAGGAAATATTCACCTGACGTTGAACCCAACCATTGAGACTGAACCCTAACATTCATGGTTGAACCGGTTGTCGTTTTCTCCATCGCCATTGAAACCTCAACGGCCTCTCCCAATTGAGTGTTGACAGAATTGGATATCTGCGAATAGCTATTTGGGAGGTCTTCCGTACCTAAGTAAAAGTGAGGCCACCCAGCACTTGGCAAGGCATCCATGAGTGCGTCTCCAACAGCTGTTTCCATTTGCATATCTCCATGAAGCTCAATTACCTGGCAATTGGAATAAGCAGCCGCCAAATTCGAAGAATATGTTGCTCCCCAATCCCCACAATACGGACACCATGTAGCCGTTTTCTTGAACACCAATGATTTTTTGATAGCCGTTGGTGTGGTGCATGAACCATCGTCCTTCTTTGCTTCAGGGTTGTAGGATAAGCTATTCGGATCTGTACATCCTTTTTTTCTGCACGATGAGAAAGATGCCAACAAGGCGATCATCAACACAGCGCTAAATATTGTTTTTGTTTTCATAAAAGTGTGTTTTTCAATTTTTTAGGTGCCATCGAATATACTGAATATTTCCTTAGAATTCCTTCTGTGTGCTGATATAGCCTATGTTAAGGATCATACTAATAACTCAATAGATTTCCTATTACATTTTCCGGAAGACATGAACTACTGCTATTGGTTTTGTATTACACAAGAATAAAATGCCCATTTAGCATTCCAACAATTTCACACATATTCAAAATGAATTGCTTCCACACAAATCAACGTCACCCCGTTAAATTTTCCGGGTACATTTTCCTTAGTTTCGGAAAAAAGAAACCGTGTTTTAGGTAGCACACTTTTTCCGGACCAGCTACATTATAAAATTCTTCCAATTTGGAATTAAAATTCTGTCTGTCCATGTGCGCAATACCTTGAACTTCTGTAGTAATGTCAACAAACTCGATGCGTACATTCCGTTTCGGCAAAAAGAAAACAAGATTGAGAAAGAAGTAAAAAATTCCTTTGGTCATGCACCACAGAAAATTGGGCCTCTTACCATTCCACGCCACCGACCACATACTTCCCCATAATCCATGAATTCGAACACCCAAAATGGTAACATGCTCTGGCAACTGCCCAACGATTGCATGAACTGATTGTTTATTTTTTATTACCTCATGGGAAGTGTGTTTGATCCCTCCCGCCGGATAAATAATTACGCTCTTATTATTTTCAAAAGCGTTGAGTACTCCACTGACTATTGTATTCAACACATTTGGGTCTCTATTGCCAAATTTGAGATCGCTTACCACAACCGCATTTTGCCTTCGAATAAAATATCCAATGAAAGGTAAATTCGCAAATTGCTCTGAAACTACCGGAACAAAATCACAATGCAAACGAACCAATGCCGTTAGGATCTGTGGGTCAATGTGAGCAGGATGATTCGGCAATAAGAGTTTAGCTCCTGACTTTTTTAATCGCTCAATTCCTTCTATATGAACACGATATCTGCGTCTTAAAATCCAATAGAAAATACAGGCCACCCCCTTCATACACAAACCTTGATTCCTCCCGCGCAAAGAAATGGTAATTCAGCAAATCATTAAACGCGGGAGAACCAAGATAAACAAATCAATTGTGTAGATAGTCCTGGTCTATTGGTTAGATACTACCTTATCTCCAAATCTCTCATAATTGACCAACCATGCAGCCGCATTTTTCACATACCTGCCGGTACCTGCTGTATCCCAATTGCAATACAACCGTGTAAATCCTCCGTCCAGTATTAGCCTTTTTCCGTCCTTTTCGTACACCCCGGTTACCAGATTATTTGCAGATCCATAAATGATCGGTGTGAGATCTTTACTTTCTGAAAGAGTGGCAATTGTAATACCCTCGTATACATGTTGGAGTCCTGTTGTAATGAGGTGATTCGGCATAACACCCGCTTTTTTCTCTTCCATTTGTAGATTCACAACTTTATTACCATGCAGGTTCCCGGACATCTCCACCCCGATCAATGCTTTTGAAACGTAATTGGCATCTGCATAATAGGGTTGATTATCACCCCAGATGTAAACTCCTTTTCCGCTATTGAAAAATTTCTTGATCACCTCCAGGTGGCCGTCATTCAAATGTTGCCTACTGTCCGAAATGATCCATAGCTGACAAGACTTATCCAACGCTTTTTCCAATTCTTTTGGGTCGGGAGCTTTGTTCATCCAACGGTACACGGAAAATCCCTTTTCTGCCAACGCATTTTTCGGTAAAGAAAAATCAAACCCAGCGGTATAAAAATGGAGAACAGCGATGGTCTGACCTTCAAAAGCTCCATCTACAGCAAGATCATACTGGTTTCCTTGCGCATTTCCGAAGCCATCTGAAGCTACTTCTTTTTCTACTCTCCTGACCTCTTCTATCCCGGTTTCATCGTTAATGTAGGTTTCTTCCACTGTTTCAGTAACAATGTTTTTTGCTGCGCATTTGTTGTACTGCGCAACCAATCCTGTAGGAATTAATGTTCCAACTGCAATAAGTATTGCGAATAATTTAGTTCTAGATTTCATAATCGTATAATTTATTTCCCACACCGTACAAGTGCCGGACAAATCGGTTCAATAAATTCTGAAATGAACCTTTTCTATTCTGGCTTGTATTGGACTTTCATAAACAACAATCTAATTATGAAAACAACGATCCTTTCAGTACTCCTATGTTCAATTCTAACTTCCGTTACTTTGTCACAGTCGTTGCGAGGCAATGCAAAACTTCATTCCGCTAAAGCCCCTGTGGAATCCGAGCGATCAGGTAGCCTGTCAGAATCTAAAAAAGTAATGAAATACGGTAATGTTGAAGCTTACGATAAGGACAACAACCTCGTTGGGTCTGTTCTTACGGATGAATTTGGAAATTATGAATTGAGCTTTGAAGATAGTGGGACATACAACATTAAAATCATGTATGCCGGTTATGAGCCTATAGAAGAATCAATAACCATAAAAGGGGAGGAAGAAAGTGACTTTTCATTAAAACGAGACAAATACAAAGAAACCCGGAGCCTTTCGGAAGTGGTTTATTCCATGGAAGCAGGTTTTGTAGACGGACGGATTTACCTCAGCAACAAAAATGTGCAAAACGGTTCCGAAAAATCAGGTAAAGGACTAACAGCCGGAGAGATCAACGACTTCGGAAAATGGAATCTCTGGAACGACTATTTAAAAGATGAACTGTTAGAGCATCAGAAAACATGGAAGCTTAATCCTCAGCAACGTTATATGGTTCAGCTCCTGAATTACGATAAAAGTCCTTTGGTAGGAGCAACAGTTCAATTGTTTGGCAAGTCGAACAAAATTATCTGGCAATCCACAACCGATAATTCAGGCAAAGCGGAGCTATGGGGATCGATTGATGGTCAGCAACAAGCTGTGGATAAAATTGTCGCGGACTATCAAGGCAACAAGAAACAGCTTCGGAATCCTAAACCCTTTAAAAAGGGTATCAACACGATACAGCTGGAGGAATCTTGCGGCGCACACAACCTGGTTGAGATTGCATTTGTGGTCGACGCTACAGGAAGCATGAGCGATGAAATAAATTTCATCAAGCGCGATTTAAACAAGGTAATGTATGACGCCCAAAACATGTACAGTGATGTTCGTATTCGATACGGAAGTGTTTTTTACCGGGACAGTAGCGAAGACTATGTGACAAGACACAAAGACTTCACCAACGTGCTATCAGAAGCTCTTGTGTTTATAGATAATCAGTTTGCCAAAGGAGGTGGAGATATGCCGGAGGCTGTTGATATCGGACTGGAAGACGCAATTCACAAATTAAGCTGGAGTGAAAACACCAGAAGCAAATTGTTGTTTCTAATTCTTGATGCCCCCGCTCACAATAAAGACCACAATATCGAAAGACTTCAACGTTTGGCCACAGAAGCAGCCAAAAAGGGAATTAAAATAATTCCTATATCAGGAAGTGGAATCAATAAATCAGGTGAATATCTAATGAGGTCACTAGCATTATGCACCAATGGAACGTACCTGTTTTTAACCGATCATAGCGGAATCGGATCTTCTCATATTGAACCCACCATCGATGAATATGAAATCGAATTATTAACTGAAAGACTAAGCAGCATTATCAAGGCAAATATCTACTACCCCGAATGCGACAAAGAAGAACCTGAATACGACGTAGACTATCCTGACAGTCTTGTTGCATTTACTTCGGAATCAGGACAGATCTGCATTGAGCCAAGCAGCTCGGACTCTCTTTCGGAAATTACAAACGATACTCTTGACACTAACCCGGTTTGGTCAACAGAAAATGATCCCAATTATTTTGAATGGAAATACTATCCGAATCCAACTCGAGACTACGTAACTGTAGAAAGCTCCGAAGGAATCGATTTTATATTCCTTACCGATATCTCTGGAAAAGTTCTGCAAAAAGTAGACTTAAACAACAGCCACAAGGCCACATTGTATCTGGGAGATTATCCCGTAGGTATTTATCTCCTTCGATATCCTGTAGGGAAACAATGGGTAACAGGAAAAGTGGTTCTGTTGAGGTGAATTTTTTCACTGCTAGCCATGGATTAAACAGTGTCATTTTACAGAACTCTATCTGAATGCTTTGTTTAGCACGATCATGGCTAAGATCAAAATCATGACCAACAAATATGCGTAATGGATCTTGCCTTTTTTCTCTGGAAGGTGAGGCCAAACTAAGATGAGCATTACACAAACAAACCCTTCCGGTCTTGCCAAGAAAACCAATGTGCAAAACGCCAGTACCAACCATAAAAAGACCTTTGATTTCCTAAAGAAAATAGCCAGTACCCCAATAATGAATTCCACCAAGACTACTGTCCAGGACAGGTATTTGAAAAAGGATTCAGAACTGGCAATGCGGTATCCGAGCGTAGAGACCTTTTCCAAATTTGGATCAGATTGCATCAATTCCTTAAGTATCTCCTGATTGTTTTGAAATGACTCATTGAAGAAAGCAATCTTATTCAACAGGAAAGGCGTAAAATGCCCGGAATGGTAAGCGTAGCTTAAATACGAGCCGTCAATAAATTGTGGAGAAAGCAGTTTCTGTAAACCTGCCAGACAAAAAGTGAGCACAAATAGAATCAGCGAATGGGTCTCCAAGCGTGCATCTGAAATTGATGCATCTGAGGATGAGCTGAGCAATACAATTGATATGAAATAAATCAACAAATAATCGTGATTAGCCGGCATTGTCCAATCCTGTAAAACATTCAATAAGAGCAATAAAAGAATGGAAACCCAGAAGACCTTATTCTTGGTCAGATCAAACTTGACCAGCAGAGATCCTATGGATACAGCTATCAACGGAAAACTGATCAGATGATACGAAAAGTGACTCTTCGTTAATGACACCACCAAAAAGACAAACAGCAGGACACAAGTTTGATAATACTTGGATCGACCAAGAAAGGAGTCCAATGTCATATTTATTGGTTTAATAAGCATTTTCAACAATTTTTTTTCTTTTCAGCGCTCCCGATTTTATGTCATAATCCAGCTCCCATAATTGCAGTCGAACCGTGTCCAAGTTTTTGTCCTTTCTTAATTCTTTAGCAAGCTCTGCCAGCTTTGCATCAGTTGGGAAAATTCTCAACTTCTTAAGATGCATTCCATACTTGTAATTTTCAGCTCCCTTGCCTAGATTGACATAGCCCGAATCCGATTGAAACCACACCTGCCGGCTGATAAAACAGTGAATTTCCGAATACATACCGAACCCACCTCCTTTCCAGTTCGACAAATTGAAATAGGTAGAGCAATAGAATTGGCACCCTGCAACAATAATTAGGATTGTTGGCACTACTAATTTTGCAAGCAATGATTTCACCCGACTAATTTCGTTAGAATTTCATAAACACATGACCTGCAGGTTTCAATCCACCCTAATTTATTGTAAAATTCTTCCTTCCTACAAATAAATAGCAGCTGTAATCCAACACAATTTCAATACAAATTCAAGTAAATCATCAGTTCTACAGTCAAATCCATGGTTAACAATTGGACAATTCGACTTCAATTTAATATCTTGAACATACACTAGCCATTAAACGTTTGATCAGATCACTTTAAACACACGCGCCATGAATAAGTCCCAAACACTTACTATTCCAATTATCGCTTCACTATTTCTGGTATTCAATTGTAGCTCGAATCCCTCCGATAACAAGCTTGAAAATGAACCCTTAGATGGCGATGAAACTTTTTCTAATCAAGTCTTCGAAATGCTACCGACTTCGTTAACGGGTGTGGAATTTAATAATGAACTGGTGGAAACCGAAGAAGTAAATTTTTATCGATATGAATATTTATACAACGGTGGCGGCGTAGGAATAGGTGACATCAATAATGATGGTTTGTCAGACCTTTATTTTACGGGAACTGTAGCCGACGACAAGCTTTACCTTAATCTCGGCGGCATGAAATTTAAAGACATCACGTCATCCGCGGGCATTCAACAGAACAACGGACTGAAAACAGGAGTCAGCATGGTAGATATCAATTCTGACGGATACCTGGACATCTATGTAAGCCGATCCGGTTGGTATGATTCGCCGGCCAAACGGGCAAATCTTCTGTATATCAACCAAGGTGACAATACCTTTAAAGAAAGTGCCGCAGATTTTGGTTTGGCGGAAACCGGCAACACAGTTCAGGCCGGATTTTTTGACTACGATAAAGATGGCGACCTGGACTGCTACATCGCAAACCACCCGTTATTCCAAGTTTCCAATAAAGATCGTGAAATCGCAAGACAAAATCCCCCCAATAGATTTCGGGATAAGCTGTATCGGAACAATGGCAACAATACCTTTAGCGAAGTTTCAAGGGCCGCCGGTATTAACAATTACGGACACGGACTAGGGCTCGCTCTTGGGGATTTTAACATGGATGGATGGCCCGATGTGTATGTAGCCAACGATTTCAAATCGCATGATTTTTATTACATCAACAATGGAGATGGAACCTTTACCGAAAGGGCCAAAGAACTCATGGCGCATGTCTCTTATTTTGCTATGGGCAGCGATGCCGCTGACATCAACAATGATGGCATGCTGGATCTGTTCGTAGTTGAAATGCTGGCCGAAGACAACAAGCGACAAAAAACAAATATGGCCAGTATGAATCCCAAATTGTTCTGGGAAAATGTGAACCGTGGATATCACTACCAATTTATGCGGAACACCCTTCAATTGAACAATGGCGAAGGAAGCTTCTCAGAAATTGCCTACTTGAGCGGTTTAGCAAACACGGACTGGAGCTGGGCACCACTGTTTGTTGATTTCGATAACGACGGGAAAAAAGACCTTGCTATCACCAACGGATATCTACGTGATACACAAGACAAAGACTATGTGAAAAAAGCTAAAATGATGGGAGGTGACAAAGGACTTCGAACATTTTCTGAGCTGGCTCCGCTAATGAAATCAACACCAATAAGAAATTACGTTTTCAAGAATGAGGGTGACTTCCGATTCTCCAATCGTTCGGAAGAATGGGGCTTCGATTTCTCAGGATTTTCTAACGGAATGGCATACGGAGATCTTGACAACGATGGAGATCAGGATCTGGTGGTAAACAATTTCAATGATCCTGCCTCTATCTACAAAAACACAACAAGTGACAAAAATATAGGACACTACCTGCAGGTCTCATTAAAAGGTCCAAAAGGCAATCAGAATGGTCTGGGTGCAAAGCTCAGCCTCACTAGTAGTAAAGGCATCCAATTCCAGGAATTCTGGACAGTGCGAGGATTCGAGTCCTCCTGCGACCATAAAGTGCATTTTGGAATCGCCGAAGGAGACAAGGTAAAAGAGTTAAAGGTGGAATGGCCTGATGGAAAAGTACAATCAATTGCCTCACCTAAGTTTGACCAGTTGCTTACCGTCAACTACAACGATGCAATCGCCAAAACAACTACCGAACCTCAGAAACCCGCTTTTTTCAGAAGAGTAGGTCCACAAGGAGGTTACATGTTTACGCACAAAGAGAACGACTACGACGATTATGAAAAAGAAATTCTACTACCTCATAAGCAAAGTCACAATGGTCCTAAAATCACTGTTGGTGATGTTAATGGAGATAAGCTGGACGATTTTTACATCGGAGGAGCAGCTGGCCAACCGGGTATGCTCATTATGCAGGTTTCCGGAATGCAATTCGTTACCACTTCAAGCCCCACATTTCAGCAAGACGCTGCTTACGAGGATCTTGGAGGAACGTTTTTTGATGCGAACAATGACGGACATCAGGATTTGTATGTCGTTAGTGGAGGAAATGAATTCGACCCGGACTCACCGCTACTTCAGGACCGAATTTACCTGAACGATGGTGCCGGCAACTTTGAACGGAGCCAACAATTGCTCCCCGAAATGATCTCGAGCGGAGGCACCGTTTGTTCCTCTGATATTGATGGCGATGGTGATCAGGATCTATTTATAGGAGGTCGGATTGTGCCCGGGAAATATCCCTACTCACCAAGAAGCTACCTACTTCGAAATGACGCGGGAAAATTCATTGATATAACGGAAACCATTGCGAATGATTTGAAATACCCGGGGTTGATTACCTCAGCAGTTTGGTCGGATTTTAGTGGCGATGGTATAGAAGATTTAATCGTCGTTGGCGAGTGGACTGGAATCATGATGTTTGAGAATGAAAACGGAAAATTGAAAAGAACCAGCGCAGAAAATGGTTTGGACAATCAAACGGGCTGGTGGAACAAGATTGTTGCGGTTGATTTGGACAAAGACGGTGATGAGGATTACGTGTTGGGTAATCTCGGGTTGAATTATAAGTACCACGCTACAACTGATGAACCTTTTGAGGTATATGCACATGATTTTGATGAAAATGGCACCACCGATATCGTTCTTGGTTACTACAACCAGGGCACATGCTATCCGGTGAGAGGTCGACAATGCTCCTCGGAACAAATGCCCATGATTGCCGATATGTTCAAGACATACGAAGAATTCGGGATGGCAGATATACATTCTGTTTATGGCGACAAGCTCAAAGATGCGTTGCATCTCAAGGCCAATAATTTCGCTTCATCCATTCTACTCAATAAAGGCAATGGACAATTTCAGTTGAAAAATTTACCGAGTAAGGCCCAAATTGCACCAATTAATGGGATCATTGCTGCCGACTTCGATTTCAATGGAACAGTTGATCTTTTACTGGCCGGAAATTTATTTCAGGCAGAAGTGGAAACCGGCCGTGCCGATGCGGGAAGAGGACTGCTCATGCTTGGGGATGGAAAAGGGAATTTTAACCCGGTATCGCAGGAAGAATCCGGACTGTTTGCCCCAATGGATGTGAAAGATCTTGGAATGCTCTATACCGGGCCGAATCGATCTAGAATTCTGTTGGTTGCCAACAATAATTTTGGCATGCAAACTTTTGCGGAAACCCTGAGCAAAAAACCATGATACTATGGAATTTAAGATCCCCGATGGTGAGCTAAGCTATATCCCAGATTTTATGTCCATAGAGGATAGCTCAGCTTGGTTTGATCGATTATTGGCATACCTACCCCTTGAAACTCGAAAAATTAAACTCTTTGGGAAAGAGTATCTCACTCCAAGAAAAGAAGCCTTTTTTTCTAGGTCAGGCGAAACTTATGGCTATTCGGGCACCCAGCTCACCGCTCACCCATTTGACAACAACTTAAAGCACTTGACATCACATGTAGAAAAATTCACAGGACAACAGTACAATTCAGTTTTGATCAATCTCTACAGAGATGGGAGAGACAGCAATGGCTGGCATTCGGACAATGAAAAGGAGCTCGGGAAAAATCCATTTATCGCCTCACTTTCCTTAGGTGAAACAAGAAGAATCCAATTCAAACACCGAAATAAAAACGACAAATTATCCATCGATCTGGAATCCGGCAGTCTATTACTAATGGGAGGAACTCTGCAACATTACTGGAAGCATCAAATTCCAAAAACCCGGACTTCAAAAAACACAAGATTAAATCTAACTTTTAGATACATTGTTAGCAATTGAACGAGCAAATTCGATAGAAACTTAAAGCAGCAGATGAAGAAACCCGTTTATCATTACCCCGAATTTGTCAGCAACGTCACTCTCTTTGCCACTAAGGAAAAAAGGTATTGGTTGAACATGGAAATTGACTCCTCGAAAAAGAAAGGAATTGTGGTGATCTTAAAGAATCCTAGCCGCGCGAAACAGCACGTTTCGGATAAAACCGTCTACAATGTGTGCAATTATATCTTTCGCAACAGGAATAAATTTGCTCCTTTACACGAGGTTGGAAATATTACGATAGTCAACTTGATTCCGCATTTTCAAACCTACTCTGAGCGATTGAAATCGATGAGAGGTAAGTTGATCGACAAAAAGAACATGGAGACCATTCGAGAACTTTGTAAAAAAAACAAAAATGTGATCATTGCCTGGGGAAATCATCCCAACGGACTTTTCTCAGAGTACGAGCAACTGAAAGCTCAAGTAATGGGGGTATTGAAGGCTGGTAAAAACAATGTGTTTTTCGTCGACAAACTGTCGAAAGCGAATAACCCAAAGCACGGGCAAATTTGGGGTTATGCAGATGATTTAATTCCATTCCATTAAATTGTGATCATGAAGTTGGAATTTCCATTTCTGATTGATGGTGGTTTGTCCACTGTTCTTGAAAAAAATGGCTACAACCTAAATCACAAACTATGGTCAGCTTCTCTTCTGGAATCCGATCCGGAAGCGATAATACAGGCACATCTTGAGTACATTCAGGCAGGAGCACAGTGCATCACTACGGCAAGCTACCAAGCCTCAATAAAAAGTCTCGAAGAAGCCGGTTATAGTAGTGCTGAAGCTGAAAGAGTCTTTTCACAATCTGTAGAGCTTGGCAAAGCGGCCATTGACCGTGCGACTGTTTCCGGAACGATCAATTACAGGCCACTAATAGCACTCAGCATCGGGCCCTATGGCGCTTATCTTGCCGACGGATCAGAATATCATGGCCACTATGGCATTTCAAATGAAGAGCTCATAAAATTTCACGATCGACAAATTCAATTGATCGATCACACCGACGCAGATCTCTTTGCCTGCGAAACCATTCCCAGCTTTGAAGAAGCTAAGGCGCTGAGGGAGTTATTGACCCAAACGAATAAATCCGGCTGGGTCTCCTTCTCTTGCAGAAATGGCAAAGAGGTAAATGACGGCACTTCAATCGAAAAGTGTGTTGCTTTATTTACAGACCACCCAAACGTTTTTGCCATTGGCGTAAACTGTACTGATCCAGACTATGTTGCCGAACTAATTGTTGCTATCAAAAAAGAAATCCGGACAAAAAATATAATCGTGTATCCCAACTCAGGAGAATGCTATGATCCGAAAGAGAAATCATGGGACGGCACATTCAATTCTCAGCATTTCATCCATTTGGCCAAAGAATGGATTTCATTGGGCGCAGACATTATCGGAGGATGCTGCAGAATTGGCCCTAATCACATTCGGCAACTGAAAGAGGAACTCGGTTAGCTCACCAATTCTTTCGGGAAATTGATCAATTTGATTCAATAGGGTAAGGCTAATTATTTCAAAACGATTCATTTTTGTTTAACGTTTTTGTCTTTTTGTTAAACATTTTTGGGTACTGGTGTGTTAAAGCGGTATACATCCTTTGTTAAACAGATCAATTATGATGAATTTTTTGCAAAAATATTACCCGGTTCTCTTAGCCATTATAAGTTTCTTTCTGTCTGTGACCTTATGGTTTACCGGCCAGCGAGAAGAAGGCATTTTTGTCGGAATTTGGGTTCCTTCCATTTTATGTTTTGCTCTGTTCATCCGATTGGTCAAAAACGATAAGATATGAGCAACACTGTTTTATTTATAATCGGAACTTTAATCTTCCTAAGCTATCTGTTCTTTTTGTTGAGAATGGTCTGGAAACAGCATCAAATCCAACAGGAAGAAGAAAGTAAATATGCACAACCTGTTTTACGAAAAGTAGAAGACGAAACGCATAGTATAAACGCGGAAGGAATGGATTCGTTGAATGATAAAAGTATGGTTTCCTAGTGATGAAGAATTATTTAGTTATTGGTGGAAGTTCTGCTGTAGGCACCGAGCTTATTCAAAAATTATTGGATTCAGGGGCAACCGTTTATTCCAGCTACCATTCAAGGTCTATTCCTATTGATTCGGATAGGCTAGTAAAATTTGCCCTAGATGTTACGCGTGATGAAATTCCTGACGGAGTATTACCGGAAATGCTTCATGGGTTCGCTTATTTGCCCGGCTCCATTCAGCTCAAGCCATTCAAACGAATTGGCTTAGATGTTTTCAAAGAAGATTTTGAACTGCAGGTTTTGGGAGCTATCAGGTGCTTACAGTCATCACTGAAATCTCTAACTTCTGCAGACGATGGTTCTGTCTTGTTTTACTCAACCGTTGCAGTTCAGAGAGGTTTTGATTTCCATTCCGTGGTTTCAACCTCAAAAGGAGCCTTAGAAGGATTAACCAAAGCATTGTCTGCTGAATTGGCACCGAAGATAAGAGTGAATTGTATCGCCCCATCATTGACTCGGTCAGCATTATCGGAAAGCTTCCTAAATTCCGACAAAAAAATGGAATATCAATCGAATAGCCATCCACTAAAAAGGATTGGTGAACCAACAGACATTGCGGAGCTCTCTCATTTTTTGTTGTCAGAACGCTCCTCTTGGATGACAGGCCAGATCCTACATTTGGATGGTGGAAGATCTACGTTGGATTGATATAGATTAAAATTAACTCTGTTTTGGCATGGGATTCTATCAACTGAAAAAAGAGCAAATCATCAAACGATCGCCCGAAGAGATCTGGGATTTCATTTCAGATCCGATGAATCTTCAGATCATAACTCCTCCTACCATGGGGTTTTCTATCACGTCTGATCTGGAAAGTAATAAAATGTATCCGGGCATGATCATTAGCTACAAGGTAACCCCTCTACTCGGAATTCCTATGACCTGGGTTACAGAAATTACCCATGTTGAAGACAAAAAATACTTCGTCGATGAACAGCGCATAGGCCCTTACAAGATGTGGCACCACGAACATATATTGGAAGAGCATCCGGAAGGGACTAGAATGATTGACATTATAAGCTACCAGCCACCTTTTGGTTTTCTGGGAACAGCTGCAAACATGCTGATAATTAAGGGCAAGCTCCAACAAATATTTGATTACCGTTTCCATAAGATAGAGGAGTTATTCAATTGAATTTCCAGTATCTTATTGGTCTAATGCCCGTTTCCTTTGAAATAACATCAACATTTAACTGCTCGATTGACAGAGCATTTCAAGCTCCCATGCTGGGCGACGCCACCCGATTCATGAAAGGTTACCTTTTTCAACCGCCTGTTACCGGATTTGTAAATGATGCAACCTGGGGTCAGGAAAATGGAGTTCGATATCCTGTTAGTGCAGGGAATAGATTGGTAAAAAAAGGCATCATGTTTACTGATAAGATCCTAGAAAGAAATGAAAACAAGTATTGGCGTTGGACCATTTATGATTTCAAAATTGGCTCTATGTTTTTTGTTAACAAGGCCGTAGGAGAATGGTATGTAAACGAATTCGATAACAATAGTGTTCGTGTAATCTACAGATATACCTACTTTTCAAAATCCAGCTTGTTCTATCCGATTATCTGGCTCTTTGTTAAAATTCAGATTCGTGGAATTATGAAAAGAGCCATCGTCGGTATTCAAGAACAAGCGGAATCCAATGAACCATTTGTATATACAACCACTTAGAATAACTTGATTATATTCGTTTTGAATTAAACGAGACCAATCATGCAATGGAATCTTCTAATGGCGCTGTCTCTTTTAATGTTTTGCAGCACCAACGTTCAAGCACAGGAAGTGATAGATTTTCAGCTTTGGGACGGAGAAAACACGAAAGGCCGTTTGTCTTTTCCCTCTGACATGAAAGAAGTGCCTTATCTAGTGGTCTACATTCACGGAACAGGACCAGGAACGTACTTAGATAAAAGAAATATGGGCGGCAAAGAGTTCAATTATTACGACGTTTTTGCCGACAAATTTGGGCAACAAGGAGTAGGATTTCTTTCCTATAACAGACGAGGAGTTAACGTATCAGACGAGCCTCCTATGTACAATGCCGTTGACTCCGTTAAGTTCAAAAAGTATCTACCTATGAATGAGGCAAAAGATGTTGAATCGATCATAGCTCAGGTAAAGCAAAGAAAAGGGTTCAAGAACACCAAAATCATATTGTTGGGTTGGAGTGAGGGCACCATCATTGCTACTCTGATTGCGGAGCGAAAAAAAGTGAACATTTCGGCCTTGTTACTTTGCGGATATGCCAATGAAAGTATGTATGATATCATTGCGTGGCAGTATTCCGGAAAGTCATCCATGCTAACCGTATGCAAATGTTTTGACCTAAATGACGATGGCGTAATCAGTCGAGAGGAATACGAGTCTATGGAAAAGATGGCCCAACATTGTCGTACTACTATTTTCGGCAATACGGATTTTGGTGTTCTCGACCAAACGAAGGACTCTATAATCGATCATCGTGACTTCAAGGTCCTTGTTGAAGCCAGCTTCAAAACGATTCTTGAAATGGCCAAAAAAGGAAACAACGCATGGATATGGAAAAATTATTTTCAAATCACCAGTGAATGGATGAAAGCACATTTCCAGCTTGAAGCCAATAAAACAAGGATGCTTCGACTGGATCTACCGGTATATATATTCCAAGGCATGGAAGATGCAAGTACTCCCGTTGAAGGTGCTATGGACATAAAAGAGCGTTTTGAATATATGGGAAAAAACAATCTGTCTGTTCAGACTTTCGATGGTCACGATCATGACCTGAATTATACACATTGGCTGAAAACCGGCGAGTTATCGAAGGGAATGAAAGCCATTTTTGACGCAACCAAAGAAATTGTCGTTTCAGACAACTGACAAATTTAAATCTTATTACCTGGGGTGGTACTAAAAATCACGAATCGAATGAACAGGACACTTTTGATAGTAATTGTATTCGCAGGATTTCTTACCTGCTGTGCACGTGCAATCTATGTTTCTGTTCCGGAATCACCAACCGATACATTCGACTGGCCTTTCGGAATACAGCCTTTTACTTGCGTAAATTGCCCGAATAAATACAGCACTTTCATAAAAGAAGAAATCCACATTAGTAATAACAGGCTTCAATGGAATCCTCTGTCCAAAAAAGAATTGGAGAACACGTCCTTTTTGCTCACCATCCACAACACGATAAAGCGATTGGGGTACAATAACTTTTTATCAAAAGACCTTTATCAGGAAAAGTTTGAACCCTTTATCGACTCACTAATTGAATGGAAAGCACAAAAACGAGACACGGCAAATTATTATTACAAATTCTGGCAACGAAGGAGAGCTCAAATGAACGATGATGCCATTTGGACCATACTGAATGAGGTAAAATCAATATATGAAACAGGGGATGCACCCGTTAACGAAAATTTTGTGAATCAAGATTTATTGCAAACCCTGAATCTAGACCTACAGATGGTGCATAATAATTACGATGATCAACCTCTTTTTTTTCAACGCGTTTTCGAACACCTGAAGGAGCAAAAAAAATATGCCGAGGCATATACCCTTTTACATAGACCTGTAGCGTTCGATGAATTGGGATTTAACCAATTGGAATGGCTGCAACAATTACCGATTGATTCATCAAGAAGGTCGTATAACGGTGGCATAGACACTACCACCTCTCTTGGTCATTTTGATCGGAACGGTAAGTGGCACGATGAGCACCTTTTTTGGCTGGATTATCCTGGACCTTGACAGGTGAAGCAGCTTCCTGCTAAATTATACCCAATTCATAACGCCCTTTACCTTATCTTTGATATAACAAAATGCATCTTTCTTAATAGAGCTAATACAAGTTTCTTGACTTTCTAATAACTAAATCAAGTGGCCAGCAAAGTTTCAGTAATCATTCCATGTTTCAATGCTTCCAGACATGTTCTAAGAGCAGTGGAGTCCGTATTGGAACAAACATGGCTAGATCTTGAATTGATTTGCGTTGACAACAACAGCTCTGATGACACATTGGATATTCTAAGAACTCGGTTGAAGGAGGTACCCAATGCAATGGTTTTATCTGAAAAGAAAAAGGGAGCAAGCGCAGCGAGAAATCGGGGTTTGAAAGAAGCCTCGGGAAATTGGATACAATTCCTAGATGCAGATGATTTCCTTATGCCCCGCAAAATTTCTACACAGGTTGAACTTCTTGAGTCAGAAGAAGAAAAGGAAATTAGTTTTGTAATAGGGAACAGTATTAAGGAGTCTTTTGACGGCAATAGAAAAGAAATTATCTATGATGCAAAAGATCCGTGGGTTTCAATTGTCCGTTTGGAAATTGGGAATACTTGTTCTAATCTATTCAACAAAAGTTACTTGTCTCAAATAGGTGGCTGGAATGAAGAACTAAAAAGTTCACAGGAGTTCGACCTTATGTTCCGCTTGCTACAATGCAACGACAAGGTATTGTTTGACAGCGTAGCCAACACGGTAGTTGTGGCCACTGAAAATTCCATCAATTTTACAGATCTACCTGGAAACATTTCCAGGATTATTGAAGTGCAGAGGAGAATAAAAGCACACCTTGTTTCGGTAAATGCTAGCCCTGAATTACTTGGCCTTCTGGACAACATGATCTTCTCTAAGGTAAGAGAGCTAGCCAACTTTGATTATCGTTTAGCAAAGACCCATCACGATGCACTGTTTGAGCGGGATTTTATCCCTGACGGGGAGGAATTCGGCGTATCTTCTTCCTATTCTAAAGTATATCAAAAATTTGGATTTTCAGTTGCGCAGAAAACACAAAAGATTTATTCCTTCATTAAGTAAATATCCTTTTAGCCCTTAATCTTAGAAGCATGATTTATTCCTAATTCCTTTGATTTAGTCAGGCACAGGGTCGCAACAGTCCTTGCCATTAAGGCCCTAGTCAATATCAACCCTTGAAGTAAGCCATTTCTTAGTACATTAGCTGCCGATTTAAGGTGAATTACTTTAGATCTGCTATTTGAATTTATCTGTGACCTAACAAGCTAAAGATGAAAAAGAACATTTTGGGAATTCAGGCGAATTTTCTTAACCCGAATGGAATTACGAATGAAACAAGTGTCTCCTTAGTTAAGGACGGCGCCCCAATCACATGCATCGCTGAGGAACGACTTTCCAGAGTGAAACTCGATGGCCGATTTCCTACCAAGGCTATAGATCAGGTTCTGGAGAATGAAGGCATTAGTATTGAAGATGTTGACACTATCGCAGTACCTTTTTTACATCCGGCAAAATCCAATTATAAATACCTTAAAAGTGCATGGAAGACTTATTTTGACACCGGAATATTTTTAAAAAAACAAATTAAGGATTTTACCTGGTTTACATTGTATGACAGCATTAAGAAGCCCAGGACTCTGAAGCACAAGATCCATGGTAAGGAGTTTTCACTAGAGCTATATGACCATCACAAATGTCATGCTGCGGGAGCCTTTTTCTGTTCGCCATTTGAAAAAGCGTTGGTCGTTACATTAGATGGTGGTGGAGACGGCTTAGACGGTAGCGCGTACGTTGGAGAAGGAACATCTCTTAATAGATTGTTTGAAATACCGCACTTCCAATCTCCAGGAACCATGTATAGTGCAATTACAAGTGACCTCGGGTTTAAAAGACATAGGCATGAAGGTAAAATCACAGGTCTTGCAGCCTATGGAAATGACGACCTTGAGCGTTTGGGTTTAGATGATCTTTTAAGCTATGTTCCCAATAAAAAGCGTTTTGTAAGCAAACGCGTTGCTGAACACCATAAAAATGCTGATCTAAGTGAAAAATCAAAATTCTTCTATCCCTTGCTGGAAAAATTTGGAAGAGAAGATCTCGCTGCAGCGGCCCAGAAAATTTTAGAAATCGAGGTGGTTCGTTTTGTTCAAAATGCGCTGGAAACAGCAACTAAAAAAGGGCATCAGGTGGATAAAGTTTGTCTGGCCGGTGGTGTGTTCGCCAACGTGAAATTGAACCAAAGAATTTACAATATTGAAGGTGTAAATAATGTATTTGTGTATCCCGCAATGGGTGATGATGGTCTTTCAGGTGGAGCTGCTTTGCTATCTTATTTCGAGCAATCGGAAGTAAAATCCAAGAAAGCTGCGGAGATCAAGGAAATTTACAAAGGAATAGCCTATGACAATGACAGAATAAAAGCTGCATTGGATCAAGCAAATCTTTCTTATACCCACTATGATGAAGTAGAAAAAGAAATTGCTCAACTACTTCACCAAGGTAAGATTGTAGGTCGATTCAACGGGCGAATGGAATACGGACCAAGAGCGCTCGGCAATCGATCGATCATCGGAGCTCCTTTTGACCCCAGTATCAACGACTGGTTAAATAAAAAGTTAAACAGGACGGAGTTTATGCCTTTTGCTCCCAGTATCAACGTTGAACATGCCAAAGACTATTTTATTGGATACGAAGACAATCATATTGCAGCTGATTTTATGACGATCACGTATGATGTTTTTGAAGATAAAATTGAAAAGATACCTGCAGTAGTGCACATTGACAAAACTGCTCGACCTCAGGTAGTGCGTGAGGAGACCAATCCATCATACCATAAAATTATTGACGAGTTTTATAAGCTATCGGGCGTCCCAGTCGTGCTGAATACCAGCTTTAATATCCATGAACAGCCCATCGTTTGCACACCCGAAGATGCCATTGCAGGATTTTTAGAGGGCAAGCTAGATGTGCTTGCCATTGGCAATTTCATCTGCACCTGATGATTGTTGCGCTATAATGGCTTATAGCGACCCAATCATATTTTCCGGGTTGACCCATTCGTCGTACTTGTCTTCCGGAACATACCCCAGTCGTATTGCCTCTTCTTTGAGCGTGGTGCCGTTTTGATGGGCTGTATTCGCAATCTCCGCTGCTTTATAATATCCGATCTTCGTATTTAAGGCAGTTACCAGCATCAGTGAGTTGTTCAACAGCTCTTTGATCACCGCATGATTTGGTTCAATTCCTACCGCACAATTATCATTGAAAGATACGCAAGCATCACCGATTAATCTCGCGGAGTTGATCAAGTTGGCAGCCATCATCGGCTTGAAAACATTGAGCTCATAATGTCCTTGTGTTCCCCCAACCGTAACAGCAACATCATTACCCATTACCTGCGCACACACCATAGTAAGCGCCTCGCATTGGGTTGGATTAACTTTTCCGGGCATGATAGACGAACCCGGCTCGTTGGCAGGAATAATCAGCTCGCCGATTCCAGATCTGGGTCCGGAAGCCATCATCCTGATGTCGTTTGCAATCTTATTCAGAGAAACCGCTAATTGTTTCAGTGCTCCATGTGTTTCTACGATGGCATCATGAGCTGCTAGTGCCTCAAACTTATTTTCCGCCGACACAAAAGGGTGACCCGTAAATTCGGCAATTTTCTTCGCTACCAGGTCAGCATAACCATTTGGGGTATTTAATCCCGTACCTACCGCCGTTCCTCCTAATGCCAGCTCCGAAAGATGGTCAAGCGTGTTTCTCAGTGCCTTCAAGCCATGATCCAGCTGAGATACATACCCTGAAAATTCTTGACCCACTGTAAGCGGTGTGGCATCCATTAAATGAGTTCGACCAATTTTTACCACTGACTTATACTCCTCACTCTTTTGCTGAAAAGTGGTTCGTAATTTTTCCACTCCCGGAATGGTATTCTCCACCACCATTTTATACGCAGCAATGTGCATTCCTGTCGGAAAAGTATCGTTCGAGGATTGTGATTTATTTACATCATCATTGGGCTGTAGGGTTTTTTCTCCTTCACCGAGAGCTTTTCCGGCAATGACGTGAGCTCTGTTCGCAATTACCTCATTACAATTCATGTTACTTTGGGTACCTGATCCTGTTTGCCATACCACAAGAGGAAATTGATCGTCGTGCTGGCCATCAAGAATTTCATCGCAAACCCTACTGATCAGGTCCTTCTTTGCTTCATCCAGAACACCAAGCTCACAATTGGCATGAGCTGCCGCTTTTTTCAAATAGGCAAATCCATAAATGACTTCTAAAGGCATTGTTCCCGATGGACCAATTTTAAAATTATTTCTTGACCGTTCTGTTTGAGCTCCCCAGTATTTATCTGAAGCTACGCGTACCTCACCCATCGTGTCTTTTTCAATTCTATAATCCATCGTATCTAATTTTTATTTAATTTCGAAATCATAATAGACCTTAAAAATAATCAGAAATGATCATCAAGTTTGGATTAGTGATATTTATGTTGATTGCCGGCATGGCTTTTTGGATTTTGATCTTCCTTGCAAGCTTCATTCCGGGTTGGATCGGACTTAGTCTAAAAGAGTACGTAGAAGAAAATTTACTCAAAAACAAAAACCCATTTGAGGGTAGAGAATAAAAATTCTACTCGAACGAATTATGGCTTTTCTCTTCTGTGAAAAGCCTTTTTTATTTCTTGGGCAAAAGTTTAAGGAAATTCTCAGGAGGTCTTCCTAGTTCTGCTTTTCCGTTGGCAACTAATATTGGCCGTTGAATTAATTTTGGATACTCAAGCATTGCATCGATCCACTGATCATCGCTTAGATTTTTGCCTTTGAAGTTTTCTTTGAAGGCCGCCTCGTTCTTACGAATCAAATCAACCGCGTTTATACCCAGTTGATTTACTATCTCCGAAAGCTCCTCCTTTGTGGGTAAGTCTTTTAAATACTCTACGATCTCAAATTCACATCCTGCATTCTCCAAAAGCTCAACACCCTCTCTACTTTTCCTACATCTTGGGTTGTGATAAATCCGCATACTCATATCTTTCACATTTAATTTCAATCACCTCATTAAGTGAATGTATCCCGGAATAACATGTTCCTCATCGGCACATTGGTCCTTGTAAATAAGCTCATAATAATAGATCCCGGCTTTCAGCTGATTTGAATTGAACATATTTGTTCCATCCCAGGCTTGTCCTGAATCTGTACTTTCAAATACCTTTTTACCCCAACGATTGAATATGGTCCAAGAGTACTGAGCTTCGGGATCCACTCCGTCGAAGCTTACTTCATCATTATCACCATCTTCATTTGGCGTAAACACGTTAGGAACTGTGATCTCCGAAACATCGTTCCCAAGGAACACCACCGTATTATTAATTGTCTCTGATTTGTCACATATCGTATCAATTGCATAAAGCGATATCGTGTAGATACCCGGCACCGTATAATAATGACTGATCGTAGTGTCAAAATATATTGTTCCATCTCCCATATCCCAAGCCAGTGAATCTGCACCTGTACCGGTAAAATCCAAATTCACAAACATGGTATCTGTTCCACACGGGGGCGGGGGGACAAAATCCAACGTTGCGGAAAACTCCTTTGATTGGTTGATGTCTACGGTCAAATAAGTTGTATCCGCTACATTACAAGTTGATGAATCTATGGCCACATACATCACATTAAAAAAACCTGTATCAGTGAAGGTATGCGTGGGATTATTCAAAGAAGACGTAGTTCCATCGTTAAAATCCCAGAAGCTGATCGGGGGTGCCGGTGATCCTCCCGTAAAATCCACATCGTATGGTGGATCACAAGCTAAAACATTGGGATAGGCAGTAGCCGTAACGGTAATAAAGTTCTGGATAAAATCAATGGTGTCGAAAATAACCGTATCCGTCATACAGACTAAATCGTATGCCGTCAGGGACAAAATATAATTTCCTTGCGATGTATAATAATGAACAATGGCCGAGTCGTTTGTGTAGATGGTACCATCTCCCATATTCCAAACCAATGAATCGGCACCTGTACCGGTGAATCCGGCTGAAACCATAAGCGAATCGCTATCCTCACAGGGGTCAATTTCCGGAATGTCAAACTCTGCAGCAAATTCATCTTTTAATGTCAGGTGAACATTAAAATACGCTGTATCTGAAATATTACATGTACTTGAATCGATCGCTACATACATCACTGTATAAGAACCTGTATCGGCGTATGTGTAGGTTGGATTGGTGCTTGTAGAGGTTCCTGAGCCGTCTCCAAAATCCCAAAAAGCATTGGGAACCGATCCTCCTCCATTGAATGTTACCTCGTATGGAGGTTCACACAAAAGAATATCCGGTGGAATACTTGCCACCGCTTCGACCCCAAGAAAATTAAACCCGAATTTTATGGCTCCCAAATTACAATTCGTACTGCCATTCACAGAGCTCCAGACTCCCGGAGTGGTTGGGAAGCTAGTTCCTCCGCAAGCTGCACAAACCGCCTGATACACATTTCCCTCCTTGTCAAAACGGCTGGTACCTCCATCAACATGTTCCGAAGCTAAATTGCTTCCAAGGTATGAACCATACAATTGAGATGCAGCGTTTCTTTCCATCACAAAGAAGTAAAAATCACTACCATCGGTTGTGGATTGTTGCGCATCAGATGTAATCGGCATTCCTGTGGTGGTTCCTCCTGCAGTGGCAAAACCATTTACGGCTCCACCCCAACCCGAAACATATACATTGCCACAATTATCCACCAAAAATGCTGAAATCGAAATGTTGATCTGACTTCCTGCTCCTGAACCAAAAACAGTACTGTAATCAATTGTTGAAAAATCGTTAGACATCTTATGGATGAACTGCTTTGCATTCGCATTGCTGTACGCTGCACTGATCACAGGCCATGCTCCAAGCGTTTGTCCTGTAGTATAGACCGATTCAACATCGTCTAGCTCAATAATGAAAGTCTGATCGTAATTCGTTGTTCCCAAATAGGTCATTTCAACCAAGGATCCATCTGTACCACTTAATCTCGCTACCAAACCATCGTGTGTGCCGCCATGGTAAAATGAGCCAATTACCCCTGTTGTGGTACCTATAGCAATGCTCTGTGTACCTCCGCACAAATACACATCTCCGGAAACACTGCCAACACGCAAAGAGTACAAGCCATCTGTTGAAGTACCTCCAAGGTAAGTTCCCCAATCCATTGTGCTGAGATCACTGGAGAGTTTGACTGCCACACCATCCTGACCACCAAAAGAAGTTTGACTATAGCTCCCCGGCGTTGTTGGAAAATCGGTCGACAATGTTGACGAAGCAATGAACACCTCGTCCAGATCATTAACAACCACTTCGCCCCTAATGTCATCACCATAATTGTACACTAAGCTTACATTGAGTCCGTCGGTTCCAGTTCCTCCCAAGAATGTACTTTGCATCAATGTTGTTCCCGTGTTATTTAATCTGAAAACAGCCATATCAGCACCCGTTGAGAACGTCAGGGAAGCGTTTACCACAGAAAGAAAAGGCCCCCCATTGAACGACTCATCGAATGCCCCAACAGTGACAGGAAAATCCGAGCTCGAGGTAGTAGCCAATACGACTAGATTGCCTGAGCTGTCCACTACCATTGAATGAGGTATCTCTGTATTGGTTCCTCCTAGATAAGTTGAATAGAGCAGTGAAGTGCCGTCGGAAGAGAATTTAGATATGGAAATATCAAACGTACCTCCTCCAAATGTTGTCTGATACGAACCCGTAACTACGGGATATCCAATACCAAAAGCAATTCCTCCAGAATATAGGTTACCCTGATTATCGTAGGTTGCAGTAAAACCCCAGTTATCAGCTGTGGAACCGGTTAATGTAGAAAAAACCCAGGTCGGATCAATCGTTAAGTCTACTGAAGTATCATACCCCTGAGGAAAAATAAACTGCACCTGATTGTCAACGACCTGATACTTGGTTTCAACTGATACTCGATTGCCATTAATTGTTTGAAAAGACACCGGCTTTAGCTCCTTTACTCTACCATTGGAAAGCTGCACAATTAAAGCCCCATCTTCCAGAGTTAAGCCTTCAACACCGCGATAATCAATCTTTATATCATTTGGATTTCCGCCAGGGTGAACAATAAAATCGTACTTCAAATTTTGAAAAGAAGCATAAATCTCCATATCGGTATGATCATAAATTTCATCATACCTTACCAAGCGATATGCCTTGACATCCGAAGCCCACCTGCTTCTATCATTTCCCAAAAAATAATTGGCCGTTTCGACCAATTCATCACCACCTGTAACAGTTGGATTTTCATTAGCTCCCCGAAAAACCATAGAATATGAATGCATCTTCCAGGTGTCAAGCAAATCATTCCCGGCTAGATATTCATCACTGTAATTACCGTGTCTTCTCTGATAAAATTCATCAAGTTGCCCTGGCTCAAAAAGGTTGAATGTAAATCGATCTCGTTCAAGAAACAGGTCACCCAAATGAAGTTTATTGTGAAACAAAACCCGATCATCCAGTTGACCTTTGTTCTCTCTGAATTTAAATGTTATCTGCTCATTGTGGGCAAAAGTGTGCCCAAAGCAAAGGACAGAAATAATTGCTAGAATTGTATTTTTCATTAAACTACTGTCTTTCTTGGAGTTAAAGATACAAGGTTGTAGTAATTTATCCGCATATCCTTTTCCATACAGCTGAAATTCACCTTAACGCATCAAATGTATGAAGCCTGTTATGATCTTGTCTTCATCCGTACACTGGTCCCTGAAAATCAGCTCATAGTAGTAGAGACCGGCTTCAAGTGGCTTTGCATTGAACATATTCGTCCCATCCCATGCCTGTCCTCTTCTGACCGTTTCAAAAATAGGTTTCCCCCATCTATTGAATATAGTCCAGGTAAATTCTGCATTCGGATCCACACCGGAAAATAAAATATAGTCGTTCTTACCGTCTTGATTCGGCGTGAATACATTTGGCACAATCACCTCGGAGTTTGGATTACCATAGAAGTAGAGCACATTGTTCACTGTTTCCGTCTTATCACACAAGGTGTCTTCCGCATAAAGTGAGATCGTATATACTCCGGGAGTATAGTACACGTGCGATACAATTGTATCATTTTCAATAATGGTTCCATCTCCAAAATCCCACGCCAAAGAATCTGCACCGGTTCCGGTGAATGCAAGATTTACAACTATGGAGTCTGATCCACAAGGTGGAGGAGGATCAAAATCCAATGTCGCCGAAAATTGCTCAGCCTCTAAAATATCAACCGTTAACCACACTGAGTCGGCGATGTTACATGTGCTCGAATCAATTGCCACGTATAGTATATCGTAATGCCCGGTATCAAGGAAAGTATGCGTTGGATTGGTAAGTGTAGATGTTGTTCCATCATCAAAATCCCAAAAGCTCATCGGCGGCGGCGGAGTTCCACCATCGAACGTTACATCGAATGGCGGATCGCAGGCAAGTATGTTCGGCGAAGCGTCCGCTACTGCATATGAAAAGCTCAAAGTAAAATCAACCGTATCGGTTATGGTGGCATACGTGCCACAAGTAAAATCCCAAGCTTCCATGGTAATAACATATACTCCCTGGCTGGTGTAAAAATGACTCAATGACGTCGAATCAATATACGTTGTACCGTCACCTAAATCCCAGAACAATGAATCAGCAGCACCCGGTGCACCGGTAAACGTTAAATTTACTTCCAACGAATCCGGCGAAGTACAAGGGTCTACTGTCGGCAAATCGAATACGGCAGTAAGTTCAGGCTCAAGGTTCAACGTAATTGTGAAATATACCGTATCGGCTATGTTACAAGTACTCGAATCGATTGCTACATACATCACCGTATAGACACCTGAATCCGCATAGGTATACATTGGATTTTGCAAAGTAGAGGTGCCTGTTCCATCTCCAAAATCCCAAAAATGATTCGGGGTTGCATCACCAGTAAAAGTTACATCAAATGGAGCCGAACATATCATTTGATCCGGTGGAGCAGTCGCTGTAACCGTCGTGAAATCAGCAAAGTAATTCACTGTATCTCGGATCGTATCGGTAAAGTTACATACCAGATCCCACGCGATCATCTCGATGTAATACGTACCCATCGTATCGTAGTAATGGGCGATAACCGTGTCATTAATGTAGGTCGTCCCGTCGCCCATATCCCAATACAATGAATCTGC
>CAJWDP010000013.1 GCA_913030835.1 uncultured Flavobacteriales bacterium | reverse complement strand
GACTTCACAGAATCTTTTGCCAGCATGTAGTTGATGGAAATGTGTTTGCCCGCTTCTCGAATAAAATCCAAAAAACCCATTGGGCCAAACCAATCAAAATTATTCACGAGCAGGGCAGAATTTTCACCGCAATCGAAATCTAAAAACTTGCTCAGCTCTTTCCGAATGCCCTCTTGATTTCTTCTTAGTGTTTCAACATCCAACAAGTTACGCTCTTGCGACTTACCCGATGGATCTCCAACCATTCCTGTTGCTCCACCAACCAAGGCTATTGGTTTATGGCCCGCTCTTTGAAAATGGACAAGAGTCATCACCTGAACGAGATTTCCAATGTGAAGAGAATCGGACGTAGGATCAAAACCAATATAGCCCGATGCTACACCCTTAGCAAGTTCTTCTTCCGTTCCTGGCATGATATCATGAACCATACCTCTTCGTTCCAATTCTTTAACAAAACCCATCGATTACAATTGTGTTTCGTACAAATATAACATTCGGAACTATCGATTCAGAACTTGGGGCACTGGTTTTCCACATAACATCAAATTTCCCCTTTGTTTTGCAGTAGTATAGCAAGGTATTTTACATCCTAATTTCCTGAAATAATTAGCCTCACTTTACCCTAAAATAGTAACAAGTATTGGTCCTTAACCAACGTAAACAGCGGATGTCAATTTGAGCTGATATGTATGCCTAAACTTAAGTATACTCCTGATTCGTGGTTGTTTACTTCGTAGTCTATGCGAGACCCGCAATACCGTCTAACGTCGATCAGACCCACTTTTGCGCTACTTGAATCCTCAAGCACACTTTGCTTTAGGGTGTTCAGGTACACTTTCTTCAATTCACTATTGGAATATTGATTTACTGTATTTAAGTGGTTCTCCAATTCGGAAAACTCTCCCGGCTTTATATAATTTCCGGTGCACACATAGAAACCTGTTTTTGTTTTGATCAAGCAAAACATTCCTTCTGTGAAATTATTTGTTGCACGCGCATGTCTTGAAATGTTTTGTATTAGCTCGACACCCGTATGGAATATCTTAAACTGATAATTGGAATCATCAGAGTCAGAGCCGGTATTCGCCTTAAGTATGCCAACAAGCGCCTTAACATTATCCTTCTTAAAATCTCCCTTGTACAAAAACAGAACTTGATTGCTCAAACAAACTGAAAAAGAATCCATATTCTCTTGCAAGCTAAGGCGTTGCGTTTTGGTCAGCTGGACATTTCGATCAGCCGACAAGTCCAGCTGATAGTTGAACTGGTAGTTCCTGTTCTCTTTTTCTTCGAATTTATATTGAATTGGATTCCCTGAACGTCTTGCCATTTCTATCAATCCCAAGCCAGCGCCTCCCTTCTCGCTCAATCTTCTTCCTTCAAGTATTTCTCTATAAAGTGTTTTTAAATCCGCTTTGCCCAAATTATTCACCTGCTCCAATTTTGGCAATAATTCTTCGTGAGATTCTTTATCGATACTGTTCGAAGAATAAATGTACAAGCCATCCTGAACACTTCTGACACCAAAACATTCATCTGAACTTTCATCCCCGCTTTCATTGCCGTGCCTAATGATATTCTGAAAGACCTCTATCATAAGAAAGTTCAACTTTTTCCGAACCGACTTGTGCGACTCGTGTTCTGCCAATGAAATCAATACATCTGAAAAAGAATCCGAGAAAATTCCGCGATAATACAAGCTGATAAGATCACCAGAAAAATGGGCTTTTAACTTTTCAATTTTATCAAGCTGGTCATTTTGCATACTCAACTTTATCTCATTAAATATATTAACAAAATTACTTTATAATAAACTGCTTCAATCCAAATAATGGATTTAAAATAACTATTTTTTTTATACCCAATGTCCAATAACAATTTTCTCTGAGCTGATTTTATTTCACTCTGTTAATTTCGCTATTATAGCAAGGTCGAATTAACCCTTTATTCAGGAATAATGAAGTTAGTAACAGGAGGAACAGGATTGATCGGAGCACACATCTTATTCGATCTGTGTCAAAAAGATGTTTCCATCCGTGCGACGAAACGAACCTCATCGAGTTTCCAATTCATCAATTCTTTATTCGAGTTCTATTCTCCGGACAACTATCAGATGCTCTTAGAAAAGATTCAATGGATTGATGCTGATTTGAATGACATCGACTCACTCATTGAAGCGACCAAGGGCATTGAACATGTATATCATGCTGCAGCCATTGTGTCGCACCAATCAAAGGATGCAAACACCATGATCCGTTCTAACATTACGGGCACAGCTAATCTTGTGAACGCTTGCAAAGAGAATGGGATTAAAAAAATAGGACATGTAAGCTCTGTTGCTGCCTTGGGCATGAGTAAAAATGGCGCCGCCGTTACAGAACACAGCCAATGGAAAATTTCCAAAAAAAACTCGGCATACGCCATTAGTAAACATGGCGGTGAGCGAGAAGCCTGGCGTATTCATGAGGAAGGTGTGGACGTTGTCATCGTAAACCCTAGCTTGGTAACCGGACCAGGAGATTGGAATAACAGCAGTACCTCTATCTTTAAGCTGGTTTACAATGGACTCAAATACTACACAAACGGTTCAACCGGTTTTGTTGATGTTCGGGATGTCAGCAAATCGATCATTCAGCTGGTTGAATCAGATGTGTCGGGTGAGCGGTTTATTATTTCTTCCCAAAATTTACGTTGGAAAGAAGTCTTTGAGCTGATTTCAGACGCATTCGGCCTGCCACACCCTAGAATTCACGTGACAAAATTTAAAGCAGAAATGGCCTGGAGATTGCTGCTGGTTATCAGCTGGTTCACTGGCAAGCCTTCTAAAGTAACAAAGGAATCGGCTAGAGCCAGCTTAAGACAAAGAGACTTCTCGAATCAGAAAATCCGGGAATACATCAACATTGATTTCATAGACATTAAAACAAGCATTGCTGATACCACAGCATTCATTCAAGATTTCTATGTCAAGAATCGAAGGAAGTAATATTCGGTAATACCTGATTACCCCATCCTATTAATCATTTTCATCTCCATTTGAAAAAATATTGCATTCGATTGAATTAATTTTGCATTGAAATGACAAATTAATATTATGCGAATGTTATTTTATCCGCATTTTTGTTTTGTTTGTCGAATATTTTAATACCTTCATCGAATATTACATGTGCTTTCAAATTTACGTTTGAAGCGCACAAATCAATCACCTAATTCATAATATCAGCTTACTAAACTATGGAAACCACTAAGAAAAAACGGGGGCTTGGGAAAAGAAAAACCCATGCACCTAAAATTACGGGGCGATTCATTAATCGGTACCATCGCGGTCTGTTGACCACATTTCTACTATTGTTCATCTGTCTGCAATTCAACGCTCAGTCTGCGAGCAAGGCAGAATTGGATTTACAGAATTTTAAATCCAATTGGATGGCAAAAAATCAATTGCAACAATTAGACGACAAACAATATGCCCAAATGAAAGCCGAATGGACAAAACATTTGGAACAACAAAGAAGGGCCGAACGTGCTGAAAATGGCGATCCGGTTGATGCAGAAAGACAGCAGCAGTTTGATAATTGGCAAGGGAAAGATTTTCCATCCAGTTTCCCTAAAATGGTTCATACAGGTGATCCCGAAAAAGACAAAGCCATCTACGATGCGAATAAGCAAATCTGGATCGAAAACAACCCTGAGCTCTACAAAAAAATGACTTCGTCGAAATCGACAATGACGAAACAGGAAAGAGCTGAAAGAGAAGAAATACGTAAGAATCAAAACAAATAAACCCCAGAAATCATGAAAAACAAACTACTACTTTTACTTGGGGTTGTTCTTGGCCTTTCTATCTTCAGTGCACAGATTGGCTATTCACAATGCCCGAATAACAATATCCAATTCGGAACATCTTCAGCACCCACAACAGTGGGCGTAACCACTACATTATCCTTCTGCTTGTATGGAGGTGAATATAGATTGGTAACGGGACTTGTTCCCGGCTCCCAATATTCATTCGAAACATGTGGAGACACTGACTTTGACACACAAATTACTGTATACGATGATGCATCGGGCTCATTTATTGCCTACAACGACGACTTCTGTGGATTACAGAGTAAAGTGCAATTTACAGCGACTACGTCAAGTGTAAGAGTCCTGATCGACAGATACTTTTGCGGAAGTCAAAGTAGCTGTATGACGCTGAGAGCAACCCGTGTAACCGGGGGAGCTCCTCCTGCAAATCCATGTACGAGCATTAGCCCATTGTCATGTGGAAGCACAGGTACATTCAGTCTTTCGGGGTCAGGTGCCTGGAATCCACCCGGACCCTGGGGCACTCCCGGAGAAGAGCAGGTATTTTCATTCACTCCAACCGTGTCAGGACCTCACTCTATTGTAGTAACCAATAGTGGCTTCTACGTGGATTTGTTTTATAAATCCGGTAGTTGCAGCTCAAGTGGCTGGACATATGTTGATGATATTTTCAGTTCAGGAACCAATTCTTTGACACTCACTGCAGGAGTAAACTACCTATTTTTAATTGATGATGAAAACACTTCAAGCAGTTCCGGAACAATATCTATAACATGTCCTACACCGGCAGCTGACCCATGTGCATCGATACAAAATGTTAGCTGTGGTAGCAGCTACAGTTATTCGTTATCAGGCAATGGCGCTTGGAATCCTCCAGGTCCATGGGGTACACCGGGTGAAGAACAAGTATTTTCCTACACACCTAGTGTTTCCGGCACCTATGATATTTCAATATCGAATAGCGGATTTTACGTGGATCTTTTTTACAAAACAGGATCTTGTAGCAGCTCAGGCTGGACTTACGTAGACGATGTATTTAGCACAGCAACGAATGCTGTTTTCTTAACGGGCGGTGTCACCTACTTGTTCTTGATCGATGATGAAAATACTTCACCTAGTTCAGGTACGTTTTCAATCAGCTGTCCATGTATTCCCCCACCGGGTGGAATTGATGGAACGTATAGCTATACCAGTCCATTTACAATTTCAGGAACTACAGTAGGAGCTTGCAACGATTGTAGCTTGAGATCCTCACCGGATCGGGTTTACGAAATTAACATTTCTTGCTCCGGGACCTACACATTTACTACTTGTGGAGGAGCATCCTGGGACACTTACCTCTACCTAAGGAGCGCCCCATGCGGTGGCACTTCGATTGCGCTTAACGACGATGCGTGTGGCTTGCAATCCAGTATTACCGCATCGCTTTCACCTGGAACTTACTACATTCATGTAGAAGGGTTTTCTTCCTCTTCACAAGGGGCGTTTAACTTGGGTGTTATCGGCAATCTAGACACTCCTTCGATCGGGTCTATATCAGGTCCTGGATCGGTTTGTGAAAATGAATCAGGAGTATCGTATTCATTGGCTACTTCCTTCGATACCTACAGCTGGTCTGTTCCTTCCGGTGCAACGATCACATCAGGAGCCGGCACAAACAGCATTACTGTTGATTTCGGTTCCAGTTCAGGAAATGTCAGTGTAACGGGAAGCAACAGCTGCGGGTCGAACTCATCCAGCTTAGGTGTGACCGTAAATCCAACACCAGATTTCACGACTTCAGTAGTTGAAGTCACGTGCTTCGGTGGATCGGACGGTTCAATTACGATCAATCCTACAACGGGTGACGCACCGTTTACCTATACTTTGGGCACTGCTATTGACAATCCATTGATCATCTCAGGAGTTGTTGACGGACCACTTTCCGGCGGTACACCAAAAGCTGTTGAGCTCTATGCCATAGCAAGCATTTCTGACCTTAGTATTTATGGTCTTGGATCTGCGAACAACGGTGGCGGAACAGACGGACAGGAATTTACTTTCCCATCGGTTTCTGTAGCAGCAGGATCATATATAACAGTATCCTATGAGTCTGTACAATTTGGTAATTTCTTCGGAAGTGCTCCATCCTATACCAGTGGTGCAATGGCAATCAATGGAGACGATGCGATCGAGCTGTTTAAAAGTGGTTCGGTAATTGACGTTTTTGGAAACATCAATGTAGATGGAACAGGCCAGCCCTGGGAGTACAAAGACGGCTGGGCGTATAGAAATACAGGTTCATTACCAAACGACGGTATCTGGGATGTTTCTGAATGGTCGTTCAGCGGTCCGGATGCATTGGATGGTGAATCCTCCAATTCAACAGCTGCTTTGCCGATGCCAATAGGAAGTTTCACTACATCCGGCGGAAGCGGAACCACGCAATCTTCTAATGAATTTTCCGGTTTAACGGAGGGTTCTTATAGTGTTAGTATTACAGATGCCAACGGTTGTGCAAGTGAGTCGCAAACAGTTGCTGTAGGTTCTAACCCAACACCGGAGCTTACGGTAAGTTCTTCAAGTGTGAGCTGTTTCGGTGGATCGGATGGAACGGTTACCATAACTCCTACGGTAGGAGATGCTCCGTTTACGTATATTTTGGGCGGTGCATTGGAAAACCCGATGATTATTTCCGGTGTGATAGACGGGCCTCTTTCGGGAGGAACTCCAAAGGCCATTGAGCTCTATGTAATTGAAGACATTCCGGATCTAAGTATCTACGGAGTTGGTTCAGCCAATAATGGAGGCGGAACGGATGGTGAGGAATTTACTCTTCCTTCTATCTCAGCTTTGGCAGGATCTTACATCACCATTTCATATGAGACAGTTCAATTCAACAATTTCTTCGGAAGTGCTCCATCTTATACAAGTGGGTCAATGGCTATCAATGGAGATGACGCCATCGAGTTATTCAAGAATGGAAATGTGATCGATGTATTTGGCAACATCAATGTTGATGGTACAGGACAGGCCTGGGAGTACAAGGATGGCTGGGCCTATCGAAATTCAGGTTCATACGCGAATGGTGGATCTTGGGATATTTCAGAATGGTCATTCAGTGGTCCGGATGCTCTGGATGGAGAGACTTCCAACTCAACAGCATCTAGTCCATTCCCAATAAGCACGTTTACTACAGCCGCTGGTGGACCTGGAACAAGCCAAACAACCGATACATTTAGCGGTCTGGCTGCTGGTTCTTACAGTGTCTATATTATTGATGCCAATGGATGTTCATCAGAAACATCCTTGATTTCAGTTACTGAACCACCTCTTCTTGAGGCATCGAGCAGTGCACCAGACATTCTGTGCTTCGGTGGGACAACAACTGTTTCCGTTTCGGCAACGGGAGGTACACCTCCATATACCGGAACAGGAAGCTACACCGAATCTGCAGGGACTTATACGTATACAGTTACGGATGCAAATGGATGTACGGCTTCTACATCGATTACCCTAACAGAACCACCTTTACTAACCGCCAGTGCTACCGGTACTGATGCGACCTGTTTTGGATTCTGTGATGGAACCGCGACAGTTACTGCAGGTGGAGGAACTCCTGGATACAGCTACTCATGGAATGATCCAGCTAATCAGACTTCATCAACAGCAACGGGTCTTTGTGCAGGAACGTATGTTGTTACGGTAACCGATGCCAATGGATGTTCAGAAACTGCTTCTGTAGTTATAGACGAGCCAACCTTGCTCGTGGCAGATGCAGGACCGAATCAAGTTGTATATTACGGTTATGCTCCGCTTTCATGTGCAACGTCGAATGGCTCTGCTAGTGGAGGAACACCTCCATATACCTACTCATGGAGCGATGGACAAGTCGGAACTACCGCAACATTTTGTCCGTCAGTTAGTACGACCTATACACTCACCGTTACCGATGCAAATGGTTGCGTCGCGACTGATGATGTTACGATCTGTGCAATCGATGTGATTTGCTATGCAGGAAATAGCAGTGTTCAAAAAGTAGAAATGTGTCAAATTCCTCCGGGTAATCCGTCGAATGCACACACGATTTGTGTTTCCGCTTCTGCTGTCCCTGCACATTTAGCTATTGGTTGTACACTGGGTGAATGTGGAGTAGATACGACTTGTGCTGATCTGGCTAAAACAGGAATTGCTAGCGAAGCTGGAGCTACTATTGATTCGTTTGATGATGTAGTTGTATTCCCAAATCCTTCTTCGAATCTTGTGAATTTAGCATTCCAGAACATCATTGATGAAAATGTTTCCATTGAATTGTTTGACATGCTAGGCAAACGAGTGGCAACAATTCCTGTGAATAAGTTCACTGGAGGCCTTGTGGTCACCCACAACATACAGACGCTTGAAACCGGGAATTATTTTTATCGAATAATTGTTGGCGATAAGCAAATAACAAAACCTATATCCAAGCTGTAAGGTTTTATTAATATTAAAGGAAAAAGGCGTCGAATTGACGCCTTTTTCTATTCTATGAAAATGATTTTCTTTAAACCGTGGTATTTGCAATAAATAGTTTTGTCTATTTTTTACATTATTTTGTCTATTATTTTTAATGGTTTGTCGAAATAATACTATATTTGATATATCAACGTCAACGGAATCAGGGATTGGCATTGATAACACCCATTCTGACGATTTATGTCGGAAGATGAAAAACGCTAACACAGATAACTAGCTAACCAATGAAACTACAACGCTAATAGCTTAGGAAACTAAGCTTACATCAACACCTAGTTTATCGGAAAGGCCATTTGTAACAAGATGGCCTTTTTTCTTTCCCTAAATACTGATTAGTAAGATTTCTTATCTGTTGAATTCTTGGATTGACTTTTCGATAATCGCGATACAGTCTTTTAATTGCTCCTCAGTAATTACCAACGGTGGTGCAAAACGAATAATATTGCCATGTGTTGGTTTCGCCAATAGACCATTATCTTTCATTGCCACACACAAGTCCCAGGCCGTAGTGCTGTCTTCCGTATCGTTAATTAAAATGGCATTGAGCAATCCTTTTCCACGAACAGAGAGAACCAGATCAGTAGATTCGATAATTCGTTTCATTTCTGCTCGAAATAACATTCCCAATTTATCTGCATTCTCGGCGAGTCGTTCCTCTCTCACTACCTCCAAGGCAGCTACCGCAACTTTTGCAGCCATCGGATTGCCTCCAAAAGTAGATCCATGCTGCCCAGGCTTGATCACCGACATAATATCATCATCTGCAAGAACTGCAGAAACCGGATAGACTCCTCCGGATACAGCCTTACCGAGAATTAGTATATCGGGCTTCACATCGGGAGTACCCGAGCAATTTTTTTCCGGACAAGAACAGTTTCCACAGGTTGCCAGAAGTCTTCCTGTTCGGGCAATTCCTGTCTGAACCTCATCCGCTATAAACAAAATGTTATTCGCCTTACATAATTCTGCCGCCTGGTTCAAATAGTCATCCGCTGGAACATAGACTCCCGCCTCACCTTGTATTGGCTCTACCAAAAATCCGGCAACATGTTCTTCCTTAAGTGCACTTCGTAAAGCATCGATGTCGTCGTATGGTATTTTGATAAACCCCGGAGTATAAGGCCCAAAATTCTTTCGCGCATCAGGATCGTTTGAAAAAGAAACAATGGTGGTTGTCCTCCCATGAAAATTATTCTCACAAACTATGATCTTAGCTTCGTTTTCGGGTATCCCTCTTTTCTCATAGGCCCATTTTCTACACAATTTAATCGCCGTTTCAACCGCTTCCGCTCCAGTATTCATCGGCAGCACCTTGTCAAAACCAAAGAAGTTGGACATGAACTTCTCATATGGACCTAGGGCATCGTTGAAAAATGCCCTCGACGTAAGCGTAAGTGTTTCTGCTTGCTCTTTTAAGGCCTCTACTATTTTCGGATGGCAATGTCCCTGATTAACTGCTGAATAAGCAGATAGAAAATCATAATATTGCTTGCCTTCACAATCCCATAGAAATACACCTTCCCCCCTGGACAAAACCACTGGTAAAGGGTGATAATTGTGTGCGCCATACTGATCCTCAAGCTCCATTGCTCGTTCCGATGTCATTGTAGTAATCGTTTCCATATTTGATTGAATTTGATACCCAAATGGAATCTTCCAATTTGGGGCCTCATCTCGGAGAGTGGCCATCCTTTCCTCGTCTTGGAGAGAAATCATCCGGGTCAAATATACTTGATTCTGAACAAAATCCCCCTCAAAAACCAGAAGATGATTTTGGCCTGCATGTACCCATCTAGTATACAGGGTTCTACTAAAATGACATCCAATCAATTATATTTGGCCCATGAAATTCAAAAAGGGGACAATACTGGAGCTGGAGATCCATGACTTTGCCTATGGTGGGAAAGGTATTCATCGTGCTGAAACCGAATCCGGGCGCTACGTCGTGTTTGTTTTGAATGCCATACCCGGACAAATCGTACGGGCGAAAGTGCAAAAGAAAAGGAAGAAATACGCCGAAGCCCGACTTTTACAAGTGATAGAAAAGTCTCCCCTGGAAAAAGAAGTACCGTTTCAACGTATTTCGGGTGCTCCGTACATTTCATTACCAATTCAAAAACAACACGAATTCAAACAAACGGCAGTTTTTGATCTCTTTAAAAAAATTGCCAAAATCGAGAATCCTGAAGCGCTGTTTGATGCATTTATCACTTCCCCGAACACGCATCATTACAGAAATAAAATGGAATATTCCTTTTCCGTTATTCGACATGATCTAGAGAATGATCAGGAGGTAGATGATTTCGGACTAGGATTTAAACGGACCGGAACATGGTGGAAAGTAGAAAATCTGGACAACGATTCCGGAATGTTCGACGAACAGTTCGAAAAAAACTTACACATGATCCGAATTTGGCTTGAAAAGACAGGACTTTCTGCCTGGCACCCACCAAAAAAAGAGGGATTTTTCAGGCACCTTGTCGTTCGAAAATCGTTTATCGACAATCAGCTATTGATCAACCTGGTTACTTCATCCAGCGGGATTGATCAATTTGACAAAGAAGGTTTCAAGAACCTCCTAATAGACATCTTTGGTGATCGTCTTGCGGGCTATATTCATTCGGTAAACGATGATGTAGCAGACCGAGCTAAACTAGATCAAGGGCCCAGTACGTTGGTATATGGTAAAGATCGTATTACAGAAAAAATACTTGAACTCGACTTTGAAATTAGCATGCAAAGTTTTTTCCAGACGAATCCAAAAAGTGCGGAGGTTCTCTATTCCAAGGTCATTCAATATGCTACAGAAAACAATACGATCGAAGACAGTGTAATTATGGATCTCTTCTGCGGAACAGGGACCATAGGCCAGCTTATTGCTTCAGCAGTTGAATCAGCGGAAGTTATCGGGGTCGACATTGTCCCCTCCGCCATTGAAAACGCAAAGAAGAATGCTGAATTGAATCGGATCAATGGATTGAAATGGTTTGCATCTGACGTTGGTAAATTTCTTTCTGAATATCCAGAGTATAAAAGCAGGATCGGGACCATTATTATTGACCCCCCTCGTGCAGGCATCGCCCCAAAGACCTTGCAGAAAATAATACAACTCGATGCTTCTCGAATTGTTTATGTTTCCTGCAACCCGGCGACTCAAGCAAGAGACATTGTAGAACTGAAGGAAGGTGGATATCAAATAGTCAAATTCAGTTTAATTGACCAATTTCCACATACTGGGCACATTGAAAGTATCGTTTTATTTGAAAAATAATTCAGCCTATTTTTAACCTATCTTTAACCTGTGATTCGAATTCAAATTATTCTGTTCTGTCTTGTCTGCTGCATTGGGTCTGTCGCTCAAAGTAATCACACGTATCAGCTGGCCTTGTTAAAGTACAATGGGGGCGGTGATTGGTATTCCAATCCAACGTCGATACCTAACCTGGTCAAATTTTGCAATGAAAACGGCAAAATGAATATCAATCCGGAGGTGGCAGAGGTTCATGTAGGAGATTTTGAGATCAACAACTATCCATTCATCCACATGACTGGTCACGGCAATGTTGTATTCAATAATCAAGAAGCAGAAAACTTAAGAAAATACCTGATTGCCGGCGGATTTCTCCACATTGATGACAATTACGGCATGGACAAATTCATCCGCCCTCAGTTAAAGAAAGTATTTCCCAACCTCGACCTCATTGAACTTCCATTTGATCATCCTATTTATCATCAAAGCTACACGTTCAACAAAGGCCTGCCTAAAATTCACCTTCACGACAACAAACCCGCTCAAGGGTTCGGCTTGATCTACGAAGGCAGATTGGTTTGTTTTTACAGTGTTGAATGTGATTTAGGCGATGGCTGGGAAGACCAAGAAGTGCACAATGATTCAGATGAGGTGCGCAACAAAGCCCTAAAAATGGGCATGAACATCGTTCAGTATGCATTTATGGGCGGTATAGAAAGCGAATAACGGGTTCAACGCAGATGTTTCTTATTTGCCCAGAACATCAGAATGAATACTCCATGGTGAACTGCCATTAAGATCGCTATCCAAAAAAACATCGAGGTAACTATTGACCCTGACGTGAAAAATGTGGTTAGATAAAGGGGAACTATAATCATCAATACTTTTGTAACGATGTACGGATAAAACCCCTGTTTTTTTCTCTTGAGCATGGCAAAAGCGAACACAAAAATAAGGACTCCTGAGGCCAAAGATATCCACTGTGACATGAAATCATATTGTGCCATCTGCACGAAATCCACGTCCGGATCGATCCAATTCTCAGAAAGCTCCATATCCTCCAATTGATTGAACTGATCCAGCTCTCGAAAATCAGTCGGATTAAAATTGTTTATAACAAGTGCACTTAAAGAACCTATAACAGACCATCCGGCTTCAACCAAACTAATTATACAAATCACGATTAAGAAAATCGGCTTCCTATTTTTGCTTTCAAAGGAATCTTCAAAAGTGTCCAGCTCCTTGTCTGTCATGTTGTTTCATTTTTCGCCATTGGGTTGACCAATGTACTGATTTCTTCCACTATATAGCTCATCGAAATAATCTAAAATGGGCTCTTCAGGAAATAATGTATCCATTAAGAAATTCGGTTGCCTTCATCATGGCATCGTGCATAACAATGTCATTGTCAACAAGCGGAACCTTTTTTTGAAACTCGGCAACTACTGCTTCAATCCTATCAGATGATTTTAGCGGTCGCTTGAATTGAATTGCCTGAGCAGCACTAAACAATTCAATCGCAAGTAATTTCTGAACGTTTTCGACCACATCATAACATTTGGTCGCTGCGTTTGCACCCATACTAACATGATCTTCCTGCCCATTGGATGAATCAATTGTATCGACCGATGCAGGTGTACATAACTGCTTATTCTGACTGACAATCGACGCCGCTGAGTATTGTACGATCATAAAGCCAGAGTTTAGCCCTGAGTTGGCAATCAGGAAAGGAGGCAAACCGCGTGTTCCCGAAATCAATTTGTACAATCGTCTTTCGGAAATACTACCGAGCTCTGCTAAAGCAATAGCTAGATGATCTAAACCTATTGCCAGTGGCTGTCCATGGAAATTTCCTGCTGAGACAATTTTATCCTCTTCCGGAAAAATTGTCGGGTTGTCCGTAACTGAATTTATTTCTGTTTCAAAGATGTTTTTCACATAGCTTATTGCATCCTTTGATGCTCCGTGAACCTGTGGCATGCATCGGAAAGAATACGGGTCTTGAACATGTTCTTTTTCCTGAGCAATCATTTCACTGCCTTCTAAATAGCTTCGGATGATTGAAGCGGTAAGAGCCTGACCTCTGTGCTCCCTGATTTTGTGCACATTTTCTTGAAAAGGATCAATACGGCCATCGTATGCTTCCAGTGATATGGTCCCGATAAGGTCCGCCCATTTACTGGCTTTCATCGCCTGAATTGTGTTCCAGCAACCGTATGCACTCATGAATTGCGTGCCATTTAGTAATGCCAGTCCCTCTTTAGATTCCAGTTTAATTGGCTCCCATGAAAATTGTTGTAAAACTTCGGAGGCCTTTCTTCTCTCTCCTTTGTGATTCACTTCCCCCTTACCTATCAGTGCCAATGAAATATGAGCCAATGGAGCCAAGTCACCCGAAGCACCCAGCGAACCCTGCTGATATACGACCGGATACACTCCTTCATTCATAAAATCGAGTAATCGCTGAACCGTATTCACGTTAACCCCGGAATGTCCGTACGCCAGCCCCTGTGCCTTTAGAAATAACATAAGTCTGACGATGTGTTCAGGCACCTCCTTCCCCATTCCACAGGCATGAGAGATCACAAGATTCGACTGCAGTTTCTCCAGGTCTTCTGTTGATATGGATTTACTGTACAAAGAACCAAACCCAGTGTTGATTCCGTAGATCGGATCACTACTTTCTTGCAATTTCCGATTCAAATAGTCCCGGCAAATTTGAATTTTTGCCCTTGCATCATCCGATATTTCGACTCTGTAATCTCCAAAAACGATCTCTTCAAGTTGATCTAAGCTCAGAAAATCGGTATTAAGCTGGTGTATTTTCATTCCCGAACCAAATTAATTAAATCATCTATGCTTACCTCCGACTGATTTCCGGTTGTCATTTCCTTAATCCTGATGGTACCACTGTTTATTTCGTCAGAACCCACCAAAGCCGCATATCTAAATCCTTTCGAATCGGCATAGTTCATCTGTTTCTTCAATTTTGCCGCTGTAGGATACAGCTCTGAATTAATTCCCTGAGCTCTCACTTTCTGCAATAATTTGAGACAATGTGTAGCCTCTTCATTCCCAAAATTAACGAACAAAATCTGGGGAGTTTCTTCTTCCAGCTCCGGAAACAAATTCATCTCGGTCAACACGTCATAAATCCTGTCGGCTCCAAAGGAAATTCCAACACCGGACACATCTTTCAGACCAAATATTCCGGTTAAATTATCGTATCGTCCGCCCCCACAAATAGACCCTACAGATGCTTGGTTAGCAATCACCTCAAAAATAGCACCCGTATAGTAATTCAATCCTCTTGCCAATGTTACGTCAAACTCAAGTTTTGCTTTTTTCAATCCTAAATCTGCTATATGATCCATTATAAATCGGATCTCTTCCACACCCTTCAAACCTATAGGTGATTTTGACAGTATGTCTGAAATCTGCTCTATTCGTTTTGAAGCATCACCACTTATCGAAAACAAAGGTTTTACCAGTTCAATGGAGCGTTCGCTGACCCCCCTTAACTGTAGTTCTCTGACCACACCGTCTTCACCAATTTTATCTAATTTGTCCAGCGCGACAGTAATGTCAAGTAACTTTTCTTTTTCACCGATCACCTCAGCTATGCCAGTCAGCACCTTTCTATTGTTCAATTTTATCGTAAAGTCTTCAATTCTAAGTAAGTCAAGAATTTCATCGATCATTTGAACAATTTCGATCTCGCACAAAATGGAATCTGTTCCCACCACATCTGCATCACATTGATAAAACTCACGATATCTGCCTTTTTGCGGCCGATCTGCTCGCCATACCGGTTGAATCTGATACCTTTTGAACGGAAAGCTAATCTCATTTTGATGCTGAACCACATATCGTGCAAATGGCACGGTTAGATCGTATCTCAATGCTTGTTCGCAAAGCAAAAACTCAGCATTTTTTTCGCCCTGATTCGGATTTTTCAAGGATTCCAATCGATTCGCCAATTTCTCACCTCGATCTAATATTTTAAATATTAGCTGATCACCCTCTTCTCCATATTTGCCCGTCAACGTAGTTAATTTTTCCATCGCGGGAGTTTCAATGGGTAAGAAGCCATATTTTTTAAACACAGCTTTAATGGTGTCGAAAATGTAATTCCGGCGAACCATTTCAACGGGTAAAAAATCTCTTGTCCCTTTAGGAATTGAAGGCTTATTCATTTAATTTCGTTGTTTGCGAATTGCTCAAAATTAATTTATTTCGAAAACCATTGCACATTATTGAGAAGGTTATTTTTCTCAAAGGTCAATGACTTCCGCTAGCAGGCGAAATACTTTTCTGGATTAAGCCACCCGCTGAAACTAGAAAACGTGTCAGGATGGCCCTTACAGACAATTAAAAATTGTGAAGAGTGAAATTTAGTGCTGCAAAAACATACATTTTACGGATGCTTAAACGAGAGCTCCCTCCAAACTTGCACTATCATGGACTCCATCATACCTGGGATGTGTTCAACTCTGCTAAAATTATTGCAAAAAAAGAAGGGCTGAATGACACGGAAACTAAACTACTGTTAACGGCTACTCTATACCACGATTCAGGCTACATACTCACGTATTCCGACAACGAGACGGTCGCAATAGGCCTGGTGGAAGACATTCTTCCATCTTTTGGATATGATCCGGCACAAATAGAGATCATTAGTAATATCATTCTATCTACAAAAAAGGGAGTGGAGCCCAAAAACAAACTCGAGTTTATTATGAGTGATGCCGACCACGATTATTTTGGTCGATCTGACTATCATGTTATTGCGGATTCACTGCAACGAGAACTCACGGAATATAATATTCCAATGACAGAAAAACAGTGGACAGAGACCCAGCTGGATTACCTCGAGAATCAGCACAGATATTACACCCAAAGTTCTATCGATATGAGGGAAGAAAAAAAGAATAAGAACATTCAGGAATTAAAGAATAAGCTACTCAAACTATAATTTCATTGGGCATCGTTGACCGAGCAGGTAATGCACATCAATTATTCCAAGAATGTTTTGGCTTTTTCAATAACTGCAGCAATCCCGGAAGAATTGCTTCCTCCTGCTGTTGCAAAATGTGCCTGACCACCTCCACCTCCATTGATTTCCTTCGCAAGCTCGCGCACAACAGTTCCTGCATGAAGTTCATTGGTTTCTACCAAACTGTCAGACAGAGCAATCGTGATTGTTGCTTTTCCTCCTTGTTCAGAGCACAATACAACAAATAGTTTTTCAGACGAACCTCTCAATTGGAAAGCCAGATCTTTAATTGATTTCGAATCCAGATCTACTTTTTTACCCATAAAACCAACGCCATTTATCTCGATGGTCTCTTGCACTAACTTTTCACGTAGGTTTCCGGCCTCTGCCTTTTTGTATTGTGCAATTTCTTTCTCCAATAAGGTCTTTTGGTCGATCAAGTCATTCACAGCTTTTACGACATCTGACGGAAATTTCAAGGCAGCCCGCACACCATCCAATGCCAATAGCTGATCCTGATACCAGCGGTCTGCAGCATCTGACGAAACACATTCAACCCTTCGGATACCGGCGGCGACAGAACTCTCTGATAGTAGTTTAAAATTTCCGATTTCACCCGTAGATTGCACATGGGTTCCTCCACAAAGTTCAACCGACTTACCGAACTGTATTGCCCGAACAATATCTCCATATTTTTCACCAAACAATGCCATCGCTCCCATTTCGAGTGCCTTATTGTAAGGAATTTCTCTGTGTTCGTTAAGCGGAATGTTTTCACGAATCTTTTGATTCACCTCTTTTTCCACCTCTTTCAGCTCTTCTTCACTCATTTTTGAAAAATGGGAAAAATCAAAGCGGAGGTACTTTTCATTTACCAGAGAACCCTTTTGCTCAACATGATCCCCCAACACATTTCTCAACGATTCATGCAATAAGTGAGTTGCCGTGTGATTGGCCTGTATTCTTCTCCTATTGTTTGTGTTAACCATTGCCTTAAAAACAACGGAAGGATTGTCCGGCAATTCCTCCGACATATGAACAATTAGATTGTTTTCTTTCTTCGTATCTATTATCCTCGTCTTTGATCCACCGGCTTCAATGTATCCCTGATCTCCAACCTGCCCACCGCCTTCTGCGTAAAAAGGCGTGTAATTAAAAACCAATTGATATAGTGCTTTTCCTTTTACACGCACTGAACGATATCTCGTAATTCTAACATCTGCTTCCAGATAATCGTAGCCTATGAATTCCTCTTTTTCATCCTCAAGCAAGATCGTCCAATCGTCCGTCTCTACAGCTGAGGCTTTTCTGGACCTTTCTTTTTGCTGGGCAAGACAATTCGAAAATTCAACATGATCCACAGACAATCCATTTTCTTTTGCCATCAGCTCCGTTAAGTCAATCGGAAAGCCATATGTATCGTACAATTCAAATGCGAAAGTACCTGACACTGCCTGTGGTTTCGCTGACAGATAATCATTGAATCTATTGATCCCTTTTTCAAGCGTTCTGTAAAATGAAGTCTCTTCCTCCTGAATTACTTTAATGATCAGCTCTTGTTGATCCTCCAATTCCGGATAAGCTTCTCCCAGCTGATCTACCAGCGTTTGCACCAGCTTATGCAAAAAAGGCTGCTTTAAACCTAGTGCCTGATATCCATAACGAACCGCCCTTCTTAAAATTCTTCTTATTACATAACCCGCTCCGGTATTTGCTGGCAGCTGACCATCTGAAATGCTAAAAGCAATTGCCCGAATGTGATCTGAAATGACACGCAACGCAATATCTGTATGTTCCCCTGCTCCATACTTCACAGAAGATTGCTCCTCCATATATCGAATAAGGGGCATGAACAGGTCGGTATCGTAATTCGATTGTTTTCCTTGAAGCACCATACAAAGGCGCTCGAATCCCATTCCGGTATCTACGTGTTTGCTGGGCAAAGGAACCAATGAACCATCCGCCATTCGATTGTGTTCCATGAAAACGAGATTCCAAATTTCAACAACCTCCGGATGATCCTCATTGACGAGTTCAAGTCCATTCACTTTATTCCGCTCACTATCGGACCTTAGGTCACAATGGATCTCCGAGCAAGGTCCACAAGGCCCCATCTCCCCCATTTCCCAAAAATTGTCTTTTTTAGATGCTCGGATGATTCGGCTTTCATCAATTAGCTCTTTCCACAATCCAAATGCTTCTTCATCTGCCGGCGTTCCATCTTTCTCATCACCCTCAAAGATGGTAACATACAAGCGGTCTTTATCTATTGAAAAGACTTCCGTTAACAATTCCCAGCTCCACTCTATCGCCTCTTTTTTAAAGTAGTCTCCAAAAGACCAGTTCCCCAGCATTTCAAACATGGTATGATGATAGGTATCAACTCCGACCTCTTCAAGATCATTATGCTTGCCAGATACACGCAGACATTTTTGCGCATTGCAAACCCGTTGGTTGGCAGCCGCTGAATTCCCGAGGAACACATTTTTGAACTGGTTCATTCCTGCGTTGGTAAACATCAGGGTCGGATCATCCTTAACGACCATCGGAGCCGACTTCACCACCTCGTGTTCTTTACTGTTAAAAAAATCGAGAAATGTCTGTCTTATCTCCTTTGATTTCATGTGTTAAAAGTCCTTAAAATTAGCACTGTTTACCTACAAATATGACCAATGCCCAAGATGAATCAGATTGCTAAGTTAGATTTTTATGGTAAATTAGCACTGCCAAAAATCGAATCTTTTACAGTGGCTAAAACGAAGTATAAGTACAATCCCGAATCACTTTCTTATGAGGAAGTTGAGTTAACGATAAAGGATAAAATCCTGAAGATATCGTATTACGCAATTGTTGGGATCGTAGTATCGTTTATTGTTACCATTTTTTCATTTCGAGGCATTCAGAAAAGTAATGACGGCGAGCTATTCAGACAGAACGCGCAGCTTCAAAAGGATCTTGCTGAATTGAAAAAAGACATAGAGTTTACTAATAAGGTATTGGTGCACTTGCAAGAAACTGACGACAACATTTACAGAAGTATTTATGAAGCTGAGCCCATCCCTTCATTCAAACGAGATTTTGGAACAGGGGGAAACCCTAAAAAATTCGATAAATACAAGGGGTTCAATCACTCTGAAATGGTCATTGAAATCCGCAAGAAATTGGAAGGGGTCCAGAAAAAAATGGTCGTCCAAAGCGAATCATACGATGAGCTCAAGAAGTTGGTAAAGCGCAAAAAAGAGATGCTTGCTGCCATTCCTTCAATCCAGCCTGTAAATAATAAAGATTTAACTCGGCTAGCATCCGGATTTGGTATGCGCATGCATCCGATTTATAAGATTAAAAAAATGCATGCCGGTATAGACTTTACGGCGGATCGAGGAACAGAGATCTATGCCACGGGAAACGGAGTGGTTGAGAAAGCCGGTCGAATGAGTGGATATGGCAAGGTTGTCATTATCGATCATGGTTTTGGATACAAATCGTTGTATGCTCATTGTAGCGAACACAAATGCAAAGCAGGCCAAAAAGTGAAGAAGGGAGAAGTGATTGCGTTGGTCGGGAACACAGGAGTTTCCGCGGGACCTCATGTTCATTATGAGGTAAGAAAACGTCAAATCTCAAAAAGTGGAAAAGCAACGTACAAACCGGTTAATCCTGTAAACTACTTCTTTAACGATCTATCCCCTGAAGAATACGAAAAAGTAATTGAGCTGGCTTCAAGGCCGACGCAATCCATGTAATCTGCACGCTTCGGTCTTAAAGGTCAAAATGTTCCTTTGCCATTTCTGTAATCTGACCTCCAATAGCCAAACATGCTGTAGCAGCAGGAGAAGGTGCATTCAGCACATGAATGCTATGATCCGTAAACTCGATCCTAAAGTCATCTTTCGTATCCCCTTTGGTATTCATTAGCATGGCGCGCACACCGGATCGTCCCGGTCTCAAATCATCCATAGCCAGATCCGGTATCAGCCGCTGTAAAGTTTTTAGAAATAACCGCTTAGAGAAGGCACGACGGTATTCCTTCACCCCAAAGCTGATGTTGTTCATGAAAAATTTCCACGTGCCCCCGTAAGCCAGGGCATTTGCTGTATCTCTTAAGCTGAAGTCCGTCTTTCCATAGCCCTCCCGTTTGAAGGTAAAAACAGCATTTGGTCCACATTCGATCTCGCCATTTGTCATCCGCGTAAAATGAACGCCCAAAAAAGGAAATTCCGGATTAGGGACGGGATATATCAGGTTTTTCACTTTGTGCTTTGCGTGATCTTCCAATTCATAGTAATCTCCCCTGAACCCAATCACCTTTTCCTTAATTGGTGCCCGGTCCTTTGCAGCCAGTCGATCTGCCTGAAGCCCACCACAAAAGATTAGTCTTTTGGCTTTGTATGTATTTTTGGTTGTGGTTATAGTGGTTAGCTCGGAGGTTGTCTCAAAATTCTTTGCCTCTTCACCCAGCACCATTTTGCTCGCCGCATTTTTTGCAAGTGCAATTTCCGCTAGTTTATTGGTGGTTCCTCTGAAGTCAATGATTCCTGTGCAAGGAACATGAATACCGGCGATTGCTTTCACAAATGGTTCAATTTCTCGCACCTGATCCCCATTGATTTTCTCTATTCCTTCCGTGTTATTTGCCACTCCGTTGTCGAAGATCTTATTCATGAATGGTAGCTCCGACTCGTCAGCAGCTGCCACCACTTTTCCGCAAACATCATGTGCAATATTGTGTTCCTTCGCGAAAGCAACCAATTCGTGGCGACCAGCGACACAATTCTTCGCCTTCAGAGAACCGGGTGTATAGTACAGTCCTGAATGTATAACTCCTGAATTGTGACCTGTTTGATGATCAGCCAAAATCTTTTCCTTCTCAATAAGAATTATATTGAGACCAGGGAATGCCATCTGCATCTTATAAAGAGTTGCAGCACCAACTATACCACCACCTATAATTGCAAAATCGTAGACCACTTCTTTTGTCATTCAATTATTCCTTTTGCGCGAAGGTAAGTAGGAAAAGATAAAATGTAAAACTAAGTAGGTTCTATCTCGTCTTTTGGAACAGTAAACAATATGACCAGCCCAATTACGAAAAAGACTACCAGTGCAACAATTGAATTTCTCATACTACCGGTAAGCTGTTCAATAAAACCGTAGGAGGCCATTCCTATCACAATTCCCAGTTTTTCCGCAACGTCATAAAATGAAAAGAAAGAAGAAGTGTCTATCGTACCTTCAGGTAGAAATTTAGAATATGTAGATCTGGATAGAGATTGAATTCCTCCCATGACCAAACCAACGAAACCTGCTATACAATAAAACTGAACCGGTGTATGCACCGCAAATGCAGACAAACATAAAATGATCCATAACACAATGACTACTTTCATAGCGTTCAGGTTCCCAATTCTATCAGACAATCTCGACAGTATTATGGCGCCCGGTATCGCGATCAATTGTATGAGTAATACTGCAATTATTAACCCCATAGTGCCATCATCTTCAGGCCATTCGATTTCCTTTTTGCCGAAATATACAGCCATGATCATTATCGTTTGGATGGCCATGCTATAGACAAAAAAGCTCGCTAAATACCGCTTGAGTCGTTTGGTTTTTTTCACTTGAGTATATACCAGTTTCAGTTCTTTGAAACCTTTCCATATCAACCCTTTTTCACGACTGCGTTCGACACGTGCTTTTGGCAACCTTGGATAAGTGACATGACTGAATCCAATCCACCAAAGCCCGGTTAATATAAAGCAAATCCGGCTTGCCCATTCTTTATTTTCATCTGGCTGCGACATAACGAACGCAAGGCAGATAATCAATAAGATAACACTTCCAATATAGCCCATAGAAAATCCCCTGGCAGATAACCGATCGTGTTGCTCTACAGGAGAAATTTCAGGCAAATATGCATTGTAAAAAACCAAACTGCTCCAAAATCCGATTCCTGCAATTGCAAAAACCAACATACTCCACTCGATGTGCGTTTTATCGAAAAAATAAAGTGCCATGCACCCAATAGCACCCAGATAACAGAAAAATCTGAGGAATGATTTTTTGTTTCCCGAATAGTCTGCCACACCGGATAAAAATGGCAGCAGGACGCATAACAATAAAAAATATACGGCACTAACAATTGAGACCAATGCCGTATTGATCATCTCCCACCCAAAAAAATCAATGTAGTTTACTTTTACCCCGTCAATTATCCGAACTTCATCTACAGCGTACCCCTCGTAGAAAATAGGGAATATAGCAGTGGTTATCACAAGCGGATACACCGAATTCGCCCAATCGTAAAACGCCCAGGCATTTTGTGTTTTACGATTATACCTGCTTGCGCCTCGAACGTGTTTTTCTGACAATGAGTCCGGGTTTTTCATGGCCGCTGCTTCGATTACCAAACATACTAAAAATAAAAAGCCCCGTTAAAAACGGGGCCTTTTGAGAATTTTTTCAATTTCCACTACTTAATAATGAAGTCGACCATTCTGTTCTGAGCCTTTTGGTACTCTTCTGTACCCTCGTTTGCCAGTGCTTCCTTTCCTTTTCCAACTACTTCCATCCTATCCGCTGAAACTCCATTTTTCACGAGGTATTCTTTGATCTTCTCTGCTCGTTTTACGTCGAGTCCCTTCAAGTATTCATTCTGCTCAATAAAGCTAGATTCCTCAACACCATAATGCCCTTGGATAATCAGGTTGATGTCTTTGCCTTTTTCGCTAACCAATAGTTCAACCAAATGCCTTAAGTCTATTCCCATCGACTCATCTATACTTGATTTGACCCAATCAAAATAGATGGTTGAATATTTAACCTGATCTTCTATGGACATTCCTCCTTCAGCAGTTACCTGCTTGTGATACAAAATCCGATCTTTTTCTTCTACTTTTTTGATACAATCGCAGTCTGCCGCATCCTCCATTACAAACAGCTCTACTTGATCAATATAATAGTAGGCTACAGGAATTTGCTGACCCATAAGATCTGTAGGCTTCTTCAATTTCTTGAATTTGCACTCCTTAAAGTTAAAGAAGTTGCCTATGATCAAGAATTTTTCCTTTCCACTTGCAGTGAATGCATTACAAACCGTTTCCCAATTGTACCGCGCGTCGAAAGTTTTGTTTTCAGGATGCCTGATCACCTTATTCTTGTCCTTATCTGAATCAAATATAATATCTGACTTCCCTTCTACTTCGAATCTTTTTTGCGTGACATAAGCCCCAATATTGTTGGAAGAATATTTTGACTTGTCCGCCAATGAAACATTGAACTTTAAACAGTACTGTGTACCTTTCTTTAATGCTCCCCTTAGCTCGGTCTGAAGGTATGTTCTTGGTTCTTTGTTGTTGTAGCTCAAAGCAACTATTCCCGCATAATTCTCGCCTTCAAGAGGTGCCTCTTTTCCGTATACATTTTTGGGCGCACTCACAATCTCTTTTACTTTCGTTGAAAAAAGATCCGCAGGTAATTCCGTCGGTGACTCCCAGTTGGTTGCTATTGAAATTTGCTTTTGTTTTTTCAGTTTCCCTTTCACACTTTCAAAGCTGGGATTGATCACCAAATTATCATCATCCTGAGAATACAGAGATCCAAAAGAACAGATCAATGCTAAAATTAAAATTCGTTTCATCTAATTGTGTTTATATTCTTTTACTGCATCGATAAAGCACCTTACTTTATCGGGATGCGTATCCGGATAAACTCCGTGCCCAAGATTGGCAATGTGTTTGTCCGGACCAAAGCTAACAAGCATTTTCCTCGTTTCCAATTCAATGGCTTTAAAATCAGAATACAACGCACACGGATCTAAATTTCCCTGCAATGTTTTTTCTGATCCGATCAGCCTTCTTGATTCGCTAATATCCATGTTCCAGTCTAACCCAATCGTATTGCAATTTAGCCTCCCCATTTCTGTTCTGGAGCCATATGCACCTCGAGCAAATACAGTTATAGGCACCTCGGTTATCGCATCGCATATCTGCGATACATATTTCATTCCAAAATTTGAATATTGTTCATTTGTAAGTATTCCAGCCCATGAATCGAACAGCTGAACCATATCAACCCCGGACTTAATTTGGGCCTTGAGATATGCGATTGTAGCGTCCGTTATTTTCTGCAGCAGTTCACAGCTGATTGCTGTATCAGCATACAACATTTTTTTTGCCTTACTGAATGTCTTCGAGCCCTGACCTTCAATCATGTAAGAAAAAATAGTCCAAGGAGCGCCGGCAAAGCCAATTAAGGGTACTCTTCCGTCTAATTCTTCTTTGACCAATTTAATTGCCTCCAAAACGTACCACAAATGCTCAGCCGGGTCAGGTATTCGCAATGACTTAAGGTCCTCCCGAGTTTTTATCGTTCTTTCAAACCATGGTCCTTTTTTTTCGATCATTTGATATTCCAGCCCCATAGCCTCTGGTATTACAAGAATATCGGAGAATAAAATTGCAGCATCTACGCCAAGCAGATCAACCGGTTGAATCGTGACTTCAGCAGCTAATTCAGGTGTTTCTACCAGCTCCTTAAAGCCCGACAGGCTATTTCGAATTGCTCTGTATTCTGGCAATATTCGACCGGCCTGACGCATCAACCATACCGGTGTTCTTTCCACATTTTCTCCTCGCGCCGCTCTTAGGATTAGATCATTTTTGAAACTCATGCCCGCAAAGGTAATGGTTCGCTTTTTTACTTTGTCATAATTCTGTATAAATGCCGATATTTGGTTATGCGTTCCGTAATCTGCTTCTGCTTTGCCCTGATCCTTTCTCAGAGCTACTGTGCTCAAGAAATCAACTTCCCGGATTCAAAAATGGCAGTAGTGGTTCTAAAAAATTACAATCAAATTATAGGAGAGGTACTGGAAAATTCCGACACAAAATTAATCTTACTCATTCGAGGTAAAGAAAAACGAACGTTCTTCAAAAATGAGTTGCGGTTCTTCAAGGTCTTAAATGAGTACGACACGGTGATTCGAGGAAAATACATGTTTCCGTCCCAAGCCAAAACCGGTTACTTTCTTACCTCCAGCGCTTTGACCCTTGGTAAACGAAAGTTGTCTCTTAATGGATCTTATTTTCTATATACTGATGCCCAGTATTCCATTTCGGATAATGTGGATCTCGGATTTAGCAGTATGTTTGGCGCACCACTGTCTACCACCTTCAAAGCAAAGTATAGTCCCAGTTCGACCCTTCACTTGGGCGTGAAAGCATACGCAAGTTGGTCGAGTTACATTCAGCTTTCTACAAGCATATTCGCGGGACAAGCATTGATCACAAACGGCAGTCCTGAAAAAAACATTACCATAGGACCCGGATTCGGCGTAAGCAGAGTAGATGGAGACAATATGGGCATTCTGTTTTCGACATTTGGGATAAAGTCAAGAATTTCTCAGAAACTGACCCTGGTTGGTGAAGGACTATTTGTCAAAGAGACACAATCCAGAGCGCAATTTTTAGGCATATTCTCAGCGATGGGAGGAATTCAACAACACATAGGCAGAAAGCAGATGATGAGCTATGGGTTAGGAGTTGTCGGATATCAATTCATCAGCTTTAATTTTTGGGGGATACCAAATTCAGATGACGAATTGTTTCCCATGTTTTATTTCGGATACAGAAAAACATTTAGTTTTAAGAAATAAACGTAGAACTGTTAGATAATATCTCAACATTCCGCAAATTGTATTAGTTGATTCATTACATTTAGATAGAAGCAAGAGAATGCCCTATAAAGAAAAAGAAATAACAAAGTTGTATTATACGATGGGAGACGTTGCCTCCATGTTGCGGGTAAATCATTCATTGATACGATTTTGGGAAAAGGAGTTTGATGTTTTAAAGCCTAAAAAGAACAAAAAAGGAAATCGTCTATTTACTCCAAAAGATGTAGACAACCTGAAATTGATCTATCATTTGGTAAAGGAACGTGGATACACCCTTGAGGGTGCAAGAAAAAGGCTAAAAGGAAATCCAGACGAGCTGGACCACAATTTGGAAATTGTAAATCGCCTGAAAGGTATAAAGGCTTATTTGCTTGAACTAAAACAACATCTCTAATGCATTCTGCTGCGCGCATGAACCAGCCAGCCATGATGTTGAAATGTCTTTAATTATCGAAAACACATTATAAGGAAGTCAAAATGTCAGTCAAAACCGATTGGCTTAGGATTTGATCTATCTTTGTGAAAAGAAATTATTTCAATGGTTTTTATAACACGTCGAGAACGATTCAGTGCAGCCCATAAACTATGGAACAAGAATTGGGATGAACAAAAAAACTTTGACACCTTTGGAAAGTGTGCAAATCCCAATTGGCATGGACACAATTACGAATTATTTGTAACAGTAAAAGGAGATGTAGATCCGGATACCGGTTATGTTGCCGACCTAAAAAAAATAGGTAAGGTTGTCCGAGAACGTGTCATCTCCAAGCTTGACCACAAAAACGTGAATCTTGATTGTGACTTTATGAAAGGTAAAATGGCATCAACTGAAGTTCTGGCCATTGAAATATGGAATCAAATTAAACCTGACATCGATGCACTAGATTGCGAGCTGCATTGTGTCAAATTAACCGAAACCGAAAATCAATATGTTGAATATTTCGGTTAAAACAACTCAGCTATGTTAAATCAAATTTTAGACCGCCCCACTGTTCCAGCAGATGCCAAACCCATGGCAAAAGAATTCATTTCAAATGTATTCCTATACATGTTTGGCGCTTTATTAATTACCGGAGTCACATCCTGGTGGTTCGCTGATAGCGGGCTGACTTTAAACCTATACAATCTTGAAACGGGAGGACTCAACCTACTGGGCTATCTTGTTTTCTTTGGTCCTGTCGGACTTGTTTTCCTCATGCAATTGGGCATGAACAGATTATCTTATCAAGTTCTGGCCTTCTTATTTATTGCTTATTCGGTAATGCTGGGAATGAGTCTTTCTGCCATATTTCTGGTATATGAGCTCGGTACCATCGCAGGCGCGTTTTTCAGCACTTCAGCAGCATTTGGAGTGATGGCCGTATTGGGCTATACTACAAAGACCGATCTGTCTAAATTTGGATCCATCTTATACATGGGCTTTATCGGCATATTCGTTGCCGCAATCATCAACTGGTTCATAGGTAGCTCCATGCTAGACTATATCATTTCCATGCTAGGTGTTGTTGTGTTTACAGGACTTACAGCAGTCGAAATGCAACGTTTGAAGTGGATCGCTTATGACCCTACATTGCAAGGGCTTACTAGAAAAAAGCTCGCACTACTTGGGGGCTTGAGACTATACATTTTATTCATCAATTTATTTATCTCCTTGCTTAGTCTGTTTGGAGGAAGAGATTAATTTAACCAAATGAAAGCGTACGTTTTTCCCGGACAGGGGTCACAATTTGTTGGAATGGGCAAGGATCTATACGATACGACGTCCAATGCAAAAGAGTTATTTGAAAATGCAAACGAAATTCTAGGGTTTCGAATAACTGATATCATGTTCGAAGGAACTGATGACGATCTGAAACAAACCAAAGTCACCCAACCTGCTGTATTTCTGCACTCCGTGGCACTAGCAAAGTCGCTAAGCGATTTTGAGCCTAGTATGGTTGCCGGCCATTCGCTTGGTGAGCTATCGGCTCTGGTTGCAGCAGGAGCTCTTGGGTTTGAAGATGGTTTGAAATTGGTTTCTGCACGTGCTCAAGCCATGCAAAAAGCCTGCGAAGCAGAACCATCTACCATGGCAGCTATACTTGGGTTAGAAGACACCGTTGTTGAACAAGTTTGTGGTGAAGTGGAAGGAACGGTAGTGGCGGCAAACTACAATTGTCCCGGACAGCTGGTTATTTCAGGTAGCGTTCCCGCAGTTGAAGATGCGTGTAACAAGTTGACCGAAGCAGGTGCAATTCGCGCGATCCTATTACCAGTTGGAGGTGCTTTCCATTCTCCTCTAATGGAGCCTGCGCGTGCAGAATTGGCCAAGGCTATAGAAACTACCCATTTTGAAGCTCCTATATGCCCTGTGTATCAAAATGTATGTGCTACAGCCGTAACTGACCCTAACGAAATAAAGACAAACTTAATTGCTCAGCTCACGGCTCCGGTTAAGTGGACTCAGACCATGCTGAATATGATTGAAGCAGGATGTTCGGAAGCAATTGAGGTGGGTCCGGGACGGGCTTTGCAAGGCATGTTCAAAAAAATAGACCGTAAATTTCCTATGTCAAGTGCTTCGGGAAGTTGACACCGACGAAACGATTATACTTTTTTATTGATTAAATCAGGCAATTCGATTGCCTTATGCAGATACGGTTTTTTCCTAGCATTTTCGAGCAGTTCAATGTGCCCCATATGATGACAATCAGAACCCAATAGGTCTACAAGGCCTTCGTCTATTAATTTTTCACCTGTTGCCTGAACTTCAGGTCCGTAAAATCCGGTGAGTGAATTAATATTCAATTGAATGAAAACTCCTCGATCCTTTATTTCAAGAATTTTATCAAAATCCTTGAACCAAAATGGATATCGTTCAACATGCGCTAGCACGGGTTTGTAGCCGTTCATCTGCATCTCAAAAATCGCATTTTTTAAATTCGGCGGTTCCATCAAAAATGGCAGCTCGAACAAGGCATAATTGTCACCAAAAGTCAGCAGCTCCTTACTTTTTATTTTGGGCTCGAAATCGGCATCTAGGTTATACTCTGCCGCAGCTTCAATTTCAATTTGGATTCCTTCTTTTGCTATTGCTTCTTTTACTTTTGCAAGACCATTATTTATTATTTCAGGCGTATTTCGATAGTAATCACTCATTATGTGTGGTGTCGTGATTACTTTTTTATACCCAAATTCAGCCATCGACCGAATCATATTCAGCGAATCCTCTATGCTTTTTGCACCATCATCGATGCCCGGAATGAGGTGTGAATGTACATCTGTACCTAGCACTGATAAATCACAAGGATCTAATTCAATTTCTTTTTTTTTGAAAAGTTTTCCGAATAGTGACATTATCGGTTTCGGTATTGATTCGAGTAGTAATTCTTATAGTCCCCAGATGTTACGTCATCGATCCAATCTTGGTTACTCAAATACCAATCTATGGTTGATGACAGTCCTTGTTCAAATTGGACCGATGGTTTCCAATCCAATTCCGATTCAATTTTACTGGCATCTATAGCATACCTCATATCATGGCCAGCACGATCTTTTACAAATGTGATCAATTTTCTAGCAGTTCCTTTTTCTCTGCCCAGCTTTTCATCCATGAGGTCGCAAAGCAAATGCACCAGGTCGATATTCTTCCACTCGTTCACCCCTCCAATGTTGTAAGTTTCGCCAAATTTTCCCTCATGAAACACCACGTCAATCGCACGAGCATGATCTTCAACCCACAACCAATCTCTCACATTGAGCCCTTCTCCGTAAATCGGCAAAGGCAACTCTTTTCGTATGTTGTTGATCAACAAAGGGATTAGCTTTTCAGGAAACTGATTCGCACCATAATTGTTGGAGCAATTGGATAGTTTGACTGGAAGCTGATAAGTGTGGAAATAAGAACGAACAATGTGATCTGAGCTTGCCTTTGAAGAAGAATAGGGACTTCTCGGATCGTATGGCGTATGCTCTGTAAACATGCCTTCGCTTCCCAAAGATCCATAGACCTCATCCGTTGAGATATGGTAAAAACACTTGCCAGTAAAATTTTCATCCCAGTGACTGCGAGCCGCATTCAACAAATTTACCGTCCCAATAATATTGGTCATAAAAAAGCCGGTTGGATTTGAAATAGAACGGTCCACATGCGACTCTGCAGCTAAATGTATCACTGCTTCGATATGGTAATCGGAAAAAATCTTATTCACCGAGTCCTCATCGCAAATGTTGGCTTTTTCAAATGCATAGTTGGGCTTGCCCTCAACATCTTTCAGATTCGCAAGATTCCCGGCATATGTTAGTGCATCCAGGTTGATAATTCGATAATGGGGGTATTTATTGACCAATAACCGAACTACGTGAGACCCAATGAATCCCGCTCCTCCTGTTACCAGTATCGCCTTTTCCTGGTCCATCAAAGGCTCCAATATTCTAAGCTATCGCTATTTGCCACGTTCTTAAAGCTTCCTTTTATGTCTACGAATACTCCCCCATTAGGCATCAGATTTTCGAAATATGATGTTGGTAAATCCTTGTATTCGCTGTGGTTGACCGCGGCAATCACCGCATCATAGGGTGCATTAGCTTCAGGTTTTGTTTTGTAACCGTATTCTTCATACACTTCATCTGGATCTGCGAATGGATCAACAACATCTACATGGACTGAAAAAGATTCAATCTCTCTGACCACATCAATCACCTTTGAGTTTCTAATATCAGACACATCTTCCTTAAATGTAGCGCCCATAATCAGCACTTTAGAATCCATTACTCTTTTCCCCTGAGCAATAATTTTCTTAACCGTTTGCTTACCAACGTAAAATCCCATCGAATCGTTTACGTACCTCCCTGAGTTTATGATCTTAGCATGGTATCCCGTTTGTTTCGCCTTATGGGTCAGGTAGTATGGGTCTACACCTATACAATGACCACCCACCAATCCGGGAAAGAACTTCAAAAAGTTCCATTTTGTTCCTGCTGCCTCCAACACGTCATAGGTGTTAATTCCAAGACGGTTAAATATGATGGATAGCTCGTTAACCAAAGCAATGTTCACGTCCCTCTGTGTATTCTCAATGATTTTTGCCGCTTCTGCCACCATAATACTCGCAGCTCTGTGAACTCCTGCCTCAACAACCAGTTCGTAAGTTTTTGCAATATTTTCAGCCGATTCAGGGCAAGAGCCCGAAGACACCTTTACAATAGAAGCGAGCGTGTGTTCCTTATCTCCCGGGTTGATTCGCTCAGGAGAGTATCCTACTTTAAAATCTTCATTAAACTTTAAACCTGAAAGTTCTTCCAGAACCGGAACACAATCTTCTTCAGTGCAGCCCGGATATACCGTAGACTCATAAACTACATAATCCCCTTTTGACAACACTTTACCAACAGTAGTAGATGCTCCGATCAAAGGTTTTAAATTTGGCAAATTCGAATCGTCAATTGGTGTTGGAACTGCAATAATGTAAAACGACACATCCTTCAAATCTTCCGGATTGGCAGTGAATAGTATGTCAGAATTTTCAAACTCGGAGGAGTCCAGCTCTTTCGAGGGGTCAATATTGTTCTTCATCAAATCAACCCGATCCTGATTGATATCGAAACCAACTACCTTCAATTTTTTGGCAAATTCTAACGCGATTGGTAACCCAACGTATCCCAATCCGATAACTCCTAGTTTAACTTCTTTGTTAACCAGCTTATTATACATATCCATGTTCATCTCTAACTTGATAAATTCGTTCTATAATTTCAACCACTTTTAGTCCCTCCAACGCATTGGTTGTAGCAGTGGTCCGTTCTTTTAATGTGTCAACTACGTTCTTAATAATGTAATGATGATTGGCTGCACTTCCTTTGTATGCACCATAGTCGTTCGCCGGGTTTGATTCTGCAAGCTGAGGCATTTCATACCCTTCTATATTACATATCTCCACCTCATTCATGTATTGGCCGCCGATCTTAACACTCCCCTTACTACCGATAATGGTCATTGAGCTTTCCAGGTTCGAATCCCATACTGCTGTGGAATAATTCAGACATCCAATTCCTCCATCCACAAAATCAAAGGATACCAGGCCGGAGTCTTCAAAGTCGGTTAAATCTTTATGGCTAAAATCCCTAAACTTTCCTTGAATGTTATTGATATCTCCGAACAACCAATACATCATGTCAATAAAGTGTGAAAACTGGGTAAACAATGTTCCCCCATCCAAATCTTTATCTCCTTTCCAGCCTTCTTTTTTATAATAGCGTTCATCTCTGTTCCAGTAGCAATTTAGCTGCACGCTGAAAATTTCACCCAGCGTCTTGTTCTCAACAATATTCTTAATCCAAACAGAAGGCGGAGAATACCGATTTTGCATGACGCAAAAGAAGTGTTTGTTTGCTTTTAGTGCTTTGAAAACTACCGATTCGCATTTCGCTTTAGACAATCCCATCGGTTTTTCACAAACCACATGCTTTCCAGCATCCAGTATCAAATTGGCCTGATCCGAGTGCAACCCATTTGGAGTGCAAATACAAACGACGTCAATTTCCTCGTTTTTAAGCATCTCCGAAAGGTCATGATAGAATTGCACGGAATCGAAGGATTCGAGACCCAAAACATCTTTATCTCGTATGTCACACAAAGCGACCAATTCTGACTCTTCATTCCGCGATATCATTTCTGCATGTCGCTTTCCGATATGTCCGCAGCCAACGACTGCAAATCCAATCTTACTCATTGAGCTTACTTACTTTATTGTTAACCAATCTGTACTTATCACCACTTTCATTGCAAACTGCCTCACCATTTCCGTCGAATTCCAGGCTATGCCCGTACTCACTTACCCAACCCACCTGCCTAGCCGGATTTCCAACCAACAGTGCATATGGAGAAACATCTTTTGTTACCACCGAACCTGCTCCGATGAGTGCAAATTTGCCAATCCTATTTCCGCATACTATTGTTGCATTTGCACCAATAGTAGCTCCTTTTTCAACAACCGTTTTTATATACTGCTCTCTTCGAACGATCGCACTTCTTGGGTTGATGATGTTCGTGAAAACCATAGAAGGGCCCAGAAAAACATCGTCTTCACATTCCACACCGGTATAAATGGAAACATTGTTTTGAACCTTCACATTGGTTCCTAAGATTACATCAGGTGAAATCACAACATTCTGTCCCAAATTACATCTTTCGCCTATTTTGCAATTGGGCATAATGTGCGAGAAATGCCAGATTTTGGTTCCATCACCAATCTCACACCCTTCATCAATCACCGCTGTTTCATGCGCAAAGTAGCTCATTATTTTTTGATGTATTCTTTAAAGTTATTGTGTTCCTTTTTATACAAATCCTCAGCAGGCAATGATTTAAAATAATCGTAGGTAATTCTCAACCCTTCCGCACGACCGATCTTCGGCTCCCAGTCTAGTAATTCTCTTGCCTTATCAATGTTAGGCTGCCTCTGTTTTGGATCATTAACTGGCAATTCTTCATACACCACTTTTTGCGTGGTTCCAGTAAGTTTAATGATCTCTTCCGCAAAGTCTCCTATCGATATCTCATCCGGATTGCCAATATTCACAGGGTCAGGACAATCACTCATCAACAAGCGGTAAATGCCTTCAACCAAATCGTCTACAAAACAGAATGATCTGGTTTGGCTTCCGTCTCCAAAAACTGTAAGGTCTTCACCTCTAAGTGCCTGACCAATAAAAGCAGGAAGCACCCGACCATCATTTAATCTCATTCTAGGTCCGTATGTATTAAATATCCGAACGATTCTTGTTTCAACACCGTGATACGTATGATATGCCATGGTAATCGCCTCTTGAAATCGTTTGGCTTCATCGTAAACTCCCCTTGGACCAACCGGGTTTACATTTCCCCAGTAGTCTTCTGTTTGGGGATGCACTGTAGGATCTCCATACACTTCTGATGTTGATGCGACAATTATTCGTGCTTTTTTTGCTTTTGCAAGCCCCAAACAATTGTGTGTACCCAGAGAACCTACTTTAAGTGTCTGTATAGGGATTTTCAAATAATCAATAGGACTAGCAGGCGATGCGAAGTGTAAAATGTAATCCAAATCACCGTTGATCGAAATGTGCTCGGTTATGTCGTGATGAACAAATTCAAAATTTGATTTTCCAATGAGATGGTCCATATTACTCATCCGTCCGGTAATCAAATTGTCCATGCCGATCACATGAAAACCTTCATCCACGAACCGTTCGCAAAGGTGTGAACCTAAAAAACCTGCTGCACCGGTGATTAATACTTTTTTACTCAACTTAATAGTTTGTCATTGAACAATGGTTCTTCCAACACTTTCGTAATAAAACTCGTTGTCCCTCATGTTGGTAAGGTCGTACAAGTTTCTGCCGTCAAAAATAACACTCTCATTGAGTTTACTCTTAACTTTCTCAAAATCAGGAGTTCTGAATACTGGCCATTCTGTTGCGATCAATAAGGCATCGGCTCCGTCCAAAGCTTCATATTGATTTGAACAATATTCAATTTTCTCTCCAATTCTTCCTTTCACATTTTCCATAGCTTCGGGATCAAACGCCTTAATTTTAGCTCCCGCTTCTAGCAGCTCATCAATAATGTAGAGTGCAGGAGCCTCTCTTATGTCATCTGTATCCGGCTTAAATGCCAATCCCCAAAGTGCAAACGTTTTGCCTTTAATGTCTCCCCCGTAATAACGCTTTACTTTTTTAACCAGGGTTTGTTTTTGCTTTTGATTGATGTCCATAACGGCCTGAACAATTCTAAAATCGTACCCTTCCTCTTTACCGGATTTAACTAGAGCCTGAACATCTTTTGGGAAACAACTGCCTCCATACCCAATTCCGGGGAATAGAAATCTTTTGCCAATCCTTGTATCCGATCCGACCCCTTTTCTAACCGAATCCACATCTGCACCAACCAGCTCACAAAAATTGGCGATCTCATTCATGAAAGTAATTTTTGTGGCAAGAAATGCGTTTGCCGCATACTTTGTTAATTCTGCAGATCGTTCATCCATAAAGTAGATCGGATTCCCTTGCCTCACAAAAGGGCGGTATAATTTTTCAAGGATTTTTCTTGCTTTAGCTGACGAGGTTCCAATGACAACTCGATCCGGCTTTAAGAAATCATCCACGGCAAATCCTTCTCTCAAAAATTCCGGATTAGACACCACATCAAAATCCACCTGTGCTTTTAGCAATGCAGCTTCCCGCACTTTTTCTGCTGTACCAACAGGTACTGTACTCTTGTCGATAATGACTTTGTATTCCGTCATGATCTCCCCCAATTCCTCAGCAACCTTTAGCACATAAGAAAGGTCAGCTGATCCATCTTCTCCCGGAGGTGTGGGTAGAGCAAGAAATATGATCTGGCTTTGATCAACGGCTTCTTTCAGATTGGTTGTGAACTGAAGTCTCTTCTGTTGTATATTCCTGTCGAAAATGACGTCTAGATGTGGCTCATAAATGGGCACTTTCCCATTTCTCATCATCTCCACCTTTTTCTCGTCTATATCAACACATATTACGTTGTTCCCGGTCTCTGCAAAACAAGTTCCAGTGACCAATCCAACGTATCCTGTTCCTATAACAGCTATATTCATTTTCTAATAAATTCTTTTACAGATTCCGTAATGTAATTCAATTGTTCGGTGGTTAATTCCGTGTGCATTGGCAGAGAGAAAACTCTTGTTGTTAACCAATCCGTTGTAGTCATTTCATGACATGTCGTTTCAAGCTGAGCAAACATCTTCTGTCTATGGGCCGGTACCGGATAATAGATCATTGCTGGTATCTCCTTCGAAGCAAGGAACTGAACCAATGCGTCACGATCTACATCATCCGTCAATTTTAGGGTATACTGATGAAAAACATGATTGCTTTGACCACTCCTAACCGGTGTAGTGATCTGGCTTACATCAGCAAATGCCTCGTTGTAATAATCAGCGGCCTCATTTCTTCTTTTGATGTAGTTATCCAGCTCTCTAAGTTTAATTCTAAGAACCGCTGCCTGTATGGAGTCCAATCTCGAATTACAACCTACCAAATCGTGATAATACCGTTTACTCTGACCATGATTCGCCACCATTCTAATTTTTGCAGCCAGCTCATCGTTGTTCGTACAAATTGCCCCACCATCTCCGTAGCAGCCTAAATTTTTTGAAGGGAAAAAGCTGGTACACCCGACATCACCTATTGTCCCGGTTTTGGCCATTGAACCATCGGCCAGCTTGTAGTCACAACCAATCGCCTGGGCGTTGTCTTCTATAACAAACAAGTTATTGGCTTCGGCTATTTCCATAATGGCATTCATATCGCAAGCTTGGCCATACAAATGCACGGGAACAATGGCCTTAGTTTTCGGCGTAATCGCTTTTTCAATTTCCTTTGGAGAAATATTAAATGTGTCCGGATCACAATCAACAAATACCGGCTTTAATCTCAACAAACCAATCACCTCTGTTGTTGCAATGTAGGTGTAGGAAGGAGTGATCACTTCATCACCCGGCTGAAGACCCAAAGCCATCATAGAAATTTGTAGTGCATCCGTTCCATTCGCACAAGGTATCACATGCTTTACATCCAGGTAATTTTCAAGATCTTGCTGGAATGATCTGACCTCCGGCCCATTGATGAACTGCGAAGACTCAACTACGTTGAGGATTGCTTTGTCTATTTCCGGCTTGATCTGCTCGTATTGTTTCTTCAGATCAACCATTTGAATTTTACTCATGACTTCAGACATAATCTGCGAATATAGTGAATCGATATAGACCGAAAAGCGGAATTAATATGAATTGCTTACAATTAATCTTAAACTTTTGAGTTTCTTGGATAACACACCCGCAACAATGGTTCATAAACCTTACATTTGTGGCTCCATGAGAAACGTATTATTTCAGTTTTTATTGGCACTTATTTTTTGTTGCTCAGGATATGGTCAATCGATTCGAGATACGGCAAAATTTAGAACACAGCTGTCGATATCCTATGCCATTCAATTGCCCGAAGGAGATTTGAAGCAAAGATTCGGCTGGAATTCTAATCTTGGGTTATTTCTCGATTTTAAACTGAAAAGCAATTGGGTGATTGGATTGAACTCTCAATTTATATTTGGCAATCAGATCAAAGACACGAGTATGCTCAGCGACATGCTTACCAGCGACGGTCAGATCATCAATCAAAATGGGAATTATGCGCGTGTGCAAGCCTACGAACGAGGATGGAACTTTTCGGGAAACTTTGGACGAGTATTCTCCGTAATCGGCCCCAATCCAAATAGTGGCATTTTGGTTAAGCTGGGCATAGGCTTTATGCAACACAAAGTAAGAATTGACGCTGAACAAAATCTTGTACCTCAATTTACCGGAGACTACAAAAAGTTGTATGATCGATATACCAATGGCATTTCTTTCACTCAATTTCTTGGTTACTCTCATATGAGCAGCAGCCGTTTGGCAAACTTTTTTGGGGGTTTTGAATTTACACAGGGGATTACAAAAGGAAGAAGAGAAAGACAAGCAGGAGGACCTACGGATCTCCAGGATGATCGTATCGATCTCCTGATGGGTATTCGAGTAGGTTGGATCGTGCCTCTTTATAAAAGAGCCCCCAGAGATTTTTATTTGGACTAATCGGGAATATTCTATCTTTAAGCAGGTGGGTAAATTGCTCTACAATATTGGTATAAGAAGCTATTATTTGGCCATCATTCTGGTTTCCCCGTTTAATCAAAAAGCAAAATCATGGTTCAAAGGAAGAAGACTTCAGCGCATTGAAAATCACGAAGGATCCATTTGGTTTCATTGTGCTTCATTAGGCGAATTCGAGCAAGCCAAACCCGTTATCGAAACCATAAAGCAGCTCAATCGGGATCAAAAGATCGTCTTGACGTTTTTTTCTCCTTCAGGATATACACAACGAAAAAGCTATGAGCTTGCCGAAGCCGTTTATTATTTACCACTAGACACCCGCACTAATGCCACTAAGTTTGTAAGAACGGTTCAACCTAAAGCGGCAATTTTTGTGAAATACGAAGTATGGCATCACTATTTCTCGACACTTAAAACGCGAGAAATTCCATTGTTTCTTATATCAGCAACGTTTAGAAAAGACCAAGTGTATTTCAGACAATCAGGAAATTTCTTGCGCAACACATTAAAGCTGTGTACCCTAATCTGCGTGCAAGATCAAACCTCATTAGAACTACTTCAATCCTATGGTTTTGATAATGCTATTTTTAGCGGTGATACACGGTACGACAGGGTATTGAATCAACGCGAGGAAAACAATCAAAATACTAGAATAGAACAATTTAAAGGCGATGCTCTGATGGTTTTAATCGGCAGCTCCTGGCCGGAAGAAGAAGCACTTATAGCTGAGTTCATAGAAAACCAAAACAAAGCGAATGTTAAATATTTGATTGCACCTCATCAGGTGCAAGAGCAAAACATTAACCGGATCACTAAAGAACTATCGCAAGAGTCAATACGGTATACCAAACCATCCGAAAAAGAAGCTCAAATCATGATTCTGGATACCATCGGGCATTTATCTAGTGCTTATCAATATGCTGATATTGCTTTGGTAGGTGGAGGATTTTCTAATGCGCTACATAACATTCTTGAACCTGCAACTTTCGGGATTCCTGTCCTATACGGCAACAACCATCCAAAATTCCCGGAAGGAGCTAAACTAAAAACAGCGGGCGGGGGATTTCCCGTGTCGCGAGCAGAATTCGCCGAAGTGCTTAACGAATTAATCGAGAATGAAGCGAAACGTGTTGAAAGTGGGGAAAATGCAAAACGATTTATTGAGAAAAACGCTGGAGCGACTCCGCTGATCATCTCAAAAATTAGCGATCATCTTTAGCGACTTACGATCTCTGCATCCTCCAGAATATAGTTTAGCTGGTAAATGTCGTCTCTATTTAATCTGAGCTTCCCTTTGTAGGTGATAATTTGATCAATTCTAAGATCGGTATACTCCTTTTTCATCTGCACTTCCATTACCGACTCCGGACCCGCTTGTCCGCAAAAGAAACATTGGCTATATGGATTCGCGGAAAGCACATAATATCCTTCTACAATATCTATTGGGATGATATAGCCTCGAATCTGGATTTCCTTACCATCAAATCGCTTAATGTTGTTTCCAAATGTAGGAACGGCATAATAGGCTTGAAATTCATCGGACCATTTGTCTGAAAAATTTACGTCCTTTAGCATTTCCCATGTAATCTTGATCGGCTCAGACGCAGTAAACGAGAATAGAACTGCGAACAGGGCCAGCATGGGTAGTATTTTTAATTTTCCAATCATACTTATTTACTTAAGGTTGATGAAATGTCAGTTCCGTAAGCTTTCAATGCAGGAATCAGAGCAGAAATCAGGCCAATAACTACTGCAACCACCAACAAATAACCTTCCATTCTAGAAAAAACCCAGGCGTTAAAGGCATAATGGTAGTTGTTCTCAAGGATTTCTGAAACAACCCACATACCAACATGACTAATCAGCAACGCAAAGATATATCCTAATAAAGAAAGCAGCAATCCCTCACTTAAAATCATTCCAAACACTTTCAATCTGGTCGCTCCCTGAACTCGGACCAATGCTATTTCATAGCCCCTGTCTTTGAGCGAGCTATACAATGCGATAAAAACGCTGATTGCAGAAATGATCAGCACAAAATACCCCATCAGATTAGCGGTTTGTATACCCGAGTCTACCAATTTCAGCATTCGGTCTCTTTCGATATCGGGGTCTGCTGCGATTAGAGACGAATTCCGATTTACGGCATTGGGTATAAACAATTGCCCCCGTTGGTTCTTGTATTTTACCAATAACGCGGTTATCTCTTTTTTGCTTTCCGGAATTGTAGTTAAAACACTGTCGATATTTAGCGGTTTTTCATGATGACCGTGATGATCATGACCGTGATGATCATGACCGTGATCATCGTGACCGTGATGATCATGACCGTGATGATCGTGACCGTGATGATCGTGACCGTGATGATCGTGACCGTGATCCTCTAACTCATTCTCTTCTGCACTGTCCTCTATTACAGTTTGGACATTTTGAGTAATTTCTCCCGTATCTTGGACAATGGTGAGCGAATCCGGTTCAACCTTGTTCTCAACTTCCTCTTTTGTTTTTAGGTCAAAGCTAGCTTCTTCTCCATGTCCGGCATGCACAATCCATGAGCTTCGGTAGTCACAAAGAACTAGGTTATCCAACACTTTCCCCGTTGGCTCCAGAATACCTACTACTGTGTACGGAGATGATTCGTGGGCATGATCATGCTCATCCAACAGATCGTTTCCAATTCCATGTCCTCCGGTAATTCGACTGCCCAATTTTAGCTTATTTGGAAACTTCTCGAAAACATTTGCTCCTACCACTACCTGCATGGGCTCTTCCCAGTACTTGCCGGAAGCTAGTTTACCTCCATACATTTCTATGTAATCCAATGAAGTCCCTACAATCCTGTACGTATTGAAATTATCTCCTATACAAATTGGAATCGAGCTGGCTACAAATGGATGATTGGAGACAAAAGAACAGCTGTCCTGATGAATATTACCCGTCGGATTGTCAATATGGTAGACACTGCTCAATACCAGTTGAAGCGGAGATCCCTTAGCGCCAACCACCAGATCAATATCACCAAGATTGTTCCTAAACTTCTCGTCGATCTGTCCCTGAGTTAGTATCAGCACGATCACGATGCTCAATCCGGAGGCCATCAATAACACAGCTAATCCCGATCTCCAAGGTCTGTATTTTATATTTTTCCAGCTTAGCTTTAACGAATTCATAACTCAACTGTTTTGCTGAAATGCTCTTTCAATCGGTGATCATGCGTAACGATCAACAAAGTAGAACCTACTTCATCCGAAACTTGTTTTAACAGCTGCACAACCGATTTGCAATTTTCATCGTCTAATGCCGAAGTAGGTTCATCCGCCAAAATAAGTTTGGGTTTGTTTACCAGTGCTCTGGCAATCGACACTCGTTGCTTTTCTCCTTCACTAAGATCAGTCACCCTTCGGTTAATTTTATCTTCAAGTCCCAGCTTTTGTAAAAAAGATTCCGCCTCTACTCTACTTGAAGTTCCTCCACCAAGGCTCTGAGCCAGGACAACATTTTCTACCACCGTCAGCGACTTAACAAAATGTGGTTTTTGAAAAATAACTCCAATGTTTTGTCCTCGGAAGGCATCCATTGTACCTCCATTTAGTGCTGTAATGTCTTTGTCTGCTACCCGAATACTTCCACTTTGGGGTGAGAGCAAGCCTGCAATCAAATGAAGCAGGGTCGTTTTTCCGCAGCCTGAACTCCCTAGAACCAACGCATGCTCTCCTTGGTCAAATGAGAAATCAGGAAAACGCATCGATTCCTGTTCTTTGTAAGAAAATGATATGTCTTCGATTTGAATCATTTAAATCCAGTTATTGCTACTGTTGTCGATCGGTTAAATGGAAGCTTATTGAATGGATACGGATGTTGAATATTTAAAAACATCGTACTTCCATCCGGGGTAAAGTACGTTCCCGTCGTTTCGCTTCCTTTCGGGCCAATGGCAAATCTACGCAAATCGCTCAATTGGGGATTTTCTTTGTTCAACGGTAAAAAATACACTTCATTGACCATTCGCTGAGCCAATTCCGCATGTTTTGGAACTCTTCCCAGGTCATACCAATCGATGTCCTCATTGATTACCAAATAGTTTGTACCATTGAATTTCTGGATACAATTGCCATCAGGATTAGATAGTACGGTAGCAGAATCCTCTGGATTCACGCCTCCCTCCAAATAGCTTCTCATTTTATTTGTAACCGGATCAAACTCTAGGATTCTACCATGCACATCGGAAAAAATATTCCCGCCTAAATGGAATGAATCCCACAAATGTTTTGCTGGAACGGCACCACCATTAATACGCATATTCCAGTCGAATTGAACGTTGCCGGTTTCCGCAATATAGAGTTTGCCATCTGCTTCATCCAACCATTCGTGCCGCTGAAACAATGTGGCGCCATTGTTCAACGCAATATCTCTGCATCGGATAAGGGAGTTGGTATCCCTCGGGATCTCCAGCCAGTCTCCCGATTCTCCATCTTCACTTTGCCTGTATGCGTATAGCTGGCCGCTGGTATAATCACCCTCTACATCTGCAACGAACTTGAAGAAAACTGCAACAGGGTAATCGTCTGTTAAATAAACGGTTTTTTGATCAGGCATGCATTCCGCATCTTCATGCATGAACCGTCCCATAGAATACAATTTGTGAAGTGGTTTTTGGGTTACAGGATCAATTTCAACCATCCAACCAAAGTTGGTATATGCATCGCGGCCATTTATAGGCGACAGATCCGATATATAGGTGCCATTGAAGGATATGTCAGCATTGGATGACGGATAGGTTTCCTCAGCACTTAAGATCGTACCCCAGGGTGTGATCGTGCCACCACAATTACGATGAGTATCTCTGACATCACTAAAGTCAACGTGCTTGAAATCTCCTACCGTTTTCCACCCTGTTGAATCTCGAATTACTTCAAATACAGTACCTCCTCCACCATCGCCAAGGTCAGCATTTACATATCGATCCTCGTGTCCAACATAGAGGTAACCATGAGTACTTGATCCGTCAATCGGAACATAAACGCACAGATCATGGTTTCCTTTCGCCGGGAATTTCATTCCATCTGCTCGGGTTACTTTATCTCTGGCTTCGGTGAACAGTACATCGTATTTGAATCCCTCGGGGAGCAGCAAATCCATTGAGTTGAAATTGGTATCAATTGATTCAAACAGAGCAGCAACCTCTTGCGATTCCGGAATCAACGTTTCCTGCAGCTGCACTTGCACAGTATCTGCCGACTGGGCAGAAACAGTGTCGGTATCTGGACCCGAGCTACAGGAAATTGCCAATACAGAAAGAATAAATAACGTGTTTTTCATTGGGTTGTTTCGGATTTATTCACGGTCGAACCTTCTTCATTAGCTAAACGTTTTTGATATTCTGCTACTGGATCGGGCACCTGATTTTTGAACGACCTAAAAACAAAGAATAGTCCAAACAGGATACATGGAATTGACAGGTACTGGCCCATATTTAATACTGCGTTTGTATCAATCGATTCCGCTTGGTGCTCCTTTACGAATTCTATAAAAAAACGAGCAGTGAACAACAGAGTAAAAAAGGTTCCCATGATTAACCCTTGCCGAGTATAGGCCTTCCTTTTGTAATAAAGCCACATTAGCAGACCAAATATGATCAAGTAACAAATGGCTTCATACAATTGTGCAGGGTGTCGAACGGGTAAAGTGGACATATCTACCTGATCATAAGGCGGTCTCCCATCCCAACGTAAAAACCTAAACCCCCATCCGCTGGTTACTTTTCCCATGATCTCATGGTTGAACAAGTTTCCTATTCGGATAAAAAACGCTGCTAGGGCGATTGCCGGTGCGACACGATCAAAAATCCATAATAACGGTTTATCCTTTAAAATTCGTTTTGAAAAAATAATTAAAGAAAGTACGATGGTAATTGCAGCACCGTGACTTGCCAACCCTCCTTCTCTAATGTTCAAAATGCTCCAAAGGTCGTCCTTATACGAATCCCAATCGTAAAAAAATACGTGTCCCAATCGGGCACCTACCACAGTAGCGATGAGAACATAGACCAATAGCTTGTCAAGCCGTTTTAGATCCTCGCCCTCCCTTTTGAACATTTTCTGAACAAGCTGATACCCCAAGAAAAATGAAACCGCAAATAGAAGACCGTACCACCTTATTTCAAACCCTCCCGGGGAAAATATCGCGGGATCGACCGTCCAATCAATTGCTAATAAGTTCATTATCATGAAAATCTAATTGTTATTGTTTTCTTGTTTTGGATAAACATTGTTGAGTGGATATATATCTGCCATTCTTCGGCTTGGATCGATCTCAATCTTTTTGATCTTGTTCATTGGTGTTCCGACGATAAGTTCATAGCTCGGATAAGCCCAGCCCCAGTCTTTGTGAACTACATCGAAACTTTCCGGGTCTGGTCCTTTTTCCCCTCTCATAATCCTAAGCGGTATGTAATGCCATTCTATGGTGCCGTCTGTAAGTGTTACTTTAATATCCAGTGGCATCGGCATATCTCCCTTTTTTTCCAATACGACCTTTGTTTCTTTCCCCTGCTTCTCAACAGACCCTATCGCATAATCTACCGCATTGATGGTTCCAATGAACTGCTCCATATACCAATCCAGCTCCAACCCAGATGCCCGTTCCATTACTCGCTTAAAATCATCCGGTGTAGGATGCTTGAACCTCCATGTTTTGTAATAATCGAGCATTCCTTTTTGAAAAGCTTCCTGTCCTACGATGTAGCTCAGTTGATGAAGAAACACAGCGCCTTTTGAATAAACAGATATACCGTACGTGCGATTTTTCTTATAATGATCTGCATGTGTTGTAAGCGGTTCCTGATCTTTTGAGCGCGCCAGCATGGCGTATCCCATATATGAATTGGCTACCGGATTGACCGCATTCTTATCGTAGAGATGGTCCAACGTCATCGACTGCGCATACGTAGTGAACCCCTCGTCCATCCAAGGGTATTTTGACTCATTGGTTGCCAGCATACCTTGAAACCAGCTGTGAATACTTTCGTGAACGGTAACACTCACCAAGCCACCAAAAGACCCATGAGAAGTAATGAGTGTACACATGGGGTATTCCATTCCACCATCTCCCCCCTGAATAATGGAATACTGAGGGTAAGGATAAACTCCAAAATGTTTATTCACATATTCAAAACTCTTCACTGCGTACGGCTGAAGATCTTTCCAGTTTTGAGCTGACGTATCAGGTTGGTAAAAGAAATGAATACGCGTTCCGTTTTCCATTCTTACCACATCGTGCAGAAAGTCAGGGTCAGCGGCCCATGCAAAATCGTGTACATTTTCCGCTTTAAAATGCCAGTGCAGCATCTCTCCTTCGGGTAGCTTTACTTTATTACCTTCAGGGAGATAACCGTGACCGATGCTTTCTGGGTTTTGTAGCACCCCTGTTCCTCCAATTACGTATTTTTTATTCATGTGTATGGTCACGTCAAAATCTCCCCAGACTCCATGAAATTCACGACCTACATAGGGATTTGCGTGCCAGCCTTCTTTGTCGTACTCGGCCATTTTCGGGTACCACTGAGTCATTGAATAATCCACCCCTTCCTGATTAAATCTTCCCGTTCTTCTTATCTGAACAGGAATCTGACTTTCAAATTCCATTTCAAATTCTACCGTGGTATTTGGTTCAATTCCCACGGGTAAAGGAACTTCCATTATTGTTCCCTCAATCTTAAAATCTACCGGATTTCCCTCGTACGAAAGTGAATTGATTTTGTGATATCCTATTTCGTTGCTGTTCAGATGAAAAATTCTGTCTGTCACCCGTCCATCCGGATCGGAAATTGTTCTCGACCTGATATCCATCATCGAATTCGGCTGAAAGGCATTGTAATAAAGATGGAAAAATACGATGTCCAATCGGTCCGGTGAATTGTTCGTGTACCTGATTCGTTGTTTACCCGTAAATTGATGATTCTTGTCGTCCATCGTGATATCCATTTGGTACTGGATTCGTTGCTGCCAGTAACCCTGATAAACCAATCCCGGCTGTTCCTGAGTTGGAAGATTTACAGGAGGCCTTTGAGCGATGGTAGTGAGCAGTGTAAGAACAAGTATACCCGTACTGAAGAATTTTAGCATAATCATTTTTTAAGCGGTTATTGCAAGAACTGTTCCTTAGTTAAGTTGAGCCATTCTAACGTAGCGTTGCAGAATATATCTTCTATTATCGATTCGTCCAGCTCCATTTCTGTAATGAACTTTCCAATCTCGAGGTCACCTAACGGAAAGGGATAATCTGTTCCCAACGTAACCCGTTTCGACCCCTGCAATTTTAGCACATATTCCAACATCAATGGATCGTGTGTTATGCAATCGACCCAAAACTTCCCAAGATACTCTCTGGGATTAACGGGGTTGTCAATTGCCACCAGGTCAGGCCTGCAGTTGAATCCGTGTTCAACCCTTCCAATCGTTGGAAGAAAGGCGCCTCCGGAATGGACAAAGTTTACCCTTAAACCAGGCAGTCGCTCGAGAACCCCGCCAAAAATCATGGAACACATTGCTCTTGATGTTTCTGCGGGCATACCGACAAGCCATGGTAACCAATATCGCTCCATGTGTTTTTTACCCATCATATTCCATGGATGCACCATCACAGCCAAACCTAGCTTCGAGCAGGTTTCGAAAATGGAAAAGAATTCGGCTTCGTTCAGGTTTTTGTTGTTCACATTGGATCCAATCTGTATACCCACCAATCCAATTTCTTTTATTCTATGTAGTTCTTGTACTGCCAGTTCTGCATCCTGCATCGGCACCGTCCCTAATCCAACGTATTGCTTCGGATATTTCTGAACGATTTCAGCTATATGGTCGTTCAGGAATTCGGAAATTTCCAAACAATCTTTGGGCTTGGCCCAATAGGCAAATAAGACCGGGATGGTGCAGATTACCTGGACCTGTGTATCGAATTCTAAATATTCGTTGATGCGCACCTCCGGGTCCCAACAGTTTTCATTGATCTCTCTAAAGAACTTACTATCCTGCATCATCCGTGCCCAACCTTTTCTGTGATGATCAAGATGAATGAAACCTCCGTAACCAAATTTGTCTGCCCATCGAGGCATACGATCAGGCATGAGATGTGTATGCATGTCAATTTTCAGCATAGCAACAGATTGATTTGACTTGATGAGAAAACGTTGAAGCGGATTTATTTAGCTCGTCACTACTACTTTCCGATCTTCTTTTTTTTGGCACCGGATCCGGCCCATGTGTACCCCAAGGATGACACTTTACCAACCGTTTTACGCCGAGCCACAAGCCACGTAAAGGTCCCCATTCATTGATCGCCTCGACCGCATACTGGGAGCAGGTTGGTTCGTGACGACATGTGCCGGGGAACAAAGGAGAAATTATCCACTGATACAACCGGATCGGCAGGATAAAAATTGTATTTAGGAGCTTTCTCATTTGGGTTGGGAAAGTTAGCAAGAATAATTGACTTCCGTTGAACAAAAAACCCTGTTCAACAGCACTGGTCGAACAGGGTAATTGCGCAAATTTTTTGAATTATTTGATCCCTAATTTCTTTTTAATGTCTTTTGGAATACCGTCTTTGTGAATAAGAATATTCATGGTTTTGTATCTCGCATATGGGAAAGATGCATAAAAGTATCCATCACAGTTGTTGTATTTTGTACCCCACGAGTTCTTTACAATAAAATATTTGGTACCATTCTGATCTTGTAATGTTCCGGTAATGTGCATACCATGATCGTCTGTGGTTTCCTGAGAATCAAATGCAGCTTGTCTTTCTTCTTGTGTTACAATGCGCTCTTTGCCAGGAGCCATAAATGCGTTTGACACTTTCTCCGCTCCTGCAGAATTGAAAAACTTATCATCCTTTCCTTTTTCCTTAATCGTTGATTCATCTTCAGGAAGAATGGCCAATGCATCTCTAAACGAGAATCCTTTCTCAGAAACATCTGCACCCCATGCAAACGTGTATCCATTTTTAACAGATTCTTCCATTACCTGCATCAATTCATCAATGGGAAGATTGTACCCTGTTCTCATGGCCCAGTTGTCTTGAACTTCCAGTACAAATGGCTTGTAGAATGGATGATGTGTGTACGAGGTCAAGGAAATGTAATCGTCCATATTCCAACCCAGAGACTCTGAGAATGATCCGGGAGTATATTCCTGACCATTGTAAGTAAATTTAAAATCCTCCATATTTTCATCCGGAAGGTCACCTAGGTAAGCGTCTGCCACTCCAGCTATGGCCTTTTTCCAATTAGGAGTCAGTTTTCCACCCTGAGGTCTTTTCGCCAACACTTCCACCATGGCCTTCATCATTTGTTCCATTTCGTCGTGTGAATGTGTTTCAGAACCGTATTCCAATCCTTGATATACTTCTTCAGGCACAATACCATATCGTTCAATCACCCATGGAATATCATGAAACGCACCACCCTGTCCGAAATTAAACGTCCCATACATTCTCAGATAATTTTCTGCCTTTCCAATGTAAGCGTTACGAACAATGAACATTTCCGACAAATTGTGTTTTCCTTTTTTCATTCTAAGCAACTCAGATTCAAAAAAGGAAAGTGAAGAAAAGCTCCAGCATGTTCCCGTTCGGTTTTGATTTTGCACCTCAGTAGCATCATTGTCAGCAATTACCTCAAAACGGTATTCACTGCCTTTTTTGTTAGTTAATGGTTCTTCTTCCTGTGCAACGGTTGTGCTTCCTGCAGCTACGCAAAAAGCAAGCACTATTGTTTTTGTTATTCTATTATACATCCCTTTAGTTTATTGTGTAATCAGTAGTGCCGTCTCGACTGTCTTTCAATTGTATTCCTGCGGCACTTAATTCATCTCTTATTTTGTCCGAAAGTTCAAAATTCCTGCTGAGTTTTGCTTCTTTTCTCAAATTGATGAGAATATCCATCACTCCATCAAGCGGACCTTGTTTTCGATCTTGAATGTCTTTCAGTCCTAGAACATCAAACACCATACCTCGAAAAGTTTCGGACAGCAAGTTACTCGTTTTCTCCGAAATGTTATCGATTGAACCCTTTTTCGCATAGACGTTGATCTTGCTTACCAGCTCAAACAATGTTGCAATTGTTCTCGGCGTATTGAAGTCATCATTCATAAACGCAAAACATTGTTCACAAAGTCCCACGATTGCGGTATCCTCAGCATCATTGAATTCGTTTTGAGTGAACGAAAGTTTATCCAGTGTTTCTATCGCGGCCATCAGTTTTTGGTATCCTTTCTCAGAAGCGGAAAGTGCCTCACTGGAAAAATCTAGCGTACTCCTGTAATGAGCCTGCATCATGAAGAATCGGACCACCATTGGATGATATGCTTTTTCCAACAATTCATTTTCTCCTGAAAAGAGCTCATGCGGCAATAAGGTGTTGCCGGTTGATTTACTCATTCTCTTTCCATTCAACGTAAGCATATTACCATGCATCCAGTAATTGACCGGAGAAGTCTCATTGGATGCTTTACCTTGAGCAATTTCGCACTCGTGATGTGGAAACTTCAAGTCCATTCCTCCACCATGAATATCGAACTGATCTCCCAAGTATTTAGAGCTCATTACGGAGCATTCCAGGTGCCAGCCCGGGAATCCATCGCTCCAAGGCGATTGCCACCGCATAATGTGCTGATCTGAAGCTTTTTTCCAAAGCGCAAAATCTATCGGGTCTCTTTTCTCAGATTGACCGTCCAACTCTCTAGTACCTTCTCTTAGCTCATCCAATTTTCGTCCGGAGAGCTCCCCGTAATTATTTTTCTCTGAGTATTTCTTTACATCAAAGTAAACAGATCCGTTCACTTCATATGCCAATCCTTTGTCCATGATCGTTCGGATCATCTCAATCTGCTCAATAATGTGCCCGGTCGCAGTGGGTTCTATCGAAGGTGGCAAGGCGTTGAAGCTTCTCATCACGTTGTGGAAATCGACCGTGTAGGCCTGCACAATTTCCATCGGCTCGAGCTGTTCGATCCGGGCCTTTTTTGCGATCTTATCTTCACCTTCATCCGCATCATTTTCCAGATGACCCGCATCGGTAATATTTCTAACATACCGAACCTGATAACCAATGTATTTCAGGTATCGATACACCATATCAAATGTGAGAAAAGTCCGACAATTTCCTAAATGTACATTGCTGTAGACTGTTGGTCCACACACATACATTCCAACGAGGTTTTTGTTTATCGGAATGAATTCTTCCTTTTTTCCTGAAAGCGAATTGTAGATGAAAATTTTGTTGGCTATTTCGTCCGCCATATTCAGATGTCGATTTTTGACTCCATACCAATTTGCTTCAGCAATTCCATCTTGACCGCATGATCATTGAACTTGCCTCCAAACTGGCCGGTTATTGTAGAGCTATGGGTATCTCCAACTCCTCTGGAGTTTACACAGAGGTGCTTTGCATCAATGATGCATGCTACATCTTCCGTATTCAGTGCATTCTTTAGCTCCTCGACAATCTGAACATTTAATCTTTCCTGAACGCTGGGTCGTTTTGCAAAGTGACGCACAATTCTGTTGATCTTGGAAATGCCAATTACATTATCCTGTGCGAAATAGGCCACATGTGCCCGACCAATGATCGGCACAAAGTGATGTTCACAAACCGAGTAAACCTCTATATCTTTTTCGATGAGCATTTGATCGTATTTGTACGCATTCTTAAACAAGGAAACTACCGGTTTATTTTTTGGATTTAAACCTGAGAAAATTTCTTCTACATACATCCTTGCAACGCGTCTAGGTGTTCCGGACAGACTATCATCGTTAAGATCTAGTCCCAAGGTAATCATGATCTGCTTAAAATGATCTTCTATAATTTCGATCTTTTCCGTATCCGATAATTCAAATGCGTCTGCTCTTAATGGAGTATCCGCGGAAGTTGCCACATGATCTTCTCCAATCGCCACTATGTCTTTCAAATCGCTCATTTTTTGAAGGTGTAAATATAGTTAAAGTTTGTGTTTTGCCGAATGCAATATTTAACTAACAAAATGTATTCCCTTTTGTTTTAGTAAATAAACACAAAAATCAATTGAAGTCAGTCCAGCTATTGGGTTATTCCGGACGCTTTATACAGTGGTATATAGCATGCCACGATGTATCCTGCTTAGGTGTATATTTCAGATAGAACAGATCCGTACCTTCAACCTGATCAATATCAAGTGTAAACTCGTTACCATATGTGTTTATGGCATACACTTCCTTTGACTGAAGATAGTCCATTACCTTGTGAATGTCTGCACTATGACCATCGCCTGCTTCCCAAATCACATGACTGGATGTAATGTGCCACTTGCAAAAGTCAACCTCAACAGAGGATTCGTCTTCACTTTCTATGATGACCTCACGCTGAAAAGCTTCATATGTCTGTGCATTTACTCCTGCTAAACAACAAGTAACTGCAAAAATAAATAACGACTTCATTTCGGTTGTCTTGAAGCAGTAAATTCAGAAGTTCAATGGTTGGATGTACTTGTACGGAAAAAGTAGCACAGGTTACGGCAATCCGATTCTTTTTCGTTTCGTTTTCGATGAATTATGAAATTTGTCAGACGAACGACATCAATTCAGTGTTCCGATAAAAACGTCTAAATTGATCATTGTCAATTTTCTCGGCTTTGTTTTATTCTTATCTTTTCTGTTCAAAATCCTGCTCCGTACAAAATTAAAAACATGACTTCTGATTTTGCTTCGCTTATCGAAATGGAAGATGAATGTAGTCCAACCCTTATTGAAGACGTAAGTGTGTTTGACGGCAAACAGAACGACTTGATCGAACATCAGGATGTCTTGATTCAGAGTGGAAGAATAGCCGACATAGGGCCTTCCGGAACCATTCCTGTATCATCGATGAAAAAGATAGAAGCTCATGGAATGGTGCTCATGCCTGGATTAATAGACTCGCATGTACACCTATCAGGAAGCGGTGCTATTCCTTGGAGAAACATTAAGCCAAGAATCAATTACAACCTTGAAGCCTATCTCTACAGTGGTATCACAACAATATACGATTTGGGTGGTATCGCAGGGAAGCTGAAGAAAATCTCTAATCAGCTGGAAAGCGGAAAGCTTTGCGGACCCAGTTTATACCACACCCACATTCCTGTAACGATAAAGGACTCTCACCCTATTCCCCTATCGAAAATTATGCTCCCAAAGGCGCTGGGGTTCCTTGCGAATCTGGTCTTTCCCACCATCAAAAAAGAGAGCGATGCAAGAAAAATCGTTAGCTCGTTCAAAAGAAAAGGCGTCAATTACATGAAGCTTGCTTGCGACAAAATTCCTCCCAATTCTCCTGAGATGCCAACTAAGCTATTGAAAGCACTCGTACAAGAATCACATAATCAAAACTTAAAGGTATTTGTTCACATCGGAAGCGTTGATAATGCAATGAGTGCAATTGAAGCCGGAGCTGATATTCTCGCACATGGTATCTGGAGAGACCCGCTTAATTCCGAGCAAGCTAAACTGGTGGCCCAATCGGGGGTCAAGATCATATATACTTTGGCAGGTTTTGTTAACGTGGACAAAATCAACAAAGGCAATTTCAAACCATCTGAAAAGGATCGTTTATTGGTACCCTGCTGCGTTCTAGAACCGGTAACAGAGGACAATGGTAAAGACGTGCATGAACAAGCAGTGATGAATGATTTTTTTCAAAATGTTTCGGATCATCGAACCCATTGGGAACGCAATTTTGAATTACTCAATAATCTCAATGTACCGATACTGGTTGGCACAGACAGCAATTTACCGGGAACCTATGCGGGTTCAACATATTATCAGGAGCTCTATGAACTGGAACGATTTGGAATGGAAACCTATAAAATTCTGCAGGGAGCCACTTATGGAAATGCAACACTGTTTATTGACGATCCCGATTTTGGGCATATCAGTAAAGGTGCAAAGGCCGACCTGCTGATCTTAAAAGACGACCCGATCAAGAATCTAAGAACAATTGAGGAGCCTGCTTACATTTTTAAAAACGGAAAGCAGGTTCGCCGAATTCGATAAAGTTTGCAATCGTTAAGAGCATTTATACGTGCATTTTAAAGCCCTCGTGCGAGGCAACAAACCCCAATTTCTCATAAAATTTAATTGCCTCCGGCCTTTGTTTATCGGTAGTGAGCTGGATAATATGAGCACCCCTTCCCTTCGATCTTTCCACGGCCCAACCAATCATTTCCGAGCCTAATGCCTTCCCTCGAAATTCCTTATGGATTCTTACTGATTCAATCAGTGCGCGAATGCCTCCTTTGTAATTAAGATATTGAATGAAAGTGATCTGCAACGTACCGACGATCATCCCTTTCTCGTCATCTGCAACAATCAGCTCTTGATTCTTGTCCTCTTCGATATTGCCAAACGCATTCATGTAGCAATCAGGAAGGGGATGCCGTGCATCTTCTCTTTTCGCACCCAAGATGTCATCTGCCAGTAGTTCAACAATGGCCGGCAGATCCCTTTTTGTGGCCTTTCTAAATGTCATCTAGTAAACTTACAAATAAGTTGGGTGTCCTGCGGCAATGCACACTTCTCTAGATTATTCTTAACTTCCCTTTCATTCAACTACATTCAAATGAATTCAATCCTTTCTTTTACAAGCATTTTTCTGGTTGTATTTCTTATTGGCTGCACTGCACCTGTGCCGGAAGGCATGTCGAACAACGATCCAAATTTGGTGGGAAAATGGGTTCGAAAAAAGAAGTACCATCTGGACTTGCATAGCAATGGTATCGGATCGAAAGAAAAAGGTGTTGTGGTTACGGAGGACATTAAAAAATTCAAAAAAGAGAGAATTAATTGGGTCACTTTCAACAACAACTTTCTATTGATCAATACGGATGAAAAGGTAATTGGATTCAGCTATCAAGTGAGCGGTGATACGTTGTTTTTAAGACAACCCGAGGACAATTTGGAATTCTTTTTACGAGGCGGTGAAGAAGTGATGGAATAGACTGAAAGAATAAGCAATGATTGTCAAATCTAATCCTCGCCTTTTTGATAGATTAAATACCGCTTAGTAATAAGAGGATAATAGGATTCTTGATCAATCCGTTCACCGTCGGCTATCACCGTTTCCTGTTGGAATTGTGTTCTTTTTATCCAATGACCCTTGTCGTCGTACTCAAGGTCGTTGTGTACTGAGATTGAGTCATATTGATAATCATTTGAAATATCGCGCAATTCAACCCTTGTTTCAGAGATCAAGTTGCCAAAATGATCATAGCTATAGCGGTTTATATCATAGCGCTCATGTTCTACATAATAAACCTCTTCAACAAGTCTGCTACTGGTATCATACTGATACAGAGAATAGGATTCTTCACCATACCATTCATGTATTAAGTTTCCACCCGGAGCATACACATCATAGAATACTTTATACTGCTTTCTAGGGAATTTTTTAATCAATGGCCCTAGCATTCTAGCTGGTTTATAGAGACTATCTGAAGTATTCCATGTGAATCGCTTTTTCGGTGCAATTGGAATATAATATGAATCGTAACTCTGATTCTGTAACAATACTCCATTCCTATCAATTCTAGCAAATTCTAAAACGTTTCCAACGGAGTCAAATTTGACTACGTTGACATGGTGTAATTCTTGAATTTTATATTCAAAACCATAACCCCAAAATTGACCTGGCTCAGTTATGAGTTTTTTCTCGGCCAAAAATATAGAATCTGTGAACCCAATTATCTCGTCAGATAAATTTTGTAGGTCACGATCCGTAAAATATACAGACGAAACCTCGATCCAATCAGCAGATGTTTTACAAGAAGTAACAATTGCAGCGAACAATAGCATAGCAAATACAACTGTTATTCTTCTTTTTTGCACAGGAATTGGATTTTTCTCAATCAAAGTAATCAAAACCCATTACTTATGCGAATTTCATACATGATTTTGCAAAGAGCAGTATGCGACAGTACAAAACCCATTTCACAGGGAGTGCAATGAAATAAGGAAGACATGCGCTCAGGAAAAATGGACCTACTATTTTTTGGGATTAGTCTATAACGGAAAACTAAATTTCAATCCAAAGCAATTTACACAATTCTACAACCACTTTGCCTGCTTTACGACCGATTGTACTATCGTTCTTTCAATCCTTAACCATTTTATTTACTTTAACGCGATTCAAAAATCAAGTCATGCAAAAGTTCATAAGTCGCGCCACCATCCTCATCTTAACAATCGGTTTTGTTTTAACCACTTCAGCACAACGAAATGGCAAGAAGGGAACAGAGGAAGACAAAAAAGAATCCATTAGCTACAGCGGCCTTAAATTCAGACATATTGGTCCGGCCCTCATGTCAGGGCGAATCTCAGATATTGTGATTCATCCGAATAATGAAAATACTTGGTATGTTACAGCCGGCTCCGGCGGCGTATGGAAAACTGAAAACTCAGGAACAACCTGGAAATCCATCTTTGATGGCCAAAGCAGCTTTTCTATTGGGTGTGTAGCACTCGATCCACAAAATCCCGAAGTAGTTTGGGTTGGAACCGGAGAAAATGTTGGTGGAAGGCACATCAGCTATGGCGATGGTATCTATAAAAGTGAAGACGGAGGAAATTCATGGAAGAATATGGGCCTCAAAAAATCTGAGCATCTGTCAAAAATTATCATTCACCCAACTGACTCAAAGATCATGTGGGTGGCTTCTCAAGGTCCTTTGTGGAGCAAGGGAGGTGAACGAGGCATCTACAAAACCCATGATGGCGGGAAGACATGGAAACGAACACTTGGTGACGACCTATGGGTCGGCGCCACTGACATTCTAATCGACCCGAGAAACCCAAATTTGCTTTACGCTGCTACCTGGCAACGTCACAGAACTGTCGCAGGTTACATGGGTGGAGGATCCGGAACTGCGATCTATAAATCCATTGACGGTGGTGAGACCTGGAACAAATTGTCCAATGGATTACCTTCCGGAAATTTAGGTAAAATCGGACTTGCAATTTCACCCCAACGACCGGATGTGATCTATGCTGCAATTGAGCTGGATCGCAGGACCGGTGGAGTTTACAAAAGTGAAAATCAAGGAGGGTCGTGGACCAAAATGAGCGATGCAGTCGCTGGCGGAACCGGTCCACACTACTATCAGGAACTTTGGGCTTCACCGCATAATTATGATGAGCTCTATTTGGCTGACAATTACATGCAAGTTTCGTTCGATGGAGGTAAAACTTTTGGCCGAATGAACGAGCAGGAAAAACACGTGGACAATCATGCCGTGGCCTTTAGGAAAGACGACCCCAACTATATTCTTGTAGGGTGCGATGGAGGTCTTTACGAAAGCTTCGACAAGACTAAAAACTGGAAGTTTATTGATAATCTGCCATTAACTCAGTTCTACAAAATTGCAGTAGATGATGCAGAACCGTTTTATTTCGTGTATGGCGGAACACAAGACAACAATACCCAAGGCGCACCCTCCCGAACGGACAATGTCCATGGAATCAGAAATTCGGATTGGTTTGTCGTATTAGGGGGTGATGGCCATCAACCAGCTACAGAACCCGATAATCCTGATATCGTTTATGCACAATGGCAGCAAGGAAATTTGAATCGACACAACCGGGTCACAGGGGAAAACATCAGCATAAAACCCCAGCCCGAATTGGGTGAAAAAACAGAGCGTTTCAACTGGGATGCGCCTATTTTAGTAAGTCCACACAACCCTAAGCGCATTTATCACGGTTCGCAAAGATTGTGGATGTCCAACGACCGAGGAGATTCCTGGAAAGCCATTTCCGGAGACCTCACGAACAACATACAAAGGATCCAAACTCCATTCTATGGTCAAAAACAAAAGTGGAACAATGCATGGGACCTCTACGCAATGTCCAACTACAGCACGATCACCTCACTTTCAGAATCTCCAAAAAAAGAAGGTTTAATTTATGTAGGAACCGATGATGGAATTATTCAGGTCACTGAAGATGGCGGAGCCAATTGGAGAAAAGTAAGTTTTGAGGGAATGTCAGGCCTCCCGAAAACTGCCTTTGTGAATGACATAAAAGCTGATTTATTCAATGAGAACATTGTATATGCCGTATTCGACAACCATAAATTTGGTGATTACCAGCCGTATTTATTCAAAAGCTCGGATAAGGGAAAAACTTGGACAAGTATCTCAAACAATCTTCCCGATCGCACACTTTTATGGAGAATTGTTCAGGATCACGAAAAGAGCAACCTTATGTTCCTGGGAAGTGAGTTCGGAGTGTATGTTACCTTAGATGGTGCCAAAACATGGAACAAGCTGAGTAGTGGATTACCGAATATTTCGATTCGTGACTTAGCCATTCAAAAAAGGGAAAACGATCTTATTGCCGGCACATTCGGAAGAGGTATCTATATCCTGGATGACTATTCATCTTTACGTGAGTTCGATGCTAGCAATGAAAAACCGGAAGCTCAACTATTTACTCCAAGGGCAGGACTTTGGTATATGCAAAAAAGAATTCTTGGAGGAGGAAAGAAAGCCGCCCAAGGTGATGGTTTCTTTGTGGCAGACAATCCGCCTTTTGGAGTTGAATTCACCTACTTTCTAAAGGAAGGCTATCAATCGAAAAAAGCAATACGTGAAAAACAAGAATCAGAAACAGAGAAATCCGGCGGAATCATTTCTACACCGGATTGGAAGGTGCTGGAGGAAGAAAAAAATGAAATTTCACCGGGTGTTTGGTTGTTCATCTATAATGAAGGTGGCGACATCATTAGAAAAATTAAAGCAAAGAATAGTAAAGGATTCAATCGAATCAGTTGGGATTTGAAAACAGAATCTACCCAATCGCTCACAGAAAAAAATTATACCAGCGGAGCAATGGGATATCTTTCGGCTCCAGGTAGCTACACAGCAGAGCTATTCAAACAATTGGAAGGCAAATTTAGCTCCATTAGTAGTAAGGTTGCATTTGAAGTGAAGCCGTTTGTAAGCAACGCGAAAAATGGAAGCAGTCCGGACCAGGTGGTGGAGCATTGGAAAAATGTTTCACAAATTCGAAACAAGACCAACGACTTGCAGCATGACCTGAATCAAGTTGACAACAGCATCAAGGTAATGCTCAAGGCTTACGATAAAGCAAAATCCAATGAACCAGCTCTTCAAGAGAAATTGCTCGAACTGCGCAAAGACCTCCTTGCGTTGCAACAACGAATTGGCGGTAGCAAGGCAAGATCCGAAGTGGGTGAGAAAAATGAGTTTCCTACCATCAGAGATTATATCTGGCCGGCAAGCAGCTACGGTACTACCTATGGGCCAACCAAGCTCCAGCTGAAATGCTTGGATAATGCAAATCAGCTGTACAATGAGCTTACCGCTCAACTTACCAAAATTCAAGATGCGATAGAGCCCCTCCAAACTGAGCTACAGAAAATTGGCGCACCTAAGATTAGGGATTAGGATCGCTGATTTTATATTCAGCCGCTACTAAAGGGTGTTTTTTGACAGACTGAATTGATCATTATTTTTTTGGTAACCCCTTCTGTTTCTTCAGCGATATATCGTAATCGTCGATATCTCCTTTCATTCTCACATTCAAGAATCGGGTTCTACGTTTCGGGTCTTCCTCGATGATCTGGTCGTCGCCGGTCTCTCCTTTAGCAGTTTTCTTATTACCAAACAGTCGATACCGAGCAGCTTCCTTTACTGTTCCCCAAGGAATGCGTAAGTAATAATCGAAATTCAATTCCATATCCTGCTCACCGGAAATTTCATAATGGCCAATCGTTGACTCGATCGTCATATTTGGAATGGTCATTACTCCATTAGTAATATCCATGTGGTTCTTCAGCGTATCGAACCGAACGGAATTTAGATTCTTATCCCCCATGTAATCGGAAAGTAGCAGCATGGGTTCATAATTATCCAGACGACCGTTGGTTACTTCTACATCCATATGAACTTCGGACTGATCAAGATCCGGCACCATATCCGGATACATACGAATGTTACCGGTAATGTGAGCAGAAAGCTTGCCATGAAGATTTTCAGAAACCAATTCATCCTGGCCAAAATTCTCAAACTTAAACATCAGCTTATCGATATTTGCGTCTTTCACTTTAAGATTCGGCTTCAGGTAAATGTGTTTCGGGTCACTTCCATTAAAATAGCCGGAACCTTTAAATGATCCTCCGGCAGCCCGCATACTCAATGTATCCAAATACAAATAGTGGTTCTTCGTAGTCCGCATTCTGGCATGAATCTTCTGAAGGTCAATACGATGATAGATAAAGTGACCTATATCGACATCAAAGGTCATGTCTGTGAATGGCAGCTCGTATAAATTGAATGCTTCTGCATGCTCCTCAACATCTTCCAACTTGTTTCCAGATGAACGATCCTGTTGCTTCTGATTATCGGCCGGGCCTAAATTGTAGTTCGATAGCTGATCGAAATCGATGTAATTCGCAATAAACCCAAGATGATTGTCACGTTTCCTGATCGCATCGTCTTCTCCCAAATAGTAATTCATATCTACATCAAAAACAGAACGCCCCATTTGGCCATGTAAATTCTCAATTACAATGTGATCATCCTCGTAATGGAATCTGCCATTGAAATTCTCGAATCGCATTGGGTGAAGTTTAACCGTGCAATTCAGCTGATCCAAATCCATGTCGATAGAATGAAGCTCGTGGTTTTTAAAGTGCATCGCTGAATTTACATGTAAGGCCAGCTGATCGAACTCTTCGTGGCGGTATTCCTCCGGAACATAATTCTCACCTTTGTAGGTAAATACATCCTCTAAGTGAAGGGCATCACTGGTCAGCGATATATCGAGATTTACATCTCCATCCAGCTGATCCTTAAACCAAAAGCCATAATCGTGAATCAACCCGTTAAAATGAAAATCAGAAACGTCAATGTGACCGGTAAAATCTTTTATCGTTAAATCCCGATCATCGATCAGAATATCTGCATGAAAATCGTGAAGCTCGTGTGGGTAATGCGTCAGCTGTGCATGCAGATCATCAATAAAAAATTCACCAATCGGTAAATATTCAGACTCAGTAAATGCTTTAGCCGTAGAAAGGAATGAAAAGGAAATCTTTAAATCTTTTATCTGCTCATCGATCGATGAGCTATCGCCCTGATCATACTTCGTCAATTCAGCAAGGTCAAGATTTTTGGATTCTACCTCCAAGTGAGTCTTTACCGGAATATTCGTGTGGTGCACAATTGCTGGAAGGTCGGACACATAGCCCTGTACACTTAGATCCGAATTGTAAATGATTGCTTCAAACTTATCCAAAGTAGCTTGCTTGCCATCCATTTCCAGCTTCACATCCAGGTGCTCTATTGGCATTGGCAGATCCTTTGATTTCAGCTTTAGGTCATCTATTTCTAATTTCGAAAAGTATGCCTGATTAAAATCTTTGAGTGCTCGCTCAGGATTGTCCAGATCAATGATATCATGGAACTTCATTTCAAGATGCACTTCTCCTTCTGCTACTTCCAGTTCATCCAGGTTTAAAAAGTCAGCCACAAAATTCAGATCGAAATCCGCCTGAAATGACATGTCCACCTCGGGCTCTTCAAAATTCTTTACGAAAACCGAACCGATAATATTTCCTTTTTCCGGCTTTGCTCTAATGTCCTTCATCGAAAATTCCATTGTCGTCAGGTCGCGGTTTTCTCCGTTGCTAAAATGCCCTTCAAACCCCATATCATTCAGAATGCGGTTCTTTTCCGTATTCTCAAGGAATGCCTCGCTGGCTCCAAAATTGGCCTCTATCAATGGTATGTGACCACCACTGGTTGGCCCTTTGATCGTGCTGTTGAAGTAAATCTTACCTGCATTTCTGTATTGCTCCAGTAATGGAATGATATCTTCCGGAGCAAACGCAATAAGCATGTCAAAGTTCGGTTTCGTCCCTCTTATCTGAACATCCATATTTACGTCGTTCTTCGTGTCGACGATTCCTTCTATTTCAAAATCACCATGTTCCATCACTATCCCGGAAGGAGCAATGGCCATCATTCCAGACAGCTGATTGAGCACCAGATCCGTGTGGAACTCGAAATGTTTGTGCTTGATGAATGTGGTATCACCGTTATCGATCACATTGAGCTCGAAACGGGTATCGATGTGCATGGCAATCTCATCTTCATTGGTCTCGAATCCACCATCCGCCTCATAAATGTATGTTTCTACATCCATCATATTGGATTCGTTCAGCTTGTGAATGTCCAGATTTCTTAGCTCGATTCGTTGAAGGTGAAAATGCACCGGGTCCTCCTCTACCTGATCGTTTGGAGCTGCCAATGCATTTTGAAGATTGGTACTGCCATCTTCATGAATGACAATATTGAAAAACCCATCTTCCACCAAAAGTGAATGCAGATCATAATTACCGCTAATCATATCCCATAGATTGAATCCTATGTAGATGTCTCTCACATCCAGAATTGGATGTTCCGCTGCCTTCTCTTCGTAGATATGTACATCGTCGATTTTAATCGATATATCCGGGAAGTTCTCGAATGGAGCCAGATGAATGTCGCCAATCGTGAGGAGCCCCTTGTGATGCTCATTCATAGATTCAATTGAGCTCTGAACAATGGCATCCTGTTTCCAGTAGATCACCAATAACAGAATGGCAAAAATCAGTATCGGCAATAGCAAAATAATTCCCGTAAACCGGAACCAGAATTTCTTTGTTTTAAATCGATTTCTTTTCACCGCACGCGAAGTTAATCAACATCCATTCCAATTTACATCCTAAGCAACCACTTTTTTGCAGACGACTATTCCTTCAACGAGAACATCGTCTATTTTGCCCAAACGAATAGGTGATGTAGCACAAAATACTTTTGCAAAAAACAGATCACAATCGATCCGAACGGAATAAAATTAACACATGGTAAAAAATAAACACAATAAGAACTCACTGTTCAACATTTTCTTACTTTTCAATGTTTCCGTATAAAACAACTAACACTATGAAATCAATCGATAGGGCAAAACCCATTTTAGTAACCGGAGCAAATGGATACGTGGCAAGCTGGCTAGTGAAGAAACTTCTGGATGAAGGATTAACCGTGCATGCCGCAGGGAGAAATATTGAAAACGAGGAGAAATTTAACCACTTGAAAGAGATGGCCAAAGGAACAGGTGGGAGTATTGTCTTTTTTGAGAGTGACTTGCTCAAGCCGGAATCCTATCAAAAAGCCATGGAAGGTTGCGAGCTGGTTTATCACACGGCATCCCCTTTTACCAGCAACTACAAAAACGCCCAAAAAGAACTAATAGATCCGGCTGTAAAAGGGACTGAAAATGTCTTAAATTCTGCCAATGCGACAGAATCTGTGAAGAGAGTCGTTATTACCAGTAGCTGCGCAGCAATTTATACAGATGCTATTGATTCCGTAAATGCACCTGGAGGAAAACTAACAGAAGAAATATGGAATACAACAGCATCATTGGACTATCAGCCCTACTCTTATTCCAAAACCCTGGCTGAAAAAAAAGCTTGGGAAATGGTCGATGAACAGCAACGATGGGATTTGGTCGCAATCAATATGAGCTTGGTTCTTGGCCCTGCGTATAATATTCATCATGCCACATCCGAAAGTATCAACATATTAAAGATGCTTGGTGGTGGAGAAATGAAAATGGGAGCTCCAAAAATAGGCGCAGGTATCGTAGATGTTCGAGACGTTGCCGAGGCTCATTTCAAAGCAGGGTTTACGTCTGATGCGAGTGGAAGATACATAACCTCCGCACACAACACTGATTTTTTGGAAATGGGAACCGTTCTTCTACCGAAATACGGAGATCAGTACCCGCTTCCAAGAAAAGCACTCCCCAAATGGATGGTAATGATCCTGGGACCGCTTACCAATAAATTGTTTACGCGACGGTTTATCAGAAACAATGTAAATATTCCATGGAATGCTGACAATTCTAAAATCAAAAAGGAATTGGGAATCAAATTCAGGCCAATGAAAGAAACCATGGAGGATTCTTTTCAAAATTTGATTGATGAGGGAGTTCTGAAAAATTAGTTGATTAATCAATTGGCCCGCATGGGATCATGAATTGTAATGAAACATTTATTCGTAGGATTACATGGATTAGTATCAAACAAAAAACCAAGTCGAATAGCCTAGTTTACGGCAGCAGGTACACATAAGAATTTTATTGCCGGACCAAACTATTAGTTCAATTTAGAGTTCGTATTAATCAAATTTTGAAGCTTAATTTTAACTACTTCAAGATCATTTGCATCACCATAAATATTAATCGAATTTTTATAGCCTATCCCATTACCAGAGTCAACCAAACCAAGTCCGTTTACAACAAGGGAAGAATTAGAGGTGCCTGATTCAGATTTGATTTTTGCAGCAGGATAGGTCGTAAGAACTAGTTTTTTTACGGTTTTCTTCTTTTTTTCTACTTTTTGGATTTCAACAAACTCAATACTCGATAATTTGAAATAGTAAGCAGTATTACCTTGATACAGCGTTAGTTCATTCAGGTCACATTCATTAAAATCTATCCATAGTTCTTCAGACATACCTGTTTTGCAAAATAGATGTAAATCTTCAAGGCTTTCCTTCTTTGACATTTCAGTTTGAGAAAAAGCAGGGTTTAATAAAATTGTGAAAGCTAATAGTGTAAACAGGTTTTTCATAATTCTTTGTTTTACGGATTTAACAAAAAAATTAACAACGTTCATGCCAAAGTGGATTTTACAAAAAAACCAAGCCAACAGGCCTGGTTTTCTTATCTGTACAGGAGGTGATTGTATTGTCGAACCAAATGATTTCTTCAATTTTAGCTTGCCGACAATAATGAGTATGAAATAGTCGTTTAAAGGGAAATCATTTATATGAAAACTTCTTTTTTTATTTTCGGACTTCTTTTTTCAGCAATAGCGTATTCTCAAGAAACTTGTAAAGCGAGAATCACAGAACCTTCCGATAAATATCAACTCCAAGCGCAATTCACTTGTAAGCCTGAAAATTTTTCATTTACGTTACAAGATAAGTTCGGGACCGAAATCTTTAGATCTGACAATCCCGATTTCATATGGGATCAAAAGACAAAAGATGGAACAATTGCAGAGAATGGCATCTATAATTACACTCTTAAATGTCGTTTTGATGATGAGGCAATTAAATTAACAGGACAAGTAACTTTGAAACATTGGCTGTGGCTTAAATAAAAAACGAAAAAGCCCTGCAACTCTACGTTACAGGGCTAAATGTACTCGAGGCGGGACTTGAACCCGCACGGGCAAAAAGCC